>NZ_JAUNDY010000030.1 GCF_030525845.1 Moraxella sp.
GGCAAAACTTTTGAATTTCCAATTGGGGTTTATGTTTATTTTGGGCGTATCGGTCTTATTTTTACTGTATTTTTTCCACTGATTTCTTTATTTTTTGCAATTGCTGGTCTTATTGACAAAAATATGTTTGGTACGACATTTGGCATTGTCATGTTTATCTTGTTTGCTGTCATGACATTTTTATATCAAAAACCAAAACTGATATTATATCCTGACAAAATCGCTTTTGTAGAACATGGACTTATCAAACCCAGATATTTATCCTATGAAGCGTGTAAACTACACTTCCATGAAGTAAAGCATCATGGTTCAGGCAAATTGATATATACATTAGCGTTTATTTATCAAGATGAAATAGGCGATTGGCAACAATTTGCCAAAGTAAATGCCACTTATATTCGCCTAGATGAGCATTATTTTGATACCGAAACCACAGTGGCATTTTTTGAACACTTATTAAAAGAGAAAAACCCATGAAACAATACCTAGAACTTCTCTCTCATATCCTAAACAATGGCGATGATAAAGGCGACCGTACAGGTACAGGCACTCGCTCGGTGTTTGGTTATCAAATGCGGTTTAATTTGGCGGACGGTTTTCCTCTACTCACCACCAAAAAAGTCCATATGAAATCCATTATTTATGAGCTTTTGTGGTTTATTAAAGGCGATACCAATGTCAAATATTTACAAGACAATGGCGTAACCATTTGGGACGAATGGGCAACGGCTGAGCAAACCGCCAGATTTGGACGGCAAGCAGGCGATTTGGGGGCGGTCTATGGTCATCAATGGCGTAATTTTGGGGCAAGCAAAAATGACAATGGCGACTACAATACAGACGGCTTTGACCAACTGTCTTGGCTAATTAACGAAATCAAAACCAATCCCAATTCTCGCCGTCTGATTGTCTCTGGCTGGAATCCGATTGAGGCAGGGCAGGTGGCTTTACCGCCTTGTCATACTCTGTTTCAGTTTTTTGTGGTCAATAATAAACTTTCTTGCCAGCTTTATCAAAGAAGTGCCGATGTCTTTTTGGGCGTGCCGTTTAATATTGCCAGTTACGCCCTTTTAACGCATATGATTGCCCAAGTGTGTGATTTAGAAGTGGGTGAATTTATTTGGACGGGGGGCGATACGCATTTGTATCATAATCATTTTGAACAAGCCAAACTGCAATTAACCCGCAAGCCTTTACCACTTTGCAGGTTGGAATTAAACCCTGATGTTAAGGATTTATTTGAATTTAACTTTGAGGATATAAAGATTGTGAATTATCAATCGCACGAAAGAATAAAAGCTCCTGTTGCGGTATGATTAACTGCAACAACATTTAATGTAGGTAAAAAACATGACTAACAAAACCCACCCTCTTTGGCGATATATTCGAACTGTGCCTGATTTTCCCAAACAAGGTATTAGTTTTTATGACATCACGCCTTTATTAAATGGACAAATTAATTTACTGGCGGAGGCTCTTTTAAATACTGTGCCAAGCGAGCTTTATGCCCAAGCGGATTTTTTGTGTGCCATAGAATCTCGTGGTTTTATTTTGGCGAGCATCTTGGCAGCCAAAACAGGCAAGCCCTTAATTTTGGTCAGAAAACAAGGCAAGCTACCTCCGCCCGTGCATCGTTTTAGTTATGATTTGGAATACGGTAGTGATACGCTTGAAATGAGTTGCGACCTACCTTGTAGCAAGGTGTTGATTATTGATGATGTTTTAGCGACAGGCGGTACATTATCAGCAACCAACGAACTTTGTCAGCAAGCAGGGCATGAGGTGCTTGGAGCATTGGTGCTTCTTGATTTGGTGGATTTGCATGGCGATATCGGCATTGATGTCTTTGGGGTATTGCAAGGATAATCGGCTTAAAATAAACCCAATATCACATTGGGTTTATTGCCATTTTTCAAAACCGACTAACAAACCCAGCCGATTTACTAAATGCTCTTAGACGAATATATAAAGTCTTTTTAACTTTGGCAATCACTTCGCCATTGACATCAACAATATCCACTTCATATTCTCTAAATACCGCTTTGCCGTCTTTGGCGAGTTCTTTGACGGTTTCTATTTCTTGATTATCAATCTTAAAAGTGGCAAATACATCCGAAGTCCCTGCTTTGATAAAATCAATATAGGCGGATTTATCCCACACCACATATTCCGAACCTAATTTTTGCATTAACAGCGTCATAAAAAATGGGTCGGTCATACTGTATAAACTTCCGCCAAATTGCGTACCAACGATGTTTTTATTTCGCCAAGTGAGGGGCATAGAGACTTTGATAAAGCCTTCATCATAATTGACTTCCAAAACTTTTACCCCTGCACCGACATAAGGTGAATATAGGTTTAAAAATGCTTTGGTGGCGGTGGGGTTATTAAGATTAAAATGGCTTTTGGCAAATGTGCGAGCGGTTTTGGCGAGTTTATGAAACATGATAAAATCCTAAATGGGCATATTGGCATTATAGCACTTTCAATGCCAAATAACACTTTGAAAAACCGCCAAAATCGCATAAAATACAATAAATTCAACGAGTAACACACCATGAAAAACATTCAAATCGTCCATGTGGTCGCCATTGACCGCAAGCATTGCATTGGCAAGGACAATCAGCTTGCGTGGCATATCCCTGAGGACTTAAAGCATTTTAAGGCAATCACCACAGGGGGTGTGGTCGTCATGGGGCGAAAGACCTTTGAGAGTCTGGGCAGACCCTTGCCCAATCGGATAAATTGGGTCATTACCCGAGATACGGCGTGGACAGCCGATGGCGTCAAAGTTGCTCACAATTTAGAGTGTGCGTTGGAGCTGGCAAGCGATGATTGTGATAATGGCAAATTATTCATCATCGGTGGGGGTGAGATTTACCGCCAAAGCATTGATATTGCAGATATTTTAGAAATCACACGGGTGGATTTGGACATTGGGGGCGATGCTTTTTACCCTGCCATTCCCAGCAACTTTCGGAGAGTAAAAAGTGAAGCACATGTCAGCAAAAATGGTGTGGCATTTTGCTTTGAGCGTCATGAGAGATTGGCATGATTCTTGCAGTATTTTAAGTGTTGTTGCACAACTTTTTTGTTCCACCTACTTTCTGAGGATATCCTATGAAACACATCGGTCTCGTTGCCCTAATCGCCCTTGCCCTAACAGGCTGTAACGCCATGACAAAAACTGCTGACCAAGTCATGAAAAAACAAAGCTCATTCTCACAAGATGACCGCACTCGTTATCCTACTGTGGACGAGCAAAAAGACAGCGAACCTGCAAACTTCGGCAAGCAAGTATTCTAAATCAAAAATCCCCTTACTGGGGATTTTTTATGGGCTGTTTCACGGATTTTGGGAGGGAGCGTTCTGTGCATTACGCTCATCTATCTCTGCCATGCTTGTGGCTGGGACGAACTGACCATTATTGACATCAGTGCCACGTTCGGCATGCTCGGTTTTGAGGGATTTGGCGACCTCTGGCGGCATGTAGTTTTCGTCATGTTTGGCAAGTACAGCACTTGCCACAAAGACACCGTCTTTTAATTCGCCTGTGGCAACCACACCAGAATTTTCAGCAAACAAATCGGGCAATACCCCACGATAAGTAACAGGCACGACCGCCTTATAATCTGTGATACTAAACTGGATATTGACAGGGTCATTCACATCTCGCTTGACACTGCCTGCCACCACCATACCCCCAGCTCTGATTCGCTTGCCCTCTGGGGCTTGACCTGCACTGATGGCGGTTGGGTCAAAATAATAATCCGTTTGCTGACGAATGGCATATAAAATCAGCCCCACCGCTACCGCCACACCAACGAGCATGGCAAGCACCCACATGAGCTTCTTTTGGCGTGTATTATTCATGATTTACCCCTTTGCCAATGCTTGACGCTGTTTGTTTGTAAGTTTTGAGGTGTGTTGATTGTGACGTCTTAGCTTGGCAATGGTGCGTTTGCGTTCACCTCTAACATAGATAATCAACCCAAGCACACACCCAAAGGTAATGACGTAACATGTCCACACATAAACGCCCAAACCACCCATGTGTAAAAATTCTTGAAAACTAGAAAAATACGGAGTCATCGCTTGCTACCTTAGCTGGCTATTTTTGGGTAGATAGCCATTTGGCTACCCATGCTTTGTTATGTTCACGTTGTAAAATCAAAGAATTGGTGCGGTAAATTGCCAAACACGCCACCAAAAAATACGCCCCCAATATCATGACAAGCAGTGGCACCCACATGGACGCTGGCATTTTTGGGGCGTTTGTGATGGTAAAGGTCGAACCCTGATGTAGGGTATTCCACCATTCCACCGAGTACTTAATGATGGGTAGATTAACCGCCCCCACCACCGAGAGTATCGCCGCTGCCTTGCCACGATTTTGACTATGCTCAAAGGCACTAAACAATGAGATTACCCCAATATACAAAAACGCCAAAATCAACATGGACGTTAGACGAGCGTCCCACACCCAGTACGTCCCCCACGTGGGCTTACCCCAAATCGACCCCGTCAAAAGAGCCAATACGCATGCCATCAGCCCAATCGGAGCAATCGCCTGAGCGACAATATTGGCGGTTTTAATTTTCCATACCAAAAAAATCACGCCAAGCACCGCCATCGCCAAATACACACTCATCGCTATTGAAGCACTTGGCACATGGATAAAGATAATGCGGTAACTGTCTTTTTGCAGATAATCTGTCGGTGCAAATGCCAAGCCCCAAACCGTACCAACACTAAGCAAAACAAACGCAATCAGCCCAAGCCACTTAACCCATGGCGAAAAAATCTTAAAAAATCGCTCCGTGCCAACAGTTGTCAAAAACCCCTGCCACAGACGACTAAGTAGCCCCATGTTTTGGGAGGCATTCATGGCTTTTTGGATATCAGGCATGGCTCACCGTGATGATTTAACTTAAAATGCTTAATTATAACACAATTTAACCACAAAATTGCCAAATTTTGCCATTTTGATTGATTTTTTAAATCCATTTTGAAAAATCTTAAAAATTTGCAAAAATATTAAAAAATTGACAAAAAAGATTTGCCTTTTTGGTTAGTTTTGTTCAAAATATAGGGTTTATATTTAGTGATTTTGAGAATATTATGACAGACCGCCCTATCGCCTTAGATTTGCAAGATATCCATAAAAGCTATGGCTCGCTTGAAGTATTAAAAGGCGTGTCCTTGACTGCTTATGATGGCGACGTTATTAGCATCTTGGGGTCGTCTGGCTCTGGCAAATCCACCCTACTTCGCTGCATCAACCTACTTGAAAAGCCCAGCTCTGGCAAGATTTTTGTCGGTCAAGAGGAGCTTCTTTTAACCCCAAAATCAGGCGAATTGGTTGCCAAAAACCCCAAACAGCTCGAAAAGCTCCGCTCAGAGATTGGGTTTGTGTTCCAATCCTTTAATCTATGGCCACACAAAACCATCTTAGAAAACATCACCGAAGCCCCCATTCACGTGCTAGGCATTGACAAGCAGACAGCCGTCGCAGAAGCCGAACGCTTGCTTGATAAAGTAGGACTGCTCGATAAAAAAAGTGCCTATCCTGATAACCTATCAGGCGGTCAACGTCAGCGTGTGGCTATCGCTCGTGCTTTGGCAATGAAACCAAAAGTACTGCTCTTTGATGAGCCGACTTCTGCCCTTGACCCAGAGCTTGTCAATGAAGTA
This sequence comes from Moraxella sp., assembly GCF_030525845.1. GTDB lineage: Bacteria > Pseudomonadota > Gammaproteobacteria > Pseudomonadales > Moraxellaceae > Moraxella. The sequence continues at coordinate 5,695 of NZ_JAUNDY010000030.1, forward strand.
CTTGCTGTCATGCGTGAGCTTGCCAGTGAGGGGCGTACCATGCTGATTGTAACTCACGAAATGCGATTTGCCAAAGAAGTTTCCACCAAAGTGGTGTTTTTACATCAAGGACGTATCGAAGAAATGGGAACGCCCACTGAAGTCTTTGAGAATCCCAAATCCGAACGTGTAAAAGAATTCATGGCATCACACCAAAGCTAATTTTCACATATAATCTTAGCCAACAAAGGACGACTCTTATGAAAATTTCCAAATTAACACTTAGCCTACTTGCCAGCACTGCCCTACTAACCGCCTGCGGTGGCGACAAGCCCAGCGAAGCCCCTAAGGCAGACAACACCCTAGCCCCCAGCGAAGGCAAAAGCCTTGTTATCGCCACCGAAGCCAATTACCCTCCCTTTAATGACACCAGTGCAGATGGTAAAATTGTTGGTTTTGATGTCGATGTGATTAACGCTGTGTGCGCCCAAATTAAAGCCAAATGCGACATCGTTGCCCAAGATTGGGACGGCTTGCTACCTGGTCTACTTACCAATAAATACGACGCAGTCATCGCAGGCATGTCCATCACCCCAGAACGTGAAGCACAGGTGGATTTTTCTACCCCTTATTTTAGCAACGCCATCGTATGGCTTGCCAAAAATGACGGTTCGTTTGATCCAAATAACATCAAAGGTCTGGTACTAGGCAGTCAGCGTTCCACCACAGGGGCAGATTACATCACCAAAAACTACGATGGCAAAGACGGAAACCGTGTACAGTTGTACGATACCTACATCAACTCCTACCTCGACCTAAAAGCGGGTCGCAACCAAGCAGTCATGGCAGAAAAAGTCTCTGCAATGGATTGGCTAAAACAAAACAGCGATGGCTTTGGCTTGATTGGCGATGAGATTGACAATAACGACAATCTTGGCATTGCTGTACGCAAAGGCGATGCCCTAAAAGCAGACTTTGATAAAGCACTTGCCACCCTAAAAGAAAACGGCGAGCTTGCCAAGCTTGAAAAACTACATTTTGGCGATAACGCCCCAAAAGCCGAGACTGACACCACCCAAAACCCTGATGAGACCCAACTTTCATCAGAAGAAAATACATCAGAGTCAAAAGACTCTGCCAAATGAGTATAAAATAATGATAACACCAACCAAGAAACTCCTGTGTGGCACACTACTTGCCAGCGCCACTCTACTGACTGCCTGCGGTAGTGATAAGCCCAGCGAAGCCCCTAAGGCGGGTACAGCTCCGAGCGAGAGCAAAAACCTTATCATCGCCACCGAATCTAGCTTTAAGCCATTTAGCTATCTGGATAACACAGGCAATGTCGTAGGCTTTGAGATTGACCTTGCTCACGCACTGTGTGCCAAGATGAACGCAACTTGCGATATCCAAAGTCAAGATTGGGATAGCCTAATCCCCAGTCTACACGCCAATAAATCAGATGCGATTATGGCAGGCATGTCCATCACACCTGACCGCTTGCAGGTCGTGGATTTTTCCGAGTCGTATTTTGACAACAAACTTATTCTTGTGGGCAAAAAAGGCGATGATATCACGATAGATGGGCTGGCAGATAAAACTGTCGGTGTGCAGCAATCTACCGTTTCGGGCGATTACCTTGCCACACACCAACCCAAAGCTATCGTTAAGGCTTATGATAAACAAGATAACGTCCATCTTGATTTGACAGCAGGTCGTATTCAGTACATGCTGGCAGATTTTGTACCCGCTTCTGATTGGCTAAAAACAGAGCAGGGAGCAAATTTTGAGATTAAAGGCAACCCCATCGACATCAATGATAAAGTTGGTATTGCTGTACGCAAGGGCGACCACCTAAAACAAGAATTCGACACCGCCCTTGCCAGCCTAAAAGATAGTGGCGAGTATGATGCCATCGTTGCTAAGTACTTTGACACCACCGCCCCAGCAACTTCATTAGAGGATACCACCACTGACGAAACCAAAACCCAATAATCAAGCAGGCATGGGAGAGATACTCATGCCTTTTGTTTTACGGAGTTCATCATGAAATATACCCTAGCACCCATCTTGCTTAGTATTATGGCTTTAACCGCTTGCAACAACGACAGCTCCACAAACGCCAGCACGCCAACCAAAACCGCCCAAACCTTGCGTATCGCCACCGAAGGGGCTTATGCTCCCTTTAACTACACCAACAACGATGGTTCGCTGGCTGGATTTGACGTGGACATCGCACAAGCCTTATGTCAAAAAATGGCGGTAACTTGCCAAATTGATGCCCAAGACTGGGACGGTATCATTCCCGCCCTAAAAACCGATAAATTTGATGCCATCGTCTCCGCCATGAGCATAACACCAGAGCGTTCTGAACAGGTTAGTTTTAGTGAACCATATTTTATTAATACGCTGGTATTTGTCGCCAAAAACGACAGTAGCTTTGACCCCAAAAACAGCGACCACATCAAAAGTGCCAAAATTTCTGCACAAGGCTCGACCATTTCAAGCCAATGGCTAACCCAAGCCTACCCTGAGGTTACTCCAACCCTACACAGTACGCTTGATAATGCCTTTATGGACTTGGGTAATAACCGTGCCGATGCCGTCATCAGCGACAAACTACCAGCACTACAATGGCTAGGCAGTGATTTGGGTAAAAATTTTAGCATTAAGGGCGATGAAATTGACATTAATGATAAATTTGCCATTGCCGTCAATAAAGGCAATGACGAACTGCTTGGCAAGTTTAATCAAGCCCTTGCCGACATCAAGGCAGACGGTACTTACGACAGTATTGTTGTCAAACACTTTGGCGAATCCATGCTAAATAAAGAAAAGTGAACGTATGTTTTGAAAAAATAAGCACTTTTTCATAAAAAATTTGGTAAAATAGGCAGTTGGGGTATGTCAGCCCACTTTGGCGAGCATACCCTTTGTAATTGCGACACTAAAAATAGACAGGCGTTCTGTCTATTTTATTTTTAATACCAACAACCAAAAAAACACCATGCTAGAATTACACGGATACGGCAATTTGCTTTGGCAAGGCACGATTTTAACCATCAAGCTGGGTATTACCAGTCTGATTTTTGGGTTAATTTTTGGGCTAATTGGAGCAACTGCCAAACTCTCGCCCATTTGGATTTTTAAAAAACTTGCCGACATTTACACCACTGTCGTGCGTGGCATTCCTGAGCTACTTGTGGTGTTTGCCGTGTATTTTGGGGGTGGGATTTTTATTGCTTACATCGCCAAAACCGTCTTTGGACATACAGGTCGCATTGACATCAGCAGTTTTTGGGCTGGGGTGGCGGCATTGTCATTCATGTTTGGGGCGTATGCCACCGAAGTATTTCGCATGGCAATCCAAGAAATCCCCAAAGGACAATGGGAATCTGCTCAGTCGCTCGGCATGAGACCCACCCAGACGTTTTTTCGGATTATTTTGCCACAAATGTGGGCGGTGGCTCTACCTGGCTTGGGCAATTTGACGCTGGTACTCCTAAAAGACACGGCTCTGGTATCACTCATCGGACTACAAGACCTCATGTACTTTTCATCACGTGCAGGTCAATCCACCCAAGAGCCATTTACCTTCTTTTTGATGGCAGCCATTATCTATCTATGTCTCACGGTGGTGGTTACCGCAGTCATCAGTTTTGGCGAATGGCGAGCAAACCCAGCCAAACGCTACGCCAAACAACTCACCAAGCAAAAAACAGGGATTAGAGCATGAACTGGAACTGGCAAGCAATCATTACCTATTTCCCTGAACTTCTAAAAGCCTCCGCCACTACCGTTGAGCTGGTGGTGTTGTCTAGTGCCATTGGGTTGGTGCTTGGTTTGATTTTGGCATTACTTCGGTTATCCAAAAACCCTTTGGTGCAGGTTTTTCCATTTTTGTACATTTTCTTTTTTCGTGGCACGCCATTATTGGTGCAAATTTACCTGATTTATTATGGCTTAGGGCAATTTAAGAGCATTCAAGAGAGTATCTTATGGGAGCCTGTGCTTAGTCAAGCCTACTGGTGTGCCATCATCGCCTTTACGCTAAATACCGCTGCCTATGTCGCTGAAATCATTCGTGGTGCCATTCAAGCAGTTCCCAAAGGCGAGCTTGAAGCGGCAGATGCCTTAGGCATGTCTAAATTCCAAAAATTCACACGAATCACCCTACCACGTGCCTTTGGCATCATGATACCTGCATACAGTAGCGAAGTGATTTTTATGCTAAAAGGCTCTGCTCTTGCCAGTGCCATCACGGTGGTGGATTTGATATACACCTCCAAACTCATCATCGCCAAGACCTACCTAACCTTTGAGATTTATTTTGCGGTAGGCGTGATTTATTTGCTGATTTCTTGGGTAATTTTAGGGTTATTTCGCCTGCTTGACAACAAACTTAATAAGCACAAATATTACAAACCCCTTACATAAAAATCATGACACTGGCAAGTCGCTGGTGTCATTTTTTTGATAAATTAGACCGACCAAAATGCCTGTTCTAGACGAGATTTGTGTTAAAATATCCACTTTTGGCTTAATAAATCCATGTTGTTTGACCTAAACCAACGCACCTTTACTGATTATAAAAAAGAGCTTTTTGCACTCGTCACGCTTGCCCTACCCATGTTACTATCCCAAGTGGCTCAGGTGGGGACAGGGTTTGTCGATACCGTCATGGCAGGTAGTGTCAGCAAAGAGGATTTGTCGGCGGTGGGGCTGGGTAACAGCGTTTTTATTACCATTTATATCACGCTCATGGGTGTGATGACCGCACTCAATCCAATGATTGCCCAAGAATACGGTGCCACCAAAGACGATAAGACCACCACAACCAACATCGGAGAGCTAGGACGACAAAGCCTGTGGTATGGGCTGGTCATTGGCGTGATTGGCATGGCTCTTGTCTGGCTATGTCTGATACCCTTTGAGCGTTATTTTGGACATCTAAGCACACACACCCTTGACACCACCAAGCAATACCTCTGGTTTGTTGGGCTTGCCATGCCTGCCGCCATGATACATCGTGGGCTACACGCCTATGCGTCCAGCCTCAATAAACCCAAAGTCATCATGATTGTCAGTTGGCTATGTTTTTTTGCTAATATCCCTCTAAATTATCTTTTTGTCTATGGTAAGTTTGGCATGCCTGCCTTAGGTGGGGCAGGCTGTGGTCTTGCCACCGCCATTGTCTTTTGGATTAATGCCATCGTGCTGGGGATATATATCGCCAAAGACAGCTATTTTACCAAATTTGGTCTGATGGATAAATTTAGCCCGCCCAATCTAAAATTATTTGGCGACATCACACGACTTGGTATTCCCATTGGTTTGTCGTTCTTTATTGAGGTTAGCCTATTTAGCTGTATCATGTTTTTGGTTGCCAAATTAGATGGCAATACCGAAAATTATGTCGCTGCCCAGCAAATCGCCATTAGCCTAACCAGTCTTATTTTTATGATACCCCAAAGCATGGGTATCGCCAGCACCGTACGAGTTGGCATGGCGATAGGACAACAAAACCCAGCCCACGCACGATATAGTAGTGGCGTGGCACTATCCTCATCGATTATCATTTCGTTTTTGACGGCGACACTCTTGGTGGCGGGTAGAGAATTTCTGAGCAAATTATACACCAGCGACCTTGCCGTCATCGCCGTTACTACCAGCATATTACTCTACGCCGCCGCATTTCAACTGGTGGATGCGGTACAATGCGTGGCAAGTTATGCCCTGCGTGGCTATAAAGTAACCACCATTCCCATGATAATTCACATCATCGCCTTTTGGGGGTGTGGACTACTACCTGGCGTGGTGCTGGCGTTTTATTTTGGCATGGGTATTTATGGTTTTTGGACCGCATTGGTTGTCTCGCTTGGGGTGGCGGCGGTGTTTTTGGGTGGTTATTTGGAATGGCACAGCAAAAAATGCTTGGCATAGACCAGCAAACACCAGCCAACTTTTTCTTGTAAAATCCCCAATTTGGTCTTAAAATGTAAACCCAAAAAAATCAAAAAACAACAAGAGCGACATCGTGGACAAAACACCCCCCTATCTAGACCCCACTTCGGTGGGTATCGTTACGCCCCAAACCCTGCATTTTGACGAACCATTGCACTTAGAATGCGAGCGGGTTTTGCCAAGTTTTGATTTGGTGATTGAAACTTATGGCGAACTAAATGCCGACAAAACGAACGCCATTCTCATCTGCCACGCCCTATCAGGCTCACACCATGCCGCAGGCTACCACAGCGAAAGCGACACCAAAGCAGGCTGGTGGGACGCCCTTATCGGCAAAGGTAAGGCGATTGATACCAATCAATTTTTTGTGGTGTGCCTCAACAACATCGGCTCATGTCATGGCTCAACAGGACCCACGACCATCAACCCTGCCACAGGCGAACTTTGGGGAGCGGATTTTCCACTCATCACCATCAAAGACTGGGTCAAAACCCAAGTCATGCTCTCTGACCGTCTAGGTATATACAAATGGCATGCCATCATCGGTGGCTCTATGGGGGGCATGCAAGCCTTGCAATGGTCGGTGGATTATCCTGACCGCCTTGCCCGTGCTGTCATCATTGCCAGCACCCCCAAACTCTCCGCCCAAAACATCGCCTTTAACGAAGTGGCTCGTCAGTCTATCCTATCTGACCCTGATTTTCATGACGGTTGGTATCTAAAACATGGCACTTACCCCAGACGTGGGCTGATACTTGCTCGCATGGTGGGGCACATCACCTACATCACCGAAGAAGCCATGAAAGCCAAATTTGGGCGAGATTTAAAATCAGGAAAATTCATGTACGGCTTTGATGTGGAATTTCAGGTGGAGAGCTACCTGCGTTATCAAGGCGAGAGGTTTAGTAAAAACTTTGATGCCAACACCTACCTACTCATGACAAAGGCACTTGATTATTTTGACCCCACCCGAGATTACACGCCTGAGGATTTGGATGAAAAAACCGCCCTCAAAGAGACCCTAGCTCGCACCCAATGCCAATTTTTAATCGTCTCATTTACGACCGATTGGCGATTTAGCCCTGAGCGTTCCATCGAAATCGTAGATGCACTCACAGCCAATCACAAGAACGTCAGCTTTGTCAATGTGGACGCACCACATGGACATGATTCGTTTTTGTTTGATATCCCTAGATACACGAGTGCCATCAAGGGCTTTTTATCCGCCCCCACCCTAAAACCACAAATCACTGGCGACACCATCAGTCCAATCGACATTTCAAAATTGGCAAGACAATAAGGAAAATCCATGAACATCGACCACCAACTTGCCGAAAAATGGATAAAACCAAACGCCAAAGTCCTAGATTTAGGCTGTGGCGATGGCACACTTTTGGCACATTTACAAACACATTTGGGCGTAACGGGCTATGGACTAGAAATTGACCCCGACCGCATTAATCAAGCCATCACCAAAGGGCTAAACATCATTGAGCAGGATTTAAATGACGGCTTGGCTCGCTTTGCCGATGACAGTTTTGACACAGTAGTGATGGCTCGTGCCTTACAAGCTGTCAAAAACCCCCAAACCCTACTTCTTGACATGCTAAGGGTAGCAAAGGAAGGCATTGTTACTTTTCCCAACTTCGCCTATTGGCAAAACCGCATTTATTTGGGCGTAAAAGGCATCATGCCGATGAGCGAAACCCTGCCCCACGCATGGTACGACACACCCAACATTCATCTTTGTACCTTTAAGGATTTTGAGCGGTTGTGCCATGACAACAACATTCGAATTTTGGACAGCGTGGCAATCAGCGACAACCCAAACCCCAAAATCCCTGCCAAACTCATGGACAAAGCCATCAAAAAAGCCCCCAACCTACTGGCGGATGTGGCGATTTATCGGATATGCAAAGACTGATGGACAGCTCAATCAATCCTACAAACCATCATCATATTGCATGAGTTGGACACAAAAAAACATTACGCCCTTTTGTGATTTGTAAATCTCGCCACATAATCGCCCGCCCATGTTATCAATGGCAAATCCACCATGACACCGTCAATGGCAAACACCACCTCGCCTGTGGTGTCGTGGTGGGTGGCGATTTTTTGGGCAAATGCCAAACGCTTTTCGTCAAATGATAAAGCTTGCACCGTTGCCACTTGCTTGGGGTGGATAAGTAGCTGACCACCAAAACCAAACTCCTGCCAATGCTTGACATAAGCCGTCAGTCCCACATCATCACGAAAATCAGGATAAATACTCTCAATGGGCGAATGTAGTTTATTTGCCACCGAATGCAACAACAGCTCCGTTCGCACCCTATCAAACAGCACCTGTGCGGACGGCGTGCCGATGATGACCCCAAGCGATGTCGCCAAATCCAAACAGCCATAACTCATCGCCCACACCCCTGCTCCTGCAATCTGCGGAATGGCTAGCACGCCTTTGGCACATTCTACCACCGCCAAAATGGGCCTATCAGTCAAAGCGGACAAAGTCGCCACATCGCTCGCACTTTGCACCTTAGGTAGCACCACCCCATAAAAGGGCAAATGAAGCAAACGCACATCACCTGCAAAATCCTGATGACGCACGCCCACGATGCGTAGCCAAATTTTGTCAAAGGCTTGCCAATCCCAGCTCATCGCAAACTCGCCCAATGCGTGATAAAGCTCGTCCTTGTCAGCATCCATGACTGCATCTTCTAGGTCAATGATGATATTATCCGCACCGCTCGCCACCGCTTTGGCGACACGGTCTAGGCGAGTGGCTGGCACAAATAAAAAGGTTGGCATGATTTCTCCTTGATAATCCTTATACCAATTTTAGGCGACTTTCCCCTTTTGGCGTTACTTTAAAAATCTGCACCTTAAACAACACGTCCTGCCCTGCCAATGGGTGATTAAAATCCACCTTCACTTCATCGTCTGTAACTTCACAAATCACACCCGCTAAGGTGTTTTGTCCTTTGTCAGCAAATTCCATCATCATGCCCACCACAGGGTTTGGCTCAGATAGGCTAAATTTGGCACGGGGGAAACTTTGGACATTTTCGCCATTCCACTCACCAAACGCCTGTTCGGGCGGTAGATGAGCGGTGCGAGTGTCGCCTGCTTTTAGGTTGATGAGTACCTGCTCAAAACCCAAGAGCAAACTTTCATCACCAATGGTAAGACTGACGGGCTTATCACGCCCAAAGGTGCTATCAATCACCGTCCCATTGGGCAAGCTGACTTCAAAATGTAGTAGAACCGTGCTACCATCTTGAATACGAATTTCTTCGCTGGGTAAAATATTCATAACATTTCCAAAAAAATAAGGAATAATCTTTTATGTTTTAAATCAAACCAATAATTCAAAGATTAATTTCTTCGGCACTCAAAGGTTTGGTTGCCAAGTGAGCAAACTCGCCAAATTGTCCGTTTAACTTTTCTTTGGCAAGCTCAATTTCAGCTTGGGAATAATTTTTTATATCTTTTGCTTTTGGTTTAATCAAATTTTCAATAAACTCTCTTAAATTGACATTATGACTTTTTTTCATAATCAATAATGTCTTGTTCATTAATATTTTCAAAAGTTAAAGCATAACTCATATTAACCCCTTTTCTTTTCCAAAAACAGCATATCCCACACCACAAGTGCCATACCCACACAAA
>NZ_JAUNDY010000031.1 GCF_030525845.1 Moraxella sp.
GCAAATCTTTGGAATTCATAATATAAGTGCCGTGCTCATCTTCATACATTGCCATAAGTTCCCCCTTACGACCTTGCTCTTCAATCAGCACCACTTCATCAGACGGCTTTTGGATATAATCATCGCCCATCACAACATCGCCATTTAAATTGACATTGGCAATGCTATTTTCATTTTGATTTGGAATAAAAATTTCGGCATTTGAAATGGCGTTGGTCGTTACAGGAACAATATCGCCTGTTTCATTTTCTGTGGCTTTATAAGTATTATAAGACCAGCGACACGCATTGGTGCAAGTGCCTTGATTGGCATCTCGTTTATTAATATAACCCGATAACAAACAACGCCCAGAATATGCCATACACAAAGCCCCGTGAACAAACACTTCAATTTCCATATCAGGCACTTCATTAATAATTTGTTCAATTTCTTTTAAGGATAATTCACGGCTGACAATGACACGAGACACGCCCATTTGTTTCCAAAATTTCACCGTTGCCCAGTTTACTGCATTGGCTTGCACCGACAAATGAATGACTTGGTGCGGAAAATGCTCTCGCACCATCATAATCATTCCAGCATCCGACATAATCAGAGCGTCAGGTTTCATTTCAATGACGGGGCGAATGTCTTCAATAAAAGTTTTTAATTTGGCGTTGTGGGCTTGGATATTGACAACCACATAAAATTGTTTACCAAGCGAATGAGCGTATTCAATGCCTTTACGCAAATTCTCTTCATCAAAATCATTATTTCGTACCCGCAAAGAATAACGGGCTTGCCCTGCATAAACAGCGTCCGCCCCATAAGCAAAGGCGTATTGCATATTTTTAAAAGTGCCAGCAGGGCAAAGAAGTTCGGGTTTTTTGGTGGTTTGGTTCATGGTATTGGCTATTTTAAAGACAAATTGTGACGTATTATAACAAATTTTTGCATGATGATTGGAAGTGTTTTGTTGTTAAAAAGATAAAAAAAACAGTCGTAAATTTAACAAAAATTCATTACAATAACAAATATTTTATCATGTGTAGGAAAATCCCATGTCCGTCTATACTCACTTATCTGATGATGAATTTTTTGCGTTTTGTGGTTTGTTTGGCGTCAAATTTAAAAAAGCCATTCCCATCACACAAGGCATCAAAAACTCCAACTGGTTCATTCAGACGGACACGGATGAGGGCGATGAGTTCAGTTATGTGTTCACTCTTTATGAGGAGCGTGTGCCTGCCGACATCATTAAAATGGCAACCGTCATGCACGCCCTAAAAGACAAGCTCCCTATCGCAGCCCCTCTCATTAAAAAAACCGCCAAAGGTCAAAATATCGGTGAAGATTGTGTCATGCGATACGAAAATAAAGCGATTTTGGTTGTGCCAAAGTTACAAGGTAAGCACCCAACCACCATCGATGAGATGATGTGCTTTGAGATGGGGTCAGCCCTTGCCACCTTACACAACACCCTACAAACCTTAGAGCCTGCCGAAGACTATGGCGTGCCGCTCTACGACTGGGCAAGGGTCAAAGCTCGTGAAACGGGTTTTATGCCTGCCGATGAAGCCAAATTGATGAACGACATTTGGGACGCTTATGCCAATCTGCCAAGTGATTTGCCCAAGGGGCTTTGTCATCTGGACATGTTTACTGACAACACCTTGTGGGATTTTGCAGATGGAGCAAAACTCACAGGACTCTTGGACTTTACCGAAGTGTCGGTAGAAAACTATCTTATGGACATCGCCATCACCATCAATGATTTTTGCACCACTTGGGGTAGTGCCACCGATAGTGAGAGTGTGAATTTTAACACCGCCAAAATGGACGCTTTTGTCAAAGGTTATGAAAGTATTCGCCCCTTGACCGACAACGAAAAAACCGCCCTGCCTGTCATGCTTGCTTATAGTGCGACCATCTTTTGGTTGCTACGTTTAAATGTCATTTATTATAACCGTGAACAAGGACGCACAGGCGATGATATTATGGTTAAAAATCCTGATTTGATGAAACGGCTGGCGAGTTTTCATTGGGGGAGAGTGTGAATGTGCCAACTACTTGGAATGAATTGCAATACCCCCACCGACATCGGTTTTAGCTTTACAGGCTTTCGTAATCGTGGCGGTTTGACCGACCATCACGAAGACGGATTTGGCATTGCCTTTTTTGAAAAAAGCGAGTCAGGGCGTATCGGACTTCGCCAATTTCATGACAATAAACCGAGCTATTTATCGCCCGTTGCCGATTTGGTGAATAACTACCCCATCAAAGCCATGAACGTCATCGCCCACATTCGTAAGGCGACCACAGGAGAAAAAAGCAACCTTGCCAACCTACACCCCTTTGTGCGTGAAGTTTGGGGCGAACAATGGGTATTTGCTCACAATGGGCAAATGAGCCAAAGTTTTATTGCCAGAACCGCACGCCTTTGTGCTAATGGCAATGCCGAACATTATTCGCCTGTGGGGGCAACCGATAGCGAATTGGCGTTTTGTTATTTATTAAACCGCCTAAAAACCACCTTTAAAACCCGCCCAACGGACGAAGCCTTATTTGCGTTTTTGACCGCCCAATGTCGCTATTTATCCGCCAATGGTCTGTTTAATTGTTTAATTTCCAATGGTAATTGGCAATTGGCTTATGCAGGCAGTTTACTGTTTTATCTCACTCGCAAAGCCCCTTTTGGCGAAGCGGAATTATCAGACGGCGAGATGAGCGTAAATTTTAGCGAACTCACCACCAATAAAGACAAAGTAACCATCATTACCACCATTCCTTTAACCAATAATGAAAAATGGCAACAAATCGCCGTTGATGAATGTGTGGTTTTTCAAAATGGTGATGTGATTTTTAAAGACACGCCCAGCAAAAAAACTTATCTAACCATTGATGAGGGTTTAGCAATTGCTAGGGCGGTGGGAGCAAGTGTGTAATTTCAAAAAGAGAATAACATGGCAAATCATCAAAATACTGATGCAGAGCGTGAACAACTCAACCAAGCACGACAAGCGTTTTGGTTGTCAGCACTCATGCACAGTACCGACATTGAAAAAACTTATCAAGAATTACGCCAATCCTTGATAGAAACCAACCAATCCCTACAAAAATACCTAGATACCACCTACGAAGAATCCATGACGCACAGTCTATCGCTTGCCGATGAGTTGTCAGAAAAAGACAAAGAAGAATTTTTAAAAGAAATCCATGAACTGTACAAAAATATTGGCATGGACTATCAAGGCTTCAAAGCCAAATTGGAGCAAGAGCTGACCGACCTAGAAAACATCAAAAATCAAGTCATCGCCACAAGAAAACAACGCAAAACATCATTTTTTATCGCCATCATCATCGTACTTATCATTACGATTGGCGTTTATGTGTTGCGGTAGATTTAAATGATGATTGATTATCATTTACTATTTGGCGGTTTTGTTTTATAATGCACAAATCTTTGTCATTACAGGGATTGCCATGTTTTGCCATCGCAGATATTTGTTGTGTTTTTTGCTCTTTGCTAGTCAGTGGACATTTGCCATTTGCCAAAACGACCACGCTTATGACATCGCTTGTCTGCGTACGCATTATGCCAAGCCAACCACCGAATGGCGCGCCCCCACCGTTGATGATGACATAAACTGGACAGAGCTTGCCCCCATCACACCCTATCAGCCCGCGCCACCTACGCCACTTGCCGAACTTGGCAAAGCCCTATTTTTTGAAAAAGCACTCTCATCAAACAGACAAATCGCCTGCGTCAGTTGCCACGACCCAAACCATGCCTTTGCCGACCCACGCACGGTATCGCTTGGCGTGTTTGACAGGCAAGGCAAACGCAATGCTCAATCGCTCGTGCATTTGGGGCTTGACGGACAAAAATCACATGGATTTTTTTGGGACGGGCGAGCAACCACGCTTGGCAAACAAGTGCTTATGCCACTCACCGACCCAAATGAGATGGACATCACGCTTGATAGTGTGCCGACACGGTTGGTGGATGCAGGATATTTACCAAGATTTCAAGCCACCTTTGGCAAGGAGCTGACCGACATTGATATCAGCCAAGTCGCCCAATCTTTAACCGCTTATTTACACACATTAACCCCAAAACCCACACGCTTTGATGATTTTTTAAATGGCGACATGACCGCTCTGACCGATAGCGAACTTTTAGGTTTACATTTATTTCGCACCAAAGCTCGCTGTATGAATTGTCATTTTGGGCAAGCCCTGACCGACAACCAATTTCATAACCTCAACCAAACCTTAGCAAGACGCAAATGGCAAGATTTTGGCAAATATGCCAACACGGAGAACCCAAGCGATTTTGGTAAATTTAAAACCCCATCACTACGCAACCTATCTGTTTCAAAACCATGGTTTCATCATGGACTATTTGTCAATCTGCGTGGCGTTGTAGCGATTTACAATCGTGGCATGCCCCTACCACCCACCAAAGATGCCCTACCCATCGCCCACGAAAACCACCTAGACCCGCTCATCAAACCCCTAAATCTCACCCCTGATGAAATGGACGCTTTGACGGCGTTTTTGATGGTTTTGTAGTTATCTCAAATAGTACATGATTGATTTTAAAAATTAATCCTAAAAATTAGCTGTTTTAACTGAAATTTAAGTGTATTTTTGTTAAAAATATGGTAAAGTACTCGCATCATGTAATTGATTATCAAATGATAATCTAAAAGATGGCAATGATTAATAAAACTAATCAAACTAACCAATTTGTAGTTTAAGGTGATTGATATGGCATTTACCAATAAAGATTTGCGTAAGGCAGGTTTAAAAGTAACACTACCACGCATGAAAATTTTGGAACTTCTAGAAAACGCAGAACACCATCATATGAGTGCCGAAGATGTCTACAAGGCGTTAGCAGAGCAGGGCGAAGATGTGGGTTTGGCGACTGTGTACCGTGTTTTGACGCAGTTTGAGCAGGCGGGCATCGTGGAACGTCATAACTTTGAAAATAATCTTTCGGTATTTGAGATTGCCCAAGAGGAGCATCATGACCATCTGGTATGTGATGTCTGTGGTCGCATTGAGGAATTTCATAACACTACCATCGAACACGAGCAAGAAAAAATCGCCGAAAAATACAATTTCAAACTCTCAGGACATTCTTTGGTGCTTCATGGTGTGTGTGATAAAGAAGAGTGTCAAAAGACCCTTGAACCTGCCAAAGGCTAAAAAGTGGACGATAAAAAAAGACTGGTTTGTGCCAGTCTTTTTCTTTGGGAATATTAGCTGTAATTGTCTGTATCGATGGAAAGTTTAACGCCTTCCTCTTCGACTGCACTGGCATTTTTACTTTCAAGTTTGATTTGTAGACGTAGGTCGTTGGGGCTGTCGGCGTGCTTGATGGCATCAGCGTAGGTAATTTGACCGCTCTCGTACAAATCAAATAATGCTTGGTCAAAAGTCTGCATGCCAATATCACGTGAGCGTTTCATGACGGGCTTAATCTCGTGAATCTCGCCCTTGCGGATATAGTCAGCGATGAGCTGAGTGCCAAGCAAAATCTCAATGGCAGCACGGCGACCTTTGCCATCTGGGGTTGGGATAAGCTGTTGGGCGATGATGGCACGTATGTTTAGCGACAAATCCATAAACAACTGTCCATGACGGTCAGCCTCAAAGAAGTGAATGATACGGTCGATGGCTTGGTTGGCGTTGTTGGCGTGCAAGGTGGCAAACACCAAATGCCCTGTTTCGGCGTACTGAATGGCGTAGCTCATAACCTCACGGTTACGAATCTCGCCGATAAGAATGACGTCAGGGGCTTGACGCAGGGTGTTTTTTAGTCCTTCTTCAAAAGATAGGGTGTCAATACCCACCTCACGTTGAGTTACGATACAACCCTTGTGCTGATGGACGTACTCGATGGGGTCTTCGATGGTAATGATATGACCACGAGAATTTTCGTTGCGATGTCCAATCATCGCCGCCAGCGTGGTAGATTTACCCGTACCTGTTGCACCCACCAGTAGGATAATGCCACGTTTTTTCATGGCAAGTTCTTTTAGGATTGGCGGTAGGTTTAAGTCCTCGGTGGTGGGAATCTGTGTTTCGATTTTACGCAGTACCATCGCCGCTTTGTTGCGTTGAATCATGGCTGACACACGAAAACGAGCAGTTTCAGCTCTGTCAGAGATGGCAAACTGACATTCGTTGGTGTCGTGAAATTCTTTCTTTTGGGCATCGGTCATGATGCTGGTAACCAATGCCATCGTTTGCTCGGCGGTCAGCGGTGTTTTTGTCATGGGTAAGATAGTGCCATTGACTTTCAAAGAGGGCGGTACCCCCTCTGTGATGAAAAGGTCAGAGCCGTTTTTGGCAATCATAACCTGTAATAATTTGTCAAAATCCATAATAATGTCCGAAATTTTAGATTACAAGAATGCTTCTGGTTGTTTGGCATAAACACGAGCCGTTTCTTTGGTAATGGTGCGAGAGGCGACCAAGTTTTTTAGGGTTTGGTCAAGGGTAATCATGCCCTCGCCAGCACCTGTTTGAATTGCTGAGTACATTTGGGCGATTTTGTTTTCACGGATAAGGTTACGAATGGCCGGCGTACCAAGCATAATCTCATGGGCTGCCACACGACCGCCACCGACCTTTTTGAGGAGGGCTTGCGAGATAACCGCTTGGAGGGATTCTGACAACATTGCACGAATCATGTCTTTTTCGGCAGCGGGGAATACGTCAATTACACGGTCAATGGTTTTGGCGGCGGAGTTAGTGTGTAGTGTACCAAACACCAAGTGTCCTGTCTCGGCAGCGGTCAAAGCAAGGCGAATGGTCTCTAAGTCACGCATCTCGCCGACTAGGATAATGTCGGGGTCTTCACGCAGTGCCGAACGTAGGGCTGCGTCAAACGATAGCGTATCACGGTGAACTTCACGTTGGTTGACGAGTGATTTTTTGGATTCGTGGACAAACTCGATGGGGTCTTCGATGGTAAGAATGTGTTCTTTTCGGCTTTCGTTGATGTAGTTAATCATTGCCGCAAGGGTGGTGGATTTACCAGAACCTGTCGGACCTGTTACCAAAACAACACCACGCTTAAAGTCGGAGACCTTTCTAAATACAGGACCCATACCA
Source organism: Moraxella sp. (assembly GCF_030525845.1). Classification (GTDB taxonomy): domain Bacteria; phylum Pseudomonadota; class Gammaproteobacteria; order Pseudomonadales; family Moraxellaceae; genus Moraxella. The sequence continues at coordinate 7,111 of NZ_JAUNDY010000031.1, forward strand.
AGCTCTTCCATGGTCAAAACCTTAGATGGAATGGTACGAAATACCGCACCTGCCCCACGGTTTTGGTTAAAGGCGTTCACACGAAAACGTGCCAAACCTGGAATCTCAAACGAAAAGTCCGTTTCTAAAAACTCTTCGTAGTCGGCACGCTGTTTGTCATTCATGATGTCGTAGATGAGTTGGTGGACGGTTTGGTGGTCCATCTCTGGGGTGTTGATACGCACCACCTCGCCATCGACACGAATCATGGGAGGTAGACCTGCTGATAAGTGCAGGTCGGAGGCTTTATTTTTGACGACAAAACGCAGTAAATCTTCAATGCTGGGGGTAGACATAAAATGACCTTAACAAAAAGTGTATATATTGCTGTTATTATACAATAAATTTGAGCATTTTGTGTATCCAAAAAATGCGGATAATCGGTGAAATGGGGTCTTTCATGTCAAAGTTTGCGATTGGTGAAATTTTTGTTACAATAAGAATGGGCTTAATAAGCAAAATAAGAGATGATGATGACTGATAAATTACAACAGAGGCTGGCACATATCCAAACCACACTTGACGCCCTAAATGCACGCCACCATGCCAGCACCCGATTGCTTGCTGTCTCAAAAACCAAGCCCGCCAGCGACATTCGCACGCTTTTTGGCTTGGGACAACGTGCTTTTGGGGAAAATTATCTGCAAGAATGCTTGGCAAAACAGCAAGAGCTGACTGACCTTGACATCGAATGGCACTATATTGGTAGCATTCAAAGAAACAAAACCCGTGACATCGCCACCCATTTTGATTGGGTGCAGACGGTGGAGCGAGCCATCATTGCCGAGCGGTTAAACGACCAAAGAGGGGAGTTGCCACCCTTAAATATCCTCATTCAAATTAATATCGATGATGAGGCGAGCAAATCAGGCTGTCAAGTTGATGAGCTTGATGAGCTGGTGGCTAAGATTTTAACGTTGCCTAAGCTGTCTTTGAGGGGCTTGATGATTATCCCTAGCAAAGAGGGTACGGACGCATTTGTGCGGACGAAGGCGTTATTTGATGACCTTAAAAATCGATTTGACTTACCCCATTTTGACACGCTGTCGATGGGTATGAGTGGCGACATGGCGGACGCTGTAGCAAATGGCTCAACAATGGTGCGAGTGGGGAGTGCGATTTTTGGGGAGCGGAATTATTTGACAAAGACTTAGAAGGCAAAATAAGAAAGTGGCAACCTTAAACCAAACACCGCTACCCATCACGGATAACGGTGTTTTTAAAATGGGTCAAAGTACCGAACGAGCGTCTTTAGTAATTTTTTCGATGATGGCTCTGGCACGTTCGTTGTTTAGGATTTGGTTTTTGTGTTCGTGTTTTAGGGCTTCTTGTTGGTCGTATAATTCTAGGCAAACCAACACCAGTAGCTCTTCGTTGCTTAGGCTTTTGCCTTTGGCGTCTCGGCGAATTTCACGGATTTTGCTATTAATGTACTGACCTGCTTGCTCTAATTGAGACACTTCATCAATGGGGCAGTTGATGCGGTGCGATGTTCCTGCGATGTTCAAATCCACAGCCTGAAAGCTGGGCTTGGTTTCAGTGTTGGCTGGGGCGGTTGGTGGGGTATTTTGAGGGGCAGGGGCTTGCTCTGTGGGTGTCGTATCTTTTGTTGCTGTTTTTGTTTGAACATCGATATCGCTAGGCTGTGATTTGGCGTGGCTGTCGTTGTTTGTGTTGTGCGATGGACTGACTTTAATGCTGTTTTGGGCACCAAATTTAATGGCAGAGTGAATATTCATGATTTTTCCTTATGGTGGCGTATCGCCATTTTAAGCGGTTTGATTGTCAATCTTGGTAAGCCATGTCTGAATGACCTCAGCACGACTGATGGCAAGAGCGTTTTTGTCAGCAAGCTCTCGGTTTTGGGCGGTCAGCTCGGCATTTTGGGTGGTCAGTTCATCAAGGCGTTTATCAAGCTCGTCCCTGACTTCCAAAAGTTCCTTAATACGAGCATGCAAAGCCTGATTTTCATCTCGGCTATGGTCTAGATTGAGTTGGAGCTGACTGATTTGGCGTGGTGTATCATCGTGAGCCATTTTGTGTTTGAGGTTGGCGAGCTCGGTGGCGGTAATGTTGTAGCGTGCTTTGAGTTCAGCGATGGTTTGCTCTAAAAGTTGTAGTTGGGTTAGCATAAAAAATCCAAATAAGTCATATTTTGGCTATTTTAACATGATGATTTTAAAAATACAAAATAAGTCTTATCGCCCTTGATTTTTGATAAATTGACGGCACTTAAAGTGAATTTAAGAGGATTGTACCATGAGTGATGATTTATCAGGATTTAATGATTGGAGTGAGGTATTTGGCGATTGGACTGATGTTTCTATCAGTGAGCTTCATGGGCTGATGACTGCCATCATGACAGCATGCCAACCTACCGATGAGGCAGGCTGGACGGCGATATTATCCGAGCTAAGTTTTGCCATACCAAGTGAGCGAGCGATGGCACTTTTGGTGGAGTATGCCGAAGATGTCAGTTTCGCCCTAAAAGACAAAGATGATGCCTATGCCTATGAGCCACTCGTGCCTGATGATGAGCATGAATTGTCCGAACGTTTTTTGGCGTTAAAGGACTGGGCAGGAGGATTTATTACAGGACTTGGTGTGGCAGAAATAAAACTGTCTAACGATGAGCGTGAGCAAATCGCCGACCTCGCCAAAATCGCCAGCATCAGACCTGATGACAACGATGAGTTTGATGGTGATGAAGAGGAATATTTATATCTTTTTGAATTTGCACGTATGATGCCTGTGGCACTGTTTCGCAAAAATCGTAAAAATATATCAGAGTTATCCATCATCAAAGGGTTATCACCTGACCGTAAAACTGCCCAAGAGATACAAGGTAAGAGCTTGCCCCCTGTGTTTGATGTCATGGATAAAAAGCAATAACGTCTATTTTTGTTATAATATAACATATTGATTTTATTACAAATTTTTTTAAAAATTCCTTTACCAATATTAAAATGTATGCTACCTTGGTAATAATGGTTTTTAATTAAGCCTTATTAAAAATTTACCATACGAGGAGTTATTATGACTGCCACCATGAAAGCGATGACCTACTACGGCGAGAACGACATTCGTTTTGAAGACCGTCCAAAGCCTACCATCATCAACCCAACTGATGCTATTATCAAGATGACCAAAACCACCATCTGTGGTACAGATTTGGGGATTTGGAAAGGCAAAAACCCAGAGATTGAAGAAGTCGCTCGCCAAAAAACAGGGCAGTGGAGCGGTCGCATTCTAGGGCATGAGGGTATTGGCATCGTTGAAGAAGTCGGCTCTGCCGTTAAAAACTTCAAAAAAGGCGATAAAGTAATTATTTCTTGTGTAAGCCGTTGTGGTTCATGCGAAAATTGCCAAAAGCAACTGTACTCTCACTGCCAACAAGATGGCGGTTGGATTATGGGTTATATGATTGATGGCACGCACGCCGAGTACGTTCGTACCCCATTTGCGGACAACTCGCTTTACATTTTGCCAGAAAACCTAAATACCGATGTGGCGGTATTCTTATCAGACGCTCTGCCAACAGGTCATGAAATCGGCGTGCAGTATGGTGATGTCAAACCAGGCGACACCGTTGCCATCGTGGGAGCAGGTCCTGTGGGTATGGGTTGCCTTTTGACAGGTCAGCTTTACTCGCCATCAACCATCATCGTGATTGATATGGACGAAAACCGCCTTGCGATAGCAAAAGAGATGGGTGCAACCCACACCATCAACCCAAATAAAGAAGACGCTGTTGCCAAAGTACTGGAAATCACAGGCGGTCGTGGCGTAGACTGTGCGATGGAAGCTGTTGGCTATCCAGCAACGTGGGATATTTGCCAAAAAATCGTCAAAGAGGGTGGTAACATCGCCAACGTTGGTGTACACGGTCAGCCAGTTAGCTTTGAGCTAAACAAACTGTGGATTAAAAACCTAAAAATCACCACAGGTCTAGTAAACGCCAACACCACAGGTATGCTACTAAAAGCGTGCGAATGCAGTAAACTGCCAATGGAAAAACTAGCAACTCACCGCTTTAAGTTTGATGAGCTAGAAAAGGCTTATGATGTATTTAAGCACGCCGCAGAACACGGTGCTGTGAAAGTCATCATCGAGTACTAATAACTTTCGAGTTTGTCCATCAAAAACACCCAAAGCGATTTGGGTGTTTTTATTGGTATTTTACCACAACCCCTCCCACTCATCGTGTTCTGATGGCGGTATGTCCTTTTTGAGACCTTCAAACCCATCTTTGGTAATCACATAATGCGAGCCTGCCCATTCTGGGGCTTCAAATAAAATCTCATTCACTTGTGGTAGGTTGTAAAAGGCTTGGTAAAGTCCACGCACACCAAATTTTTCGATGGCTTCTTTGCCATTTTCTATCAAACTCTCAAAAACCGCAGGCTCAATCTCTACCGTACAATCCGACATTGCCAATTTGTGTTTTAGGGCGACAAAGGGCGAAGTAGGGCTGTTTAACAAAATATCTATCATCTGATGATGGCTGATGTCATCTAGTGCGATGATTTTGCCGATGCGTCCTGCCAATTCATCAGGTAAGCCAAAATCCGTGAGTTTAAGCTGACTATTTGGGGCGTTTTGCAAGATTTTTTCACTCATAAAACCGATGGGTGTTTTTTCTTTTTTCTGATGAATGTTAAAACTGCCACCCAACACAAACAGCATGCGACTGCTATCAATACCATGACTGTCTTTGACAGGAAAAGGGGTTGTGCCTTCAATAATGGTCAAAATCTCCGTCATGAGTGATAAATGGTATATCCCCAATTGCTCATCACCACTGATAAAAAGCTTGTCAAATTCATCAAAAAATACTACCGAATGCTCAGCATACACTTTGCTGTCGTTGCTGTGTTGTAGCAGGCTTGCTCCAATGTCTGCCAGCGTTACGCCTTTATAGCCTGCATTGCTGATGGTGGGGGGTGTTGATGGCGATAAAATTTAAATCAAACATTTTGCACAGTTGTTTTATCATGTGCGTTTTGCCAGAGCCTGTTTTACCTGTCAAAAAAATCGGTGCGTTGGTGATGGGGGCTTTTGAGCGAAATTTGGGCTGATAGTTTGGGTCTAGTTTTTTAAGCTCCTCCTCGTTGATTTTATCCAATTTTTCAAAAAATGCTTCATCAAGGCCCAATGCCTTTGAGAGTTGTTCAAAATGGATAGAATCAAGATGATGCTTGCGGTTTCTTTGGCTTTGCAGATGATAATAAAATATGGTGGATAATTCACGCAGGGCGAAAGGTTGGTGTAAGATGACTTTGCTGGCATCAGCAAAAATCTGTCTGGGCGTGGGTATGGGTGCGTCAGACGGTTGGGGCGTCTCTTTTGGTGGGGTGTTGTGTATCTCTTGAATGACTTCGTCCAAATCCAGCACCACCTCATTATCATCAGAGTCTGGTGGTGTCTGGGTTTGGACATTGGTGTCGTCTGTACTTTTTGGGGTATCCACTTTCTATCCTTGTAATCGTGTTTTACCCCAAGACTTCTACCACTTCACCCTCCACAAGGTGCATACTGATGGCATTGGTAATGTGTACCATGGCCATTTTGCCAAGCAATTCATCACCACCCTTAAAAATCACCGAACGAGTGTTGTCCGCCGAACCATGCAAATAGCCCTCACGGCGGTTAGCTCTCTCCTCTACGAGGACTTTGAGTGTCTGACCGACCATTGCCCGAGTTTTGGCAAAGGTGGATTCTTTGATGAGTTCTTGAAACATGGCGAGGCGGTTTTTCTTGGTGTCAAAACTCACGTTGTCAGGTAACTCGGACGCTGGCGTACCAGGGCGTTTTGAGTAGATAAAGCTGTATGAATGGTCAAAATCTAGCTCTTTGGCAAGGTTAAAGGTATCGGCAAAATCCGCATCAGTTTCGTTGGGAAAGCCGATGATAAAATCTCCTGACAAATGCAAATCAGGGCGAATGGCTCGTAACTTGTTGATTTGGTTGATATAGACATCAATGGTGTGGTTACGTTTCATCGCTTGTAAAATGGCGTTTGAGCCACTTTGGACGGGCAAGTGTAAATGCGAAACCAGCTGAGGTAAGTGCTTATACGCCTCGATGATGTCATCGGTGAACTCTAAGGGGTGGCTTGTGGTGTAGCGAATTCGCTCAACACCGTCAATGTGGGCAACATAGTACAAAAGTTCACTAAAACGGCAAATCGTGCCGTCATCTTTTTGCCCGCGATAGCCATTGACGTTTTGTCCAAGTAGGTTAATCTCACGCACGCCTTGACTGGCAAGGCTATCAATCTCCGCCAGCACGTCATCTAGGGGGCGAGACAGCTCCTCGCCACGCGTGTAGGGAACGACACAGAACGAGCAGTATTTTGAGCAACCCTCCATGATGGAGACGAAGGCTTTATAACCTTCTACCTTTGGCTCGGGCAAAAAGTCAAATTTTTCGATACTGGGGAATGACACATCGACCACGCCAATGCGGTTTTTGCTTTTGGCTTTGGGGTTTTCCTCAAAAACCGATTTGGCCTTTTGGGAGTTATCATACAGCTCAGGCAAGCGGTGCAAAGTCTGTGGGCCAAAGACCATGTCCACATAAGGGGCTCGTTTTTGGATATTGTCGCCCTCTTGGCTGGCAACACAGCCTCCCACGCCGATGATGAGATTGGGGTTTTTTTCTTTAAGTTTACGCCAGCGACCAAGCTCAGAGAATACTTTTTCTTGGGCTTTTTCACGAATGGAGCAAGTGTTCATGATGAGCACGTCTGCCTCGTTGATGTCGGTGGTAACAATCATGCCGTGCGAGTTACCGAGTACATCACCCATTTTTTGGCTGTCGTATTCGTTCATTTGACAGCCTTGTGTGGCAATAAAGACTTTTTTGGCGTTGGGGGCAGGTTCGCTGACAGGGGGTGGGGTGGGAGTGGTTTTTTGTAAATCTTTGGGGTTAAAGGTTTGAGCGGTCATGGTTTTCTCCAAGGGCTTTTAAGCCCATCATTATATCATAAAATAACAAGGTGTGGGTGTGCCTGATGGTTGTAAAGTATGACATGGCTCATTTGGATTGTGTGGACTGAATTTGGGTGGTGGACGTGTTAAGATGTGGCTTGATGGGTTTTGTTTTAATATATTGATTTTTAAATATTTTTTTAAAATTCCTCAAAAATTTGAATTTTTTTTAAAATTTTTTTAAAAAAATGCTTGACGGTACAAAAAAATCTTGTATAATACGCACCCATACACAGACAGCATAATAAAAATGCTGATTTGCGGGAATAGCTCAGTTGGTAGAGCACAACCTTGCCAAGGTTGGGGTCGCGAGTTCGAATCTCGTTTCCCGCTCCAAATTTTAAAGCCCAAGTCTTAGGATTTGGGCTTTTGCTTGCCTGATACAGATTTTTTAAAAATCTAATTTTCTCAATAATTGTGATAAAAATAGCCAAAATTAATACATTGTTGGTAAAATTTCTAGATATTTTGTATAGATAATGGTTTAAAACGCAAATAGATGTGTTATAATTAGCAAGATATGGCAAATTCGTCTGAAATGTTGTCATGGATTTGTCTAGATATAGACGGTCTTAACGAAGTTTATGCCTAGTAATGGGCTTAATAAGAGGAAATCCCCATGGCCAAAGCCAAATTTGAACGTAACAAACCACACGTAAACGTTGGTACCATCG
>NZ_JAUNDY010000032.1 GCF_030525845.1 Moraxella sp.
TGTGAATTTGACTATTCTGGAGCCCAAGCGTGCAAAGCCTTGCGTGAAGAAGGCTACCGTGTGATTTTGGTCAATTCCAACCCAGCCACCATTATGACCGACCCGTCAATGGCAGATGCCACTTATATTGAGCCGATTACTTGGCAAACCGTTGCCAAAATCATTGAAAAAGAACGCCCAGATGCGGTGTTGCCAACAATGGGCGGACAAACGGCGTTAAACTGTGCCTTAGCCTTAGATGAGCATGGTGTTTTGGCAAAATATGGCGTGGAGCTGATTGGGGCGACCAAAGAAGCCATTGAAAAAGCCGAAGACCGCAAACTTTTTGATGAAGCAATGCGTAAAATTGGGCTAGAATGTCCACGAGCTAGCGTTGCCGAAACAATGGAGCAAGCCCTTGAAATTCAAGCCAAATTTGGTTTTCCTGTAATTATCCGTCCTTCCTTTACAATGGGTGGCAGTGGTGGTGGTATTGCCTACAATAAAGAAGAATTTTTACAAATTTGTGAGCGAGGATTTGATTTATCGCCAACACACCAGCTTTTAATTGATGAATCGTTAATCGGCTGGAAAGAATACGAAATGGAAGTCGTGCGAGACAAAAACGACAACTGTATCATCGTCTGTTCCATTGAAAACTTTGACCCAATGGGCGTGCATACAGGCGACTCAATCACCGTTGCCCCTGCTCAAACCTTGACCGACAAAGAATATCAGCTCATGCGAAATGCGTCCATTGCGGTTTTGCGTGAAATTGGTGTGGAAACAGGCGGTTCCAATGTGCAGTTTGGCATCAACCCCAAAGATGGGCGAATGGTCGTCATTGAAATGAACCCTCGTGTCAGCCGTTCATCAGCACTAGCCAGTAAAGCAACAGGTTTTCCGATTGCCAAAGTGGCGGCAAAATTGGCGGTGGGTTACACTTTGGACGAGCTTAAAAATGACATTACAGGCGGTATCACGCCAGCGTCTTTTGAGCCATCTATTGACTATGTCGTGACCAAAATTCCTAGATTTAACTTTGAAAAATTCCCACAAGCCGAGCCTGTTTTGACCACGCAAATGAAATCGGTTGGCGAAGTAATGGCAATCGGTCGCAATTTCCAAGAATCTATACAAAAAGCCTTGCGTGGACTCGAAACAGGGGCAACAGGCTTTAATGAAGTGATGAATTTGGAAGGCAAATCCGCCAACGCCATTGTTTCTGAAATCAAAAACCGCCTAAGCATTCCTACGCCTGAACGCATTTGGTATTTGGCAGAGGCGTTCCGTCACGGATTTAGCCTTGATGAAGTGTTTGAATTAACCAAGATTGACCGTTGGTTCTTGGTGCAAATTGAAGACATTGTCAAAACCGAAAATGAGGTCAAATCACTGGGCGTGGGCGATTTAACCAGCGAGCTTGTGTACAGCCTAAAACGCAAAGGCTTATCGGATTTACGCATTGCCAATTTAATGGGCATTAGCCAAAAACAATTCCGCAAAAAACGCTGGGAGCTTGGCGTGTATCCCGTCTATAAGCGAGTGGACACTTGTGCGGCTGAATTTGCGTCCAACACCGCCTATATGTATTCTACTTATGATGAAGAATGCGAGGCAAACCCAAGCGAAAAAGACAAAATTATGGTCATCGGTGGCGGTCCAAACCGTATCGGACAAGGCATTGAGTTTGATTATTGCTGTGTACACGCCGCCCTTGCCATGCGTGATGACGGCTATGAAACCATTATGGTAAACTGTAACCCAGAGACGGTTTCTACCGATTATGACACGTCAGACCGCTTGTATTTTGAGCCTGTAACCTTAGAAGATGTGCTTGAAATCGTGCGTGTGGAAAAGCCAAAAGGCGTGATTGTGCAATATGGCGGTCAAACGCCTTTGAAACTTGCCAGAAGCCTAGAAGAAGCAGGCGTGCCGATTATTGGCACAAGTCCAGATGCGATTGACCGTGCCGAAGACCGTGAACGATTCCAGCAGATGATTATTAAACTTTCCTTAAAACAGCCAAATAACAGCATTGTCAAATCCGCCGATGAAGGCATTCGTGAAGCAAGCAAAGTCGGCTATCCGCTCGTGGTGCGTCCGTCTTATGTGCTTGGTGGTCGGGCAATGGAAATTGTCTATAATGAAGAAGAGCTTAAAAAATACCTACGTGATGCGGTGCAAGCGTCTAACGATTCGCCTGTACTACTTGACCGATTCCTTGATGATGCCATTGAAGTGGATGTGGACTGCGTGTCGGACGGCAAAGATGTGGTCATTGGCGGCATTATGCAGCACATTGAGCAGGCGGGTGTCCATTCTGGCGATTCGGCGTGTTCCATTCCACCTTATTCATTGGGTGCTGACATTCAAGATGAAATGAGACGACAGACGATTGCAATGGCAAAAGAGCTTGGTGTGGTGGGGCTTATGAATGTCCAATTTGCTGTGAAGGGTAATGACATTTATATCCTAGAAGTCAATCCAAGAGCGTCTCGCACCGTGCCGTTTGTCTCAAAATGTATCGGTCAATCACTTGCCAAAATCGCCGCTCGCTGTATGGCAGGGCAAACATTGGCAGAGCAAGGCTTTACCAGTGAAATCGTGCCAAAACACTTCTCAGTCAAAGAAGCAGTATTCCCCTTTGCTAAGTTTCAAGGTGTAGACCCCATTCTTGGCCCTGAAATGAAGTCCACAGGCGAAGTCATGGGTATTGGCAAAACTTTTGGGGAAGCGTACTACAAAGCCACGCTTGGTTCTGGCGACCGTTTGACAGGCTTACCGCAGGCAGGCGAGACCAAAACCGTCTTTATCTCGGTGCGTGATAGCGATAAAGCAGGGGTTGTGGATGTTGCTAGACGTTTGGCAAGCTACGGCTTTAATCTGGTGGCGACAGGTGGTACGCATGATGTCATCACACAGGCGGGCATTGCGTGTGAGCGAGTGAACAAGGTCAGCGAAGGTCGTCCACACATCGTGGATATGATGAAGAATGGGCAAGTCCACCTTGCGATTAACACCACCGAAGGTAAGCAGGCGTTGGAAGATTCTTTCCCGATCCGCCGTGAGACTCTACAAAGCAAAATCATGATTGCCACCACGCTCAACGCAGGTCGTGCGGTGTGCGATGCTTATGAAACAGCGTTGCCATTTGATGTGTATCGTTTGCAGGATTTGTGATTGCTAATTTGATTGTTTAAAACAATTAACCGTCATTGAAATGGCGGTTAATTGTTTTATAAATGGAGAATAAAGATGGGTAAAGAACAAGTTAATTTCCCAAAGGCTAAAATAAAAAATTAAGAAAATAAGCTAATCTTTCTGATTGAGTTTTATTGTAGTTTGGTTTGACAATTCGAGTATTAAAAAATTGCATTCTCGGCAAGTGGCAGATATTATTAAGCAAGTTTTTGATAATTATAACAATCATCACCAAAACCTAATCACGCTAAGAGAAGTTAAAAAAGACTTTTTGGATTGGGATTGATGTGATATGATAACAAAACCAACAATCACAACACGAAGGAGTGTAACATGACCCAAAACTATCGTCCAGAAACCTTAGCCATTCACGCAGGTTATGAGATTGACCCCACCACAAAGGCGGTTGCTGTGCCGATTTATCAGACCAGTTCTTATGCTTTTGACAACACTCAGCATGGAGCGGATTTGTTTGATTTAAAAGTAGCAGGCAACATCTACACTCGTATCATGAACCCCACCAATGCCGTATTGGAAGCTCGCATGAGTGCCTTAGAAGGTGGCGTGGCGGGGCTGTGCGTGGCGTCTGGAATGTCGGCGATTACTTATGCCATACAGACGTTGTGTGAAGCGGGGGATAACATTGTCTCTGTCTCTACTTTGTATGGCGGTACTTACAACCTATTTGCTCATGCCTTGCCAAGACAGGGTATTGAAGTGCGGTTTTTTGATTATAACAACCCTGAGAGTCTGCTGGATTTGATTGATGACAAAACCAAACTCGTCTTTGGCGAAAGCATCGGCAATCCTTTGGGTAATATCCTAGACATCGCTAAAATCAGCGAATTGGCTCATTCTCGTGGCGTGCCTGTCGTGATTGATAACACGGTTGCCACACCGATTTTGTGCAAGCCTTTTGAGTATGGGGCGGATATTGTCATTCATTCTTTGACCAAGTATATTAGCGGTTCTGGCACTTCGGTGGGTGGGATTATCATTGATGGCGGTAAATTTGATTGGGCAAAAAATAAAGAGCGTTTCCCCTTACTCAACACCCCTGATGTTAGCTATCATGGGGTAAACTTTGCCGAAGACATGGGTAATCTGGCGTTTATCGCACGAGCCAGAGTTGCTCCACTTCGTAATACAGGGGCATGCCTGTCGCCCATGAACGCATGGCAAATCATGCTAGGGCTTGAAACACTTGCTCTGCGTATGGAGCGTCATTGTGAAAATGCGTTGGCAGTGGCAAAATTTTTGCAAAACCACGAACAAGTCGCTTGGGTCAAATACGCAGGGCTGGACACCCACCCAGAGCATGAGCTTGCCAAACGCTACTATGATGGCAAGCCGTCTGCATTGCTAAGTTTTGGGGTCAAAGGCGGTAAGGAAGCAGGGGCAAAATTTATTGATGCCTTAGAACTTATCACACGCCTTGTCAATATCGGCGATGCCAAATCGCTCGCTTGCCACCCCGCCACCACCACGCACAGACAGCTAAGCCCTGATGAGCTTGCCAAAGCGGGCGTGAGTGAAGACATGATTCGTCTGTCTATCGGTATTGAGCATATTGATGATATTAAGGCGGATTTAAATCAGGCGTTGGATAAAGCAAAATGACTTTGCCGACATCAAAAAGCCCTTAGTAATAAGGGCTTTGTTTATGGTTTGGTTTAGCGTGCTTTGGTATTTTCATAAATCGCTTGATTTTGGGGAAGTAGCTTTTCCATTGCCTTAATGCGATTGTCGTTACTGGGGTGAGTGGATAAAATACTACCTGCAACGCTACCTCCGCCTTTTTTGGCATTCATTTTTTTCCAAACATTGATGGCATCAGCTGGGTTGTAGCCTGCCATTGCCATTAATTTCATGCCCAAAGCATCTGCCTCATATTCGTGATGGCGAGAATAGGGCTTGTCTAAACCATATTCATGTAGAACGCTAGCCCCAAGATTGACCATGTCTGCGTTGTAGCCTGTGCTTGCTTGCACCGCTGCCGCTCCCAGCTGTACCGCCATGCCTGAGAGTACGGTCGCTCCGACTTGTTTTTTGCTATGTTCCAAGATGGCGTGTCCCATCTCATGACCCACGATGGCGGCAATCTCACTCTCTGTCAACCCATAATTTTCGGCAAGACCAGTATAAAATGCCATTTTACCACCAGGCATTGCCCATGCGTTTTCGGTATTTTCACGAATGACAGTCATTTGCCAGTCAAATTTTACCCCTGTGGTGTTGAGTGCGTCTGCATGGGGTCTTAGGCGGTTAAAGGCGCGCTGGACGGTTTTGGCGGTGGTGGAGGTGGTGTCAATTTTGGATTTTTGGAGGATTTGTTGATATTTTGAGCCTGCCTGAGCGTTAAGGGTCTTAGAATCCATGCCCACCATGTCCGCCACAGAAGTACAACCTGATAGTGTGATGACACCAGCAAGCAGGGCAGTGCTAAATTTTTTCATAAAATACACCTTAAAAATAAAAATTCCAAACCACGCCATCATAGCACTTTTAACCCTCAAACACAACGCAAACACCCATGCCATTAACAATAAAAAACACTTGAATATTTGGGGTAATTTGTTTAATATACCAAAGAAATAATCATGCTTAAATATTGCCAAACCGTATTGTTTGGTAACAGTAAGTTCATCATCTTTTCCTTTTGCTTGGAGGTGTATTGTGTGCTGTAAGATTGATTTAAATTCAAAGGCAGATGTTGCTCATTTTTTGGGTAAGACCAAGCCAAATATCCTACCGCCGACCGCCGACAACATAGCGTGTGGTGTGGTGTATGCTGATGAGCCTGCCATGAGTTTGTGGGATAACATCAAAGCATACCTAAGCCAACATAAATCCCCACAAAAAGACTAGGAAATTTTTATGCCAAAACAAATCATTCATACCGATGACGCTCCAAAGGCGGTCGGCACTTATTCACAAGCGGTCAAAGTAGGCAATACTGTCTATGTCTCAGGGCAAATTGGACTTGACCCTGCTACCATGACTCTGCGTGAGGGCTTTGCTGCTCAGGCCGAGCAGGTGTTTGATAATATCGAAGCCATCGCTAAAGCAGCAGGAGGCAGTCTTGATGATGTGGTAAAATTTAATGTCTCTTTGGATGATTTGGGCGATTTTAATGAGTTAAACACCATTTTTGAGCGTCGCTTAAATTCACCGTACCCTGCACGTGCCGCCTTAGAGGTGTCAGCCCTGCCCAAAGGTGCTTTGGTGGAGATTGAGGCGATTTTGTACATTGAATAAATTTTAATCACAACAAATAAGGGTGTGTATACGCCCTTTTTTATTTAAATAAATATGTTATTACAAGTTGCTCTGCCTGTTCCGCTGTATCGTGTGTTTGATTATCGCTATCCATTTTTGGGGGAGCTGCCAGCGGTGGGCGTGCGTGTCAAAGTACCATTTGCCTCTAAACAACTGATTGGCATTGTTGTGGGTCATATTGATGAGCATGCCAGCGAAGTCGCCCCCAACAAGCTAAAAGCGATCGTAGAGGTTTTAGATGACGAGCCTGTGTTTGATGCGTATTTGTTAAAATTAGCCAACTGGCTGTGTGCTTATTATCATTATCCGCTTGGCGATACGATGGCGGTGATGTTACCCACACTCGTCAAGGCAGGGGAGAGCATTTGTCATGAAAGATACGTCTATCACATCAGTCCGCACGCAGACGATGATTTTATCAAACAAAACATCAGCAAAACCGCCAAAAAACAGCTTGCAGACTTAGACATCATTCGGCTTTACCCAGACAGTAGCGAAGAGGGGTTGGTTGCGTTGGGTGTTACACGTAAAAATGTAGCGGTTTTTTTTGAAAAAGGACTGATTGTTAGGCGGGTGGATACCAATTTACCAAAAGAGACGCTGATTAAGCAATCTCCTCTTGCTCTCAATGACGAACAACGGCACGCCCTAAACGCCATCAATGACGCCATTGATGCTCGGCGTTATCAGGGCATACTGCTTCACGGTGTTACAGGCTCTGGTAAAACCGAAGTGTATTTACAGGCGATGGCAAAGGTTTTGGGCGAGGGCAGGCAAGTGTTGATACTGGTGCCTGAGATTGGGCTGACACCACAGACTCGTGAGAGGTTTTTGGCACGTTTTGATGTGGAGATGGTGGAGCTTCATTCCTCCTTGAACGACAAAGAAAGGTTGGCTGGCTGGCAGGCGTGTCGGCAGGGGTGGGCGAAGATTATCATTGCGACACGTTCGGCACTTTTTTATCCTTTTGCTGATTTAGGGCTTATTATCATTGATGAGGCACATGATGTCAGTTTTAAACAACAAGACCATTTAAGATACCATGCTTGTGATGTGGCTTTGTATGTGGGGGTGTTAAAGCAAATTCCTGTGGTGCTAGGGACGGCAACTCCGAGCCTAGAACAGCTAAAACTGACCCTTGACGGTAAGCTGACAGAGTGCTTGCTGACCAAACGAGCAGGCGAGGCTCTGCCACCGACATTTCGCCTTGTGGATATGAGGCTTGGGGCGGTGCAACACATGGACATGGCAGGCGAGTATAAAAACACCGAACTGTCGCACGAGACAGTAGAGGCGATACGCCAAACCTTGGCACGTGGCGAGCAGGTGCTGGTGTTTTTAAATCGGAGAGGTTACTCACCCATCATGCTTTGTGGTGCGTGTGGCTGGCAAGCGGACTGCGTGCGGTGTAGCAGCCATTTAACCGTGCATAAAAGCACCCTAAATCATGCTCATCATGCTTACCTAAAATGCCATCATTGCGGTTATCAAATTGCCATGCCGATGTATTGTCCGACATGTCGCAGCACCAATTTAGTAGTGCTCGGTCAGGGTACAGGACAGCTTTTTGAGCGTTTGCATGGTCTGTTTGCCAACCCACAAACCTCCACAAAAACTTATCCTGTGGTACAAATTGACCGCGATACCGTAACCAAAAAAGGAGCGTGGAATAGGCTTTATCAGCAAATATCAAAAGGAGAGCCTATGATATTGGTGGGGACACAAATGCTGGCAAAGGGACATCATTTTGCTGGTGTTACGCTGGTGGTGGTCGCTGACGCTGATGCTGGGTTTTTATCGCCAAATTTTCGTTCGCCTGAACATACCGCCCAAACCATCATGCAGGTGGCGGGTAGGGCAGGTAGAGGCGAAAAAAGAGGTCAGGTGCTGATACAGACCTTTAATCCACAAAATCCCTTATTGCTTAATTTGATAAAATATGGCTATGGTAGATTTGCAAAGAGTCTGCTCAATGAACGTCAGTTAATGGGGCTACCCCCTTATACTTATGCGGTGTTAATTCAGGCGGAGGCTTATAAATTAGATGTTGCCAAAAATGCCATCATTGCCCTAAAAAATCATTTGCCTACCAGCCACCCCTTTGCGGTGCTTGCTCCCATTGATGCCCCAATGGTAAAACAAAATAACCGATTTCGTGTGCAAATGCTGATTTTATCCAAAGAGCGGTCAGCCTTGCACCACATGCTGTCATGGTGGTGGGGTCAGGTGCTTGGCTTACCAAATGTGCAGGGCGTTAAGATGGTGCTTGATATTGACCCTGTGGGTTGGTAGGGCAATTGGGTAATTTGCCCCACCAATTTATGTTATTCTTTGGGTGGGGTGGTGTCTACGTTGATGGCTTCTTTTAATAGCTCATCGCTGATACTAACGCCTTGATTGGCGGCGTTTTGCGGGCTGATGTAGAGTGTGAGGGTGTTCATGACGGTAGGCTCGATGTCGCTAGGTTTTGTGCCATCTAGTACTTGACCGACAAGGTTGGCGGTGGTTACGCCAAAGTCAAAGTCGTTGACCCCAAGTCCTGCACTTGCCCCACGTCTGACGCTAAACTCATCAGAGGTAATGATGGGGATTTTTAGTTCATTTGCTACGCCAACCATCGCTTCCATCGCAGAGGCTACCCCATTATCTAGTGAGGTATAAATCAAATCAGCTCGTCCAGATAGGGCACGAGTGGCATTAGCGACATCACTTGAACGATTGGCTGGGACATCGACAAGTGTCATGCCACGCTTGGGTAGCTCTATTGCCAGTTGTTCTTTGATGACAACTGAGTTAGCTTCGCCTGGACTGTACACAAAGCCAATGCGTTTAGCGTCAGGCTTGATTTTAGTAAATAAATCAATCTGTGGTTCTAGCGGTAACTGGCTAGATAGTCCTGTGATGTTATCTTGTAGGGCTTTGTTGTTTTCATCGATGAGCTTGGCGGCAACAGGGTCAGAGACAGCGGTATAGACCAAAGGAATGCTCTGTGTGGCAGCAGCAAGGCTTTGGGCGGTGGGGGTGGTAATTGCTACGATGACATCAGGGTTGTCAGAGGCGAACTGTTTGGAAATTTGTCCCATGGTTGCCATATTGCCTTGTGCTGATTGGAAATTGACCGTAAGATTTTGTCCTTCTTTATAGCCTTGCTCGCCCAAACCATAAATAATGCCCTTTCTGATGTCATCTAGTGATGGGTGTTCAACGATGGCACTAATGGCGATGGTTTTTGGGGATTTTTGTGTTTGGGTGGGTGCGTCGCTGTCGGCTTTTGTGGGTTGGTCAACTTTGTCGTTACCACAACCGACAAGCAAGGCGGTGGCAAGAGCAATGGCAGATAATGCATGAGTTTTCATAAAAATCCTTGTGGCTATTTCTATATTTGATGTTGTTGGTGCCATCATAATGCCGTGTTAAATTTAGGTTTGTCATCATGATTGACAGCCATGTCAATAATGTAACACATTTGATATAAAAAATCAGTATTTTATCCCATTTTTTGATGAATTGTTATTTTTTTCTAAAAATGGTATGATTGTTCTAATGAAGTTAATAAAAGCGAGAAATTATGAGCGACAATCAAAGCGGATTTTTCGCCCGCATGAAAGCAGGGCTTGCCAAATCCAGTAAAAACCTCTCTGAGGGCTTGATGAATGTGCTGGTCGGCGGCAAAGAGATTGATGATGAGCTTTTAGAAGAAGTTGAAGATCAGCTTTTGGTGGCAGATATTGGCGTGGAAGCGACCAAGCGTATCATTACCAGCCTAACCGAGCAGACCGAACGTGGCGATTTGATTTATTCGCATTCGCTTTATAAGGCTCTTAAAAAAGAGTTGGTGGAGATTTTGGAACCCAAAGTTTCCCCCCTTGTCATTGATACCACCAAAAAACCCTTTGTGATACTGATGGTGGGCGTAAACGGCGTGGGTAAAACTACCACGATTGGTAAACTTGCCAAACGCCTCCAAGCCGAAGGTAAATCTGTCATGTTGGCAGCAGGCGATACTTTCCGTGCGGCAGCCACCGAACAGCTCCAAGTTTGGGGCGAGCGAAATGGCATTCCTGTTGTGGCACAGGGTCAGGGGTCGGACAGTGCGTCGGTGATTTTTGATGCCATGCAGTCTGCTAAGGCAAAGGGCATTGACGTACTCATCGCTGACACCGCAGGGCGACTACAAAACAAAACTTACCTGATGAACGAGCTTGAAAAAGTCGTGCGAGTCATGAAAAAAGCGGACGAAACCGCCCCACATGAGTGTATGATTGTACTGGACGCTGGTACAGGTCAAAACGCCATCAGTCAGGTTAATATCTTTGGCGAGGCAACCCCACTGACAGGCATTACCATCACTAAGCTTGACGGCACGGCAAAAGGGGGTGTGGTGTTTAACGTGGCTCAGACGACTGACATTCCCATTCGCTATATTGGCGTGGGCGAGGGTATTGATGATTTGCAAGCCTTTGACCCCAAAGAGTTTGTGGATGCACTCATTAGCGAGGATAAATAAGTAAAAGGGCGAATTATTTCGCCTTTTGCTTTTTTGATATGAGCGATGAAATAATGATGATAAGCACCTATTATTATCCGCCTGATGAATTAAATTTACCCATGATAAGCCTAACCATTAAAAATGGCAAATTATTGGCACTTGATTGGTATGATGATAAAACCGCCAAATTATTTGACCAATTAGATGAGCGAGCGAGATTTATTTTACCAAAGGATTTGAGGGATATTGATGGCAATCAAAAAACCGCTTTACAAACCATAAAGCAATTGGATGAATATTTTATGGGTTGTCGTCAAGATTTTAATATTCCCCTAGATTTATCGTACGGCACGGATTTTCAAATAAAAGTTTGGCAAAATTTATTAACCATACCTTATGGTAAAACCATCAGCTACAAGGAATTGGCGACCAATATCGGTAAACCAAATGCTTTTCGTGCTTGTGCTAATGCCAATGGCAAAAATCTGATTTCGCTCATTGTTCCTTGTCATCGTGTGATTGCCAGCGATGGTGGTTTGGGTGGTTATACAGGAGGGGTTGAGATTAAGCGGACATTGCTTGATTTGGAAAAATGTTATTTGGGTAGATGGACGTGATAAAATTATCAATCATATTGTGGGGTTAAAATAAATTAATGTCAATTTTTTTAAACTTTAAAATCATCATCAATGGATTTGATATTAACCAAACCCATTGATTGTTAATGGTTGATTAGTATTTATACTCATCAGACTTAAACGGTCCTTCCACCGCCACGCCCAGATAGTCGGCTTGCTCTTGGGTTAGCTTGGTCATCACACCACCAAAGCCTGCCACCATTGCGGCGGCGACTTCTTCGTCCAGTTTTTTAGGCAAAACTTTAACATATAAGTTTTGTGCTTTTTTATCGGCTGGCAAATCAGCAAATTTTTCGGCAAATAGGTGCATTTGAGCCAGTACTTGGTTGGCAAATGAGCCGTCCATAATACGAGATGGGTGACCTGTGGCGTTACCTAAGTTTACAAGGCGACCTTCTGACAATAAAATCAAATAATCGGACTCGTCATTTGAACGGTACACTTGATGAACTTGGGGTTTGACTTCTACCCATTTCCAGTTATCACGCATAAATTGGGTGTCAATTTCGGTGTCAAAATGCCCAATGTTGCATACCACAGCGGTGGATTTTAGGGCTTTTAACATCTCGCTATTACAAACGTGGTAGTTGCCTGTGGTGGTAACGACCAAATCAGTGTCTTGGAGCAAAGTGCGATTAACCCCTTGATTTTGTTCTCCATTCACAAAAGGCGACACCACTTCATAGCCGTCCATACAGGCTTGCATGGCACAGATTGGGTCAATCTCACTCACACGGACAATCATACCTTCTTGGCGTAGGCTTTGAGCCGACCCCTTACCCACATCGCCATAGCCGATGACTAACGCACGGCGACCAGAAAGAAGCATATCCGTACCACGCTTAATCGCATCGTTTAGAGAATGGCGACAGCCGTATTTGTTGTCATTTTTGGATTTGGTAACCGCATCATTGACATTGATGGCAGGGACTTTGAGCGTGCCATTGCCCAGCATTTCAATCAGGCGGTGAACACCTGTTGTGGTCTCTTCGCTAATACCGTGAATTTTATCAAGCATTTGTGGGTATTTGTTGTGGATTAGGGCGGTCAAATCGCCACCATCGTCCAAAATCATATTGGCGTCCCAAAGCTGGCCATCTTTGTGAATTTGCTGTTCAAGGCACCATTCGTATTCTTCTTCGGTTTCGCCTTTCCAAGCAAAGACAGGAATGCCAGCAGCAGCAATGGCGGCGGCGGCGTGGTCTTGGGTGCTAAAAATGTTGCAAGAAGTCCAGCGAACCTCTGCCCCAAGCGCCACCAAAGTCTCAATCAAAACGGCCGTTTGAATGGTCATATGGATACAGCCGACAATCTTAGCACCTGCCAAAGGCTGAGCGTCTTTATAGCGTTTACGCAGTCCCATTAGGGCAGGCATTTCGGTTTCGGCAAGGCGGATTTCTTTACGCCCAAACTCAGCAAGGCTGATATCGGCGACTTTGTAGTCGGTAAAAGTAGACATCTGTCTATTCCTTATAAAGAAGTTGAAAAAGATAAACAGATGTCGTTGTTTTATAATTACTTTTTATTACTTTTAAAAAATAATTAAACCAAGCCTGACCTTTAATGTATCTATTAAAAGTTGCAACATCTCTTGGTGTGTTTATTATAACAAATGTTATCTGTATTTTAAATTTTATATTTGACTAGGACGTGTTGAACTTTTGTATTTGCCATTAAAAATGAGAAAAATCGTAAGTTTTTCAAGGAAAAAGTGAAGTTTGATAGTTATTCTATCAAACGAGCTTTTGACGATGAAAAACAAGATTTAGCCATTTTTAATGCAAAAACGATCAATTTATTTCTATAATATTACCAAATTGTAAAAAGTGTTATAAAGGTTCAACACGCCCTAATATTTAGATTCTGGCGTGCTAATAAAACACCACCCAATTTTCATTGAGTGGTATTTTTTATCTTAAACTACAAACAACCCAAAAGATTATTCATAATTATCAATACTAGGGCAAGAACAAATCAAATTCTTATCGCCATAGACATCATCCACTCGTCCTACCGAAGGCCAGAATTTATGGGCTTTGACATAAGGCAGGGGGAATGCCCCAACTTCACGGCTATACGGTCTGTCCCACTCGCCCACGATGACATCTTGGGTGTGCGGAGCGTTTACCAGTGGGTTGTTATCGGCTGTCCAACCGTCCGCCCCTGCTTTGACCTTTAACGCCTCTTGTTTGATTTGTTTTAAGGCAGAGATAAAGCGGTCAAGCTCATCAATGCTCTCAGACTCGGTCGGCTCAATCATCAGCGTGCCCGCTACAGGGAAACTCATTGTCGGTGCGTGAAAACCATAATCCATCAGACGCTTGGCAATGTCGGTCTCTGTGATGCCTGTTTCTTCTTTTAGGGGGCGAATGTCAATGATACACTCGTGTGCCACTCGTCCGTTTTTGCCTGTATAAAGCACAGGATAGTCGTCTGACAGCGATTTGGCGACATAGTTGGCGTTCAGTAGAGCTTGTTTGGTCGCAGAAAGCAAACCATCACGCCCCATCATCGTGATGTACATCCACGAGATTGGCA
>NZ_JAUNDY010000033.1 GCF_030525845.1 Moraxella sp.
CGATGGTACCAACGTTTACGTGTGGTTTGTTACGTTCAAATTTGGCTTTGGCCATAATTCATTTCCTTTAAAAATAACCTTAAACAATCAGATGTTAAAGTCAAAAGAGTTATCTGGATCATCCAATCATGTTGGATGCTTTGCCTTAGATGGCGACAACGAACGCATTTTTCAAGTTATTCATTGCCGCTTTACATCAAGCGAGCAAATTACTCATCATCATCTTTGGCGGTGAATTTCTTGATGATTTCGTCAGCAACGTTCTTCGGAGTTTCTTGATATTTAGCAAATTCCATAGAATAAGTTGCACGACCCTGAGACATAGAACGCATTTGAGTAGCGTAACCAAACATCTCAGCAAGTGGCACTTCGGCGGTAATTTCTTTGATGCCACCAAATAGGTCAACCATGCCTTGTACCGCACCACGACGACGGTTTAGGTCGCCCATGATGTCGCCCATGTAGTCTTCTGGGGTTTCAACAACCACTTTCATGATGGGCTCAAGCAGTACGGGAGAGGCTTGCATAAAGCCTTTTTTGAATGCCATCGAACCTGCCATCTTAAATGACAATTCATCAGAGTCAACATCGTGGTAAGAACCATCGTACAAAGTTGCTTTAACGTTGACAACTGGGTAACCCGCCAAAACACCACTCTTCATGCGTTCTTGGATACCTTTGTCAACCGCACCATGATATTCTTTTGGAACAACACCGCCCACGATTTCTTCAGCAAATTCGTATTCCACTTCGCTTGATGGGTCAAGTGGTTCTAGGCGTAGCCATACGTGACCAAACTTACCACGACCACCAGTTTGACGTACAAACTTACCTTCAACCTCAACAGTTGAACGAATGGTTTCACGGTAGGCAACCTGTGGCGCACCGATGTTGGCTTCTACGTTGAATTCACGCTTCATACGGTCAACGATGATGTCAAGGTGCAACTCACCCATACCAGAGATGATGGTTTGACCTGACTCTTCGTCAGTGCGAACACGGAATGATGGGTCTTCTTTCGCCAAGCGACCTAATGCAATAGACATCTTCTCTTGGTCAGCTTTGGTCTTAGGCTCAACTGCCAACGAGATAACCGGGTCTGGGAATTCCATGCGTTCAAGCGTAATCACATTTTCTTGGTCGCACAGAGTGTCACCAGTAGTAACATCTTTAAGACCCACAAATGCTACGATGTCGCCTGCACGAACTTCTTCAACTTCGTTTTGGCTGTTGGCATGCATCTCAACGATACGACCGATACGCTCACGCTTCATCTTAACAGGGTTGTACACGCTGTCGCCTTGTTTGGCAACACCAGAGTACACACGAACGAAAGTTAAGTTACCAACGTATTTGTCGTTCATGATTTTGAACGCCAAACCTGCAAATGGTGCGTCATCTGATGATTCACGGCTGGCTTCGGTACCATCTTTGTCGTCTAGCACACCTTTGATGGCTTCAACGTCAGTTGGTGCTGGCAAGTATTCGATAACCGCATCAAGCATACGTTGTACGCCTTTGTTTTTGAAGGCAGTACCGCACAACATAGGCTGAATTTCGCAAGCTAGGGTACGAGCACGCAGACCTGCAACGATGTCTTCACGAGACAAATCACCTTCTTCTAGGTATTTATCCATAAGCTCTTCTGAGGACTCGGCAGCGGCTTCTACCATGTTGTTACGCCATTCGTTGGCAGTATCAACAAGATCAGCAGGAATTTCGCCATATTCGAACTTCATGCCTTGTGATGGCTCGTCCCAAATGATAGCTTTCATTTCTAGTAGGTCGATAACACCTTCAAAGGTATCCTCAGCACCGATTGGCACAACCACAGGTACAGGATTACCGCCCAAACGAGCTTTTACTTGCTCAACCACGCGGAAGAAGTTTGCACCAGTGCGGTCCATTTTATTCACAAATGCCAAACGTGGCACTTTATATTTGTTTGCCTGACGCCATACGGTTTCAGATTGGGGTTGTACACCACCTACCGCACAGTAAACCATACAAGCACCGTCAAGAACACGCATAGAACGCTCAACTTCGATGGTGAAGTCAACGTGGCCGGGGGTGTCGATTAGGTTAATGCGGTGCTCTGGGAATTGCTCAGACATACCTGACCAAAAGCAAGTGGTTGCAGCAGAAGTAATGGTAATACCACGCTCTTGTTCTTGCTCCATCCAGTCCATGGTGGCTGCACCTTCGTGCACCTCACCAAGTTTGTGGCTCTTACCTGTGTAGAACAAAATACGCTCTGACGTGGTGGTTTTACCTGCGTCAATGTGAGCAGAGATACCGATGTTACGATATCTATTTAATGGGGTCTTACGTGCCATAATTTTTCCTAGAAAAATTGTGTTAATTGGGTGTTATTTTGTCTATCAACAGGATTAATGCCAAATTAATCATCACAAAATAACTTAATTTGCTCGGCTTGGGCTTAATATTGAGAAAATCTACCAACCCAAACCAAGCATGCTCTAATTTAGCAACTTCAAAGGCAAATTAGAAACGGAAGTGTGAGAACGCTTTGTTCGCGTCTGCCATACGGTGAACGTCATCACGTTTTTTGATGGCAGCACCTTTACCTTCGGCAGCGTCATTAAGCTCACCTGCTAGGCGTAGAGCCATTGATTTTTCAGAACGCTTGGCGGCAGCGTCAGCCAACCAACGCATGGCTAGGGCAGTACGACGGGAGGGACGTACTTCCATAGGTACTTGGTAAGTAGCACCACCAACACGGCGGGCTTTAACCTCTACGGTTGGGCGAACGCTTTCTAGTACTTCTTCAAAGAAAGCAACTGGGTCTTCTACTTTGCGTTTTTCAGCAACAGTCTCTAATGCACCGTAAACGATTTTTTCAGCGACTGATTTTTTGCCATCAACCATCACTTGGTTGATGAATTTGGCGATGGTTTGGCTGCCGAATTTTGGATCTGGTAGGATTTCACGAGCAGCTACAACGCGACGTCTTGGCATAATAATTCCTTATGTCTTCAGGGTAAATCTGGCATTTACTTTATAAATCAAGCACTTAGCCAGCCTTACTGCATGATTGGGATGTGGCATGGTTAGATTAACACACATTCTCACAAGCCATGCACAATTCATTAGTTTAATTGCATTACGCCTTAGGACGTTTTGCACCATATTTAGAGCGACCTTGTTTACGGTCTTTCACGCCCGCACAGTCAAGTGCACCACGCACGGTGTGATAACGCACACCTGGTAGGTCTTTTACACGACCACCACGGATAAGCACAACGCTGTGCTCTTGTAGGTTGTGGCCTTCACCACCGATGTAGCTAGATACTTCAAAACCAGAAGTCAAACGCACACGGCATACTTTACGCATGGCTGAGTTTGGTTTTTTAGGGGTGGTGGTATATACACGAGTACATACGCCACGACGTTGTGGGCAAGCCTTCAACGCAGGTACTTTTGATTTTTCCGTAATGGTTTTGCGACCTTTACGGATAAGTTGGTTTGTAGTTGCCATAGGCAATAATCTCCCGTTAATTAAAAACTCGTTTTTGGCGAAATTTTCATCAAATCCGCACAAAAAACGCACTTATCCCAAATGGGATTTGTTATTTTAACCAATTTAACACCAAAAATCAAGCCTTATATGGCTGATGATGTCTCATGCCGATAGTCAATACCAAGGGCGGTTTTGGGTTTAAACGTTGCCATCGCTGTGCCTATCACTTCATCTATCAGCCCTCGATTATAATGCACGCCCACAAAGACCGCTCCCAGCGATGTCCCCGCCTGCAACCAACGCAATTTTCTTGACCCAATGTCCAGATGATGTCTGGTAAGCATTTCATCCAAATGAAGTAATTTTAAGAATTTTTTAAAGTCGTTGAAGGCGACATTGGTTGAGCTTAATTTAAATAACTCGTCATTGAGATTGCCCTGTCTGGCATTTTTTAAAAGCGTGTTTGATAATGCCAATGCGGTTAGCAGTACTTGTTTTTCTTGGGTTTTGGTTAAATTTGCCCCCAAAAGCACGTCGTACGCCATCGACACCCCTTGCCTGCCTGTCAGCGGCACATCATAAACAAACGACAACTGATACACCGTGCGAAGCGACACCACAAGTAGCCATGCCGTATCCATAACCACGCCCTTTAATCCCAAGCCACCGAGCGTCCCTCCTAGTGTTGCCAACGCACGATTTTGACGAGCGATGGTTGTTGCTAATTGCTCCCTCTCCAACACACTTAAACTTTTGGGATTATCAGGCAAGGAGCTAACCGCCCACGCCTGCGCTAACTGAGCGATTTTTTGGTAAATACCATCAGCGATGGCAGGTAGTGTCTCATCATGCAGATATTTATCCGCCAAAGTGCGTATCGCATGAGTCTTTTTACCAAACATCGCCTCCAAAAACTGACCGCCCAAATCCAGCCCCTGTACACGAACATGCCCCATAGATGAGGTTTGGGTTAAATTTACACCGTCATAATGCTTGTCTTGACCAGATTCAAGATACGTGCCAATTTTGGTCAATAAATCATGAACACGTGGTGTATGTCGGCGTGCTTTTGGTGTTTGGGTGGTGCGAGAGTGCAACATGGGGATTTTCCTAATCTTTACCTGATGACATATCATAACAAAAATTCAAAAATTTACCACGTCAAAAAACGCACCAAATATCCAAAATTTATCAAATAGGGCTACATAAACGCCCATTTTTCCTTTATAATGAGGGCTATTTTATCCACCGAACACAGTCATGCCAACACCCATCGAAGCATCTTTGGCGGTATTAATTGACGCCGACAATGCGTCCACGACTCATCTTGAAGCACTGCTCAACGAGATTGCCACGCTTGGGCGGTCAAACGTCCGCCGTGCCTATGGCGACTGGACAAAGCCCCAGCTTGCCAGCTGGAAAAGCGTGCTATTATCCTACTCCATTCAGCCCATTCAGCAGTTTTCTTATACCAACGGCAAAAATGCCACCGATTCTAGCTTGATTATTGATGCGATGGATTTGCTTTATAAAGGGCGATTGGACGGCTTTTGTTTGGTATCCTCTGACAGCGATTTTACTCGCCTTGCCCAGCGTATCCGTGAGGAGGGCTTGATTGTTTATGGCTTTGGCAAAAAACACACCCCCAAAGCCTTCATGCAAGCCTGCGACCGCTTTACTTATCTTGAAGTCTTTGAGGAGCAGAAAAAGACCGCCAATGTTGATTTTTATGATTCGGCTGACATGCTCTTTTCGGACAACAACCAATTTAAACCTGTGGACGTGGCAATCGCCCTTGTCAAAAGTGCCATTGACAGCATGGCGGATGAACACGGCTGGGCAAACATCGCTCCTGTCAAAAATTACATTTTAAAAGTTGAGCCCGATTTTGACTCACGACTGTTCAACTACGACAAATTCAGCGATTTTTTAAAGGCGTACCCTCGCTATTTTGAACTTGCCGAACGCTATCCCAATGGCGATAATCACAAAGTCGTCTTTGTCCGTAACCGCCGAAATGACGTCCTAGCTGACAGCGAGCTGACCATCTGATGATAAGGGTGTTTTTTGGGGGTAGCTTTGACCCTGTACATGAGGGGCATTTGGACATCATGCGTCATATTTATCACGCTCTATCTGCCCAACATACCACCTTTGAGTTGTCGTTTTTACCCACCGCAGGCAACCCCTTTAAGGGCAATCCCACCGACCCCACACACCGCCTTGCCATGCTTGATGTGGCGTGTAAAATCTTAAAAAGTGAAAATATTTTCGCCCAAATTTGCCCCCTAGAAATCCACCAAACCCCACCTGTTTATACCATTGACACGGTTAAATTATTAAACAAACAACACCCTGATGACACGCTAATTTTTGTCATGGGGGGCGATAGTCTGTCAAGCCTACACCGCTGGAAAGCCTATGATGAATTGTTAAAGTTAGTACAAATCTGGGCGGTGGCTCGGGCGGATAATGACGTGCCGATAGATGAAAAGGTGTTGCCACACATCACGCATGATTTTGGTGGGTTTTTGGACGGTCAATTCCCCATTTTTTATGACCGCACGCCGATTGTCGCCATTTCATCAAGCCAAATCCGAACCTCTTTGGCAAATGATGAGCATCCGCCACATTTGCCCTTGTCCATTTTAAATTATATTAAAAATCATCAACTTTACAGGGCGTGTTGAACCTTTATAACATTATTTACAAGATTAGAAATAATTAAGTGAATTTTTATCATTTTTGCATTAAAAATGGCTAAATCTTGTTTTTCTGCGTCAAAACCCTTGTTGATATCTCAATATCAACTGCGGTCTTTTCCTTGAAAAACTTGCGATTTTTCTCATTTTTAATTGCAAATATAAAAATTCAACACACCCTAAAAATGTGGTATAATGGTAGATTAGTTTTAGAAATTTGACAAATCATGAGCAATCACAACCTCTCCCTAGACGACCAAATTACCCTTGTAACCACCGCTCTAGACGACCTAAAAGCCAAAGAAATCACCGTATTGACGGTAGAGCACCTGACCGAAGTTGCTGAACGCATGATCATCGCCAACGCCACCAGCAAACGCCATGTCAAAGCTTTGGCAGACAAACTGGGTGCAGCCGCCAAAGAAAAGGGGCTCATGCCACTTGGACGTGAGGGCGACAAGGACAGCGATTGGACGCTCGTGGATTTGGGGCGAATTGTCGTACACATCATGACTCCGCAAGCTCGTGAGTTTTATGACTTAGAAGGGCTATGGTCATCGCCTGAGACTTTGCAGACACTCGCCATGCAAAAGGCGTAATTTTCAATTGGGTTTACACTTATAGTAAGCCCATTTTTTTGTGCATTGACTTGTAATTTGCGAAAATTTATCATATATTATGGCAAAACCAACAAATTTTTGTGAAAAATGGCAAAATATGATTAAATATATCCGCTTTAATAATTTTTATTCCTACCTTGACGACACCGAAATCTCTTTTGAAGTCAGCAAACAAGCCACTTCGTCCGCCTACGATTTTAGTCTAGAAACCGCCCAAGATACCTATCGTTTAAATAAAGTAATGGCAGTTTTGGGGGCAAATGGTTCGGGCAAAACGCAGTTGTTGAAGCCTTTGGCTTTTATAGATTGGCTCTTAATTTTATCAGCCTCATTTGATGGACATAAAGGCAATCTTGTTGAACCATTTGCATTAAATCAATCCAACGAAACTTTATTTGAATTGGGTTTTTTTGCTGAAAACGAACAAGGAAAACTGGAAGAATATCGTTATGAACTTGCCTTACGCAAAGAAAAAATTATAGGAGAAGCTTTATATATCAAATCCAGCAGTCAATTTAGCTATATTTTTAAATGTAGCTATGATGAGGGCAAGATTAATTATAAACACAAAGGTTTTTTACATTCAAAAATTGCTAATAATATCCCAAAGCAAACCTCAATGATAAGTTATGCATATCATCAAGACAACCCAATCGCTCTACAAGTTGTTTATGCAATTTCGCGATTAACCACAAATATTACATCGGTCGGTAGGATAAATTTGTCCAATCATATATTTGCTGTTTCAGAGTTATTTTTGGAAAATCCTAATTTAAAAACCTTAGCTGAACAACTTTTAACAAAATTTGATACAGGCATCAAACGAATTGAAATCAAAACTGTTACACATTTTGATGAAAATAATCAAATGCAAGAAATTTTAATGCCGTTTGGTATTCATCAAATGGCAGACGGTACAGAATTTGAATTAAACTTTTTTCAAGAATCCAACGGTACGCAATCCGCTTATAATTTATTAGGCTTAATTTTACCTGTATTAAATGGTGGTGGTATTGCCGTCATTGACGAATTGGATAATGATTTACACCCATTATTATTACCCGAGATTTTAAATTTATTTCGTTCATCACATACCAATCCGCATAATGCCCAACTAATTTTTACTTGTCATACGCCAGAAGTATTTAATTTATTAAACAAACATCAAATTTATCTGGTAGAAAAAACAGACCAATTATCCGAAACGTGGCGACTTGATGAAATGGACGGCGTGCGTAATGATGATAATTTGTATGCCAAATATATGGCAGGGGCATTTTCGGCTGTGCCAAATCTATAAAGGAACATCACATGGCAAGCAATAAAATAGCCCCAAAAGTTCAAAAAACCACACTACTTGTCATGGGCGAGGGTGAATGCGAGAAGGCATTTTTGGAACATTTTAAAAGCCTTTACAATGAACGCAATTCGGGCAAGAAAATCAAAATTGACCACGCAGGGGGTGGCTCGCCCCACGATGTGATTAAATATACCAAAAAGACCACAAGCCATATCAGTTACGATGAAATTTACATTCTTATGGATAGTGATGTCAAGGTAAAAGATAAAGATTTAAACATTGCCAAAGATAACCACTTTACCATTTTGTATTCTACACCCCTTTGTTTAGAGGGTATGCTTTTGGAGGTGCTTGGTCAGCCCATACCAACCACCGCTCAAGCCTGTAAGGACAAATTACACCCCCAATTATCAAATAAACCCACCCAAAAAGAAAATTACTCACCCTTATTTGATAAACCCGTATTGGACAATAGCAATCACACTACCATTATCCAATTAAAGGAAATTTTTGGTAAAACTTACCCTTAACACACCCAATAATACCACCCCCACTTGACCCCAAACCCAATCTCCATAAAACTTGCCAAAATTCGCCCTGTCAGCCCCCAAATCACTTCATCATCATAAATCCAAGCAGGAGTATGTAGTTTGGCGGTGTGATTGGATAGCTGCCTATCAAAAATATGGTTGATGGGTTGATTTCGTAAAACCCCAAAGGGAAGCCAAAACAGCCGAGCAATCTCATCTTCGCTGGGTGTGAGTTTATCCACCACATCTGCCCCCACACTTGCCACCACAGGGCGGACAAGCAAGCCCTTTTTAGAAATCTGCATGGGCAAATACCCCAAAATCTGCGTATCCGCCCTATCTAGCCCCACCTCCTCATACGCTTCACGCAAGGCAACTTGTGCCGAACTTTTGTCTATATCATCTCGCTTGCCACCCACCAAAGACACCTCCCCTGCATGGCTACTTAGGCGAGATGACCGCCGTGTGAGCAGTAGGCGTGGGCGTGATTCATCAGTAATGACGATGAGTACGCACGCCTGTGGGGGTGGGTTGTCATTTAATAATTTTTGATAATGCTTTATCGCACTTTCACGCATAAGTCCTGTCAGTAGTTCGTTGTTGTCTGTATAGGGCACAATATCCACACCCCGATACTCCCCAAGTCGCCCTGCCAACTCATAAAAACGGTGGTCGGCGGGTAGGGTTATGGTGGTTTTGTCGGTAAAATCATTTGTCATTTTGGCATTTTTCCTTTAAACTTAATCAAACTCATTATAACACCAAATTATGACATACTGTTTACAATGCGGTCAGCCCGCCACCCACACCATACCACAGGGCGACAGTCGGGAGCGTCTTGTGTGTGGCTCGTGCGGTTATATCCATTACGAAAATCCCAAGATGGTCTGTGGCGTGCTTGCCGTCCATGACGGTCGCATTTTGCTGTGCAGGCGAGCCATTGAACCTCGCTATGGGTACTGGACATTGCCAGCAGGCTTTATGGAAAATGGCGAAACCATGATGGATGGGGCAAAGCGAGAAACGGTCGAAGAAGCCGAAGGCGTGGCGGAGAATCTGAAACTCTACGCCCTATTTGATTTGCCACAATGGGGGCAGATTCATGCGATGTATCTTGCCAATTTACAAGATGGTCAATTTGGCGTGGGGAGTGAGAGCCTAGAATGCGGTCTGTTTTATCCGCATGAGATTGACATGGAAAATCTGGCATTTGAGACAGTGCGTCAGACCATTGAGTATTATTTGGCGGATAAGGCACAATTGGAAAAAATAAGCAAAGAATATGGCAACGATTTTCATAACTACCCTCTGCATGAAATTTCTTTGGGCGACAAACAACAGTAATTCATAAATCCCTTTGCAAAATCAGTGCATCCACCGCCCCCCATTCGTCTTTGTAATAACCTTTTCGAACGTCTATCTGATAAAATCCATGCCGTTCGTACAGGCGTATCGCTGGGGCGTTATCGGCTCGCACTTCGAGTAAAATTCGCTCCGCCCCCTTTTCCTTGCACAGCTTTTCAAATTCATCAAGCAGTCCCTTGCCCACACCCTGTTTTTGAAAATCAGGGTCGGTGGCGATGCGTAAAATTTCCGCCACCTCAAAGACGATTTGATACATCAAGTAACCCATGCACTCATCATCGTCATCACAGGCGACAAGCACCCCCGCCCCAAACTGCCCCAAAACATCGCCCACTGACAAGCCGTCCCATGCATCATCAAACAGCTCACGTTCAATGCGAGCAATGGCATTGACATAACCGCTTTGTTCGGTCTGTTTAAAATCGTCAAAATTAGATAAAATCATCATGCCGCCATTTAATCAAATAAAAAGACAAGTCAAACTTGTCTTTTTTGGTTGGATTTGGGTTATTTACCGACAGGTTTGCCCATAAACTCCGCAGGGATTCGCATGGTAGAATTGTCTCCAAACCACTTAGCATAGATTTTATCATAAGTACCATCATCTTGGAGGTTTTTGAGACCTGTGTTGATTTTATTGAGTAGCTCAGTATTGCCTTTTTGCACCGCAAAACCAACACGAGTATCTTCTGTTTTATCATAAACGGTCAGCTCAATTTCCTTGCCTTCAATGGGGTTATTTTTATGAAAATGCTCCAATGAGCCTGCATCGCCCACCACATAATCCACCTCACCCATCGCAAATGCTTTATATGCTTCAAATAGGCTATTTGTCTCGGTAACTTGCACATTGGGAATATCTTGGAGTAACTTAGCACTAAATGACCCACCCTGTACCGCTACTTTTTTGCCTGATAAGCTTGCAAGACCAGTAACAGCATTGTCTTTGGTACTCATGATGACATTGGGAGCAAAAGCATAGGGCGTAGAAATCTCCGCACGAGCCAAACGCTCAAAGGTAATACCCAAACACGCCCCTAAAATCTGTGATTTACCCTCGTCTAAATTATCAAATAACTTGCTACGCTCTTCATGAATAAAATCAACAGCAAAACCTTGGTTTTGAGCGATGGCCTTTAAGATGTCCACATCAAAACCAATGATTTCGCCTTTATCATCACGATAATCAAAGGGAGGATAATGAGCTTCGGTAGCAACAACATAGCGCTCAACAGGAACAACCTCACTTGTCTGTGCATTATCCGGCGTTGTCTGCACAGAAGTGTCAGGTTTATCATTACCACAAGCTGCTAAGAACAAAGCACTTAGTAATAAAACACTTAACTTTTGCATATCAATCTCCCAAAATGGTCTAATCTACGATGACGAAAATTTAACAAAGTCATGACGGACCAGCCTAATCATAACATAACCTCCTAATACCAATGTTTGACCTAATGTCTGACCATCAGGTATTGGCATGATGATGCTTGTACTGATTATGACCTTGTCATCAACAACCATGTAGCCATAATACTAACATAATTTAGCATAACCAATCAATAGCATCAAATAATATCAAGCTTATCTTGTACAATTATTTGCTTTTTATATAAATTCCCATCTCCAAATATGATATGATAAACCAACCAACAAACAGAGTACGAACATGACAAAAAACCCCCTGTGGAACGACCCCAACGCCATAGATGAAGCGAACAAATACCAAAACCCCATTCCAAGCCGTCTTTTGATTTTACAAACTGTCGCCCAGATGAATAACGACAGCAAACCTGCCACGATGGAGAGTCTGGGGCTACATTTTGGGATTTTGGGTGATGAGGAGCGGTTTTTTGCCCTCACCAATCGCCTAAAAGCCATGCTAAGAGACAGTCAGCTTGAACGCACGGACGGCATTCATTTTAGCATTGCCCCCTTGCCGACCACCGTTACGGGCAAAGTGATTGCCAATCCTAAGGGCTTTGGCTTTGTGAATTTGTCTGACATGCCAGACCTATTTTTACACGAAAAACAAATGCGAGTGGTCTTTGACGGCGACACGGTGGAGGCGGTGGCAACTGAATTCAAAGGCAAGGCGGAGGCTCGTATTACCAGCGTGATTACCCGAGCCAGTAGCGAATTTGTGGGTGTGATTGACAGCGATGATGAGGGTTATTTTGTGCGTCTGTCAGGGGCAAATGCTCATCAGCCGATTACACTGACCGATGACGAAGTGGCGACACATGGTGTGAGCGTGGGCGATAGTGTCAAAGTCGCTATCATTGATATGCCTACTTATCAAGAATATGCCACCGGCAAAATCAGCGAAGTGCTAACCAATCTTAATGACCGTGAACTCATCATCGAGACCACACTGTTAAACCACGCCATACCGTCTGAATTTAGCAAAGCCACCTTAGAACAAGCCGACAGCTATGGCGAGCCAACCGAGACGGACTTTAAAGGGCGGGTGGATTTGCGAGATTTGCCACTCATTACCATTGATGGCGAGGACGCACGGGACTTTGACGATGCGGTGTATGCCTGCAAACGCTCTGGGGGTAACTACCGCGTGGTGGTCGCCATTGCCGATGTCAGCCACTATGTAACCCCCCAAAGTCCGCTTGATGTCGATGCTTATGAACGAGGCACGAGCATCTATTTTCCGCACCGTGTCGTCCCCATGCTCCCAGAGGTGCTGTCCAATGGACTTTGTTCACTAAACCCCAAAGTCGATAGACTGTGCATGGTAGCGGATATTAAGCTGTCAAAAGCAGGTAAGGTTACAGGCTATGAGTTTTATCCTGCGGTCATGCACTCACAAGCTCGCCTGACTTATAACCAAGTCAATGCCTATTTTGACGACCCGACTAATGAGACCTTGCCCGATGATTTGGTCAAAAATCCAGATGTGATGAAATCGGTGGACACGCTTTTTGCCCTCTACCAAGTCCTTGATAAAAAACGAGAGGAGCGAGGGGCGATGGCGTTTGAGACGGCAGAAAGCTACATCGTCTTTGGCGAAGATGGCGACATCAAAGACATCAAAAAACGCACACGAGGAGACGCCCACAAGCTCATCGAGGAGATGATGCTCCTTGCCAATACTTGTGGGGCAAATTTCGCCCTAAAACACGACTTGCCCGCTCTCTACCGCAACCACGATAAGCCCTCTGATGAAAAAAGCAGTAAACTTGCCGAATACCTTAAATCCTTTGGTTTGGCATTCCCCACCGAGTCGCCCACCCATGCCGATTATCAACGAGTCATCAAGGCGACAGAGGGACGAGCGGACACCGAGAGCATTCACTCAATGCTCCTGCGTTCGATGATGCAGGCTAATTATAGCCCTGACAACATCGGACATTTTGGCTTGGCGTATGATGAGTATAGCCATTTTACCAGTCCGATTCGCCGTTATCCTGACCTCATGCTCCACCGAGCCATTAAGGACAAGGTAACAAATAAAAAACCCAAACCTGCGATTTATAAAACCCTAGACGAGGCAGGCGAGCAAACCTCCACCACCGAACGCCGAGCCGAAGAGGCAAGCCGTCATGTGGAAACATGGCTAAAATGCCATTATATGCAAAGACATCTGGGCGATGACTTTGTGGGGACGATTACCACCGTAACGAACTTTGGACTATTTATCAC
>NZ_JAUNDY010000034.1 GCF_030525845.1 Moraxella sp.
TGCCGTAGAGCTTGCCGAATGGATTTTATCAGACGGCTTACCAGTACGCCTACAATTACAACTACACAAAATCATCTGGGCGGACGCACGGGGTAAATGATGATTTTAAATCATTGATATGCCCTAAAAATCCCTGTTTTTATCGTTTTGTATATGC
This sequence comes from Moraxella sp., assembly GCF_030525845.1. Taxonomy (GTDB): domain Bacteria; phylum Pseudomonadota; class Gammaproteobacteria; order Pseudomonadales; family Moraxellaceae; genus Moraxella. Next base: position 158 of record NZ_JAUNDY010000034.1, read on the forward strand.
CAGTTTTATCTAAAAATGACCACAAAGCTCTACAATCAGGTGTCTTTACAAAATAAAAAAGTTGTTATAAAATAATAGCTTAAATTAATTTTAGCGTTGTTATTGGTCTTATGACCATCATTAATTTCTACCATTGTATCTATTTGGAGTAAATCATGAAATCTATCAAACACATACTAACTTTTTCTTTGTTGGTAACCATCATGACAGGTTGTGCAAGCGTGAGCTTACAGGACGCACGCCATGACACCACCATGCTTGAACAAGCCTTAACAACCACCCAACAAAACCTAGACGAAGCCACTTATCAGGCAACTGTGGTACAAAATGCTGAACAAGCGGTCTTAGCTTCTGCTAAGGCGGACAAAGAAGCTCTAAAAGCCCAAAAGAAAGCCGAGCGTGCCAGAAAAAAAGTTGAAAGTGCCCATTAACGTGCCGTAAGACGTTGATTTCTAGCCGATAAGAAAGGCGTGAGTGCCGAAGCTCGTGCCAAAAAAGCCGCCACTAAGATCTCACAGGCACAAGAAGTGCTGTCCCAATAACACAGACGGCTTGTGATGTTGTTTTCTGATTTAGCCATTTATGTGCTTGACATGATTGGCGTGATTGCTTGTGCGGTGGCAGGGACGACCCTAGCATTGTACAAACGCTTTGATATTTTTGGGTGTATTTTGGTATCGATGGTCGGAGCGATTGGCGGTGGGACGTTGCGTGATGTCATGCTTGACCGCCACCCACTTTTTTGGATGACGGATTTAAATTATGTGTTTATCATCACGATAACATCACTCATTTGCCAAATCTTTTTTCAATTTTATAAAAAAGTTGGCTGGACGCTCAAATTTTTTGATGCCATTGGCTTGTCGGCGTTTAGCTTGATTGGTTTAAAAGTCGCCCTAAGCTACGGCACGCACCCACTCATTGCCGTGCAAATGGCGGTTTTGACAAGCATTGCAGGTGGTATCATGCGAGACATGATTTGCAATGAAATCCCCCTTGTTTTACAAAAAGAAATCTACATCAGTGCCAGCATTGCAGGGTCATGTCTGTATCTTGCACTCAACAAACTGGAATTTTCTGAGCATTTGACCGAAACTTTGACACTCATTACCACCTTTGGCGTACGAATGCTGGCGGTGCGATTTGATTGGCATTTGCCAAGTTTGCAAATCAAGCCCAAACATTGATTTTTATTTCATTGGAGATATTTTATAATTACCACCGAAGTATTATTTAACACAGAAAAAACGTCCTCCCCCCCCCCCCCCCGCAATTAGCAGTTTTAAAATCCTACTTCCCCAACTGCTTTGATAAAAATGGCGATTTCTTAATTGATAAATTTAGTGAAATTATCCAACATCAAAACATTAACATTCAAAAAGAACATTATCAATTTAATTGGCTAGGCAAATCCTATGCCAAAATTTTGCGTGAATTAACACCCAATACGCTATTAACTACCGACAATGAGCATAACAGCCAACCAAAAAATCAACACAGCCAAAACTTACTAATACAAGGCGATAATTTAGAAGTATTAAAACATCTAAAAAACGCCTATGCTAACGCCATTAAAATGATTTACATTGACCCGCCCTACAATACAGGTTCGGACGGTTTTGTTTATCAAGATGACCGTAAATTTAGCGTGACGAGTTTGAGCCAATTTGTACGATGACATACCGTGATTTTTTGTTCAAATTATCACAAAACTCATTAATTAAACTCCCTACTTTGCACCAAGTTTTTTATGAATTAAAACTTGATAATCAATTAGATATTTGCCAATACTTAAATGATTTTAGCATTAATATGATCAAAAGACGTTTTGATGATTGGTTATTATTAAATTCATTTAATCATTTTGAAGTGAGTTTTACACACATTGGCGGAACAATTCACCCAACCAAATTTACTGATACAAACGGCAAACCAAAAAGTGAAATTTTGGCAAGTGATTTAGAGGTGGATTATCTTGACAATGAGCCGTTAAAACAATTTTTATTTGATAGTGTATATTTTGATAGCGATTTAGAAAAACAAAATTTAATAAATAGCGAAATCAAAGAAGTGCAAGTTTTTACCAAAATTCCCAAAAATTCTATCAAAATTCCTGTGGCAGGAGGCAAAAGCTATTCTCCTGATTTTGCTTATATTATTAAAACCAGTAATGGCGATATTCTAAATTTAATTTTGGAAAGTAAAAATGTGGATGGTGATGATAATCTACGCCTAGAAGAGCACCAAAAAATCAAACATGCCGAAAAGCTGTTTAATGAAATTGATTTGGGCATTAAAGTTGTATTTAAAGAGCAATTTAAACAAGACGGCATTCGACAAATTATTGAAAATGCATTAAACAACGGTTGAAGTTTTGGATTAAAAAAGGTGAGATTTATACCCACCTTATCTATCTCATGTATTCAACTAATATCCACCACCGCCAAATCTTTAACAATAAGCTGTAAACTTTGTGTGCCTTGCCATTCATTACTTTCAAGGGTAAATAGCAAATGCACGGTATTGGCTCGATAATCCCAATGCTCCACGTCATAATTAAACCAAATGGCATCAATGGGGTATTGCACACCCTCATGACGCAAGGTGAGTTTTAGGTGTTTGTCCTTTAAAATACGAAAATTTAGAACGGTAAATACCCCATCAAAAGCAGGCGGAGCAAAGCCATTGCCCCACACGCTGACGTTTTTTAGGACATTCACAAAATGCAAGCTAAAATCTTGGGGTAACAATTTACCATCAGTAAACTGCTCTTGCTCAAACACATCATCATCAAAGGCGTGGACAACTTGCTCAAAGGCGGTTTTAAAGCATTCAAAATCCCGTTTTTTAATGGTAAGACCACCCGCCATCGCATGACCGCCAAAATGCAAAATCAAATCAGGGTGATTCATGGCGACCGTCTCAATGACATCACGAATGTGAATGCCTGCAATCGACCGCCCAGAACCTTTTATCAAATCATCATCACCCACTTTTTCGCCATCAGCAGGGGCAAAGACAATGGTGGGGCGATACATTTTTTCTTTGATACGCCCTGCCACAATGCCAATCACGCCTTGATGCCAGTTGTCTTGGTAGAGGCAAATGCCCTTTGGAGGCTGACTGTCGGTAAGGTGGAGTTCATCAATGATGGCACTTGCTTCGTCTCGCATTTGTGTTTCGATGGCACGGCGTGAGAGGTTTAAGCGGTTTAATTCGGTCGCCAAACGGTGTGCTTCGCCCCAATCATCAGTCAAAAGACACTCTACGCCTGTACGCATGTTGTCCATACGTCCAGCCGCATTGATGCGTGGGGCGATGGCAAAACCAAAATCATCAGCACTGATTTTGCTTACGTCTCGCCCTGCTTGTTCTAAAATCGCCAAAATCCCCACACAGCAGTTGCCCTGTTTTATGGCGTTTAAGCCATGAGTTACCAAAATGCGGTTGTTTTGGTCAAGATGACCGACATCAGCAATGGTGCCTAACGCCACCAAATCCAAATATTTGGCGACACTCGTGGTGGGTTTGCCTGCCTCACGGCGGATTCTGGCAACTCGCCCCATGACATAAAACGCCACACCCACACCCACGAGCGATTTGCTGGCAAAATTACAGTCCTTTTGGTTGGGGTTAACCACCGCCACCGCATTTGGGCTGTCGGTTGTTGTTAAATGATGGTCAGTGATGACAACGTCAATACCAAGCTCACTTGCCTTGGCAACCCCTTCATGGCTAGAAATGCCATTATCTACGGTGATGATGAGTTGTGGCTTAAACAGTTCTGCCCCATGCTCCACGATTTCTGGGGTTAATCCATAGCCAAATTTAAAACGGTCAGGCACCAAAAATTCAACATCTGCCCCCATTTCACGAAGCGAGCGCACCACCAGCGTGGTTGAGGTTGCCCCATCACAATCAAAATCCCCCACCACCAAAATGCGTTTGCCCTCATCGATGGCTTTATCAATCACTTGACTTGCCTCATCAAGCCCTAACAGGTCAGAGGCAGGGAGCAGATTGGCTACTGCCATCTCCATTTGGCTGACATCTGTGATTTGCCGTGAATGCAAAATCCGAGCTAAGGTATATCCAAACACATCTACCAGCTCATCAGGTGCTTGCTCCACATGGCGAAGCACGAGATTTAGGTGGCGTGGACTAAATTTCCCTGCATTGCTAAACGCATGCTCGAAATCTTGGATATTGGTATTGGTCAAATGCGACAAATTAGCACTGGCAAATTTTTGAATGCCTGTATTTTTGATGGGTTGCTGTTTAAATGGGTCATCATCATCAAGATAGCCATTATCTTTTTTTATCATGTCTCATGCTCATTTGTATTTTTGTTTTAGCCAAGCATTGTAACACATTTTTAAATGCTCGTTTCACACTTCCCTCAAAATTTACATGATGATACACTTTTTTGGTAACTTTACCACAAAAAATAGAATTTCCTATGGTATGATTAGGTGGTTTTATGAATTTGGAGACAATAATGAACAGCACCCTAATCGCCAAAAACGTACAAGGGCTAAACCTTGACCAAATCAGACGTGAATGCCAACAGCTTGCCAAAGCTCGTGCCAAAATCTCGGCAGGGGTCGCCATCATTCCTGTGCCCTTTTTAGACGTTCTCATTGATGTTGGTATGCTCTCGCAATTATTGCCTGAGATTAATGCTCGTTTTGGTCTAGAAGACAAAGACAGCGTGCAGGCTCGTGAAAAAAAACTCACCGACAAAATCATGATGGTCAGCTCTTTGATTGCCACACGTGGTCTGGTCAATAAAACCGTGCGAGGTTTTGGCACTCGTATCATCGGCAAACAAGTCGCCAAATACGTGCCACTTGGCGGGCAGATTGTTGCAGGCACCATCGGTTATTTGATTTTTAAAAAAATCGCCTTTGAACATATCGAAGAATGCTATAAAGTCGCCAAAACCGCCCAAAAAGCACAGCATAATCCCCTTTAAGGACCATCACAGCAAGCAACCTGCGTACAAATACAGGTTGCTTCCATGATAATCCAATAACCAAACACAGCCAATTAACACAAACCTTAATAGACATAAATAAACCCCCATGTCATCTTTATATATTCCCAATTTGCATAAGTGCATTTAAATCAGCTTAGAAATGAAATTTTTATGCTTCTTATGCCATTTATTATTTTTTGCAAACTCTTTGTAATAATAATCACTTTTAATATTTACAAATTTTTGTCATTAAAAAACCATGCTTTAATTTGAGATTATTCATCAAAAAGTATAAAATATAGCAGGTTTGGATAAATCGTTAATATGCTTTAATGATAATTATTCCAATAAATTCAATAAACAAAAAGAGGTTGCTATGGCATTTGTTGTTACTGATAATTGCATTCTTTGCAAATATACCGACTGCGTTGATGTGTGTCCTGTGGACTGCTTTTATGAAGGTCCAAACTTCCTTGTCATCAGTCCCGACGAGTGTATCGACTGTGCGTTATGCGAGCCTGAATGCCCTGCTAATGCCATTTTTAGTGAAGATGAAATCCCAGCAGGTCAAGAAGAATTCATCAAAATCAACGATGAATTATCCCAGACATGGACAAATATCACTGAGAAAAAAGACCCCATGCCCGACCACAAAAAATGGGACGGCGTTACAGGCAAAATCCAATATCTAGAACGCTAATCTTGCCATGACCAAACCACTAACCATCGGTATCGTCTGTGCCGAACCCTCTGGCGATGCTTTAGGGGTCGATTTTATAACCAAAATGAATGCCATACACCCAAACATCACTTGGGTGGGGGTTGGTGGTACGCTCATGCAAAACGCAGGACTACACTCGCTCATTGACATGAGCCGTCTATCAGTCATGGGGCTTGTCGAAGTTATCAAGCATTTGCCCGATTTATTATCCGCCAAACGTGAGATTTTGGACGCTTTTTTTGCCCAAAAGATTGATATTTTTGTCGGTATTGACGCTCCTGATTTTAACCTAAGACTCGGCAAAACCCTAAAAAAATCAGGCGTGTTTTGTGTGCAATACGTCAGTCCAAGCATTTGGGCGTGGCGTGAAAACCGCATTCACACCATCAAAGAAGCCACCGATTTGGTGCTGTGCTTATTCCCCTTTGAACTTGATGTTTATGCTCGCCACCATCACCCTGCGGTATGCGTAGGACACCCCCTGCTTGATAAACTACACGCTGACCCTCGCCCCCAATCGGTGATTTTTGACGAATTTATCAGCAATTTTAAGCTACCTTTAAGCCCCACCAAAACCCCCATCTGCGTCATGGCAGGTTCTCGCACATCAGAGATTAATGCCATTTTGCCATTACTGATTGATAGCATGCACGCTCTTGACAAACAAGGAGATTTTGAATTTATTCTACCTGTCGTCAGCCAAGAACACGCCACGCTTATCCGCCAGCAAATTGACCGTCAAGCCCCTCATTTATCCGCCTCATATCACATCATTGTCGGACATGATGGAGAACGCCCTGTCAGCTGGCATGCCATGAATGCAAGCTCACTTGTCATTTTAGCCTCAGGCACAGCAACACTAGAAGTTCTGCTTTTGCACCGTCCGATGGTGGTCATCTATCGACTAAATGCCCTAACTTACACCATCGCCAAACACCTTGTCAAAATCCCTTATGTCAGCCTACCCAATATCCTATCCAACCACCAAACAGGCAAAGCCATCGTCCCAGAGCTTATCCAAGACCACGCCACCACCGACAATATCACTTCACATGCCCTAAACATTCTAAGCAACAGTACCCACCAAACACAAAGCATGGCAAACGTTACGTCACATCTGAGAGCTGACAGTCGCCATGATTGTGCCAATAGTGTATTAACACACTTTTTTAATCAGAAAAATGTGGTATAATAGTTTGAGTATCATTATTGTTTGGCATTTGCTAACATCAATTTATCAGCAAATGACCTGCAATTTTAATAATTTTGTACATAATGTGTCGTTAGCCAAAATTGACCCAGAGTGAATTTTGGTATTTTTTGTTTTTTTAAAATTTATCTAAAAGGTGTTTCATGACCGACAAATCCACCAAAGAAGCCAAAGCCTTGACTCGCGAAGAGAAAAAACGCCAAACTCGCCAAGCTTTTTATAACGCCGTACTTGACCTATGCATGACAGGTCAAGGGTTTGGCTCTATCGGTCTACGTCAAGTAACTCGTGAAGTCGGCGTGGTGCCAACCGCCTTTTATCGTCATTTTGATGACATGGAGGAGTTGGGTCGCTCATTGGTTGAAGACGAGCTGGGTAATGCCCTTGCCATGCTACGTGAACACATGCAATTTGGCAAAAGACGCACCTTTGAACGCCAAATTGCCAAAAGCGTGCAACTATTCTTTAAAGCAGTGGACGCACAGCCACGCTATTGGCAATTTATCGCCAGCGAGCGTTTTGGCGGTTCAGAAGCGGTTCGCCGTGCCGTGAGCGAACAGATTAAAACCTTTGCTAAGGTCATGAGTGAAGATTTGGCACTACAACCTGCCTTTGAACACGTCAGCGATGATGATCGTTACCTGCTTGCTGAGATTGGTGTCAATCTGAGCTTTTCATGGATTATTGAGTGGCTTGACCTCACTTATATCCCAAAACTTGCAGATGACGAAGAACACACGGCAGATGAAAACCTTGAAGCTACCAAAGAAGCCATGCTCCTACATTGCACTCGCCAAATGCAAATGGTGCTATACGGCGCCTATAACTGGAAATCCAGCGAAGAGACTCTGCTTGATGAGAGCATCAAATAACCACCAAAGCCGATTTTATCAATCGGCTTTTATTTATTGCCAAACCGCCTAGGTGATTCATGTTCTACATCATCATCGCCCTACTTATTTGGGCAAGTTCTTTTACCGCAGGCAAATACGCTTATACGATGTTTGACCCTGCCATTGCCATTCAAATACGATTTTTTATTGCCAGTTTGATTGTTTTGCCATTCTTTTTAAAAACGCATAAAACATTAAGCCAGCCCATCAAAAAATCATTATGGGGCATTGCTTTTTTAATGTTTCCGATTGGCATTTTAATGCAGTTTATGGGCTTGGCTTATACTTCGGCAAGCAGTGCGGTGGTGATTATTGGCACAGAGCCGATATTGGTGCTGATTGTTGGGTTTTTATTATTCAAACAAAAAGTTGCCATTTATGATTGGATATTAAGCCTGATTGCTCTTTTGGGTATTGTGTTATTGGTGCTTGGTTCAAATGACGATGGGGCGGTAAATTTATTTGGGCTGTTATTGGTATTTTTGGCAGGGGCAGGATTTGCCCTTAGCATTCATAGTTCAAAATCTTTAATGGCACAAATGGATAATAAAGTCTATACTTCGGCATTATTGGTTAAAGGGGCGATATTGTCATTGCCCATTTCGTTATTTTTGGTAAAAGATTGGACAATACATTTTAATTGGCTTGGGCTGTTTTCTGTTATTTATTTAGGGGTGTGTTGTAGCTTTGTGGCTTATAAACTTTGGAACATTGGGCTGAATAAAACGCCCGCCCATATTAGCGGAATGCTGATTGCCTTAGAGCCTGTATTTGGCGTATTGATTGCCTTTGTCTTTTTGGGCGAGCGAATGAGTTTATTAACCGCTTTGGGGAGTGTGCTTGTGATTGGTTCGGCAATACTTTCTACGGTGATTCCGATTTTAAAAGAAAAAAGGCAAAAAGCGACTAATTAAACCCAATGGTCTTAAACCAAACACCTTCATCAAATACACCAAGTTTATTATTTTGTAATGGTATTAGCCAATTGCCCTGTTTATCTAGCACGCCATAATTGCCATTTTGATGTTGAACCACAAAAATAGCATTTTCCACACTCACAAAATCATAATAATAAATTTGTGTATATTCAAATGGCAAAATCACTTGATTGTCATACGATAATAGCCCTTTTTTGTCTGTGTCATTCTCTGTTTGTTTGGATAAAGTGGCAATGACAAAATTTTCTGCCAGCTCAATCGTTTCGTATTGTGGCGGAATAACAAAATGCCCTTTTTTGTTAATAACGCCTTGCAAATCGTGATTTTTATGACTGGCAAAAACCGCATAACCTTTGTCATTAAAATTATAAAAATCGCCAACCAATTCTTTAAATAACTCTTGCCCTGTTTTGTCAATCACTCGTCTGCCAGAAATGCTATTGGGCAATAATTGCTCGGATAAACTAAAATTTGATTTTAATTTATTATACATTTTGGTTTGATTTTCATTATTTGGCAAATAAGTATAAGAAAATCCATTATCATCAAAATAATAACTATTGGCATTATGCGTGATTAAAGTCGGCTTAATCGCCCATTCGCCTTGACGGTCAATAAAACCATAATAAGGACTGTCTTTGCTTTCGCTTACCGCTATCAAATCATCACTAAATTCTGCTTTGGCATTATTACGGTCAAAACTCATTTCTTTGGAATTTGGTAGATAAAAGTGTGGCGGAATTTTTATATTGCCTTGGATATCCATAAAACCGATTTTATCCAACGCTGGGTCATTAAAATCATCATTTATCACATCTTTTGTAAAAGCCACAAAGCCTTTATCATCGGGCAAAGAAAGCAGTTTTCTACCCTGTTTTGGCTCAATCAGCCATTCGCCTTTGTCGTTAATAATGCCATTATAATTTTGGTGGACGCTGGCAAAAGGGCGACACGGCTCGGCAAAGCCAATATTGCCATATTTTAAATGTTTTTCAAAGCCTTTAAAAGACTTAAACTCGCCTGCGGTTGAGCCGTCCATAAAGACAAAACCCTGACAAGAATCATCATTGTCCTTATCAAAAATTTTGCGATATTGATGAATGCTCAAAATATTTGGCGTAAGCAAAAAATCTTTATCATCTTCATATAAATCTTCAAACTGCGGACGAATAACCCAATTTGCATTTTCGTCAATAAATCCCCATTTGCCTGTATCGTCCATCGCCCCAATTAAGCCGAGCTTTTTCTGGCTATCGTTTTGGGAGCGAGCGATTTCGGCGATATTCTTATCGGTCAATGGTATGGATTTTTTGGTTCTATTATTTATCATCACGCCATAACTATTGACGATTGCTCGGGCTTTATATTCAGACTCAGGACTCTCATCAAGTTGTTTGCTTAATTCTTCTATTTTGGCAAGCAACTTGGGATTTGATAAATCAGGATAGGGAATCACAAAAGGATAAATCCGAATATCAAAATGATAAATATTATCGGGCTTGGTTACCAAAAACCGCCCATTCAAATCATAAAAATCCACAAAGTATTCGTCATCTTTTTTATAAATGCCCACCCATTTTTTATCAAAATTATCATTTACCACTTCATCACTTTGGCGAATATTATCATATTTGGTCGGCAACACTACATTGCCATTTTTATCCATTAACCCCATTATTTCGTGATTATCTTGATTATCAAAAACGGTAATAAACAATTCATCAGCAAACGCCACCGCACAAAACAACACGCCACTCAAAGCAATTGCCAATTTGGTTTTTATGGTAATTAACATTCGCATTCTCCTATCAAATAGCCCTGATTATTATGGCACAATTCCCCAATTATTAAAACAATTCCGCTTGCCCTTTGAGTTCTGGCGTTTTCACCACAAAACCACGAGCAGACAAACATTCTTTTAATTGAATAATATTATAAAAAGAATGAGCATTGGTGGTATTTTGAAAATAAATAAACAATTCATCAAAATTGGTACGATGGTTAAAAATCTCATCAGCAATTTTGCCAAGTTCATCATCGCTATAACGATAATCGTGTCGCTCTTTGGCACTCTCTTGTTCCCACCAGTCGCTACGCCGTCCGTGCAACCGATAATAAGCGGTGCGAGTGTTCGCCCAAAAAGGCGTATTGGGCAAGCCGATGTTCTTAGGATAATCGGTATTGACCCAAATCAGATTAGGTGATTTACCAAAATGATGAAATACAGGGTCAATATGCCAGCTTGGGTGGCGAAATTCTATGGCAAGTTGCCAACCTTCAAACCATTTTACCACTTCGCCCAGATATTGACGATTGGCGGGCGTTCGCTCAAAGCTGTGGGGAAATTGTAATAATAATGGAGCAAGAAAAGACTGAATGGGGGTAAGAATGTCCAAAAACTCTTGGGCGGTCTTGGCGGCGGCCGTACGAGTATGGCTAAATTCTTGGTGCAGTTTTAAAGAAAATTTAAGTCGTCCGTCTGCCTTATTTAGCATACCCAGCAGGGCTTTTTGCCCGATGGGAGCGTGAAAACTGCTGTTGATTTCCACGCAGTCATAATGATTGGCATAGTGGTGCAAAAACTCGCTTGCCTTTGCACCGTGTGGGTAAAGTGTACCAATCAAATCGGTGTCGCTATACCCACCTGTGCCAATATAGATGGTTGATTTCATTGATGATTTATATTAAATTCATTTTAAAATAATACCAAAATTACCATTAACCGTAGGGGCGAATTGCAATTCGCCCCTACAAATCACATAAAAATCAACAATCATCAATCAATCAATCGGCGGTGTATAAACCCCATTTTTAATATCATCTTTAATCCGCTCGGCTTCTGCCAAAACTTGACCAAGCAAGGCTTTGACATTATCCAGCGTGGCAATGGGGCTTAGGGTGGTCATCTTTAAAGACTGCACATTTTGACGGCTGTCAATGACACGAGTTACGCCAATATTCGCCTCGCCTTTGGCAAACAGCTCATCGGCGACATTTTGGTTGAGATTATCAATAAACTCTGCTGGATAATCTTTTGGCACAACACGGAATAGTACAGACGCAAATTGTGGCTCAACTAGGAGTTCTAAACCATCGGTTGCCTTGATATAATCCGCTACCTCACGAGTTAAGGTAACTCCGTGATCAATCATTGAGCCGTACAGCTCTTCGCCCAACGCCTCTACCGTAAACCACAACTTCAAGGCATCAAAACGGCGAGTGGTCTGCAAAGATTTGGACACCAAATTTGGCACGCCGTGTTCTTCGTCATAGGCAGAGTTTAGATACTCGGCTTCATAGTGCATAAAGCGGTAGTTTTGCTCATCTTTTAATAAGAACGCACCGCACGAGATACTTTGGAAAAAGTGCTTATGAAAATCAAGCGTGATAGAATCCGACAGCTCCACACCATCAAGCATATCACGGTAGTCGTTAGATAACAGTAACGCTCCGCCCCACGCCGCATCAATATGTAGCCACGCACCATAGTCATCGCACAGCTTGCGGATTGTCTTGATGTCGTCAATCGCCCCTGCATCTGTCGTGCCTGCCGTTGCCACCACGCACGCCACGATTTTGCCATCTGCCTGTAAGTCCGCCATAATTTTGGCAAGGGCAACTGTATCCATCTGGGCATTGTCATTAACAGGCACAGTAACCACTGATTGAAAGCCCATACCCATCATCGCCATATTTTTTTGTACGGAGAAGTGGGCATTTTCGGAGCAAAGTACTTTAACCTTTGTCATCGCATCGGCAGGAATGCCATCTTTTTGAACCGACCATTCTTTGCCGTCTGCATTTGTCCAATTTTTGGCAATTCACCAATCACGAGCCAGCAAAACGCCCATCAAATTGGACTGTGTACCACCAGAAGTAAACACCCCTGCCGTGCCAGCCCCATAGCCTGTTTTTTGGCGTAGGTAATCAATGAGTTGTACTTCCATCAATGAGCCTGCTGGCGACTGGTCCCACGAGTCCATAGACTGATTGGTGGCGTTGATGAGAACTTCAGCAATTTGTGAAGTTACCATCGTGGGGCAATGCAAGTGTGCCAAAGAATGAGGGTGATGCACCTTTAAACTTTTGTTTAAAAACAGCTCCACAAGGCGGTCAAGTGATTTTTGTACACCCAAGCCGTCTTTACTGGGGTTAAAGGCGATTTGGGAGCGAAGCTCTTTAATGCTACCGCCTGTGTACATTTGGTCTTCTTTTAGCCAGCTTGAGACGGCTTGTACCGCTTGGTTCATCGCTGTTTGGTAGTCAGCGATGGATTTGTCGTCATTGCAAAAAAGAACCTGACGGTGTTTGTCAAAATAAGTCATAATATACCCTCATCATTTTAATGGGTGAAAATAAAATTAAATGGTTTTTGTTTTACTAGTTTTTAAATGTATCGCCCCCACAACCAGCACAAGCACAACACCAATCACATCGGTGATTGTTTCGGGTGCAATCAAACAAAATGCCCCAATCGCCATGACAATGCGTTGCCACATTGGCATGATTGTTTTTAGGTACCCCTCCACCGAAGCAGACAATGCAAGCACGCC
>NZ_JAUNDY010000035.1 GCF_030525845.1 Moraxella sp.
CCATTATCGGTCAGATGATTGCGTTTGCGATTTTCGTGTGGTTCTGCATGAAATTTGTATGGCCGCCACTCATCGGAGCGATTAACGAGCGTCAACGTAAAATCGAAGAAGGCTTAAATGCCGCTGAGAAGGCAAAAGCTGATCTTGCATCTGCTGAATCGCAAGTGCAAGAAGAGTTTGCAAATGCCAAAGCTGAGGCTGCTTCTATCATTGAGCGTGCTAATAAGACTGCCAATCAAATGATTGAAGATGCTAAAGAGCAAGCTCGCTTAGAAGGCGAACGTATTATTGCCACTGCACAGCAAACGGTTGAACAACAAATTGCTCAAACTCGTGAGCAGCTGCGTTCACAAGTCGCTAGTTTGGCGGTACTAGGTGCTGAAAAGATTTTAGAAGAAAAAGTTGATGAACAAAAACATGCCAGCATGTTAGCACAACTGGCAACCAAGCTGTAATTAGAGGAAATCATGGCTGAATTATCTACCTTGGCAAGACCTTACGCAAAGGCTGCGTTTGATTATGCTAAAGAGCAAAATGCAATTAACGAATGGGAAGATTTTTTGTTAATAGCATCTGAAATTGTGCACAATGATGCATTTATTGATTTGCTAAACAATCCAGCCATTTCTTCGGATAAAAAAACGTCTGTTTTAATGGATATTTATACTAGCCAAAAGTCAGTAGATTCTCCACTGGTTCAGACTTTGCAAGCAGCAGCATCTCAAGGTGTTGATGTTGATGCAGCGGCACAAGTACTTACAGGAAGCAAGCATTTGTCAGCAAGTAAGGCGATCACAAACTTTGTTAGTCAGTTGTCCGAAAATGGCAGATTATCATTATTTCCTGAGATTTGTACTCATTACAGCAAGCTAAAATCGAAAGAGCTAAAACAGGTTGACGCTTACGTAACATCAGCCTATCCGTTAACTGATGCTCAACGTAAATCCCTACAAGAGTCTTTGGCTGTATCAACAGGCTCTATTGTTATCTTGCATGAAGCTGTGGATAGTTCATTGTTGGGGGGTGCGACCATTAAAGTGGGCGATAAGTTTACCGATGGCTCGGTGCGTGGTAAGTTAAAACAATTACAGACTCAGCTCACAGTTTAAAAACATTTGTGAGGCTGTCTAAATTATAGGAAACAAGGCAATGCAACAATTGAATCCAGCTGAAATCAGCAATCTGATTAAGCAACGCATTCAAGACCTTGACGTAAGCGCAACTGCAAAAACTGAAGGCGTTATCGTCAGTGTCTCTGATGGTATTGTAAAAATTCACGGCTTAGAAGAAGCCATGTATGGTGAGATGATTGAGTTTGAGGGCAATGTTTATGGCATGGCACTCAACCTTGAACAAGATTCAGTCGGTGCGGTTGTATTGGGGGATTATCTCCCTTTACAAGAGGGTCAGAAAGCTTATTGCACAGGCCGTATTCTAGAAGTGCCAGTTGGTCCTGAACTTTTGGGTCGTGTGGTTGATGCATTAGGCAACCCTATTGATGGCAAAGGTCCAATCAATGCAAAATTGACCGATAAAGTTGAAAAGATTGCACCTGGCGTTATTGCTCGTCAATCCGTTGATGAGCCTGTAATGACAGGTTATAAAGCGGTTGATACCATGATTCCGATTGGTCGTGGTCAGCGTGAGCTTATCATTGGCGACCGTCAAACCGGTAAGACTGCTATGGCAATTGATGCTATCATTGCCCAAAAAGATTCTGGCATTAAGTGTGTTTATGTGGCAGTTGGTCAAAAACGTTCTACCATCGCTAACGTAGTACGTAAACTAGAAGAGTCTGGTGCGTTGGCTTATACTACTGTGGTGGTGGCGTCTGCTTCTGAGCCTGCAGCACTACAATATATTGCTCCTTATGCTGGTTGTACCATGGGTGAATACTTCCGTGATCGTGGTCAGGATGCGTTGATTATTTATGATGATTTGTCCAAGCAAGCAGTTGCCTATCGTCAAATCTCGCTGTTACTACGCCGTCCACCAGGACGTGAAGCCTATCCAGGTGATGTATTTTACCTACACTCTCGTTTGCTAGAACGTGCTTCTCGTGTTAATGCTGATTATGTAGAGGCATTTACCAATGGCGAAGTAAAAGGTAAAACAGGTTCATTGACCGCTCTGCCTATCATTGAAACCCAAGCAGGCGACGTATCAGCATTCGTGCCAACTAACGTAATCTCAATTACTGACGGTCAGATTTTCCTAGAGTCCAACTTGTTTAATTCAGGCATTCGTCCTGCGGTGAACGCTGGTATTTCGGTATCTCGTGTTGGTGGTGCTGCTCAAACCAAAATCATCAAAAAGCTATCTGGTGGTATCCGTACAGCTCTAGCTCAGTATCGTGAATTGGCAGCGTTTGCTCAGTTTGCCTCTGACCTTGATGATGCCACTAAGCAACAATTGGAACATGGGCAACGTGTTACTGAACTTATGAAGCAAAAACAATATGCGCCAATGTCTATTGCAGACCAAGCGGCGGTAATTTACGCTTCAAATGAAGGATATTTAGCTGATGTAGCAGTTGAAAAAATCGGTGCATTTGAGGAAGGTTTATTGCGTTTCCTTCGTGCTGAGCACGGCGCATTGATGAGTGAAATTGATGAGACTGCAAACTATAATGATGATATTGAAAGTCGTCTAAAAGCAGGTATTGAAGCCTTCAAATCATCTCATAGTTATTAATAAGGAGATATGGTGTATTGATTAATGCACCATATGCCCATTTAAAGATGAGTCCAGCTTTGGAATAATTATGGCAAGCTTAAAAGAAATACGTGCAAAGGTAACCAGCATTAAAAGCACTCAAAAAATCACACGTGCAATGCAAATGGTTGCTGCCAGTAAGATGCGCCGAGCTCAAGAGCGCATGGAGATGGGTCGCCCTTATGCTGATAGTATGTATCGTGTCATTTCGCATTTGGTGCAGGCACAGTCAGATTATAAGCACCCATACATGATAAGTCGTTCCGTCAATCGTGTTGGTTTTATCGTGATTACCTCCGATCGTGGTTTGGCAGGCGGTTTGAACATCAATTTATTTAAACATTTACTAAAATCGGTTAAAACTTACCAAGAGCAGTCTGTGGAAGCTGAGTTTGCTGCGATTGGCTCGAAAGGTGTTGGGTTTTTCAGAAATTTTGGTGGAAATGTAACGTCAGTAGTAACCGACTATGGCGACAGCCCAAATTATGAGCAGATTAGCGCTCCTGTCCAGACCATGCTTGATGATTATCAAAATGGCAAATTAGACAGAATTTATTTGGTATACAACCAGTTTGTCAATGCCATGACCCAAAAGCCATCTGTAACCCAGCTTGTGCCTCTGCCTGAGGGAACATTGACCGAAAATGAGAGTGCTAGTCATGGCTGGGATTATATTTATGAGCCCGATGCCAAGACTTTGATTGATGGTTTGATGGTGCGTTATATTGAGTCGTTGGTATATCAAGCAGTGCTTGAAAATATTGCTTCTGAGCAGTCAGCTCGTATGGTGGCAATGAAAGCAGCTACGGATAACGCTGGTAATTTAATTAAAGATTTGCAATTGGTTTATAATAAGCTCAGACAGGCAGCGATTACACGAGAAATCTCGGAAATCGTTGGCGGTGCTGCGGCTGTTTCATAAGTCAGTTTAGCTGAACATAATAATTTAGGAGAACGCAATGAGCGGTCGTATTGTACAAATTATCGGTGCGGTAATTGACGTTGAATTTAGCCGTAGCGAAGTCCCTCAAATTTTTGATGCACTTCATGTAGATGGCACGGAAACCACTTTGGAAGTTCAACAGCAATTGGGTGATGGCGTAGTTCGAACTATTGCAATGGGTTCAACAGAGGGCTTGAAACGTGGGTTGTCTGTATCTAATACAGGCGCACCTATTTCTGTGCCAGTAGGTCAGGCGACTTTGGGTCGTATTATGGACGTATTAGGTCGCCCAATTGACGAAGCTGGTCCCGTTAATGCTGAGCAAAAGTGGTCTATTCACCGTGAAGCGCCAAGCTATGATGAGCAGTCAAACTCAACTGAACTTTTAGAAACTGGTATCAAGGTTATCGACCTACTTTGCCCATTTGCTAAGGGTGGTAAAGTTGGTCTGTTCGGTGGTGCGGGTGTTGGCAAGACCGTGAACATGATGGAGCTTATTAACAACATCGCTCTAAAACACTCTGGTCTTTCTGTATTTGCTGGTGTGGGCGAGCGTACTCGTGAGGGTAACGACTTCTATCACGAAATGCAAGAAGCAGGCGTTGTAAACACCGAAGACTTTACCAAATCAAAAGTAGCAATGGTTTATGGTCAGATGAACGAACCACCAGGAAACCGTCTGCGTGTTGCCTTGACTGGTTTGACCATGGCGGAGTATTTCCGTGATGAAAAAGATGAAGCGACTGGTAAAGGTCGTGACGTTCTGTTGTTCGTTGACAACATCTATCGTTATACCCTAGCAGGTACCGAAGTATCAGCACTTTTGGGTCGTATGCCATCAGCAGTGGGCTATCAGCCAACATTGGCGGAAGAAATGGGTGCGCTACAAGAGCGTATTACTTCTACCCAATCAGGGTCCATTACTTCGGTGCAAGCGGTTTACGTTCCTGCGGACGACTTGACTGACCCATCGCCAGCAACCACCTTTGCTCACTTGGATGCAACTGTGGTACTAAGCCGTGATATCGCCTCACAAGGTATTTATCCTGCGGTAGATCCACTAGACTCTACTTCTCGTCAGCTTGACCCACAAGTGATTGGCGATGAGCATTATAATGTTGCTCGTGGTGTACAAGAAGTGCTTCAACGTTATAAAGAACTAAAGGACATTATTGCTATTTTGGGTATGGATGAGTTGTCAGAAGAGGATAAGCTTGTGGTTTATCGCGCTCGTAAGATTCAGCGTTTCCTATCGCAGCCTTTCCACGTGGCAGAAGTATTTACAGGCGCTCCCGGTAAATATGTAGCACTTCGTGATACCATTGCAGGCTTTAAGTCTATTATCAATGGCGAGTATGATCATCTGCCAGAACAAGCGTTCTACATGGTTGGTGGTATTGATGAGGCTATCGCCAAGGCTGAAAAACTAAAAGCTGCCTAATGTCTTAAAGGTTAAGATTGAATAACTTCAGTCTTAACCGCTTTATTAAGATGAAGATGGTATTGAGATAAATATAGGAGTTATCATGGCAATGTTTAAATGCCGAGTGGTTAGTGCAAGAGAGGAGCTTTACTCGGGCGATATTAGTGTGCTTGTGGCCTCAGGCATTGACGGAGAGCTAGGGATTTTGGCAGGGCATACACCTATTATTACGCTTTTAAAACCAGGCCCCATGCATCTTAAATTGGCAGATGGTACCGATGAAGTTATTTATGTTCAAGGGGGCGTACTTGAAGTTCAGCCAAAATTGGTTACTGTGCTTGCTGATTCAGCGGAGCGTGCTAGCAATTTGGATGAAGCCAAGATTGCTGAGGCTCGTCGTAATGCCGAACAAGCACTTGCCAATCAAAGTGCAAATATTGACACCACAGCTGCTCTAACTGCGCTTGCTGAATCTCTTGCTCAATTACAAACAATTCAAAAATACAAAAACCGTGCCTAATTGAGCTTGCATCAAATAATTGTATTTGATGTAGGTTGTTGTGTGATGGTTTTTGTGAGTACTTTGCATCTAGGATAACTTATGATGACGACAGCCCCAGAAAAAGAAGATATTCCTCGAATTCTGATTGTCGAAGATGATGAGCGTCTTGCAATCTTAACCCAAGATTATCTTAGACGTAATGGCTTAGACGTGGCGATAGAAACTGATGGCACCCGTGCTATTCGTCGCATCATTAGTGAGCAACCCGATTTGGTGGTGCTTGATGTCATGCTTCCAGGCTCTGATGGTCTGACTGTGTGTCGTGAGGTTCGTCCACATTACGCCCAGCCAATCTTAATGCTGACAGCACGTACAGAGGATATGGATCAGGTTTTGGGTCTGGAAATGGGTGCTGATGATTATGTAACTAAACCTGCTCAGCCTCGTGTCTTGCTTGCTCGTATTCGTGCTCTGCTTCGTCGCTCAGATGTTGCGCCAGCTGATGAGATGCCACAGCGTCTTGAATTTGGCGATTTGGTAATTGACAATGGCGGACGCTCCGTTACGCTTAATGATGAGCTTGTAGATTTTACCAGTGCCGAGTATGATTTGTTATGGCTTTTAGCGTCCAATGCAGGTCGTATTTTGTCTCGTGAGGATATTTTTGAGCGTTTGCGTGGTATTGAGTATGATGGTCAAGACCGCTCTATTGATGTGAGAATCTCTCGCATTCGTCCCAAGATTGGCGATGATCCAGAAAATCCAAAACGCATTAAGACGGTTCGCAGCAAGGGTTATCTCTTTGTTAAAGAGGGTAATTGAGTTTGTTGTTAATTACTGTATAATGATAAAAGTCAGCCTACCGCTGACTTTTATTTTATTTGTATTAAGTCAAGAATATGGCAATATTATCATTCACTGAACGCAGTATTTTTTTTCGCATTTATACAGGGTTGTTGTTCGTTTGTTTTATGGTAGCTTTTTTTGGCTATTTTTTAATTCAAGCCATCAATCAACAGCGATTGCAGTCATACAGAGAGTCTGTGGCCACCATCGCCTTTTCGCTTGGCGCAGATGTTTATGATGAGTTACCCGAAAATGATAAAAAGCACTGGCTTTTGAAGATAAGTCGAGAATTTGGCTCGGAAATTCGTGTTGTCCCCATTGATGAAATGGATTTTAAGGGGCGTGAATTAAAACGCCTTAGTGAAGAAAAGTCCGTGGTTCGCTATATTGATATGACTCGCTTGACCATGATTTATCATGCGGTTGATGATGGGCAAAACGTGCTGTCCATTGAATTTGATCGCATTAATGAGCGTCAAGTTCATGCTACGATGATGTTTTTGCTGAGAGATTTGGAGCGTTATGATGACCTTGACGACAAGCAGGAGAGATTGTCTGAGCTAAGTGAGGAATTTGGCTATGCGATGATGTTGATGTCTATGGCGGATTTGGGCGTGGACAGAGAGCAGTTTGAAAAGCTGATGTCGGGAAAAACCGTACTAAGTTTTGATAACGAGAACCAGCGTCCACGTTTATCGGTCATGGTAGCATCGGACGTGTCAGGTGAGGTGGTGGTGGTGCATGTGCCATTATTCAACTTTTTTTCTTGGGACGTGTTGGTTAGTGTGGTGTTGATTTGTTTGTTCTTGGTAAGTTGCGGTGTGTACGCTTTGATTTTTCCATTGGATAGACGACTTCAACTACTCCAAACAGGGGTTGATAAAGTTACCGAAGGCAACCTAGATACCATGATACAAGTAACGGGTCATGATGATATTGCACGTCTATCCTCAACTTTTAATGCCATGACTCGCCATATTAAACGGCTGATAGAATCTCAGCGTGAACTGACACGTGCAGTCTCTCATGAATTACGCACACCTGTCGCTCGTATTCGTTTTGCAATGGAAATGTTGGCTGATGAGGACGATTACGAGCTCCGCCAATTTCAAAAGCAAGAGATTGATAAAGATATTACCGCCCTAAATGAGCTGATTGATGAAATTTTAACCTATGCTAAATTAGAAGAGGGTTCGCCCAAGATGGATTGGGAGATGGTTTGTCTAAGTGAACTACTCGAACAGATTAAAAAAGAGACAGATGCTTTGGGTAAACCCATTGAGGTAAAAATCATTCCAATTTCTCACAAAATTGTGGCAATGGCAGACAGGCGTTATTTGCATCGTGTGGTACAAAATCTGGCGGGCAATGCATTGCGTTATGCAAAAAGCACGGTCATCATCAGTGCAGGTGTCAAAAAGGGCATGGCGTTTGTCGTGGTAGAAGATGATGGTGATGGCATTGCAGAGGCTGACCGTGAAAAAGTGTTCATTCCTTTTGCACGGTTAGATGACAGCCGTACCCGTGCGTCTGGAGGCTATGGGCTTGGTTTATCGATTGTCTCTCGCATTGCGTTTTGGTTTGGTGGCAGCATGAGTGTTGACGAGA
The DNA here is from genome assembly GCF_030525845.1 of Moraxella sp. Taxonomy (GTDB): domain Bacteria; phylum Pseudomonadota; class Gammaproteobacteria; order Pseudomonadales; family Moraxellaceae; genus Moraxella. The sequence goes on from NZ_JAUNDY010000035.1 coordinate 8,038, forward strand.
GTCCGACTTTGCATGGAGCAAGATTCATGATGGAGTGGCCTATTAAGCAGGTGGGCGTAGTCATTGCGGCAGATGAGTTGACAGGTGCAAAAAGTGAGAAAAAATTGGTGAGCGAACAAAATTAACGATGACCGTATGTGCTTTTGGCAAATTTATGTTAAAATGAGATTAATTTTATAACGTTGGAACGATTATGCCTCAAATTTTCGGTGCGTTGGTACTTGCCAATGCTGTGTTATTTGGTTATTTGTTACTTGTCCCTAAGGGTGTTGATGGCAATGTTGAGCAAGCAAAAAGTCGCTTGACAGCACCTGTTGCCTTTACCAATACCACCAACCAATTACCTCCTGAGATTGGCGAAAAATAATCGTCAGTGTTATACACTTGTTGGGGTCTGCGTGGCTGACTGATTGTCAAGCAAGGGGATATTAACAATAACCTCCAATCCGCCATCATCATGATTTCTGGCAATGACTTCGCCTTGATGTAGGTGGGCGATACGGCTGACGATGGCAAGACCGAGTCCACTACCTTGTGTGGTACGTGCTGTCTCTCCCCTTTCAAAAGGTTGCATGATACGATAAAGCTCGCCTTCTGCCACGCCTTCGCCTTCATCTCGCACGCTGATGGTAAGCGTGCTTCTTGTGGCGGCTGTGTCCATGAGAGTCATGTCGTGAGCTTGGGTGGTAATGATGGCACTTAGATGAATGGGTGCTTGACCGTAGCGTACGGCGTTATTCACAAGATTTACAATCATTCGCTTGATGGATAGGGGGCGTACCAGCACATCGGTGGCGACTCGATTGTCATAAATAAAGTGAACGTCATTAAACTGTACGCTGATTTCATGAAAAATCATCTCTAAGTTAGTGGGGCGTACTGCTTCGTCCGAACCGTCTTTCATGAACGACATGAACTGTTCTAAGATAGCGTCCATATCCTCAATATCATACACCAAGCCCTCCCTAAAAAACTCATCTGGCAACATCTCTGCCGTTAGACGCATTCTGGTTAGTGGTGTGCGTAGGTCATGACTGATGCCAGCGAGCATGATGGTGCGTTCGTTTTGGGACTGGTGTAGGGTATGAAATAGTCGATTAAAGGCGGTATTTACTTTGCGAATCTCATTTGAGCCAACCTCAGGTAAAGTGGTGGCATGTCCTAGATGAATATAGTCATTGGCGGTGCGTTCTAGTTTTTTTAGGGGGCGATTTAAACGGCGAACCAGTACAATGCTTACTAAAATTATCAAAATCGGCAATCCAAACACAAATCCAACAAGCAATCCTGCACTGTATTGTGAATAGTGAGCCACAGGTTCACGAAACCAAATATCAGGATATTTGCTGTCCCAAATCCATAGCTTAGGCTGGGGTTTGAATTTAAAATAAGCTTTGATTTCACGTCCCAGCTCTTTGCTGACTTGATGAGCAAAAATATCAGTAAAAAAATCTGCCACGATTTTATCATTAACTACTGGAAAATGATTAGGATTATCAATCACTTCAATGTGGCTATTTTGTCTTATCCAAGCAAGTGTCTCAGGATGGTCTATAAAATCTTGATGAGCTTTATCCATGCGTGATAACTCGCTTGATAGGTAGCTGGCGTGATTTTTAATTTCGGGCAGATAAAGACTACGCCAAATAAGCCAAATAGACAGGGCGGTGCTGGTAAAGACGACAAAAATCACGATACTGACCGTCTGCCACGTGTTTGAGTTGATGGCGTGTCTTAGTTTAAGTTGCCAGTATTTGTATTTTTTTTTCATGAGAATACGCAGGGTGCAAAATTGGCATTCTAGCATGAAACCATTGAATCTCAAAGATATCAAGTGCAGACATCATGAGCTCTTGTAGAAATTTACAAACAATTTTTAAAAACCTCTTTAAATATGACGCAAAAATTGGTATAATCTAGAATTCCTATAAATCTGGTTTTGCCAGCGGCTCATCCTCAATATATTATTGGCGACCAGTGTTTCTTGCAAATTTTAATATCATTGAATTTTAGAGAGAATTATCATGGTTGTTATTCGTCTAGCTCGTGGCGGTTCAAAAAAACGCCCATTTTACCAAATCGTTGTTGCTGATAAGCGTGCTTCTCGTGATGGTCGCCACATCGAAAGAATTGGCTTCTTTAACCCACTTGCTCGTGGTCAAGAAGAAGTTTTCCGTATCGACCAAGAAGCTTATGATGCGTGGATTGGTAAAGGTGCACAGCCATCAGAGCGCGTTGCCCAACTTATCAAAACCGCTAAAAAAGCCTAATTTCTGATAGTTTTTGTCGGTTTGTGTGCCTTCCGCCTAATGGCTCGGTTGTCATACAAACCGATTTTTATTTTTAAAATCGATGAAAACCATGACTACACCATCAAAACATGCTCCAAATGCTAGTGAGCTTATCCAAATTGCCACCCTAAAAAAACCTTATGGTATCAAGGGTTGGCTATGGGTGTTTAGCTTGACTGATAACCGCACCGATATTTTTAATATGTCGGACTGGTACATGAAGACAGCCACAGGGTTTAAACCACTTACAGTAACTAATTGGCGAGAACAAGGGGCGGGACTTGTTGCAAGTTTTCAAGAAGTACCTGATCGCAACATGGCAGAAACCATGAATGGCGTGAGTATTTGGGTGGATAAATCACAACTGCCAGAGCTTGATGACGATGAGTATTATTGGTCGGATTTGGTGGGTATGACGGTCATCAATGAAGAAGGCGACAATCTAGGCATAATCAAGGAGATGTTTGAGACATCTGCCCATGCCATCATTTCTATAAAACCTACGGGCGAAAGTATTGATGGCGAAGATAGGCTTATCCCTTGGCATAAGGACATTGTGTTAAATGTTGATTTGGATGCAAAAACCATGTTAGTGGCGTGGGGGCGTGATTATTAATTGGAGGGGTTATGGCACTTAAAATTACCCAAGAATGCATCAACTGCGATGTTTGTGAGCCTGTTTGTCCCAACGAAGCCATCAGTGCAGGCGATGAGATTTATGTGATTAATCCTGCTCTTTGTACTGAGTGCGTGGGGCATTTTGACACACCCCAATGTGTAGAAATCTGCCCTGTGGACTGCATTCCCAAAGATGAAAATCATGCCGAAAGTCAAGAAGAGCTTTTGGCAAAATACCAAAAAATTGCAAATGGTAGATGATGTAAAATGGGATAGACCAGTTTGGTTTATCCCATTTTTGGTTAAATCAGCACTTTTTGCATGTGCTAATGCCAAGCAAACGATAAAGTGGACAAAACTTCATTGCACCTGTCGCTAGGGCAATCACCCCCAAATAGCCCCACCAACCAATCACGCCAGTGATGGCAAGTCCGATTAACACAATGCCTAAAATGATACGAATCGTGCGGTCAATGCTGTGTAGATTTGCTTTCATTTTTTGCTCCTGTTTGGATTAAGATTTGTGTAAATTGGTTTAGCGTTGATTGTAGGGTAGTAACATGAGCAATCTTGCCATGCCACAAAAGCCTGTCATGCCAGCCACGAGCAGTCCTGCCCCCACAAAGGCACTTAGTCCATAAAAGCCATGATTGACACTCGCCCCCAAAACCACACCTAACAAAATCAAACTGCCTGCTATCATTTGTACTTGGCGTTGTAGGGGTAGGGGCTGGTTGTCGTCTTTGAGCGTGGGTAGGTTCGCTTCTTGCCAGCCGTTTAGCCCTTTTTCTAAAATGTAGGCTTCACGTCCGTTGGCGAATTTTTCTAGGGTTGCCATGCTATTTTGGGTTCTTACGCCACCCAAGCAATGAAAAATCAGCACCGCCTTGTCATTCATGGGGTCGCACCCCGCCATGGTATCTGCAGGAATGCAGATTGCTCCTGCGATGCGGTGGCGATTATGCTCATCTTGGGAGCGAATGTCTATCAAGCATGCCCCATTTTTGATTTTTTCGTGGGCTTGTATGGCATTAATGGTTGGTATGCTCATCATTTTCTCCATGGTTGGCACAAAAAATATCGTGCAGAGCCTGCATGAGCCGTAAGGTCTTGTCATCGCTGATTTTGTAGTACATTTTTTGGGTGTCTTGGCGGTGGGTTAAAATGCCTTCACTTCGCATTTTTGCCAAATGTTGCGACAGGGCTGGTTGACTAAGCGAAGTGGGCAAATGTGCGTGCAAATGCGTTACACACATTTCGCCACGCTCTGCCAAAATGCACAAAATCAAAAGACGAGTAGGGTTGCCAAGCGTTTTTAACAAATCACTGACCGTTTGGGCTTGTTGCTCTAAATTCATGTAAATAAAACTTCTCTTATATAATATATTTATTATATTAGCATAGTTTTATATAAAATCAATAAAAAACACAGAAAAATCAGAAAATTTATAAAAATATCATCCTATGTCATAAAAATTTGCTATAATGAACTTTGGCAAACCAGACAGTCGCCGTCCATATGGAGGGAGGAAAGTCCGGACTACATAGGGCAACGTGCCAGCTAACGGCTGGGAGGCGAAAGCCTACGACAAGTGCAGCAGAGAATAGACCGCCTACAACCTCATGGGTGTGGGTAAGGGTGAAACGGTGAGGTAAGAGCTCACCGCATGACTGGTAACAGTTCATGGCAAGGTAAACTCCACGTGTAGCAAGACCAAATAGGTGTCCAATGGGTTGCCCGCTCAGGATACGGGTAGGTTGCTTGAACATGTCAGTAATGACATGTCTAGATGAATGACTGTCCACGACAGAATCCGGCTTATCGGTTTGCCTTAATTTTCAATATGTTACTATTAATTTTTATCTTTCATTAAAAATACTGTTGACAAAAAAATATCATTCGGTATAATTAACGACCTGTAACGGCGATGTAGCTCAGCTGGTTAGAGCGTACGACTCATAATCGTAAGGTCAAGAGTTCAAGTCTCTTCATCGCCACCAATTATACAATTTTTTAAAAAAAGTTCTTGATTTTCACTCAAAATATTGTATAATGGTAAAAATGGTTGATTGGACAGCTGATTTTAGGTTAGTTTCAAAAAAACTTAAAAAAATGCTTGACAACACAAAATACTGTGATAGAATAGTCAGC
>NZ_JAUNDY010000036.1 GCF_030525845.1 Moraxella sp.
AACCCTAAAACCCTAAAACCTAAGACCCCTAGAAGTCAGTCCTTACGGACTTAAATGTTTAATGGTATATGTATATGAAATGCGATTTTAAAGTATTGGCAATTGCGGTATTAACGGCAACCACTGTATTGACGGGCTGTGGTAAAGATGAGCAAGCAGGCGGTGCATCTGCCCAACAAATGCCCCCAACCGTCGTAGATGTGCAGAGCGTGTCTTTGAGCAGTATTCCTGTGGTAAAAACCTTCTCTGGTCGTGTTACGGCGTTGGAGACGTCAGAAGTTCGCCCACAGGCAAGTGGCATTGTTGAGGCGGTAATGTTTAAAGAGGGTAGTTATGTTAAGGCAGGTCAAGAGCTGTACCGCCTTAATCGTGATAACTATGTCAGTGCAGCCAATGCCAGTATGGCAGCCATCAAGACAGCAGAGTCCAGCCTCATTAGTGCCAAAGCATCACTTGCAGCTCAGGAGGCGACTTTGGCTCAGGCTCGTGCTGACCTTGCTCGTGTGGAGAGTTTGGTGGGGATTGATGCAGTGTCTCAGCAATTATATGACCAGTATAAAACTGCCGTGAAGACAGCACAGGCGAATGTCGAGGCAGCAAAAGCCAACGTCAATCAAGCTAATGCCTCCATTAATAGTGCCAAAGCCAGTTATGATGCCAGTAGTCTAGACATGAGTCGTACGGTGGTGCGAGCACCGATTAGTGGTAAGATTGGCATTTCGGCAGTTACGGCTGGGGCATTGGTCTCTGCCAATCAAGCCACGCCACTAGCAACCATCTCACGCACCGATATGGTGTATGTTGACATCAGTCAGTCGTCCTCAGAGCTGCTTAGACTTCGTCAGCAAATGGCAAGCGGTAAGGCGGATCAAGGTTCAGCTGAGGTGCAGATTGTGCTAGAAGATGGCGGCGTATATCCGCTAATTGGTCGTCTTGCCTTGGCAGATGCCAGCGTAGATGAAGCGACAGGTGCGGTTAAACTTCGTGCAGTATTTCCCAACCCTGATGGTGTGCTAATTCCAGGTATGTATGTTAATGCCAACCTAGCACAGTCCATCATGCATAACGCTACGTTACTCCCTCAAAGTGCTGTCACTCGTACGCCTAAGGGCGAGACCCAAGTTTATGTGGTAAATGCAGAAAACAAAATCGAATCACGCATCGTAAAAACCGCAGGGACATTTCAAGGTCAATGGGTCATCTCTGAGGGTCTAGCTAACGGCGAGCGTGTGGTGGTGGTTGGCGGTGCCAAAGTCAAACCTGACCAAGTGGTTGAAACTCGCCCATATTCGCCAGCTTCCCAAAGTTCACAAGGCGGTGGTGCTGTGCAAGCTGCGCCACAAGAGACCATGTCAGAAAACACACAAGAAGTAAGCACGCCAAATAATGCTGTCGCTGATGATAATCAAGAACAAGACGAAGCAATGGCAATGGCGGACGCTGCCGATGATGTGGCACAGTAGGGGGTCGTATGTCTAAGTATTTTATTGAACGACCGATTTTTGCGTGGGTCATCGCCATCATGATTATGCTTGTGGGCGTGCTTGCGGTATTAAAATTACCAGTCTCTCAGTATCCTGAGATTGCTCCGCCCACCATCACAGTGAATGCTGTTTATCCAGGTGCTGATGCTCAGACGGTTGAGAACTCAGTAACGCAGGTCATTGAACAAAAAATGACAGGGCTCGATGGCATGATGTATATGTCATCAAGTTCATCTTCGCAAGGTAGTGCTTCTGTTGAGATTACCTTTGAAAGTGGTACTGACCCTGACACCGCTCAGGTGCAAGTTCAAAACAAGCTACAAGCAGCCACAGCATCATTGCCTGAGGCAGTGCAACAGCAAGGCTTGACGGTAAGTAAGTCATCATCATCATTTTTGATGGTGGTGGGCTTCATCTCCGAAGATGGTAGCATGGACAAAACGGACATCGCTGACTATCTTAACTCCAATGTTGTTGACCAAATTAGCCGTGTTAATGGTGTGGGTAACGTCAATGTCTTTGGCTCTTCTTATGCCATGCGAATCTGGCTAGACCCAGAAAAACTGCGTTCTTACTCGCTCATGCCCTCAGACATCACAGCAGCAATATCAGCACAAAACGCTCAGGTATCGGCAGGTCAGCTGGCAGCAGCACCGTCCGATGAGGACATGCAAGTTATTAATGCTACGGTTACTGTACAAAGTTATCTGCAAACTGCCGAAGAATTTGGTCGTATCCTCATTAAAACAGACAGTAGTGGAGCTCAGGTTCGCCTAAACGATGTCGCTCGTGTGGAGATGGGTTCAGAGAACTATGGCTTTAACACCTTTTATAATGGCAAGCCAGCGGCGGGTCTAGGCATTATGCTTGCCTCTGGCTCTAATGCCCTAGAAGTGCGTCAAGCGGTACAAGACAGATTAGACCAGCTCTCAGCGAGTTACCCTAAGGGCTTGACTACGGTTGTGCCTTATGATACCACGCCATTTATTCGACTTTCTATCAGTCAAGTGGTTAAGACGCTCATCGAGGCGATTGCCCTTGTGTTTTTGGTCATGTTCTTGTTTTTGCAAAGCTGGCGTGCGACCATCATTCCAACTCTTGCTGTGCCTGTGGTGATTTTGGGGACGTTTGCGGTGTTGTATGTGGCAGGATTTAGTATCAATATCCTAACCATGTTTGCTCTTGTGCTTGCCATTGGTCTTTTGGTGGACGATGCTATTGTGGTGGTGGAGAACGTAGAGCGTATTTTGGAAGAAAATCCAAACATCTCAGTTAAAGATGCTACCATTCAGTCGATGGGCGAAATTAGCAAGGTGTTGATTGGTATCGCTCTTATTTTGTCGGCGGTGTTTGTGCCGATGGCGTTTATGGGCGGCTCAACAGGGGTTATTTATCGTCAGTTTGCCATTACCTTGATTACTGCCATGACGCTTTCTGCGGTGGTGGCATTGATTTATACGCCTGCATTGTGTGTTACGATTTTAAAGCGTCAGGCTCATAAAGACATCGACCACCAGACGGGATTTTTTGGTTGGTTTAATCGCATGTTTCGTAGTGCCAGCCTAAGATACGAACGTTTTGTGGGTAAAAGCTTTAATTTTAGAGGGTTGTTTGGGCTTGCTTATGTGGGTGTGATTGTGGTGCTTGGCTTGTTGTTTACTCGCTTGCCGTCATCATTTGTGCCAGAAGAAGACCAAGGTATGCTATTTACCATCGTGCAAACCCCTGTGGGCTCGACTACCAAAGACACCCAAGCGGTGCTTGATGATGTCAGTGCCTACTTTAACACCCAAGAAGCAGATAATGTTGAATCCATCTTTACCATCACTGGATTTAGCTTTATGGGTCAGGGTCAAAACATGGGTATGGCATTTATCCGCCTAAAAGACTGGGACGAGCGTACCACAGCTGGCTCTGATGCAGGAAGTATGGCGGGTAAGGCGATGGGTTATTTTATGACTGCTTACAATAAAGCTAATGTCTATACCTTAGCACCGCCATCGATTCAAGGTCTGGGTAATGCCAGTGGCTTTGATTTTCAGCTCCAAGACACAGGCGGTGTGGGTCATGAAGCCCTGTTAGAAGCGCGCAACATGGTACTTGGCATGGCAGCTCAAACCCCAGACATGCTCTCAGGGGTCAGACCCAATGGTCAGGAGGATTCGCCTCAGCTAAAAGTCAATGTCAATCACGAGCAAGCACTGGCTCATGGACTGTCGGTTGGCGACATCAATCGCACCATCTCGATGGCGTGGGGTTCTGCCAAAATTGGCGATTTTATTGACCGTGGACGCATTAAGTCTGTTTATATTCAAGGTGATGCCAATGCTCGTGCTACCCCAGAGGATATTGGCAAATGGTATGTGCGTAATGGCAGTGGCAATATGGTTGGTTTTGATGCCTTTGCTACCAGTGAATGGAAGTACGGCTCGCCAACCTTGACACGTTATAACAGCTTGCCTAGCATGAGCATTCAAGGTGCACCAGCAGCGGGCAAATCAAACGGCGATGCAGTGGCGGCGATGGAGCAGATTGCTTCACAACTTCCTGATGGTGTGGGCTTTGAATGGACAGGTCTTACCCTACAAGAAAAACAATCAGGCTCGCAAGCACCCATGTTGTACGCCATTTCGATTTTGGTGGTGTTCTTGTGCTTGGCGGCATTGTATGAAAGCTGGTCAATTCCTTTTTCGGTCATGCTTGTTGTGCCACTAGGCGTGTTGGGTGCGATTATCTTTACGTGGTTACGTGGTTTTGATAATGACGTATATTTGCAAGTTGGTCTTTTGACGGTCATTGGCTTGTCTGCCAAAAACGCCATTTTGATTATTGAAGTTGCCAAAGAGCTTCAAGAAAAAGGTGTTGCATTTAAAAATGCCGTCATGCAAGCAGCTCGCCAACGTCTGCGTCCTATTATCATGACCTCATTGGCATTTGGTATTGGCGTTGTGCCATTGGCGATTGCCACAGGTGCAGGCTCTGGTAGCCAAAATGCGGTCGGTACAAGTGTACTTGGTGGCGTGATTGCGGCGACGTTCTTGGGTGTGTTCTTTATTCCGATGTTCTACATCTGGATGCGTTCACTGTTTCCACATAAATACACCAATGCAGACAGTGCTACCCTAAATAAAATCTAAGAATAAAGAGAGAGACCATGAAAAATCACATAAAAACATCACGCTTCTTTTTACTTAGTGGCTTGACGCTTGCGATGGTGGCATGCGGTACTATCCCGCCAAAAGCCCAAAGTGTGCTTGCTCAACCAAAAGTACCTATCGAATCTCCCTTTGTTACATTAGAGGAGGCGACGATTAGCACAGAGGAAGCACCGAGTGTGGCGAGTTTGCGTTGGCAGGATTTTTATGCTGACCCCAAACTAAAAGCCCTGATTGAGATGGGGCTTGCCCACAACAAAGACTTGCAGTCAGCGATTTTGGCGGTACAAAGTGCCAGAGCCCAATACCGCATTACAAATGCTAGCAGTTACCCCAGTGTGGGTGCTTCTGGAGGGGCATCGCTAGGAGCGGATAATGCTCGCGATAAGAATGCCAGCGACAGCTACAATGTGGGTCTTGCCATGTCAAGCTATGAGCTTGATTTGTGGGGCAAGGTTGCTAATGCCAAAGAGGTGGCACTACATGATTATTTGGCAAAAAATTCTGCCAAAGATGCGGTGCAAATTTCACTGATTTCAGGCATTGCACAAGGTTATGTCAATCTAAGCTATGCTTTGGCTCAGCGTCAGCTTGCCCTAGAAACCCTTAAAACACGTGAGCATTCGCTGTTTATCAACCAAAAACGCTTTGAGGCAGGCATTGATGCAAAATCCACCAGCCTGCAAGCTGAGGCTTCGTTAGAATCTGCCAAGTTGACTGTTTATCAGGCGGATACAGAGATTTTAAAAGCTCGCAATGCTTTACAGTTATTGGTGGGGTCGCCCATTCCTGATGAACTGATGCCTGAGCTTGCAGTTAGTAATATCACGACACAGACTTTGTTTAATGCAGGACTTCCCAGCGAACTACTGTATCATCGCCCCGACATTGTGCAAGCTGAACACGCCTTAAAATCAGCAGGGGCGAACATCAATGTAGCTCGTGCTGCCTATTTCCCAAGCATTAAGCTATCTAGTAGTATCGGATATAGCTCGACTGATTTGAGTGATTTGTTTAAAACAGGGGCGTTTTCTTGGTCGATTGGTCCATCGATTAGCTTGCCAATCTTTGATGCAGGGGCAAGACGTGCCAGTTATGAAGTGGCTCAAATCAACCAAAAAAGCATGTTGGTGGCTTATGAAAAAGCCATTCAAACAGCTTTTAAGGAAGTTTCTGATGTGCTTGCCACACGTGCAACGATGGAGAGACAGCTGACCTCTCAGTATAAGCTCCAAAAAAACTACCAAGAGACGTACAACATCGCCCACGCTCGTTTTCGTGCGGGATTGGATAACTACCTAAACGTGCTGGATGCGGAGCGGTCTTTGTTCGCCAATCAGCAGGGGATTTTAAATTTAGAACTTCAAAAAATTCTAAGTCAAATCCAGCTTTATCATGTGCTGGGCGGTGGGGCGACACTCACGGCAGAGCAGATTACTAATGCTGAAAAACAACGCCTCGCCATGCAAACTGCCACGCTAGCGACCGATGAGCAGATGGCAAGCATTGAAAAACAGCCAAAAAACCCGCAAACCTCTCAAAATATTCATCAGGAGCAATCTAAGTCCGATGAACATGTACAAGAGATGTCTGATGACAATGATGTGGCTACGCAAACCAATCCTTGAATAAGGGATAAAACAAAACCCATGATGATGTTCATGGGTTTTTGTGGTTGATGGTTGCTAATTGTGCAGCACTAATGACTAACCAAAAGCAGGTGCTCGCTTAGGAATGGCGCTTAAAAATTCATGTCGAGCTTGATTATCTGTTTCATATACACCAAGCATGCTGGTAGTGCGAGTGGTGGATTGTTGTTTGCCTACGCCACGCATCATCATGCACATGTGGCTTGCGTCCATCACGACTGCCACGCCACGACAGTCTGTTAATTCTTGGATTGCCAACGCCACTTCTTTTGTAAGGTTTTCTTGAATTTGTAGTCGGCGGGCATACATATCGACAATGCGAGCAAGTTTAGATAAGCCAAGCACTTTACCATTTGGCAAATAACCAATATGAGCTACCCCAAAAAATGGCAACAAATGATGTTCACACAGTGAATAAAATTCAATGTTTTGCACCAGCACTAAATCAGGGTTGTCGCTGGGAAAAATAGCATCATTGGCAACGGTATGCAAATCTTGATGATAGCCGACTGTCAAATCACGAAAGGCTTTGGCGGCACGCATTGGTGTGTCAAGCAGTCCTGCTCGACTTAGGTTCTCGCCACTGGCTGAGATGATGTTGGCATAATGTTGGGCGGTTTTTTCTACATCAAAGGCAAAAGGTTTGGTTGATGGAGAAAGGGGGCTGTCGCAATGTTGGCACATAAGACTTTGGTATGCAAAATAAACCATGTATTATAACCAAAAACCAAAAATTTGCCAAATGATTTATAAATTGAGTGCGTTTAAATAAAGTTTACACTCGTAACGATTTTTTGCCCAATATGTAGATTTTGTGTTATAATACCGCCCATGATAACCTGTTTAAGTGAGAAATGATATGCTATTACAAGGCAAACGATTTGTGGTAACAGGCATTGCCAGCAAATTATCGATTGCGTGGGCGATTGCCGAATGCTTGCACCGTGAGGGAGCCGAGCTGATTTTGACCTATCCTAATGATAAAATCAAAAAACGTGTGGACATGGCAAGTGAGGAATTTGGAGCGGTGGCGGTGTTGCCTTGCGATGTTGGCTCTGACGATGAGATTGTTAAATGCTTTGATGAGGTTGCCAGAATCTGGGGTGATGGCGTTGATGGGGTGGTGCATGCCATCGGTTTTGCCCCTGCTGACCAGCTGGACGGCGACTTTACAGAGGCGACTACTCGTGAGGGGTTTGCTATTGCTCATGACATCAGCTCTTATAGTTTTGTGGCATTGGCTAAGGCAAGTCGTGAACTGCTTGCCAAACGTCAAGGTTCGCTTTTGACATTGACTTATGAGGGCAGTATTTCGGTACTTCCAAATTATAATGTGATGGGTATGGCTAAGGCAAGTTTAGAGTCTAGTGTGCGTTATTTGGCAAGTTCGCTTGGCAAAGAAGGTATCCGTGTCAATGCCATCAGTGCAGGTCCGATTCGCACGCTGGCAGCCAGTGGCATTAAATCATTTCGCAAAATGCTAGACATTACCGAAAAGGTCGCCCCACTAGGACGTAACGTCAATCAAATGGAGGTGGGTAATGCTGCTTTGTTTTTGCTGTCGCCTTGGGCGAGTGGTGTCACAGGCGAGATTATGTTTGTGGACGCAGGATTTAACACGGTCGCCATCAGCGAGCAGCTCATGGCAATGGCAGATGATGGCGAATAGCCCATCATCACACCCAAAAAGCACAAGCATGTTACACTTGTGCTTTTATTTTTTTACAAATTTTTGTAAACTAGCATTTTGTTTTATCGCAAATTTATTATGCAAAACCAAATTCCGACATGGGTATTGTGCGGTGCGGTGGTATTGGCATTTAGTGCAGGTATCCTAAATACAACGGCTCTCATGGGGTTTACCCATGTGTCAGCCTCTCACGTTACGGGTAATATTAGCTCGGTGGCGTTGACGTTTTATCATGGTGATTTTGATAATTTGCGATTATTTCTCATCTCCATTGCTTCTTTTTGGCTAGGGTCGGTACTAAGTGGCATGATCATCGGTGGTAGCGAACTCAATGTCAAGCGACACTACGGTTATGCCATGTATTTGGAGTTTGTTTTGCTTTGTGGTAGTTTATGGCTGTATTGGCGAGGCAACGACTATGGACAGATGCTCATTGCGATGGCATGTGGTCTACAAAACTCAATGGTGGCAACCTATCATGGGGCGGTGGTGCGTACCACGCATCTAACAGGGGTAACCTCTGACTTGGGGGCGATGGTTGGGCATTGGCTGGTGGGGCGTAAAATTAGCATTGCTAAGATGGCACTACATAGTGCCTTATGGTGGGGATTTTTCTTTGGCGGATTTGTGGCGGTGTATTTGTATGAGCATTATGGGTATTTATCCATGCTGTTACCCATTACGATTATCTTGGTGTCAGCGGTCAGTTATGAACACATGGAGCGGTGGTTTAATGCATCGCACCGCATGGTTAGATTTGCCATCATCAAACAAAAAAGAAAAAAAAGCAAAAACAAAAATAAAAAACGCCGTCATCTGTAAGATGATTTGAAGCTGTCTAGGTCAGGCAGGGCAGGCAGTTCACTCAAATCATTGAGTCCAAACGCATCTAAAAATGCCTTTGTGGTATGTAGCAGAGCAGGGCGACCCACCACGTCTTTATGCCCTTTTTCGATAATCCAGCCTTTGTCAAATAACTGACGCAGGATATGGCTAGACACAGAAACACCTCTGATGTGTTCGATGTCTGAGCGAGTAACGGGCTGTTTGTAGGCGATGATACTTAGCGTCTCCAACAAGGCTTGGCTTAGGGTTTCTTTGCGTTCTGGAAAGGCTTTATGGATAATGCTACCGTAGTCATCTTTGATTTGCAGGCGATAACCGCTGGCAGTTTTCATTAGGGTTAATACGCCATCATTTAATCTTTCTTTTAAAAGCCCTAGTGCCAATTCAAATTCATTGTCATCTGCCATGAGGTGTTTTTTTAAGTCATCAGCCGTCAGTGGCGATTCGCTGGCGTGCAATAACACCTCGATGTGTCTGCTTAATGTCTCTGGCGTGTTTGAAAAATTCATGTCAATACTCTCTTAGTGTAACCAATACAGCGTCTGCTCGGCTAGGTTAAATCCTGTGTTATTTAGGTTCATCAGTGGGTCGGTCTGTTTGGTTTTTTTGGATTTTGGTGTCTCCATGACAGCAAGCTCAAAATTTTGGACAATATCCATATTTACCTCGCTTTTTTGAAGGGCGTCTTCGCCGTCAGCAAAGCCAACCATGCCTCGTTTGATAAGTTCTAAAATCGCCACAAAACTTACCACCACACCCACACGTCCTTGATTTTTATCAAGTAATTCTGTAAATGTTCCAAAACCCTTTTGGCTTAATGTCAGACTGATTTTGGCGATACGTTCAGGCAGTGGCACAGGGTCGGTCTTGATGTGATGCATTTGATAATCGGGTTTGATTTGCATATTAATGAGGCTGTTTACCAAAATCTGTGCAGAGTAGCTAGGTAGCTGTGCTTGCATGACATCTTGGCTTGGCATACTGGCATAAGCCAAAAACACATCTCTCTCCAAACGGATTAATTTATCCAATCGCAAACTTACCTCTTTGATTTGGGCGTATTCTTCGAGCCTGCGGATTAGGCGGGCTTTGGGACTTAGCTCTTCGCCTGTGATATCAGGTTGGGGCAATAAAAGCTCGCTTTTGATGTTGATGAGCGTGCTTGCCATGAGCAAATAATCGCCCGCCAGCTCAAAATAAGTATCATCGAGTTCTTTGATGTATGCCAAATATTGCTCGGTAATCGGCAAAATGGCAGTTTCGGTCAAATCAAAATTATTCTTTTTTACCAAATAAAGCAAAAAATCGAGTGGCCCTGCAAATTGTTCTAGCCATATCGCAAAGGCTTGGGGTGGGATATATAAATCATCGGGCAGGGCTTGGACTTCGGTGTCGTAAATGCGAATGGTGGTGTCGGTCATTAGTGTTTTTCCCTTAATTGTTTAAGGTGGGATTTTTTATTGTCATTGTTATTTTTAAGTTTTTTTAAATTAAGGTTGTTGATTAAATACCGAATTTCATCTTCATTAAATACAATTTTATCAAACGATAAAATATAATCAGTAAACTCTGATAAATAACAAACATTATCGGGAAAATGACTTTTTAACTCGCATTCGCCAGTAAAAACAACTACCGAATGAAAATTATCATGACTGACATTTAAAACTTTTTCTAAGGCTTTGATATGGCGATAGTTTTGATGAAGTGGGTTTTGAAAAGGGTATTTTTTACCATAAACATTTTTTGTCCACTCTTTGTCGTGAGCTTTGCCGTAAATCCAACCTTTGTAATTTTTAGTCTCAACCACAAAAATACCAAATTTTGAAATATAAATGTGGTCAATTTGCGTCATACCCAAATCATCTTCAATCAAAACATCATGAAAGGCATGATAAATATCTTTTGGTAGAGTGCGATTGGATTTTATATTAACCAGTTTCTCGCCAAACCACCCTTTAAAAAAGGGTGATTTTAAAAAGGTAATGAGCAATAAAATTGGCAAAAACCATAAAAGTGGTTTGAGCGAATTTAAGAAAATGGGTAATATGTCCATTATTTTAACTTCACTTATACTTTAACGCTTCAATTTCTTTTTGGTGCTGTCTAATAACCCTTCTGGCAGAATTTTTAATTAAGCGATGTACCGCAGGATTATCATTATCCAAATTCATTGAGACGATTTTTTCGCTAGAATTGGATAATGGCAATTCTGATTTTAAAAATTCTCTAAAGGAAATGGGCTTATTATTGGATTGTAAAAATTCTTGAAAAGACATATAACGCTCCCTTATCATCATTTCAATTTCGCCAAAGGTTTAATCCCAATCGCGCGTCTGGTTTTATCCAGTTGTTTTTGGGCGACACGGCGAGCCTTGATCGCTCCCATTTGCAAAATCTCTTCCAATTCTTTGGGGTTATTCATCAGATGTAAATATTTTTCACGCATGGGAGCGATTTCGCCATCGATTTTTTCAAATAAAATTTCTTTGGCCTCGCCCCAACCAATGCCTGCTCTATAATGCTGAGCAAGGGTGTTAATCTCATCGGGAGTAGCAAAGGCTTTATAAATCTCAAAGATGTTGCACTCGTCAGGATTTTTGGGTTCTTCGGGGGCTTGGGAGTTGGTAACGATTTGGGCGATTGCCTTTTTTAACATCTTTTGTGGGTCAATGGTGGGGTTGCCATCGCCAAATAATGGAATGGTGTTGCCGTAGGATTTGCTCATTTTACGACCGTCAAGCCCTGTCAGTAGGGGGGTATTTTCATCAACCAAAGCGGTGGGCTGAGTAAATAACTCTTTGTATTTAAAATTAAACGACCCTGCGATGTCCCGTGCCATCTCGATGTGCTGAATTTGGTCTTTGCCCACAGGCACATGGGTGGCGTTAAACATCAAAATATCCGCACTCATGAGGACAGGGTAGCTAAATAGCCCCATCGTGATGCCATAATCAGGGTCGGTGTCCTCTTTGGCAAGGTTAATATCCACGCTCGCTTTATAGGCATGGGCTCGGTTCATGAGTCCTTTGGCACATGAACAGTTTAAAATCCACGCAAGCTCAGGGATTTCGGGGATGTCGGACTGACGATAGAAGGTAACTTTTTCGGGGTCCAGTCCGCAGGCGAGCCAAGTGGCGGCGATGGCACGAGTGGAACGATGAATCTCATCGGGGTCAAAGCATTTGATGATGCCATGATAATCCGCCAAAAAGAAAAAGGCATCATGCTCAGAGTTTTGCACCGACTGTATGGCAGGGCGAATCGCTCCGACATAATTGCCAAGATGAGGAATGCCTGTGGTAGTAATGCCTGTGAGAATGCGTTTGGGGGTCATGGTTATTCCTGTATGGTTTTAAGTGGTAAAATTATAGCATAATCTGCCATAAGGTTTAAATTATTGATAATAATTCGTCCCATCTGCTTGTGTTTTAAACCTGCGATGAAACCACATCCATTGCGTGATGTCTTTTTTGATGATGGTTTCAAATAGGTCATTTATTCGTTGGGCATCTGCCACTTCATTATCACTTGGGTAATTTTGTAAAACAGGCGATAGCGAAATATGATAATGCGGTCGTTTGCCTTTGGGAATATTATCTGGCGTTTGACGAATCATATCAAAGACAATAAACACAGGCGGATTTTTTTTATTCATGCTGGCAAATCGTCTTTGGGCGGTAATGGTCGCAGACGGCACACCAAAAAATGTCGCCATCACGCCATGCTCCAAACCAAAATCTTGGTCAGGGCTATACCAAATCACTTTACCTTCTTTGATACGGCTGATGAGTTTTTTCATATCACGGCTGTTAATCTGTTCATCAAAAATATGACGGCGACCATTATAAATAAACCATTCCAAAAGCGGATTATTTTGTTTGCGATACATACAATCAGCAGGGAAAAATTGCGTACAAAGCCGACCACCCAAATCCAGCGTGGTAAAATGCCCGCCCAATAATATCACGGCTTTATTTTCTTTTTGGGCGGTAATTA
>NZ_JAUNDY010000002.1 GCF_030525845.1 Moraxella sp.
TCACTGGTAACCAGCCAGCGGTATTCTTGGGGGATTTTGCTTAGTTTTTCACGCAAAGGGGTGTCTAAGTCCTTGATTTTTTGGGCATAATCTTGGGCGTTTTTGGTATAGGCATCAGCATTGGCAGGGTCGGCTTTAATCAGGGCATTTTTGATATTTTCTACATAAATCAAGCCGTTAGAGGGCGACATCCAAGCGTGCGGATTGGGCAAATCCTTGTACGCTCCCTCTTTGATGGGCAAGGGCGTGATGCCTTCGGTAACGGTGGCACTTGGGACGGTTTTGGCGTTGTCGTAGAATTTTTCAAACCAACGCTCCAAATTTAGCCCATTGTGCAAAATCAAATCCGCGTCCTGCACTCGTGCAATGTCCTGCGGAGTCGGCTCGTAGTCGTGAATTTCCGCCCCTGCTTTGGTGATGGAGACCACTTCGGCTTTGTCGCCCGCCACATTTTGGGCAATGTCGGCGATGACCGTAAAAGTGGTCGCCACAACAAATTTGTCATCGGCGGGGGCGGTTTTGGGGTCGGTTTTTGGTTCGCCTTGGGCTTGGCTTTGGGCGGTGTTATCACCCCCACAGGCGGTTAAAAAGGCAAGGGATAAGGATAATAGGCTGAATTTTAAGGATTTTTGCATAATTTTACCCAATTAAAAAACATTTGTAAACAAACCCACAGCTTTGGTATGGGTTTTGATTGATAATGATAACTGTTTTTGTTTGGAAAGGCAAGGGGTTTATGATACAATCATAAAAAAATCCATCTGTCATCAAAAGAACGGACGGATTTTTTGCCAAATCTACCAACACCTAAACAGTAGTTATGGGCGTCATTCGCCGATGTTGCAGCATAATGCTTATTGAAAAGCACTTCTTGATTTTAAGAGCTCAACAATCTTGCCATGTATTCCCTCAAAACCGCCGTTGCTCATCACGATAATTGCATCGCCAGTTTGGATATTTTTATCAATAAACCCCAAAATCTCATCAATAGAACCAAGCACCACTTGATTTGGCGCATCGCCAATCGCCTCAGATAATCCCCACGCTAGGTCTTTGGGCTCATACCAAATCACTTGATTGGCAAGCGATGCTGATGGTGCAAGGACATTTTTATGACTGCCAAGCTTCATGGTGTTGGAACGTGGCTCGATGATTGCCCAGATTTTTCGCCCTTGTAGTTTTTTCTTGGCCCCATCAAGTGTGGTGGTGATGGCTGTTGGGTGATGAGCAAAATCATCATAGACTTGCACGCCACCGACTTCACCGATAAGCTCCATACGGCGTTTAATCCCTGCAAAATTTGACAACGCTTCGCATGCTACCGCCACAGGTACGCCCACATGATACGCTGCCGCAATAGCCGCCAAGCCATTATTAACACTGTGCTGACCGCTCATCTCCCATTTGACCAAACCTGCCTCACTATGATGTTTCACGTGAAACACCGAACCATCTTCGCATTCTAGTCTCGCCTGCCAATCTGCCTCGCCACCTAAGGAAGTTCTCCAAATCGGTGTCCAAACGCCCATTTTCAAGGTCTCCTCCAAGCTTTCGGTGGCGTCTGGCATGATGATTTGCCCATCAGATGGTATCATGCGAATCATGTGATGAAATTGGGTTTGGATGGCTTTTAAGTCAGGAAAAATATCAGCATGGTCGTATTCTAGATTATTTAAAATCGCAGTTGTTGGGCGATAATGCACAAACTTCGAACGCTTATCAAAAAACGCACTGTCATACTCATCCGCCTCGATAACGAAGTATTTTTCACCCAAATGCGAACTGTGAGCAAAAGCAGATTTAAGTCGCTCATCAGAGGTATCCACCAATGGTACACCGCCAATCAAAAACCCTGTATCAATACCTGCATACTGCAAAATCCATGCAAGCATTGTGGTTGTTGTGGTCTTGCCATGTGTGCCTGCCACCGCCAAAACATGACGATTTTTTAGCACCATTTCATACAAAAACTGCGGACCAGAGGTGTAGGGCAATCGTGCATTTAACATATATTCTACCGCTTCCATGCCACGCTTGCACACGTTGCCAACCACCACCAAATCAGGGGCAGGGTCTAGATGCTTGGACTTATAACCCTCCCAAATTTCCACGCCTGCACGTTCAAGCTGTGTACTCATCGGCGGATAGATGGCGGTATCCGAGCCTGTTACTGTATGACCCAAATCTCTGGCAAGCAGTGCCAAAGAGCCCATAAATGTGCCACAAATACCCAAAAAATGAATGTGCATAATACCAACCTAAATAAAAAATAAGAACAGATTATAACAAATTTAGGAGGTCTTAAAAAATGAATTTTAAGACCTCTCTAAAATCTCTAAAACACCGCCATCACATCGGCTTTTTAATCATCTTAAACAAACCAAACAACAACATTGCCAAAAATACGACAAACATCGCCAGCGTGTATTCAGGGATACTAAATCCCAAAAACTGCCAATCAATCACCGCACACTCGCCAGAGCCTTTTAATACCTCTTGAAATACCTGCAATACAGGCAAAGTATCAACCCAATAATTCAAACCCGGTCCACAGGCAGGCACTTCATCAGCTGGCAGGTGCTGCAACCACACATGACGACCTGCGATGGCAAGCCCCCACAGCACACCCAACGTCATACCCCCCCATAACGTCAATTTCACCCAAAGCTTTTTAGGATTAATAAGCATGCCAATAAAAGCAAAAACCCCCATAACCCACACGCCAATACGCTGAAAAATACAAAGCGGACACGGTTCAAGCCCCAAATGTCTTTGAAAATAAAAAATCGCCACAAGGGTCGCCGCAACCGACAAAGCAAACAAGCACGCACACAGCATGCGAAAATTAATGGCTTTCATAAAAGCAATTATCTGTATTGTTGAATAAATTCATAAAAATCTTGGGTTTCTTCTCTTTCTAGTTGCTGTTGGTCAGCAAAAGACTGAATGGCAATATTGGCATAATAAAACGCCTCTTCATTGTCCAACGCACAGCCCAAAAGCTCGTCATGATGTTTTTTTGCAAGCTGTTTACCAAGTTGCCACGTACCACCCACCTTTTTGCTATCAGAGATAATTTGAGCCGATGGCGTAAAATCGGGATTGGTTGCCCGACCATGCATGAGTGATAACGCCAAACGATAGTCGTTACCCCCATGATATTCATCAAATGCATCTGCGATAGATTGCATTTGCCCTAGCACTTCCGCCATCCACACATCAAGGTTTTGTGCACCCTCTAAGGTGTGAATGACTGTACGGACATCTCTTCCCTCATTAACTACTGCATCGATATTCTCTGCCAAAAGCCCTTCTTCGTCAGCAAGTAGCTTAGGAGAGGGGGATAACAAGCAGTATAACGCCAAAATCTCCAAAAAGCACGCCGTAGCAGTTGTAATGCCGATATCACAGTAAGGGTCTAGGTCAATGGCACGAAACTCCACATAGGCAATACCTCGATTTTCTAAGGCTTGCGTAGGAGTCTCCCCTGACTTCATGGGTTGTTTGGGGCGAATGGGGCTATAAAATTCGTTTTCAATTTGCAAAATATGGTCGTTAATTTGAATGGGGCTGCCATTTTTATCATCAATACCAATCTTGCTAAACTCGCCAAAGGGTGTACCAATCGCCTCTCTTAACCCTTTGATGTATTCATCTAGATTGTTATAGCGAATGTTGAGGTTTTCTTGCACGCTGTTGGTATAACCAAGTTTACCCATGCGTAAACTTGTGGCGGTAGGCTTATGATACGTGCATTCACTACCACAATCGCCAAGCGGTTCTAAGTCATGCTCACGCCCCACCAAAAAACAATGGCAAACGCTAGGACTTGCCCCCAAAAGATACAAAATCAGGGGTGTAATGCGTTTAAAGTTACGAATCAAAGCAAGGTATTTTTCATTCTTAAATGCTGTCAAATCAGCCCGATTTTCACTCTTTGCCCATGCCTCAAACAAGTCATCGCCCACGGACAGATTATAGTGAAGCCCTGCGATGGTCTGCATTTTTCGCCCATATCGTACACCAAGCCCAGAACGGTATAATGTTTTTAGTCGTCCTATGTTGGATGTGCCGTAGTTAGCAAGTGGGATATCCTCATCATCGTCAGAGAGCATACACGGCATGGATAACGGCCACATCATCTCGTCATTTTCAAGTGAACGATGAACCAAGATATGCAACGTACGAAGCATGTCCAATGCCTCTTTGATGGTATCCTTAGGCTCGGTAATTAATTCAAGTAAATTTTCTGAATAGTCGGTTGTGATATAGGGGTGAGTTAGCTTGGAGCCAAGTTTAGCAGGGTGAAAGCTTTTGGCGGAGTAGCCATCTGGTCTCATACGCAGACCTTCTTTTTCAATGCCACGTTTCATGCCTGCCACCAAATTTGGAGCAAACCAAGAGGGTAGAGCAAAATGATGGGTTTGGGTCGTCATGTCATGTCCAAATGTTTTTTAATGAACTATTATAATAGAGTTAAACGGTCTACTGCAAAGGAATTTTTGTAGTGTTTTGAAAACTATCATCACAAAAATGAAAAACACCCACTAAAATAGCAGGTGTTTTGAATGTTCACTCTTAAAATTAAGAGAAATCTAGCTCGGTTTCGAAACCTTTTAGGTTGTGGCGAGCCATCGCTAGGTTAGATTTTTGACGGTCAAGTACTAGGTACAAGAATAGGTTGTCATTACGAACTAGTGGGCGAATCAAGTGGTATTGACCGCTTAGAGTGATTAGAATGTCTTCGATAGACTCGTTAAGACCCAATGCTTTTGCAGTTTTACGCTTAGCACGTACCACTTCGGTGTTACCAGCAGCAGCTAGTTCAAGGTCAAGACCAGTACCCAAAGTAGCAAGAGCAAGACCAGATTCGCTGTCTACAAGAGCAGCTGCTACGAAACCGTCGATGTCGCTTAGTTTGTCAAGAGATAGTTTAGACATGATGTCATTCCTTAAAAAGTTGATAAATTTACAAATATCGACAATTTAAGTAATAATTAACAAGTATCGCAGACAATTAAATTAAAAAATTAATTTAAGGTCGCAATAACCATCAACAAATTACCAAAAATTGTCCAACATAACGAAAACACCATTGAATTCGTTACTTGCTTATTAAACCACAATCATCGCCAAAAATCAAGCACTAAATTTAAAATTTTTAAAAAAATATCATTTTTGCTTGATAATTAACACAAAAACACCATAAATGAGAGCAGATTTATTTGACCTTTTGGGTATCATACACCATCTACCACTTAGGATAACACATGAGTAAAGATTTTTATACGATTTTAGGCGTGGACAAGTCAGCAGACGAAAAAGAAATCAAAAAAGCCTACCGCCGTCTTGCGATGAAATACCACCCTGACAAAAACCCTGACGACCCTACCGCCGAAGAAAAATTCAAAGAAGCCACGATGGCGTATGAAGTACTATCGGACGCTCAAAAACGTGCCACTTATGACCGCATGGGGCATAGTGCCTTTGAGCAAGGCATGAACAATGGCGGATTTGGCAATGCAGGCGGATTTAGTGCGGACGATTTGAACGACATTTTTGGTAGCTTCTTTGGTGGCGCTCGTGGTGGTGCTGGCGGTTTTTCAGACATATTTGGCGACATGTTCGGTGGCTCTCGTAGTTCACAGCGTGCCAGCAAGGGGGCAGATTTATTGTATCATGTCAGCCTAACCCTAGAAGAGGCAGTATCTGGCTGTAAAAAAGAAATCACTTACAACACCCACGTACATTGCACCAGTTGTGATGGCAAAGGTGCCAAATCCAGTAGCGACATCATCAGCTGTCCCACCTGTGGTGGACACGGTCAAGTTCGTATCCAACAAGGGTTTTTTGTCATGCAACAAACCTGCCCTGACTGTCGTGGCAGTGGCAAAAAAATCAAAAATCCCTGCCCTGACTGTCATGGCGAAGGTAAACAACGCAAAAGTCAAACCCTTGAAGTCTCTATCCCTGCTGGTGTGGACAATGGCGATCGTGTACGCTTATCTGGCAAAGGAGAAGCTGGCGATAATGGCATGCCAAACGGCGACCTGTATGTCGAGATTCAGGTAAAACCCCACGATGTCTTCACACGACATGGGGCAGATTTACACCTAGATGTCCCCATCAGTATCACAACCGCTGCACTGGGCGATGATGTGGAAATCCCCATGTTAGGTGGCGGTCGCCTAAAAATCAAAATCGCTGAGGGCACCCAAAGCGGCAAACTCCTTCGAGTACGTGGTAAAGGCGTAACTACGGTGCGTGGTGGCATGCAAGGCGATTTAATTTGCCAAATCATTGTAGAGACCCCAACCAACCTTACCAGCGAACAAAAATCCTTACTTGAACAATTCGCCAAAACCCTGCACGGCGACAACAGTGCTAACGCCAAGAAAAAGGGTTTTTTTGACAAAATCAAAGACGAGGTCAAAGACATTTTTGACTAAATCCACAAACAGCACGGTGTTTGCCGTGCTTTATTTTTATCAGCCAAATACCAATTTCAAATTTTACTTTGATGATTTTTTAGGTATAATCAAAGCATCTTTTTAGATTAAGGAATTTATCATGAAAACACTTAACATCGGTATCATGGGTGCCTCAGGACGCATGGGCAGAATGCTCATACAGGCAGTATTGGACAACCCTGCCACAAAGCTACACTCGGCATTTGTGCCAGCTTTTTCTAGTCTTATTGGCTGTGATGCTGGCGAATTCATCGGCGCATCCAAAGCAGATGTCAAACTTTGTGCCTTTACAGGAGAGGAAAGCTTATCTGGCATTGATGTATTGATTGATTTTAGCCTACCAGATGCAGTTGATGCCACCATTGAGGCGTGCGTACGTGCTGGCACTCCCTTAGTGATGGGCGTAACAGGATTATCCAGCGAACAAGAAAATGCCCTCAAAGAAGCCAGCAACACCATCGCCATCATCTATGCTGGCAACTACTCCACAGGGGTCAACCTCTCCTTAAATCTACTAGCCACCGCCGCCAAAGTACTGGGTATGGACGCTGATGTTGAGATTATTGAACACCATCACAAGCACAAACTGGACGCACCCTCTGGTACAGCACTCATGATGGCAAATGCCGTATCAACCGCTCGTGGCCAGACGCTCAAAACCTCCGCCATCTATGGACGATGTGGTCAAGCCAAACGAAACGAGGGCGAGATTGGCATTCATGCGATACGTGGTGGCGAGATTGTCGGCGAGCATACGGTTGAATTCATCATGAATGGCGAAATCATTGAACTTACCCATAAAGCCCAAAGTCGCATGACTTTTGCTAACGGGGCAGTGCGTGCCAGCGTTTGGCTTGCAAATAAAAATCACGGACTGTACGACATGCAAGATGTACTGGGACTAAAATGAAAAAACACACATCACACCTTACTCAAATAGCATACCTGATAGGTCTTAGCGTGGTTTGGACACCCCAAATCACGCACGCAAATTCAGCTTATCGCACCTATGTCATTCATACGCACGGCGACCCCAGTCTTGTACAAGTTGTCCAAAATGAACTGTCGCCTGCTTATGGCGGTTCTGGCGGTCTTGCCACGCTCTATCAAGACCAACTCATCATCAAAGCCACGCCCAGTGATTACGCTCGTATCTTACCCCTCATCAAGCAGTTAGATGTCGCCCCTGTACCACTAACCGTCTTTGTCTCCACCCAGAATCAAACCTCCCAACATCAATCAGGCGGTTACATTCAAGGAGGCATGATACACCAAAGTGTATGGATTAACGGTCAATACCAAAACACCAGCAGCCAAAGCAGTGCAAATAATCAATACAGCATCAGAACCCAATCAGGTAGCCCTGCCAAAATCAGCACAGACACCTTATTGGGGCTAACCACCTACCGCCTACACCAAAACAGACATCAGCTGTGGGTAAATTTTGGCACATCATGGGTAACGCTCAGTGATGGCTTTTCTGCCACACCCAGACTACTACCAAACGGGCAAATCAGTTTAGACATTGATGTTGCGACACGTCAATCCTCATCAGGCACTCATCGTGCAAACACCTCCATCACACTTTATCGTGGACAATGGAGTAAAATCGGCGAAATTCGCACCAACACCCAAAGCACCACCAGTTACCAAAACAGCTCATACCAGCAGACCATACCTATTTGGGTAAAAGTAGAATAAGATACCAGCGGTATTTACCAAAACAAACCAAAAGTCAGTCATGACTCAATGCCAAAGCACAAATCATGAATGAAAACACCTCAATTTATCGTCCATTATTCATAACTTTGTTCGATGTCGTTATTGATTTTTTGGTTAAATATCGTTACATTGTAAAGGCTTGTAAATTAAATGCTACTAAGGGATAAATTTATGGCATTTTATCCGCATTTTATTGTCAGCAAATAATAATCCGCTAAAATGTTCCATATTATCTTAACGATGAGTTGAGATACCTTAATCATCATTTACCCAAATTAACGGAGCACTCCATGCCACAATCTCAATTCAATATCGCTGTTGCTGACCAAGCTGCTGCTGATGCACTTGTTGCCAAAACAGAAACAGTTGCTGGCGTAAAATTCGTCAATGTAAACGTTAGCAACGGTACTGTTGTCGTAACTCACGGCGAAGATTTTGATGAAGCTGCCTTTAAAGCTGCTGCTGGCATCTAATCAACCAAATCCTTTGTGCAAGCAAGGGATTTTTTGTTTTCATCGCATTACTTCCTCAGTCATTACATCAATAATTTGGCTTGGCTTATCATAGCCTAGTACTTCTCCTTTTAAATAACAAACCTGATCACCAAAATATTGATAAGCCATCATCAAATCAGTAGCAGGTGGTAGAGTTGCTGGGTTGCAACTGGTGGACACTAAAAACCCATAGGGGATAGCATGTTGCGATTTTAATAAATCACACAGTTTGGCTGTTTTTTTGTGACTTATCACTCGCACGGCAAGGCTGTTTTTGTCGCCCGTTACCCAATTAGGAATAGGAACAAGCAAATCTTTTGGCATGGGAAATAGCCATGTGGTCGCTTGTTTTTTATGATAAGCAAATCGCCAAGAATGCATGATTTTTTCTTGTTGATGATAAGGCAGCCCCCCAAAAAAATCTTGCAAAAGCCCATCGCTGGCAGTAACAACAATCAACCCCTTGTCCATAGCACGACTTTTTAAATCAAGAAGTTTTCTTACCGCTTGCTCATCAAATGGGTTGCACCCCAACCCCCACACACTCTCGGTGGGATAAGCAAGGATTTTACCTTGTTTAATCCAGCTGGCAGCAACACCAACATCATCGGTGACGCCATCAAACCCTAGCATAACGACCTCCCACCGCCTGAACCAGTCCTAATATTTCAAGTTCAGTAAGCCCCGCCAAAAGCTGACCTGCCTCCAAGTGAGTGGCTGTCATCAACATATCCAAATCCACCATCTGATGAGTAAGCTTATCCCATAAATCCTGCAAATGCTCCGGAATATCATCTGGATAATGTTTATCTGATGTAGCATATGTTTCGTTGTTTTTTGGTTTGCCATCGTTGCATTCTTTGTAAGCTGATAATTCATGAGAAAATGACTTTGGTAAAACGGTATATCCTGATACACTCTCTCTTAGCTCATCTATAATCTGACTGGGGTGATAAATCAAGGTCGCCCCCTCACGTATCAGATGATGACACCCCTCAGCATTGGCATTATCAATACTACTTGGCACGGCAAATACTTGTTTACCTTGTTCGGCGGTAAGGCGGGCAGTAATGAGTGAGCCACTTTGCATGGCTGCCTCAGTAACCACCGTCGCCAATGACAAACCTGCCACCAAACGATTGCGGCGTGGAAAAGTGTGTTTGGAAGCGGGAGTGCTCGGCAATAGCTCACTAACAAGACAACCACCATCATGAATGATTTGTGCATATAGTGCATTATGGTTTTTGGGATAACAAACATCAATCCCAGTCCCTAACACACCCACCGTCTGACCGCCACCGCCAGATAACGCCCCCAAATGAGCCGACTTATCCACACCACCTGCCATACCACTGGTGATGGTTAAGCCATGATAAGTAAGATACTGTGCCATATCAAAGGTAATTTTACCTGCAAAATCCGTTGGGTGGCGACTACCCACAATGGCAATTTGCTTATCTGATAAACGCTCCACCTGCCCACGACAAAACAGCATGGGCGGTGGGTCATAAATTTCTTGTAGCATCTTAGGGTACCGCTCATCTTGCAAAAACAACAGGTGATACAAACCACGCTCACACTCATCATTTATCCTATCTAATACCGCCATCACATCGGCATGATCCTGCCATCGCTTGATGTGAGCAACATGAACACCCAAAGACTGCCATTGCGCTACGTTTTGATATAACGCTTCTTTGGCACTCCCAAACCGCCCAATTAGCTTATAAAACGCCACCAAAGACGTATTGGTGATATACCATAAAGCCAATGTAGCAAATCTTTCATCTAATGTCTGGTAATCTTGCATCATAAATCATTCAAAAATTAAAATAAAAATTGCCAATACAGTTGTACTGGCAATTTTGAAATTTTAACAAAATATCACAGTTCAGCAGGTGGTACCAACTGATCGCCTTGACCAAGTGGCAAATCAGAACTTAGTACATAAGCATAGCTGATATGGTCAAACACCTTAAATACCATAACCTGACCTGCTTTTTCGCTAGGTAGACGTACAGGCGCATTATTGTCACGAATATCACGAACCAGTTTGCCCTTGCGATACACATCAAGCACATGACCAGCTCTAGCACCTTGTGCTGCACCGATGTTGATAGCCACCACATCGCCTCTAGCTGCACTGCCAATGGTTCCCATCACACGCACAATACTACCGCCACGTGTTACCTCAGCAGGTGCAGGATAAAATACCACAGGCAACTGAGTTGCAACCTCAGAGAATACACGATCGCCTTCACGAATCTCGCCATCAAAAGATTCGATAACCTGAATGCTTGACACGCCATTGCCTGACACATCAGTAACAAGACCACGAGCCACTTGAATCACTTCAAGACCCATTGCTTTACCTGTTTGTACATCCACATAAGGCTCTGATTTGCGATACACGCCATAAACTTGACCTGGTGTCAACAAAGCACCCTTGGCGTAAATCTTATCGCCTTTTGCGGTAATAAGATTTCCTGTTTTGGAAGCCAAAATATAAGGAGTGGTTTCAAAATGCTCAGGATTGACAATCACTGAACGGTCAAGCCAATGACGAATCGCCGACAATGGAATACTTGGAATACTGCCCTCTGACGGGTTTAGACGGACAGGCTCACTTTTGGGTGTTGCTTGCATTTGCTTTTCAATGCCAGCACAACCCTCACCAGTATCGATACCCACCAACGTCTGACCTTTGATAAGACACATAATAAGAGTATCACCTGGATAAATCAGGTGAGGGTTCTTAACCTGCTTGTTGGTCGCCCAAATCTCACGCCATCTGTGAGGAGCGTTCAGATATTTACCAGAAATACCCCACAGAGTATCGCCCTTTTTGACCACATAACGGTTTGGAGCATCCGCCTTGATGGTTGGAGGAGGGTTGCCTGCAAAAGCAGTAGTGGAGCCAGCCAAAACAAGCCCAGCAACAATCGCCTTTAAAGTATTTTTCATCACATTTTCCTTTATCAACAAGCCATCTTAGGCTGTTTATCTGTGCGTACAAGAAAACCACGCTTAGAATAACACAAAACTGGGTAAATTTTAAGCCCCCAAAGGGATTTGCGGTAAAAATATTCTGACGAAATGGGGTTTTTAGGTTATTTTTCTGAGTTTTTAGAAATTACACTTTTTAATACTTCATTACTTAACTTAATCTGTTCTTGAATCACATCAGACATTGCTTGATAACCTTCATTGTCAGAATCTCACCCAAAATATTTACCAGTCAATTTTTTATAAACCTCATTTTTCTGTTCATCAGAAAAATTAAACAGATAAGTCGGCAAGGCTTCTAGCTCCAAACGGGTTTGCTCGGCTTTGTCTTTTTTCTTTTGGTAATGAATGGCTTGTTTAAGGCAAAAAGTAACACCTGTTACAACAATAAATATGGCTGTTATTTTTATCGACCAAAAATCATAAACATCTATTCCATACTCAGCCATCCATTTGGATTTTGATTTTATCAAATTCATAGACCAATTCAAACCATAACAAACACCAATCAAAGCCAAAAATAAATACAAAAAATAAGCAATCCTATACTTATGTTCCGCTTTTTGGTAGATTTCGTAGGTTTTATGGTTTTTATAGATATCATTTAATTCGGCAAACCTACCAACCTGAGTCCAAGCACTCCTATAAGCCTCATCTAAGTATCCATCTAGCACTTCCATAAACTCTTGTGATATGTTTTGATAATTATTCAACAGGGAGTTAATCTCCATTATTTCCAATTTTACAAAATTATCATCAGATACTTTTAAGAGAATTTTGCTAATTCTAACATCCAAAAATTCCAATATATAGATATTTCTGTAATTTATTAATTTATCAAGATGAATTTTTATCCAACCAATATAATCAACTAGATGATGCAAATCATCCATAAGAATGTCATTTGCTGATTGACCCAATTTATCCAGCTTCTTATTAACACTTAGTTTTAGGTCGTCAAATTTTTTTCTCAACTCTTTATTTTCTTTTGCTTGTTGCTGTCTATCTAACATTTTAGCCATTATATATTTCCAAAATGACAAAAGGGCATATTAAATACACCCTTTTTTAAACACAAATTACAATTTCACATTTTGCTCTATTGATTTTCTTACCAACTCCGCCTTGTTATCCAATACCACTACTTTTTGTGGTAAGCTTTCAATGTCTTTGGTATGGGCAGGGCGTGGAATGTCAATTTCGCCAATGGCCTCAAAAATGGTCTCAGCAAATTTGGCAGGCAATGCAGTTTCAGCAACCACAATCACTTCACCATCAAGGCGAACTTCTCGGGCGACTTTGACACCGTCAGCCGTATGTGGGTCAATTAGGTCATTATCGCTTTCATAAACCGCTTTAATCGTGGCAATTCTATCGGCGTGGGTGGATTTACCAGACACAAAGCCATATTTATTTTGAGCGTCATTTAATAAATGCGACAAATCAAAACCTTTACCACTACCCACATCTTGCCATAGGGCGTTTAATTTTTCGCTGTCTTTACCCACCAACAAATAAATAAAGCGTTCAAAGTTTGATGCCTTTGAAATGTCCATAGACGGACTGGAAGTGACAAAAGTATTTTCACTGGTGCGTGGAACGTATTTGCCTGTTTTAAAGAAATCATTTAAGACATCGTTTTCATTGGTTGCAACAATTAAACGAGCAATTGGCAAACCCATTTCGCGAGCAATATGCCCTGCACAAATATTGCCAAAGTTACCAGACGGTACACAGAAACTTACCCTTTCATCGTTACTATTTGTGGCATTAAAATAACCTTTAAAATAATAAACGATTTGAGCCAAAATACGACCCCAGTTAATAGAATTGACCGTACCCAAATTATATTTGGCTTTAAAATCTTTATCTTGTTGCAATGCTTTGACAATATCTTGGCAATCGTCAAACATACCATTAATCGCAATATTATGAATATTATCGTCCATTAGGCTGTACATTTGAGCCCGTTGAAATTCACTCATTTTGCCGTGTGGCGACATCATAAACACCGTGATATTTTCTTTACCACGCAAGGCATATTCCGCCGCCGAGCCTGTATCGCCAGAAGTCGCCCCAATAATGGTTAGGCGTTCGTTTTTTTGTTTTAGGGCGTATTCAAAGGCATTACCCAAAAATTGCATTGCCATATCTTTAAAAGCAAGCGTTGGACCATTAGACAGTTCCAAAATTTTAATACCGTCTTTTAGCGTACGCACAGGGGTAATGTCATCGCTATTAAAGACCGCTTTGGTATAGGTTTTGTCAATCAAACCCTTTAAATCGTCTTTTGGGATATCTGTGGCAAATAATGACATAATTTCAAATGCCAAATCGGTATAAGAAAGCGTTCGCCATTTATCCAAAGTCGCCTTATCAATTTGTGGGTAAGTTTCTGGAAGCATTAAGCCACCGTCAGGGGCAAGCCCCATTAATAAAACTTCGCTAAATGGCATTTTTGGGGTATTGCCACGAGTGCTGATATATTGCATAATTTTTACCTTAATGTAGGGTGTGTAATAACACACCGTTAAAATTTACTTATTTAATTAACCGTTATTTTTTTGCAACAACGCATAATAAAACCCATCGCCATCATCGTTATTTAATGGCAAACATTGATACCCAATTTCCCGTTTAATCTGATTGGGCAGGGTTAATTCAAACTCTACCGCTTTGGCATTATGATGAGACTTTAAAAAACCGATCAGCTGATTTTCATTTTCGTCTTTTAATAACGAACAAGTTACATATAACAAATAACCACCCACCGTCAAATTCTGCCAAAGGTTATTTAAAATATTCTCTTGTAATTTGACCGTTTGCACCACATCATTTTCGCTACGAAGTAGCCCAATATCAGGGTGACGGCGAATCACGCCCGTAGCGGTACACGGTGCATCTAATAATATCACATCAAAAGGCGTATCCGCCTTAAAAGTGCAAGCGTCATTACAGACAATTTTAACTTTATCATTTAATAACTGCAAGCGATTTAAATTATCAGGCACTCGTGCCAACCGCTCACTATCATTGTCCATTGCCGTTAAAATAAAATCTTGGCTACTATTTTTATCATAAGTGGCAAAAATTTCTAATAAATGAGCGGTTTTACCCGCAGGGGCACAGCAAGCGTCTAATATGCTAATTGGTTTATTATTAACTTCTAATTCATTAAATAACTTTTTGCTCAACACTTCATCTAACAAATAGCCACTTAATTGAGCGTTTTTATCTTGAACGCTGACAAAGCCGTCTTTAAATTTAGGCAAATTAGGAATTTTAACATTATCCAATAATTGAATGGTCTGTTTGTCAGAAAATCCCAATTTAACCACATTATGATTGATATGATTATCATTTAAAAGCTGACTGTATTCACAAAGGGTGCAGAATTTAGCATTGAGGCGTAAAAATATCGGTGCAGGTTGTCTTAATGTTTGCCCTAAGGTTTCATAATATTCCGCCCAATCGTGTTTTAATTGTTTGGCAAGCCAATTGGGTAGGCTATGATTTTTATTAACTTTTTTGAGAAATTTGTCTTTATTGTTAGCGACTTTTCGCAATATGGCGTTAATCAAGCCCGCGCCATAGGATTTATCCAAGCTTTTTAGAGCATTTAAGGTTTCGTTAATGACCGCATAATCAGGCGTATTCATATACAAAAGCTCATATAAGCCCATATTAAGCGTACAAATAATAGCAACATCACTTGGCGTGTCTTTAATCAAACTTTCGCCAATGCGATTTAGGGCGTGCCATTGCCTTAAAGTACCAAGTAATAATTCGTGAGCAAAGGCTTTTTCATTATCGGCAAGGTTATTTAATAAG
Source organism: Moraxella sp. (assembly GCF_030525845.1). Taxonomy (GTDB): domain Bacteria; phylum Pseudomonadota; class Gammaproteobacteria; order Pseudomonadales; family Moraxellaceae; genus Moraxella. The sequence continues at coordinate 15,524 of NZ_JAUNDY010000002.1, forward strand.
ATATCTAATAATACCGACAATGATTGCCCACCGTGAATTTTTTCAAGGGTTAAGATAATATTAGCTCGTACGCTTTTTTTATTCATCAGTTATTCGCCTAATTGCTCGCCGTCTTTTAATTTATCACCCACCGCAATTTGTTCGGCAGTTAAAGGCTTACCCCCTGCCCATTGCATTTTGGTAATGTTAATTAAATGCTGTTGCCCATTCTCATCTGCTCCACAGGCAATTAAAATCGCCTTTTTACCCACGCTAATGACTTTACCTGCTCGCTCCTTAGTGATTTGGTCGGATTTAATCGGCAAACATTCCAAAATTTTAATGCGTTCGCCACCCAGCACCGTATAAGCATTTAACGCACGGATTTGACGGTTGATATGATTGGCACTATGATTCCAATCAATTTGCCCTTCATCGGTGCTGATTTTTTGGGCGTAATTGGCAAGCGACTCGTCTTGTTTTTCGGCATTTGCTTGATAATTTTGTAAATCTTTTAACACTGTTATCATCGCCTGTCCGCCAAGCTCGGCTAACTTGTCGTGTAGGGTTTGCGTGGTGTCGGTGTCATTGATTGAACAGGCGATTTTATAGAGCATATCGCCCGTGTCCAGCCCCTGTGCCATTTGCATAATGGTAATGCCTGTCTCGTCATCGCCTGCCAAAATCGCCCGATGAATCGGAGCTGCCCCCCGCCATCTGGGAAGTAGCGAACCGTGAATGTTCAGACAGCCAAAAGTCGGGGTATTTAGCACGCCAAGCGGTAAAATCAAGCCGTAGGCACAGACTATCATCACATCGGGGCGGTAGTTTGCCAATGTTTCACGTGAAACCTTGCCATTTTCGTGTTTTAAACTAAAACTTTCGGGCTGCTGCACAGGGATATTGTGGGCGATTGCCAATTCTTTGACAGGGCTTGCGGTCAATTTTTGCCCACGCCCTGCCTTGCGGTCGGGCTGAGTATAGACCGCCACAATCTCAAAATTTAGCTCGTCCGCCTTATCAATCAAGGCTTGTAGGGCGACTTTGGCAAAATCAGGCGTGCCTGCGAAAATCACTCTCAATCTATCAGTCATCATTTTTCCTTTTAATGCTTACCAAAACTTAGCATTTACCAAAATTTCCAAAAAGGCTTAGATTTTTTGGCTTCTAGGATGGGTTGTGCTGTGGTCGGTGCTGTCAAGCTACCGATATAAAACAAAGTCGCAATATCATCAAAATGCAACTGCTCTGGCTGATGACTGTCATCATCTGCCAAAAATCTGTCCAATATTTTAATGCCAGCCCCAATCAAGGCAAGTTGTTGTATACTTTCTTGATAGCCTTGCTCCCACAAAGATTGAGCCAAATGTAAAGCCTTTTGAAAAATAATCTCTTGACTTAGGTCAATCTCAATAGTTTGCTCAGTATCATTGATTGCTTGGGCTTTGGTTGGAAAATCGCCCTGCACGCCAATCTGTCTCATCAGCACCATACTAAACGCCTCTGGGATAAATACAACAGCCTTTTGAGCTTCCAATTCGCTAAGTCCTAATTGCTTTAAAGGCTCTATTGCTTGATGTGGCTCGTCTGCATTGGCAATCAAATACGCCACTCGCCCAAAATCAATGCCGTGTTTTGCCACCAAAAACACTCGTATAGAATAAAAATTCTCCGATGTTTGCCAAGAAAAATTTTCCACAAGTGGCATAATTTCTTGGCAATGCTCATTATCCAGCAAGGCTTCATAAGCAATCGCTTGCTTGTCAGCTTGACCATAATACAATCTTAGCCAATGCACACCGTCCGATAAAGGCAACTTTTGCACTTCCTTTTGATATTCATCAAACCAAGCCGTGCCAAGCGTTTTTGGGACTTCGCCACGACTGATAATGCCACCAATCGTCATTTCAAATTGCCGTCCGCCAATTTGCCATCTTTCTTTTTCTACCTGATTGTCAAATTCATCACTAAAAAATACTGATAACAAGGTATGAAATGTACTCACGGTAAAATTTTGTACAGCATTCTCTACCATAGCCATTTTATCATCGCCCAAACCGCTAAACGATTCTATGATAGGCTTAATACCATAATGTAGCACCACATCTAATTGCATGGATTGACTTTGATTGTTATGGTCGTGCAAAAAGCAATTGACTTGCATATTCATATTTTTATGAATAAAATCAATAACATTGCCTTGTTGTGCCACTTCTACGCCGTGATTGATAAAGAGTTCGGCAATCAGTTTAGTGGCGGTTATTTGAGCATTTTCCATCACCAATCCTCTACTTTGTTTTGTCGGTTATGACAAGTGTTTTTATCAATAATTTTACTAAACAAACCCACTTTTCGCCAAAAATTCCATTGTAATGTTGCTTTTTGGCTCATCTTTTTGCCCTAATAACAACCGCTCCAAATAACGAGCGACCAAATCCACTTCAATGTTGACCATTCGTCCCACCGTCCAATGACGTGCGATGTTGGTCATCTCAGCGGTGTGGGGAATGATGTTAAGACAAACGATGTTATCAGACGGTTTGATGCGGTTGGTGGTCAAACTGATGCCGTCCACCGTGATTGAGCCTTTGTCGGCGGTATATTTCATCAGCTCGGGCGGTATGGCGACTTCTATATAGACCGAACGGGCGTCTTTGGCGATTTTGGCGATTTTGCCCACACCGTCCACATGCCCCGCCACGATATGTCCGCCAAAACGGGTGGTGGGGAGCATGGCTTTTTCTAGGTTTAATGTATCACCCACTTTCCATGCGTTCAATGCCGAAATAGACAATGTTTCACGTGAAACATCAACCGCATAACTATCGCCATCAATGGCGACAACGGTCAAACAAATGCCATTAGACGCAATCGAGTCGCCCAATTTGACATCACCAAAATCCATCTTGGGAGCGTGTATGGTCAGCCGAATATCGCCCCCTGTGGGTGTAATGGCGGTGAGTGTGCCTGTTACTTCTATGATACCTGTAAACATCAATTTTCCTATTTTAACGTGTTAAATATATAAAAATCACTCATCAGCAAGCTGTGGATAACTTGACAACTTAACCCCAATCCACCGCCCAATCAGCAACTTATCCACACCCCAACCATGTTCCATGTGGAACAATTCACCCAAAAATAGGTTTCACGTGGAACGTAGTCATATCAAGTGTTTCACATGGAACTTTATGGTTATCCACAGAATTATCCACAGGATTTTTAAAAGTTTTCCACAGTTTCACGTGGAACATGGTTGGGCAAAATGATTGGCTAATTTTTATGAGGTTGGGCTGTGGATAACTTATTTGCAATAATCACGCAAGATTTTATAGTCAAACAAATTTGCAATAAGACAAGGAAAACGAGCGATGTTGTACAAATAGTACTACAAGCGAGTTTGGCGCAGTATTATCACAAATTTGGCAGACTATATGGGCGTTAAAGTCAATCGCACATCTTGCCCCAATTGTACCACTTCTTTTAATACAAAATTTAATTTGTCTTTTAATAAATCAAATTCACCCACAAACATCGGCTTACTATTCACCCCAAGCAAACACGGGGCTTGATAAACAATCAGCTCATCCACCAAGTTTTGATTTAAAAAACTTGTGGCAAGCGTTGCCCCTGCCTCCACCAAGACATCATAACAGCCATAATCCGCCACCAATGTTGTTAAAAGGCTGTGCAAATCGTCTTGCCAAACTAGGGTGTTATTATCGTGAAAAACTTGATAACCGTTCTTTGTATTGGCATTTGCTGTTTTGCCTGTTCTGTCCACCACCACGATTTTAGGCTGTGGGATGGCGGTTGTGCCAATGTTGGCAAGCTCTACATCAGGCAAACGCACGGTCAGACTTGGGTTGTCCGCCACAATCGTGCCAGAGCCTGTGATAATCGCCCCTGATTTGGCTCGCAGACGCTGTACATCGGCTCGTGAAGTCTCGCTGGTTATCCATTTGGACTCGCCACTTGCCATTGCCACTTTGCCGTCCAAACTCACGCCCAATTTCAGCCGTACAAAGGGCAAGCCTGTCGCCATTGCCTTTAAAAAGCCTTCGTTTAAGGCTTTGGCTTCGCTCTCGCATATGCCCACCGATACGGCAATCCCTGCGTTTAGGAGCATTGCCATGCCTTTGCCCGCCACCTTAGGATTGGGGTCAAGATTGGCGATGACTACCCGAGCCACACAGCTTTCTATCAAGGCGCCCGCACAGGGGGGCGTGCGTCCAAAATGACTACACGGCTCTAAGGTAACATAGGCGGTCGCCCCTTTGACATCATTGGCACTTGCCACATCATTTAGGGCAAAAATTTCGGCGTGGGGAAAGCCTACCTTAGGATGAAAGCCCTTGCCAATCACCACACCGTCCTTGACAATCACACAGCCCACACACGGATTGGGGCGGGTGGTAAATTCGCCAAGCCTCGCTTCGCTGATTGCCATTGCCATAAATTTTTCATCGTCTGGCAAACTGGGGCTTAATTGAGCCTTGACCTCATCGCAAAGCATGTCATTCATTGACCACCTCCTTGTCATCAGTAGTAGAACAAACCTTGGGGGCAAAATTTTCAAGTTCCGCCTTAAAGGCTTCAATGTCCTGAAAATCTCGGTACACGCTGGCAAACCGTACATACGCCACATCATCAATGGCTTTGAGCTCCGCCATGACAATCTCACCGACCATTTTGCTGGATACTTCTCGCTCGCCAGTTTGACGCAGACGCTGTTCAATGCGGTGGACAATAGCATCAATCTCGTCAATGCTCACAGGGCGTTTTTGTAGGGGCAGTGCCATCGAACGGCGAAGTTTGTTATAGTCATAAGGCTCACGCAAGCCGTTGCTTTTGATAATGCGAGGCATGACCACTTCCATCACTTCAAAGGTGGTAAAGCGTTCCCCACACTCGGTGCATTGACGGCGACGGCGAACCTGCGAGCCTTCGGCAGCCAAACGACTGTCAATCACTTTGGTATCCCCAGCATTACAAAACGGACAATACATCTTATTTCCCAATACAAAAACTTGAAAAAATCCGCCCCAAGAGTTCATCAGCACTCATCTGCCCCGTAATTTCGCCAAGCGCCATTTGCGAAAGCCTCAAACTCTCCGCCACCAATTCGCCCGCTTGATAAATGGTTAATTGCTCATAAGCCTCTTGGGTGTGGGCTTTGGCACGCCTTAGAGCATCAATGTGGCGAGTACGGGCGATTAGGCTATTCTCTGGGGGGTGAAAACCCACTTTATCTTTGAGCAATGCCACAAGCTCGCCAATGCCATCGCCTGATTTACACGATACAAAGACATTGGCAAGCGTCAATGTTTCACGTGGAACATTGGGCGTGTCATGATGATTGACGTTGGTCATTGGGGTCATGGTTTCACGTGAAACATCATCAAGCAAATCGGATTTGTTAGCAACCATGACAAGTTTACGCTCAAAATTTTCCACACCAATCTCACTAATGATGTCAGCAAACAGCTCTTTGGCAAGGTCAAATGGGGCTTTTTCCACACCCACATCATAGACAAAGAGCAAAATGTCCGCCTGTCTCATCGCACTTTTGGCTCGGTTAATGCCAATCTGCTCCACCTTATCATCGGTCGCTCGTAGCCCTGCCGTATCGGTCAAATGCACGGTCAAGCCATCAAGTGTCAGCGTCTCGGACAAGGTATCTCGTGTCGTCCCTGCCACGTCAGTTACAATGGCTCGCTCAACCCCTGCTAGGCGGTTTAGCAGGCTGGATTTGCCTGCATTGGGGCGACCTGCCAGCACGACTTGTACACCATCTCGGAGCAATTGCCCTTGTTTGGCGGTGGCTAAAATATCGTCAATTTGGGTTAAAATGGCGCTTAATTTACCCTCAATCACGCCATCGGACAAAAACTCTACGTCTTCCTCATCAGGAAAATCAATGCTTGCTTCCACATATAGACGAATGGTGGTAATTTTTTCGGATAACTCATTGATTTTATTTGAAAATTCCCCAGACAACGAACGAATGGCACTCGTGGCTTGGGCGACGCTGGTGGCACTAATGGCATCAGCGATGGCTTCGGCTTGCACCAAATCAATCTTATCATTGTCAAACGCCCGCATAGAAAATTCGCCAGCGGTGGCTTGCCTTGCCCCAAGCTCAAAACAGCGAGCAAGGAGCAAGTTTTGTAGCACCATACCGCCATGCCCTTGCAGTTCCACCACGTCTTCGCCCGTAAACGAATGGGGAGCGTTAAAATAAATCAGCACCCCCTCATCAATGGTCGCCCCGTGTGCGTCTTTGAATTTGGCAAAATGGGCGTGGCGGGGGGTTAGGGTGGATTTACCCGAGATGGCACAGCCAATGTCATACGCCTTTGCCCCAGATAAGCGAATCACACCCACCCCACCTGCTCCGATGGGTGTGGCAATGGCACAGATGGTGGTAGAATTGGACGAATGATAAACGGTTGTCATTATCGAAATTTAGCAAATTAAATTGTTCATCTTAGCATAATTCAAGAAAAATGGCTATGAAATTTAAGGGAAATCAAAGCAGTTGCGCCGTAAGATAACCCACAGCTTGGCAATCTGATTTTATTTTAAAAACAGAGCAATAAGTTAATAAAAACACCGCTTAATCTACTGATTAAACGGTGTTTTTTATTTTCAAAAAATCATCAAATTTCAAACGTATCCAACACATCTTCGCCCGAAATCATGCCTGCCGCCACCGTGTGATTTGTCGCTTCGTCAATCAAAATAAACGCGCCAGTTGCCTGATTTTCCGCGTAAGTGGTGGCGCAAATCGGCTGTTGTGCGGCAATCGTGATTCGCGCAATATCATTGATTTTTAAGGAATCTGCTGATTGAGTACGGCTCTCAGGTTAAACAATGTTGATATATCCAAACATAAAAAGCATTAGCCAAAATATCATAATAAGACACGCTAAACGCAACAATTCCACCCACCAACAAATAAAACAACTGTGCATCTTGATTACAATACCAGTTTTTAGCAACAAAAAAGAGCGTATCCTAAAATACGCCCTTTTTATTTCGCTATCAAGCCGTTTGTTTTGCTTGATATTCTTTTTCGACTTTTTTATTAACAAACTGCTGATGAGCCATGCTAAACAGGTTGTTGACCGTCCAATACAACACCAAGCCAGCAGGGAAAAACAGCATAAATACCCCAAAAATAAGTGGCATGATTTTCATCATTTTGGCTTGCATGGGGTCAGTCGGTTGTGGGTTTAGGAGCTGTTGGAAATACATGGTCGCCATCATGATGATTGGCAAGATAAACCATGGGTCCATCGCTGACAAATCCTTAATCCACAAAATCCACGGAGCGTGGCGTAGTTCTACCGACTCCACCAAGCACCAATACAGCCCCAAGAAAATCGGCATTTGGAGCAAGATTGGCAAACAGCCCGCCATCGGATTAACCTTTTCGTCACGATACAGTTGCATCATCGCTTGACTCATTGCCATGCGGTCATCACCGTGTTTTTCTTTTAGGGCTTCAAGCTTAGGGGCAATGGCACGCATTTTTGCCATAGAGACGTAGCTTTTGTTGGATAGCCAAAACAGGGCAATTTTAACAACCAACGTCAGACCAACAATCGCCCAGCCCCAGTTGCCAAAGACTTTATGCAGAGCATCGAGTATGGCAAACAACGTTTTGGAAATCGGCCAAAAAACCCCATAATCCACCGCTTGTTCAAGCCCTGTGGCAACCCCTCTCATTTCGTGCTGTACTTTTGGTCCAGCGTACAAGGTTGCACCCACATCGATTTGCTTGCCAGCAGGCACGATGATGGCGGGACTATTAAAACCAATAAAATATTCTCCGCCACTTTCTCGACTATAAAATTGTCCATCAAAATCATTAGGAGTCCATGCTGACACAAAATAGTGCTGAATGATACCCACCCAGCCATCTTTATCGGTGGATTTTAGCTCGCCACTATTAAACTCTTTAAATTTTAATTTATTATAAGGACTATCAGGCGTACCCCACGCACCACCCAAATAGGTTGCCATACCCATCATACCCTTATCATCAAGACCAGGATCGGCAGAACCATCTCGTTTTAGCTGGGCATACATGTTGCCCTGCCAAGTGTGCTCTGAGGCATTATTGATGTTATAGACCACCTCAATAGGGTATTGACCCGCCTTAAAAATAAAGGTTTTTGTGATGGTTACACCATCTTTTTGATAGCTAAGTGGTACCTCTAACACAGATGAATCGCCCATCTTGTAGCTGGTCTTAGCCAACTGGTAGGTGGCACGACCTTGATTAGTATCCACACCATCTTGCCCCACAAGCCCAGACTGAGCCACATAAGTGCGACCATGCTCACTTTCAAGCAGTGCAAAAGAACCACTACCCCCCAAAACATCATCGTATTGTTTCAGTTCTGCATGAACAATATCGCCACCCACAGGGTTGATTTTAATATAATGCCTATCAGTAACAACCTCAATCAATGATGAGCTTGATGTTTGCACTGCATCACTTGGCTGTCCATCGATGTTTGGCACATCGCCACTGATTGTACGAGGAACATCGCTGGCATTTTGCGTTGCTGTGTGCTGTGTGGCAACGGTTGGTTTATTAGTATAGTCATCTCGCCACGCCAACACGAGCAGATAGGACGTGATGAGCATGGCAATGATGATTAAAGTCCGTAAAATTTTTTGCATAGCTTGCCTTTGCAAATTTATAATCAAAATTGGCTATTTTACAACAAATTAGGCAAAATGCCCAACATTTTATCAAAATTAGCGGTTGGCCAGTTTATTTTGACGTTTTTGATAAGAAAAGTTATCCACAAACACACAAGAATGCGACCATGTCGCCAGCACAAAACGGTAACGATACATCGGTACGGGCACAAAATCCACCCCACTCCCCCCAAAGGGCTGACAACGTGCCAAGCGTTTGGTAATGAGTATCAAAGCGCGGGGTAGAGTATGAGTGTGCAAGGCGGTGCGAGCGTAGGCGGAGCAAGTGGGATAATAACGACAACGAGCGGGCAGGGTGGGGCTGATGAATTTTTGGTATACTCTGATTAGGAATAATAAAAACGAACGCACCATGTTGTTAACTGTCGCCCGTTGCCGATTTATCAGAAATTGTGATGAGTGAATTTTGCACGATTGATTTTTTAGATACTGATTCAGACGTGTGCGAGAGCTTGGATAACTTGCCAAACATATCCACAAGCTCAGCTTTGGCGGTCGCCCAAGCGGTATCTTTATCCACTTTTTGCTGTTTAGTACCCACAAATGCCCCACTTTTAACAATCAGCACACAATCAACAGGTGGCAAATCATGCTGATTTAGGCGAAAAATCTCACGGGTATGGCGTTTAAGCTGAGTTCTATCCACCGCTTTTTTGAGCTTTTTCTTGGTAATGGCAAGCCCAAGACGAGCATGGGGATACTCTGTGTTTGCCACAAATAATAAAAAATGCGTGCTGTGGATTTTTTTAACAGGGTTATCAAACACCGCCTTAAACTCACAAGGAGCAAGCAGTCGCTTTGTTTTGGCAAATGAAAAAGTGGGGTCAGTCATGATACTAAGGTGGGTAAATTGTCTATGATACAAGGCTTGGATAATTTCGTCAATCAAAACCACATAAAACAAAAAAGCACCCAAAATAGGTGCTTTATGTCTTAGCAAACTAAGATTACACGGTCAAACGATGACGACCTTTGGCACGGCGACGAGCCAAAACTTGACGACCATTTTTGGTGGCCATACGAGCACGGAAACCGTGAGTGCGTTTGCGTTTTAGAACGCTGGGTTGGAATGTACGTTTCATAGTGTTTACCTTAAGGTTCTATCACAGGCTCTGCAGAAGCCGTTGTTGTGATGGTTGGATTGAGTAGGTTTGTTACAAGTGAACCCACCTAAAAAACTAACAGATTATAATGCCTACTTATTTAAATGTCAAGGTATTAATTTTTTTAGTAAGAGAAATATTCTTTTAAAAAAGTTATCCACAGTTTCGATGGGTGATTGTTTTTTAATTTAATTTTTAAATAAATACAATAATAATAATGGTCTTTGTATTTTGTGGATAAGTAATAAAAAACTATATTTTTCATATATATATATTGTTGATAATATTGTTAATAACTTGTGTCTAATATGTTGATATTTTTTTTAAATTTCATATCCACAAAAATATCCACAAACTTATCCACAGGAAAAATTGACTTGAAAAAAGCCAAATTTGTGCTATTATATGTCAAAATTTTGGGTTATGGCACATGATTTTGATGAGCTGATGCGGTTTTGTCGTGTGCATGTAAGGCTAGGATACCATGCAAAATATGTCATTATTTGATGAGGTGCTGACAGATGAGTTATTTGTTGATGAGGCGAATAATCATGAGCGTAGCATGCATGCCTCAAAAAAACGAACATCAGTCAATACCTCCTCTTCAAAAACTCAGCGTGATGGTGTGTCTGATGAAAGTGAGGTAGTTGGGCGTGATGAGGTGGCACAGCAGTTTTGGCAGATGTGCCTTGATGAGCTAAGGCATGATGTTAAGGAGAGTGAGTTAAACCAGTGGCTAAAGGCACTCAAGCCTGCGATCACCAAGGGGGATTTGGTGCTTTTTGCCATCAATCATGTCTTTATTCGCCGTATTGAAGATTTTTATTATGAGAAGATTTGTGCGGTGGTGGCACGCCTATGTGACAGGTCGGATAACAACATATCCGTTCGGAGGGTGCGTTTACAGGTCATGCCATTGACCCCAAGAAGTGCCGATGGGACATCTACCAAAAAGACTAAGCCTAAAACCCCCAAAAAGCCTACTAAGATTGAGGAAGGGCAAGCCCTAGACGAGCGTTTTACTTTTGAGAATTTTGTTAAGGGAAAATCAAATGCACTGGCTTATAATGCTTGCCAAGAACTCATCAAAAATCTGGGTGATAATAAACTTGATAAGCATGATACGCACTTGTATTTTATTTATGGCTCATCAGGTCTGGGCAAGACGCATCTGATGCATGCGGTGGCTCATCGCTATGAAAAGGCTGGGTTTTTAACCTGTTATTTTGGCAAGGATCAGTTTTTTAAAGTGGTGATTAACGCCTTGCGTGGTGATGGTGCTGATGCCCTACTCAAACACGTCTGTCAGGCAGATTTGCTGGTGGTGGACGATGTTCATATGATTAATAACAAAAACGGTCCTAAGGTGTCTCAGTTTTTGATGACGCTCTTTGGGGAGTTTACCAAAGGCGATAAAAGGCTGATTTTGGCTTCGGACAGACCACCTTCTCAGATGCAGGATTTTGATACACGCTTTTTGTCTCGGTTTGAGGGTGGGTTATCGCTTGCCATTGAACCGCCTGATATTGAGATGCGTATGCAGATTTTGCAAAAAAAGGCGGACTTGCTTGGCATGGATTTACCAAAGGATTGTGCGATTTTTATGGCACAAAACATGCCTCCTGATGTGCGTCGCTTAGAGGGTGCTTTAAATCAGGTGCGTGCCAACGCCTTGTTGGTTGGTGGGGATATTACGCTTAGTCTGGTGCGTCATGCCATCAAAGACCGCATTGAAGCCAGAGCCAGAGCGGTAACTGCCAGCAATATCCGTGATTTGGTGGCGGAGTATTATGGAGTTTCCACCAAAGATTTGATTGGTAAAAAGCGTGCCAGAAACATCGCAAGACCACGTCAAATAGCGATGGCACTGGTGCGTGAGCTGACCCAAGATAGCTTTCCTGAGATAGGGCAGGCTTTTGGTGGGCGAGATCATACCACAGTCATGCACGCTTGCGAAAAAATCGCCCAGCTACGCCAAGAAGAACTGACGATAGAGCAAGATTATCAGGCCTTACTTGCTACGCTAGAATTTGCATGATAACTTTTTAAGGAGATTTTATGAAACTTACCATTAATAAAGCAATTTTAATGAAAGCGATTGCCCTCATCATTGATGCGGTGGATAATCATCATCAGATGACAATTTTGGGTAATTTAAAACTGGTGTTGGAGCCGACACGTTTGACGCTGACAGCCTCAGATTTGGAGGTGGAGCTCACCAATGTCATTGCACTGCCTGATGAGGCATGCGTGGAGGCGGGCGAGGTTACCATTCCTGCCGATAAGTTTTTTGGGATTTGTAAGGCGCTTACTGCCGATGTGGTAAACATTCACGTGGTGGGCGATCGTTGCTCCATTGTCAGTGGTAAGGGCAAATATATGCTCAGTACCCTGCCTGCAAAAGACTATCCTAGTATCGGTGAGCCACGCTCTGATAAGTTGGTAAAGATTGGCAAGGAGGCTTTGTTTGGGCTGATTAAGCATACTCGTTTTGCGATGGCAACCCAAGACGTGCGTCATTATCTGACAGGTTTGTTGTTTGAGGTTGAGGGCGACAAATTAACCGCTGTGGCAACTGACGGACATAGATTGGCGGTGGCATATCAGACACTTAATGAGGGCTGTGAAGCGACTAAAGTCATCATACCAGGCAAGGCGGTCATCGGTCTTGAAAAGCTCTTGGTGGATTTACTAAAAATTTCCGAGCAAGATGGTGATGTGGTAACATTGGGTCTAGATGAGGACTTTTTGACGGTTAGCCTAAACTTCGATGGACAAATGATGGTGTATCTGACCGCTCGCCTCATCGAGGGTAAATTCCCTGATTATCGCCGTGTGCTACCCACCAATAATGACAAAATTGCCATCTTTAATAAAGAACAAATGGTGGAGGTGCTTCGCCGTGTGGCGGTGGTTAATACCAAAGATTCGCCTGGTGTATTGCTTGACTTTGCCAAATCTGATGTGGTGGATGTGATTTCAACCAACCGAGAACAAGATGAAGCCAGAGAAGAGGTGGTGGTAAATTATACGGGCGAGCCGATTGAGATTTCTTTTAATGAATCTTATTTGCGTGCTGTGCTAAATGTGCTAGAAGGCGACGTTCGCCTTGAAATGGTACATCCAACCAGCCCTACCCTGATTTATCAAGTTGGCGACGAACAAAATCATCAGTATGTCGTCATGCCAATGCGAGTGTGATGAGTTTATGATTTGCCAATTACAAATCACGCACTTAAGAAATCTAACCCATGCGAATTTGGCATTGGGCGATTGTAATGTGTTTGTTGGTAAAAATGGCAGTGGCAAAACATCGCTTTTGGAAGCGGTGTTTTTGCTTTCTAGGGGTAAGACTTTTCGCCATCATGAACCCAAACATTACATTAATCATCAACAAGATGCTTGTGTGGTGTGGGCAAAAACTTCGACTGATACGCTGGCACTGCAAAAAAAACTCAACCCTCAAAGCCAGTCAGAGGCGACCTTAAAGCTAAACGGTCAAAGTGTTAATGCTCAAAGTGCCTTAGCGTATGCCCTGCCTGTACTATTGATTGACCCCTCTGGCATGGCGGTATTGGAGGAGGGTAGTCATGCCAGACGACAGATGTTGGATTGGCTGGTGTTTCACGTGAAACCAGAATTTTATGAAGTGTGGCTATCATACCAAAGATTGTTAAGACATCGTAATTCGCTGTTAAAATCCGCAAAAAATCAAGGGCGACTTCACGAGCTGTCTGCGTGGAATCATCAGCTGTCGGCACATGCTCAAAGACTGCATGAGTGTCGTTTGGCGGTATTTGAGCGGTGGCAAATAAGATTCGATGAACTGCTAGGTAGGCTATTACCACGTTATCGAGGCGATATTTATTTGGCTTATCAGGCGGGTTTTGATGATGAGGTGGGGCTATTATCTGTGCTAGAAGCACGACTTCATTCGGACATGGAGCTGGGTTATACTCGCGTGGGGGCGCATCGTGCTGATGTGGTGGTTATGCTAAAACAGAGTGATAAGCCCAATAAAGGGCAAGCAGTTCATGTGCTATCACGTGGCGAAAAAAAATTACTGATTACTGCACTTAGATTATCACAACTTCAAACAATGTGCGATTTTCACTTAAAAAAACCTGTGGTACTGATTGATGATATAGATTCTGAGTTGGATGATGAGGCGATAAATGTGCTGTTGGAGGTTGTTTTGTCTTTACCGTGTCAGCTTTTTATTACTAGCCTCCAAGATGAGACGGTGCAATTTATCAAGAATAAGATTGCACCTGTTCAGCCTCCAAAATCCTGCAAGACGTTTCACGTGAAACAGGGCGAGGTTTTGGTGTATTGATGTCTTGCCAAATTCATCGGAGGTTTGGTATGATGATGGAATATTTTTTAAAAAGCAGTTACATTTTTTTGTGTAATGTTGTAAACTAAGAGTATATTAATTTTAGTGGGGTTTGTATGAGCGAAGAAAATATCGGCATAAATCCAAATGTCAGTCATCGAATTTTGGTGGTTGATGATGATGCACGTCTGCGTGCGTTGCTCCAACGTTTTTTAGAAGATGATGGGTTTACCGTGCGTGTGGCACATGACGGCAAACAGATGGACAAACTCATGCAACGCGAGATGTTTTCGCTCATCGTACTGGATTTGATGTTGCCTGACGAAGATGGCATTGCCATTTGCACACGTCTGCGTGCTGACAATGTCAATACACCAATCATCATGCTCACTGCCAAAGGCTCAGACACTGACCGCATCGCAGGGCTTGACGCTGGGGCAGATGACTATTTACCAAAACCTTTTAACCCCAAAGAGTTGCTGGCTCGCATCAAAGCGGTGCTACGCCGTCAAAACCGTGAAGTACCAGGAGCCCCTACTCAGCAGGTGGAGGTGGTGGAGTTTGGGTCGTGGAGTTTGGATTTGTCCACTCGCACGCTCAAAAAAGATGGCGATGTGGTTACGCTTACCACAGGTGAGTTTAGTGTGTTAAAGGCACTGGTTCAGCACCCACGAGAGCCACTTACTCGTGATAAGCTCATGAATCTGGCTCGGGGACGTGAATGGGGAGCGATGGAGCGGTCGATTGACGTGCAGGTGTCTCGCCTAAGACGACTCATTGAGGATAATCCGTCCCAAGCTCGCTACATTCAGACGGTGTGGGGTGTGGGTTATGTCTTTGTGCCTGATGGGGCGGAGAGTTGATGGCTTAACTTTCATTTTGACTGATAATTAACAAACATAAGATGCCACACACCCAGAAAGATTAATTCTTAAATAGAGGGTGTGTGGTATGTGTTTTATGAATTGATGAAATTAAATTAAATGGCGATTGGGATTATAGCAGTTATGATGGTGGGTTTTATTTTTTTGTAAAAGAGTGATGGATATTGGAAAGCAAACAACCTAAAAACATCTGCTGTGCATTTTAATTTATTGGTTGGTTTAATTAAAAATTCAAACACCCTTTCTTTTTTTTATCAATCCTGCTAACATATTTAATACCAACCATTATCCAAAACATTGGATAATTGGTTTTGTTATTGATATTGTTTTAAAACCTCTATATCTGCTAATAAAAAGTAGGAATATAGGTCGTTTAATACTTCGTTAAATTGAATAATCATTGTGCTGCACTCCCATTAAATTTGAAATAAATACTTGCAAAAATCATAATGCCAATTATGATAAAAAATACAATAATACTACCAATTTTCCAATATGCGTTTGGAATTTTATTTTTAAAAATATTATGATTATTCTCATAAATTTTGCACAATACGGTGTATTTTCTTGCTTCGCCAGCATACATTAATACAACAAACAAAGACATGAAAAATAATTGCAGTATGGAATTTAATGTCTCAATATTATTTTTAATTGCATGAATAAAAATTATTGAAACAACAAATATTAGCGCTGTAATTATTGCAAATAACAAGAAAATCCATTTAGAAATAAATAAAAAAACACCATTCTGCTTTTGTGATATTAAGTTTTATTTGACTTTGATTGATGACAAAATAATGACGAATGCTATTAATTTTATGCTCATTAAGCGATAACTCATTAATGAGTTTTAGTGCAAATGGTCGAATTTTTGTATCAACATTTAATCCAGTTGCCTGATAATATAATTCATTGATTTTTAGTTCTGTTAAATGCTGTATTTCTAACTCAGGCATTTCAGCATAATCTATGGCTTGCTGTATTTTGTTTAATTTTCTTGATTTTATACTGTCGTAAGATTGAATAAAATTTTCTATTTTTAAGAAAATCGGTATAACCACCAAAACAATAAGTATTAAAATGGGATTTAACCCAACTTCTTTGGCTAAGTTAATTATTTCAATATTCATATAATCCACCCTAAATCAAAACCGCCAATTCTCACAAATTGACGGTTTTTAATTTTAAACCAAATTATTCCCACTCAATCGTCGCAGGTGGCTTAGAACTCACATCATAGACCACACGAGACACATCACGGATTTCATTCATAATACGGGTTGAGATTTTATCAATGAGTTCATAGGGCAAATGAGCAAAACGAGCGGTCATAAAGTCCACCGTCTCCACCGCACGCAGGGCAATCACCCACGCATACCGCCTGCCATCGCCAACCACACCTACTGATTTGACAGGCTGGAACACGGCAAAGGCTTGGGCGGTTTTATCATACCAACCGCTTGCACGAAGCTCCTGCATAAAAATATCGTCCGCCAAGCGTAAAATATCAGCATATTCTTTTTTCACTTCACCCAAAATGCGTACGCCAAGACCTGGCCCTGGGAACGGATGACGATAAATCATATGGTGCGGAATGCCAAGCGCCACACCAAGTTTACGCACTTCGTCTTTGAATAAATCACGCAAAGGCTCAACCAATTCAAAGGCTAAATCATCAGGCAGACCACCGACATTGTGGTGCGATTTAATCACGTGTGCCTTGCCCTGTTTGGATTTGGCGGACTCGATGACATCAGGGTAAATCGTGCCTTGTGCCAAAAACTTAATACCGTCTAGTTTTCTGGCTTCTTCGCTAAATACTTCAATAAATTCTCGTCCGATGATTTTGCGTTTGGCTTCTGGGTCAGTTACGCCTGCCAAAGCGGTTAAAAAGCGGTTCTCGCTATTGGCACGAATGACACGAATGCCCATATTATCGCTAAACATTTTCATCACTTGGTCGCCTTCGTTGAGACGCAGTAAACCATTGTCCACAAAGACGCAGGTCAATTTATCGCCAATCGCACGGTGCAGTAACGCTGCTACCACCGATGAATCCACCCCACCTGATAAGCCCAAAAGCACCTCACTGTCGCCAATTTGTTCTTGTAATTGTTTGATACGCAGTTCAATGATATTGTCCGAATTCCACGCATTGCCACAGCCACAAATGCTGTGAACAAAGTTAGAAATCAAGGTTTCACCTTTTTCGGTGTGGGTCACTTCTGGGTGAAATTGTACGCCATAAAAGTGGCGAGTTTCATCGCTGGCAGACGCATACGGACAGCTTGGCGTGCTTGATGTCACAACAAATCCGTCCGCCAATTTGGTTACTTTGTCGCCGTGACTCATCCACACTTGCGATTGGTTGTGTTCATCTTGTACATCTGATAACAGTTTGTCGGCTTGTGCCACATCAATTTTGGCATAGCCAAACTCGTGCACTTCGCCTGCTTCTACTTTTCCGCCCAATTGTTCGGACATCGTTTGAAAGCCGTAGCAAATACCAAGCACAGGCACGCCAAGTTCAAAGACGATTTGTGGGGCACGGGGTGAGCCTTGTTCGTGGACGCTTTCAGGACCACCTGATAGGATAATGCCTTTTGGATTAAAGGCTTTGATGTCATCATCTGACATATCGTAGGCGTACATTTCTGAATAGACGCCTGCTTCACGCACACGGCGAGCAATCAGCTGACTGTATTGTGAACCAAAGTCTAAGATTAAAATGCGGTCGGTGGTGATGTTTTGGGTCATTGTTGTGCCTTTTGGGAGTTGGAATTTGGGGTAAAATTTGGGGATATTGTAGCATTTTTTGGGGGATTTGGCGAATGCTAAATGGTGTGGTAGAATGGTTTGGTGTTATTCTTTTGGGGGATATAATGAACACTCCCAACCTCTTTTCATTCGCCCCAAGCGAGCTTAGTCAAGACGCATTTTTTGCGTGGCTATTTAGTTTTGCGGATAAAAAATATCAAAATGGTTTTAAGGATTTGCACGAAGTTTCCCAAAAATTATTATATGCTTTTATCCAAAAATGCCGTCCAGATTTTCAGATCGACATTCAAGCTGTTGATGTAAAAACCCAATATTCATTCACAATTAATGAATTAATTGATGGCAAAATCAAGAAAAAGAGAAGAAAAATTGATATATTAATCGTAATTAATGACGATTTTAGAATTGTTATAGAAAGTAAAACCAATAGCAAAGAACATGGAAATCAATTATACGATTACGCCAAGCACGCCATTGAAAAAAATTGGGATTTTATTGGCATTTATCTAAAAACAGGTAATGAAGCAAAATGCTTTTTAAATCAAATTCCCATTAAAACACGAGAATTGGGAATAAAGTTTGAAATTTTTAACCGTCAAGAAATTTTATCAGTTTTAAATTCTTATCCCAATATTGATAATGATATTTTTATCAGTTATTTGTCCTATTTGCAAAACATAGAAGATAAAACACAGTCTTTTAAATCACTACCAATCAAAGATTGGAACAGTCGCTCTTGGCAAGGGCTTTATGAATATTTGGATAATTTAAATCATTTGTCTTGGTGGGATTATGTGCCTAATCCAAGTGGCGGATTTTGGGCGGCGAATTTTAAAAAATCAACATGGCAAGATTATTCTGTTGTTTTTGCGATACATCAACAGACATTGGTTTTTGGCGTTTTTGTTACCGAAAAAGACAAACAAACCAAAATCCGTAATCAATTTAGTCAATTTTTATTAAAATCCGCAAAAGAACAAGGATTGAGTCATATTACCAAACCCAAATTTGGCAAAGGGGAATTTATGCAGGTCGCCCAAATCAAACAAAAGGATTGGCTTGGTGGAGATGATGAGAGAATTGACTTGGAAAATGTGGTATCAATACTAAATAAATACCATGCATTTTTCCAGATTTTATCGGATAAATAAAAAGAATATGGCGTGTTAAGAATAATATCGCCATATTCTCTTTAAATGGTTTTTGGGTTAATTGGTAGTGATTTGCCCAATCCGCTCGCCCATTTTCACCAATTTACCATGCACAAACTCATCACCCCAAGCGGTACCCGCCGATTTTGGCAAAACAATAATCGCCGTTGAACCTAGATAAAACCGCCCAAGCTCATCGCCTTTTTTGAGTGCCATATCATGTGTGCGGTGCTGAATGTAGGGCGTGCGTTTGATGGCTCCTGTCGCCACACACTCAATGCCTGCCACAATCATCGCCCCAACCAAAACCACACACGCCTTGCCAAAAGCGGTATCAAATTCACACACCAAGCGTTCGTTACGAGCGAACAAATCAGGGACATGTAGGGCGGTGGTATTATTGACCGAAAACAGCGTCCCCGGTACATAGCGAGTGGCAACCAATGTGCCGTCAAAGGGCATATGGACACGGTGATAATTGGTGGGGGCAAGGTAAATCGTGGCAAATGAGCCGTCCGTGAACGTTTTGCTCAGTTCAAAATCCGCCAAAAGTTGCCCCACATCATAATCTCGCCCTTTGGCTTGGAGGAGTTGACCGTGCGTAATCGCTCCGATTTGGCTGATTTTGCCGTCGGCAGGGCAGGCAATGCCGTTCGCTGTCTCATCAATCGGACGCATGCCGTCTTTTAATTCACGAGTAAAAAAGTCGTTAAAACTCTCATAATCGTCCAAACTACCCCGCTGATACTCCGCTAAATCAATGCCATAGGCTTTGGCAAAGGTGTGGACAAAGGCTTTTTTGACATAGGGGTTTTGGCTTTTGGCAAGAAAACCTGCCACTTCGGATAGGGTTTGTTGGGGAGCTAGGTTTTGGGCGAGGGTAAATAGGTTCATAAGATTTTCCAAACTAAATTTGACACTTTATTTTAACCGATATTTGCTATAATGGGCGTTATTTTTTGTAGGAAATAATCATGAAAGCTCTGATTCAACGCGTACATTCTGCCAATGTGGTGGTGGATAAAAGAGTAGTTGGCGAAATTGGCACAGGCGTGCTTGCCTATATTGGCATTGGCAAGGACGATGATTTTGACAAAGCGTGCAAGCTCATTGATAAAATCCTCACCTACCGCATTTTTGAAAATACCACCGAGCCTGATAAACTGGGTAAAATGGACAAATCGGTATCCGATGTCGGTGGTGGGCTTTTATTGGTGTCGCAATTTACCCTGATGGCAAAAACCGACAAAGGTCGCCGTCCTGACTTCGCCCCTGCCATGCCTCCAAATGACGCCAAAGTGTTGTTTGATAGACTGGTGGATTATGCCAAGTCGGTTTATCCTCATGTAGCGACAGGCGAATTTGGGGCAAATATGGCGGTAACGGCGGTCAATGATGGTCCGATTAATTTTTTGCTTGAAGTGTAGAGCGTGCTACATCGCCTGTCAATGACTCCGGCAGAGGCAGTAGTTGACCTGCGCAAGCAATGTTGTCAGGTGTGCCAATCGCCAACGCTTCTATGCCTTCATCTGTGTGTATGCTATTGACGATTTGAATGTTATTGGGTGTATCTGATGTTAGTAGAATGCGATGTAGATATGCTTTGGGACTGGATTTAAAGTATAACCGTGCGATGATTTCTTGTCCTAAATAGCATCCCTTGTCATAATCGACACCGCCTCGCTGATGTAAGCGTAACTCTTGGGGCTGAAATAACTCTTGAGTGTCTTTGGTTATCCATGCATTGCCTGTTTGTATGGAGGTCTTTGCCCAGCCGTCAAAATCAGCCATTGCCTCATCTTCGCTAAATGTCGGTATGCCCTCCGATGTGGTAGGGTGGATGGGGGCTGGCGTGCTTTGGGTAAATTTAGAAAATGCACCGTATTTTTTAAAATGAGCAACCAACCCTTCCATACAGTCAGATGAGGTAATGAGTGCAAACCCATCATCTTGGTGGGCGACCCACAGCCCGAACAGCACCCTGCCTTTTAGGTTGCTGATGGCACAGGGTGTCCACCTATTGGTTAGTTTATTGACATCAACGGTCAGTTGACCCTGTAAAAATTTACCTGCATCTTGACCGCTTAGAGTGATTTTTAAAAATGAGTTCATAAAATTTCCAAAATGGCAAATACAAAACCACAATAGGGGGATTTATGCTTTTTTTCAAGCCAATTTTTTGTAAAAATGCTATAATAAAGGTTTTAAACAGGAAGATGCCATGACGTACCCAGCTTGTCCGAAATGCACCGAAAACTACACTTATGCTGATAATGACCTTTTGATTTGCCCCATGTGTGGCCATGAGTGGCAAGCAGACGAGGCGACCGATGATTTGCCGGTCATTAAAGATGCGGTGGGTAATGTCCTAGCTGACGGCGATAACGTTACTGTGGTTAAAGACTTAAAGGTAAAAGGCTCGTCCACACCCATCAAGGTTGGCACAAAAGTCAAATCCATTCGCCTTATTTATGATGCACCTGACGACCATGATATTGATTGTAAAGTAGAGGGCTTTGGGGCGATGAAACTCAAATCATCGGTGGTCAAAAAAGCCTAAAACATAAAAAACCGAGTGGGGGATACTTGCTCGGTTTTTATTTTGTTAGGATTTTTTATTTAGTACCTTACGAACCTTTTCTCTGGCACGGTCTTGTTTTAGGCGAGAGAGATAATCCACAAACACGATGCCATTTAGGTGGTCAAGCTCATGCTGGATGCACACCGCCAACAGTCCATCTGCTTCCACACTAAACGACACGCCGTCAGCATCAAGTGCCTCAATGAGGACACGAGCAGGTCTTTCGATGTCGTCATACACCTCAGGGATAGACAGACAGCCCTCCTTGTAGGGGGCTAACTCATCTGTTAGGGGTGTTACTTTGGGGTTGATGTACACCTTAGGGGCAGGCTCCTCGCCTTCTTTGGCAAGGTCCATGACGACAACCCGTATGTGTCTATCAACTTGGGTGGCAGCCAGCCCAATGCCTTTGGCATCGTACATGGTTTCAAACATGTCGCTAATGAGCGTCTTAATCTCATCGGTGATTTCCGTTACCTCATCAGCCACGATACGCAGACGAGGGTCAGGATAGTGCAAAATAGGTAATAATGCCATAAAAACTCTACTGGTTATTTTTGGGGTATTATATCCCAAAATGATGAGTTTGACAAAATATCACTGGCTTATTATTGGACTTGCCAAATCAGTAGGATAAAATCGCCACTTCTTTGACATAACTTTCAAAATCCGTCTGACTTTCCATGAGTAGCTCGTCATCACCCAAATGCTTGGCGTAGGCTATCCACAGTAGGAGTTGATAGACGCTGTTGTATTCTGCCTTTTTAAACTGTTTGACAAATTGCTTGATGGTGCCATCATCGGTCAGTTGTAAGCGATTAAACCATGTCTGGATTTTGGTGCGTTGCTCAGGCGTAAAGACGATTTCAAATAGGGCTTGGGTCAATACATGGCGGTCTTCTTCGATGATGAGTTTGCCTATCCGTTTGATTTGGCGGTTTTTAGCGGTGTGACTACTGATTTCGGTGAGATGTCGTAGCTCGTCCAAAAAGTATTCGCTCGCTGGCAGTTGTTCCAGTTGTTTTTTGGACAGTTTGGATAGGGGTTCGGACAAGGCTTGTAGGCGTTCGTGCGATTTTTTGATTTCGGTGCGAGAAACTCGCATGTCTTGTTTTGACCAGTCAATGTTCATAAAATGCTCAAAAAATAAAACAAATAAATTTACCAATACCGCTTTTCACGGTGCTTGACGATGATTGGCATGTTGGCGGGCAGGCGAGATTTGAGGAGTTCGCCCACTTTTTCGGCAACATAGACCGAGCGGTGTTTGCCCCCCGTACAGCCAATGGCAACGGTTACCAGATAGCGGTTGTTGTTTAAAAATTGCGGTAGCCATTTGCCCAAAAAATTACCAATGTCATTTGCCATGTCGTCCACTTCGGGATAGTCTGCAAAAAACGCTTTGACCGCATCATCACGCCCCGTCTGTGGGCGTAGGTTTTCTTGCCAATGGGGGTTTGGCAAAATTCGCACATCAAAGGTAAAATCTGCGTCAATGGGTGTACCGTGTTTAAAGCCAAAGGATAAAATATTGACCGTAACGACATTGTCCAGCCCAATGTGCTGGCGGACTTTTTCTTTGAGTTCGTGAATGTTGAGCGTGCTGGTGTCGATTTTGATGTCGGCATGGGTAGCAATGGGTTTTAGTAGCTCAATCTCACGAGCAAGAGCATTGGGTAGGTTATTTGCCGTAGGCAGTAGGGGGTGGACTCGCCGTGTCGCCCAAAAACGTGCCACAAGTACGCCTTCTTGGGCGGTAACGTATAGGATTTTGACGGCGTTTTGGTAGCGGTCAATCAAGGTTTCGTACACGCTTTCAAAGGCGGACAAATCGGCATTGGGATTTCGCACGTCAATGCCTAAGGCGACTTGTTTGACGTTGTTGGTAATCAAATCGTCCACCGCTTGATTGATGAGCGATAAGGGGAGATTGTCAATCACATAATAGCCAAAATCTTCTAAGATGTTGAGCACTGATGTTTTGCCAGAGCCTGACCGCCCTGAGACGATGATGATTTGGGGGTGCTGTATGTCAGTCATTTTATTTCCTATAAAGTTATCTCAATATTATCCAAAAGTCTTGCCTTGCCCACAAACACGGCAGTTAATATCACTAAATTTTTGTCATTGGCGGTTGGGATTTGTAATTTATCATTATACAATTCTAAATAATCCACTTTTAAACCCAGATTGGTTAAGTCATTATGATATTTTTGCATAATGTTGGCATAATTTTCAAAATCAGCATTTAAAATATCGACTTTAATTTTTTGTAGGGTTTGATAAATGACAGGGGCGATGGCTCTTTCATTAAGCGTTAAATAACCATTTCTTGATGACAATGCAAGCCCGTCATCGGCACGGACAATTTCGCCACCAATAATCTTAATACCAAAATTTAATTCATCATTTAACTGGCGGATAATCGCCAATTGCTGATGATCTTTTTTGCCAAAAACAGCAACATCAGGGCGGACGATATTAAATAATTTACTCACCACCAATCCCACCCCATCAAAATGCGTGGGGCGAGATTTTCCGCACAAAATTTGAGCCATTCCGCCACTTAATACCTGCACATTGGGCGGATAAGTGGGATACATTTCATTCACGCTGGGGGCAAAGACAATATCAGCACCCGCGGTTTTTAATTGTGCCAAATCGTCGTCCAGCGTGCGTGGATAACTATCAAAATCCTCGCCTACCCCAAACTGGGTGGGATTGACAAAGATACTCACCACCACAATATCGGCATAAGTTTTAGCAATATTGACAAGTTGAATATGCCCATTATGCAGATTGCCCATTGTGGGAACAAGAGCGATTTTTTTGGTACGGTGCGTTTTTAATTCGGATTGTAAGTCAAAAATAGTTTGAAATAATTTCATTGTTATTTACTCTATCATCAAATATCAACAAGCATTTAATTCGCTTTTTAACTGTTCACTAAGCCAATAAGCATTTACAAGAATTATAACACACAAAATCCCAAGCATAGAACAAAAGAACCAAACAGCGTCTGGTAAATTATTATAAGAAAATACAATAAAACCCAACAATAATAAAACACCAATAAAAACATTGATTTTTACAGTCATGGTTAATATTATCTTAGAGCCACCATTATAGGGCAATGGTTCTATTATTCCTTTTATTTGAATGGGTGAGTTTTTGCGATACCATTTTGGTGTTTGAGTTAAGATAAAGCCATTTTCACTAACAGAACCAAACCAATTTTCTTTTTTGTGAAATGAAAAATAATTATGAATACCAATTTGGGAATTGATATTTTTATTTAACTTTTCTTTAATTTCAATGGGGTTAAGTGTGGTAATAAAATGGCGTTTTAGATACATGATTTTCCTTAAAAAGTATGCTCCACACTCGGAAAACTTTTATTTTTTACCGACCGATGAAAATTAACAAACGCCCCCAAAATATCGCCTGTTTCATTACCGCTATCTTTTAAAAAGTCTTTGACAAATTTGGCTGCCTTTTTGGTATAAACACCCAGCATATCGTGCATTACCAAGACTTGTCCATCCGTATCCACGCCCGCCCCAATGCCAATCACAGGTACACTAAATTTTTCGGTTACTTTTTTGGCAAGCTCGGCAGGCACGCATTCCAACAAAATCATACTCGCCCCCGCATTTACCAAAATCTCGCAATCGTTTAATAACTTTTCGGCTTGCTCAATGGTTTTGCCTTGCACTTTATAACCGCCAAACACATTCACCGATTGGGGGGTTAAGCCTAAATGCACGCAAGTTGGCACGCCATTTTTTGCCAAAACCGCTACAATTTCAGCCAATTCGCCACCGCCTTCAATTTTCACGACATTTGCCCCTGCTTGCATGACCACACGGGCGTTGGCGACAGCGTCCGCCAAAGTCGCATAACTCATAAACGGCAAATCGGTCATAATCAAGGCGTGGCTATTGCTTCGTGCGACATTTTGGGTGTGATAGACCATATCAGCAACCGTTACAGGCAAAGTGGATGTTTGCCCTTGCACCACCATGCCAAGACTGTCGCCCACCAAAATCGTATCAATTTCGGCAACTGCCATTAAATGAGCAAAACTTGAATCATAACAAGTCAAACAACTAAATTTTTCGCCAGTTTTTTTATATTTGGCAAGGGTAGATAGGGTAATGGGGGCTTTTTGGGTTAAATAAGTCATTTTTTTTTTTATCCCTTTGTTACTCGGTGCCAATTTCTTTAAATTGACCATCCATTACTTTTAAAAATACTAAATAATCACCTATATAATAAACAAAACCCAATGCAATTTCGCCATTATCTCTAATTTCGCTATATGCAGGGTGTAAATATTGCCAAATGGCTTCTCTATTTTCTAAAATGGTATTAGGAAAATAGTCTTCTAAAAATTCAATACCTTGCCAAAAATTTATCATTGGTAAAGTGGCATTTTCTTTAATGTTTTTGATGTTTTCAAATAATTGGCGGACGGCGATTTCTTGATGAGGCATTAATCCATTTTTATCGCCCCAAACTTGAAATGAAAATTCATCATCAAAACCATTGATTTGGCATTCAACTTCCCAAGTTTTGCATTGCCCTTGACTGGTTAATGTCCCCAAATAAGGATTTTGGATTGTTTTTTCAAACATTTTTAATTAACCCACCCCAATCACTCGCCACCGCTAATTCTTTTACCTGTTGTCCATTCACCACCAAATCAGGGGCGATTTCAAGCAAAGGAATTACCACAAAATTCCTAAGCAATAACTCCCGATGTGGCACTATCAGCCTGTCATGATGAATAGTTTCATCGCCATACAACAGCACGTCCACGTCCAAACACCGCTCGCCCCAATGCCGAAGTCGCACTCGCCCTGCGGTGTTTTCTAGGGTTTGACAAAAATCCAATAGGTCAAGCGGGGCAAGGCTGGTGTCCGCCTTTAATACCGCATTGACAAAATCGGGCTGGTCGGTTACGCCATAGGCTTTGGACGAATATAAAGACGATGTGGCGACATGGCTAAAATACTCGCTGTGTTGAAAGGCGTGAATGGCGTTTTGTAAATGCTCTTTGGGTGTGCCGTGTTCGTTGGCGATGTTGCCCCCAAGCCCGATATAACAAGTCGTCCAACCCATGCTTATTCCCCCGCTCGTGGTTTGGCGTTGGATTTTTTGCGTTTTTTGGGCTTGTCGACTTTGTTGCTACTTTTATCCGCTTTATCCGCTTTGGCTTTTTTGGCTTTTTTGGCTTTTGCCTTATCAGATTTAGCTTTGTCGCCTTTGGTTTTTGGCGTTGCTTTTTCTGATTTTACTTTATCCGATTTGCCCTTTTTGGCTTTTTTGGGTTTGTCAGAGGGTTTGGCATTGTCCGTGCTGGCTTTGGGTAGGTCGTCCTCTGTGTCTTGTCGCTCTTTGATAGATAGCGTAGATGACGGCTCACGTTTGCGATAACGCTGGGCAGGAATGTACGGCTCATCATTGGCAAGCAGTCGCAAAAAGTCCGCTTCGCTATACGTCACAGGGGCAAACATCGGCACGTCAATGGCGGTATTGACTATGGGTGCTTGGCGTGGGCGTGGCGTGGGTGGGTTATCAGGTGTTGTGATTGGGGTGGTGTCAGCTTCGGGCGCGTCAAACGCCACTCTGGCACGGCGATTTCGGCGAGTGGTTGGCACGCCTTTGCCATTGCCAAACGCTTCTATCATCACCGCTTTGCCTGTTTCGCTTTGCTCTTGGTATTGTTGCCACCATGCTCCCATGCCACTCGTGGGTTCGGACAATACACAATCATCAAAGGACTCACGCATCAGCAAAAAGTCAAATCCTGCCCTAAATTTGGCGTGCGTGGCAAGCGTGGCGATTTCTTTGAGTTTGGGGTTCACAAGTTTGGGTTGAAACAACCAAATTCCTGCAATGAACTCTTCGGCAAACTTAGGAATGGCGGTTTTGGTGCGTTGGTCGTTCATGACTTTGGCGAGGGCTTTGGTTTGGGCATCAAAAAAGTGCAAGCCTTGTTTTTTAAATTTTGCCAAAGCGTGTAAATAGTTTTCCCACAACAGCACCGCATAAAAAAACGCCCCATTTACCCCCAAATCTTTGGCGATACGTTTGTCGGTATTGACGGCAATGGCATTCATCAAGGCGGTCGGAGCGGTCGGAGCATGGTGCATGAGGCTTGTCATCGCCCCATGTTGAAAGAGTAGGGGTAACAGCGGAGCAAGATAGCCACCACAAAACATCTTTTGGCTTTCGTCATACAGACGGTGGGCGGAGACTTGTTCGAGTAGTGCCCAGTTTGTGTCATTAAACTGTTTGGCTAAATTATCATCAAAGTTAAACCCAAGTTTCGCCTTGAACCGCAACGCACGAAGCAAGCGTACAGGGTCTTCCTCAACACGCACTTTGGCATCGCCTAAGAGCCTTAATGTGCCGTTTTTGATGTCGTCAATCGCCCCACAAAAGTCTAAAACTTCGCCTTTAATGGGCTGATAATACAGGGCGTTAATGGAAAAATCTCGGCGGGCAAAATCCTGCTCTATCGTCCCCCAGACGTTATCACGGGTAATCATGCCATCATCGGTGGTGTGCGTGTCGTCCTTTGGCGGGGCTCTAAATGTTGCCACTTCGATGAGTTCACGCCCCGAATAGACGTGAGCAAGCTGAAAACGTCTGCCAATAATCCGACACCGCCCCCCAAAAACCGCCTTAATCTCATGGGGGCGAGCGTTGGTTACGGCATCAAAATCCTTAGGGGCAAGCCCAAGCAAGCTATCACGCACACCGCCCCCCACGATGTACGCTTCAAATCCTGCTTTGGTGAGCGTGCTGACGACTTCCACGATACTGCGTGGCAAATGAGAGACCGACAGCCCCAGCGATTTGGCACTGTGGCGAGTGGGTTTAATGGTTTTTGGGTTTTTGGGTAAGCGTGTCGCCACCGTATTCTCCGAAAAAATGGTATTTGGGTTTATTTTACCTTGTCTTTGCCAAAAAAGCTAATACACCGTTAAACGGTGGCGGTTTTTTTCTAAGGTTGCCTCGCCAATGCCCTTGACGCGGGTTAAATCGTCCACGCTCTCAAACCGCCCAAACATCTCACGATACTCCACAATCGCCTGAGCGGTTTTTGCTCCCACGCCCTTTAATGTGGCCAGCTCGCCCATGCTGGCGGTGTTGATATTGACTCGCTCGCTTAGGGTTTGTTTGCTTTGTTTGTCATTGATAAGGGCTTGGTAAGCAAGTCTAGGGTCGGCATAGCATTGGCTTGCAAATGCCGATGTGGTTATTAGCCAAATTGTCAAGGCGGTGATGAATTTAATCATGTTTCTCAATGGCTTTTGCCTTATCCCAATAATTATCCATTTCTGCCAAATTGCTATCAGCAAAAGTTTTGCCATTATCCAATAAGGATTTTTCCACAAAGGCAAAGCGTCTTTTAAATTTGGCATTGGTGTTTTGTAATGCCATTTCAGCGTCCACGCCCACATGACGAGCCAAATTGGATAAAACAAATAACACATCGCCAAGCTCGTCGGCGATTTTTGCTTTTTGGTCGGCGGTTAATTTGTCAGTTTTATAGCAAAACTCTGCGTTTGGCAATTCAGCTTTTAATTCGCCAATTTCTTCGTCCAGTTTGTCCAGCACTCCACCCAAATTCGCCCAATCAAAACCCACGCTCCCTGCTTTGTCTTGTAGGTTTTGGGCGGTATTAAGAGCCGTACCTGATTTGACTTCGGACAAAAGACGTTTTGGGCGGTCTTTATTTTCAAGGGCTTTGATTTCGTCCCAGCGTTTTTTGACGTCTTCGTCCGTGCGTAGGTTTTCTTTGTCAAAGACGTGAGGGTGTCGTCTGATGAGCTTTTCTGTGAGGGCGTAAATCACATCGCCCATGTCAAATCGTCCTTGCTCGCAGTACAGATGTGCATGAAAAACCACCTGCAACAACACATCGCCAAGCTCGCCTTTGATGTCATCGGTGGCAAGCTGGCTGTGGTCATCCGCCCCAATCGCATCGATGAGTTCAAAGACTTCTTCTATGGCGTATTTTTGGAGGGATTGGTTGGTTTGTTTGGCATCCCATGGGCAATCCGTCCGCAGACGTGCCATGAGTGTGAGGAGGTCGTTAAAATTTGGACTGGGTTTCATGGTCTTATCAAAAATTAAAACCCCATGATAGCACAATCATGGGGCAAAATCATCTTTGGTTACTGCGTCAAATCCGCAAACAAAGCGGTGGATAGATAACGCTCGCCTGATGATGGGATAATCACAACGATGTTTTTGCCAGCGTTTTCTGGGCGATTTGCTACTTGCAGGGCTGACCAGACGCTCGCCCCTGAGCTGATTCCCACCAAAATCCCTTCTTTTTCTGCCATCTGACGTGCGGTGGCAAAGGCATCTTCGGTGGTAACGGTAATGACTTCATCATAGATGCCTGTATTTAAAATGCTTGGCACAAAACCAGGAGCGAGCCCTTGCAATTTATGAGGGCCTTTTTCGCCACCGCTAAATACAGGCGAATCCGCTGGCTCAACGGCGATGATTTTGATGTTGGGGTTTTTCTCTTTTAATACTTCGCCCACGCCTGTGATTGTACCACCTGTGCCAATGCCTGCGACCACGATGTCCACTTGACCGTCTGTGTCATTCCAAATTTCTTGGGCGGTAGTCTCACGGTGGATTTTGGGGTTGGCTAAGTTGTCAAATTGGCGTGGCATAAAATAGCCGTCCTGACTGGCAAGCTCGTTCGCTTTGGCAATCGCTCCACCCATGCCCTCTGATGCTGGGGTCAGTACAAGCTCTGCCCCATACGCACGCAATAAGGCACGACGCTCAAGGCTCATGCTCTCAGGCATGGTAATGACAA
The DNA here is from genome assembly GCF_030525845.1 of Moraxella sp. GTDB lineage: Bacteria > Pseudomonadota > Gammaproteobacteria > Pseudomonadales > Moraxellaceae > Moraxella. Next base: position 45,932 of record NZ_JAUNDY010000002.1, read on the forward strand.
GCTGATAGCCTTTGGAGGCACATACCATCGCAAGTCCAATGCCTGTATTGCCTGATGTGGCTTCGATGATTTTGGTGTTTTTGTTAATCAGTCCTGATTTTTCAGCTTCGTTAATCATTGACAATGCAATGCGGTCTTTGACGGAGCTTGCTGGGTTAAAATATTCAAGTTTGGCAAAAAGATTGGCACCGCTTGTGTTAAGGGTATTGATTTTTACCAGTGGCGTGTTACCGATAAGGTCGGTAATGTTGTTTGCGATATTCATAAATTTTCCTGTGATAAAATGATAAGCTAGCATAGCAAATTTTTTATCAGTTTAACAGCTTAAAATAAAAAATGTTAAGCAAAATTCCAAAACAATTATTCCATTTTAGAATTTATAAAAGTAGCAAGCAACTTGTGTTAAAATAACCCCAACCACTCGATACATGGAGTAACCATCATGACTACATTTAACCCCATTACCATTTCTTGCTTTAAAGCCTATGACGTGCGTGGCGAGCTTGATGTCAATCTGGACAATGCCATCGCCTATCGCATTGGGCGTGCCTTTGCCCAATTTTTAAACAATGGCAACACCCCAAATCCCACCATCGTCATCGGCTCGGACATTCGCCCATCTAGCGAAAGCCTAAAACAGTCCGCCATAGACGGCATCACGGACGCAGGCGTGAGTGTCATTGATTTGGGCATGGTTGGTACTGAGGAGGTGTATTTTGCCACGAGCCACTATGGGGCAATCGGTGGTATTGAAGTGACTGCCAGCCACAACCCCATCAATTACAACGGCTTAAAAATGGTGCGTGAAAACTCCCGTCCCATCAGTAGCGACACAGGCTTGGCGGACATTCGAGCGATTGCCGAGCGTGGCGAGTTTATTACCGCAGACAAAGGTACGGTAACTTTAAACACCGACAAAACCGCCTACATTGATAAGCTCATGAGCTTTGTTAATACCGACGCCTTTACCCCCAAAAAAATCGTGGTAAACTCAGGTAACGGCTCGGCAGGCCCTGTGGTGGACGAACTTGAAAAGCATCTAGGCGGACAAATCGAGCTTATCAAAGTCCACCACACCCCAGACGGCTCATTCCCCAACGGTATCCCCAACCCCATGATTATCGCCAACCAACAGGCGACATCGGAGGCGGTCATCGCTCATGGGGCGGATTTTGGCGTGGCGTTTGATGGTGATTTTGACCGCTGTTTTTTATTTGATGAACAAGGTCGTTTTATTGACGGCTCGTACATCGTGGGTATGCTTGCCCAAGTATTTTTAAACAAACATCAAGGCGAATCTATCGTCTATGACCCCCGTGTGATTTATAACACCGAAAATGTCATCGCCCAAAATGGTGGCGTTGCCCAAATCAGCAAATCAGGGCATTCCTTCATTAAGCAAGTCATGCGTGAAACAGGGGCGATTTATGGCGGAGAGATGTCAGCACATCATTACTTCCGTGATTTTGCTTACTGTGATAGTGGCATGATTGTGTGGCTGTTGGTCATTGAATTATTGTCCGTGACGGGTAAAACTTTATCCGAACTCGTTGGCGGTTATCTTGATGATTTCCCTAGCTCAGGCGAGTTAAATTTCCGCTTGGGCGAGCTGACAGCGGACGACATTCGCACCAAACTAGAAAACAAATACAGCACCTTTGCCCCCACCAAAAACACCCTAGACGGGCTAAGCCTAGATTTTGGGGCGTGGCGGTTTAATTTGCGTTCAAGTAACACCGAGCCACTCATTCGCCTAAACATCGAAACCAAAGGCGACAAGGCATTATTACAAGCCAAAACCGATGAAATTTTGGCACTATTGGCAGAGTGTGGGGCGGTGAGTGCCGACCATTGATGTATGTGTAAAAAAGGAGGGGTATGCGTTTATGTTGCATGACCCTCCCTTTTTATCAACACTTATTTGATGGGGTTGTTATTGATTTATTGATTTACTAAATAATATTCACTCACAAGTTGTAAATATTTACCATTAATGACTAAACATTTTTCGGACATTTTATTTCGCTCATTTTGATTTTCGACTTTGAAAAAATCTACCGATTGCGGACAAAATACTTTGGTATTACCCAAATTCCACGCCATATAACCATAAAGAGCCTTCTTATTTCTTAAGATTAGGGAGTTTTGCATATTAATGCTACCAAAAACAGCGACCCATTTAAGTCGCTGTTTTTATCATTGAAAGTTAAATCAGCCCCCAATCTTCTTATATTTCATACGCTTAGGTGTAGCATCTGCCCCTAGCCTTTCTTTACGCCATTTTTCATATTCAGAATAATTACCATCAAAAAATTCAGGCGTTTCATTTTCAAATGACAAAATATGCGTACAAATACGGTCTAAGAACCAGCGGTCGTGCGACACCACCATCACCGTACCGGGGAACACTTCTACCGCTTCTTCTAGGGCACGCAAGGTTTCCACATCAAGGTCGTTGGACGGTTCGTCCAGCAAGATGACATTCGCCCCTTGTTTTAGGGTTTTGGCAAGTTGCAAGCGGTTTCGCTCGCCCCCCGATAAGTTGCCAACCAGTTTTTGCTGGTCTTGACCCTTAAAGTTAAAGCGTCCGATATAAGCCCGTGATGGCGTGGTGTACTCGCCCACCGTAATCATATCCAGACCGTCCGACACCTCTTCCCACACCGTTTTTTTGTCATCAAGGTTATCACGCACCTGTCCCACATAGGCGACTTTGACACTCTCGCCCACTTCTACCGTGCCAGTATCGGGCGTGTCTTTGCCAGTAATCATATTAAACAAGGTCGTTTTACCCGCCCCATTTGGCCCTACAATGCCTACGATTGCCATTGGTGGCACGGTAAAGGATAGGTTTTCATAAAGCAGGCGGTCGCCAAAGGATTTGGAAATGCCTTTGACCTCAATGACTTTATTGCCCAGTCTTGGTCCTGGTGGAATATAAATCTCTGCCGTCTCATTTCGCTGTTGAAACTCACGAGAGTTCATCTCTTCAAAGCGTTCTAGGCGAGATTTGGACTTGGCTTGCTGACCTTTTTGGTTTTTGCGTACCCATTCTAGCTCTTGTTTTAACGCCTTAGCAAAGGCTTCTTCTTGTTTTTGTTCTTGTTCTAGGCGTTTATTTTTTTGTTCTAGCCACTCGGTGTAGTTGCCTTGATAGGGGTAGCCATAGCCACGATCCAGCTCCAAAATCCACTCAGCGACATTGTCCAGAAAATAGCGGTCGTGGGTAATCGCCACAATCGTGCCAGAATAGTCTTTTAAAAATCTTTCAAGCCACGCCACGCTCTCGGCATCAAGGTGGTTGGTTGGCTCGTCAAGTAGGAGCATATCAGGCTTGGATAAGAGCAGACGGCACAGGGCGACACGGCGTTTTTCACCGCCTGATAACTTGGAGACATCAGCGTCCCAAGGCGGTAGGCGTAGGGCATCGGCGGCTTTTTCAAGCTGGGTGTTTAGGTTGTGAGCGTCCCACGCCTGAATGATGTCCTCCATTTTGCCCTGCTCGGCGGCGAGCTTATCAAAATCAGCGTCAGGCTCGGCATACTCGGCATAGATTTGGTTTAGGCGGTCAAGGGCGTCTAGGGCTTCACGCACGCCATCTTCCACATTTTCACGCACGGTTTTGTTGGGGTCAAGCTGGGGTTCTTGGGGCAGATAGCCCACCTTAATGCCTGCTTGGGGGCGTGCCTCGCCATTGTACTCGGTGTCCACGCCCGCCATAATGCGTAGTAGGGTGGATTTGCCTGCACCGTTTAGACCCAAAACGCCAATTTTGGCACCTGGGAAAAAAGAAAGTGAAATGTCCTTTAAAATCTCCCGTTTGGGTGGAATGATTTTAGAGACTTTGTTCATCGTGTAGATATATTGAGCCATATAAATCCTTGATTTAAAAAGAAAAATGGTAAAATAAAAATGGGGGATTTAACTTGCTATTATCGCATTATTTTTGGGTTTGGGCAAGGTGTTTTGTTTTAGGATTTGGGTAAAATAAATTTGGCTAATATCGCTGAAATAATTCCCACAAATAACGCCAAAAACAAACTCACAATCAAACCATACAATTCAGGAAAAATCATTAAATTAAACAAGAAAAATCCAACCAAAGAAATCAAAAATCCCGCCAAAAACGGCTTAACATAATCAGATAATTTAGTAATTTTAATTTGTAAATTAATCAAAACAAAACCAACTATTGCCATAAAAATCACTGTACTTAATATGCCAAAAAATAACGCGGTCGCCATAATGATAATGCTTATAGTATCACTTCTAAAAATAATGATTAGCAAAAAATAAACAAAAATTGGAAAATTAAAAACCAAAGTGCCAAATAGGATATAATTTTTGATAACCTTGTCATTAGGATAAGTATCTTTTAATTCTTTATTCATAAAATTTTCCTTTTAACATTTTGGTAAAATAAATTTAGCAAGAATTGCTGATGATACGCCTCCGATGATAGAAAATAATATCGAGCCACCAACAAATCTTATTAAGTGGTTCACTGATGATTCGCCAATTAAGGCAATTAAGCTTGTCAATAATGAAGGCAGTAAAGTTGCCAGCCAGCCAATAAAAAATGCCTTTAAATAATGCTCTGGATTTAAGATTCTTATCTTAAAATAAGCCAACATAATCCCTGCAAATAAAGCAGGAGTAAGCCCAACTAGCCACGCCATAATTAAAAGAAATGCAATCCAATCCAGCCCCGCAGGAAGCGAAAAAGGCAAGACAACTACACCGCCCACCAGTCCGCCTAACAATGGATAAAGCATGATGACTTTTAAAGTTGGGTATTTGCTTTCATTATTTTTATTCATAAAATTTTCCTTTTAATATTTTGGCAAAATAAATTTGGCTAATATGGTTGATGACACTCCGCTTATCAATGCAATGCAAAATATTAGCATAATAAAGTAGATAGCACTTTCAAATTTCAACAATCTTGAATCAATTTCCATAAGTGCCAAAACGCCAATAAACACCAACCCCAAAATAAAAAATACCAAAAATGCAACACCAAAAGGCTTCAAATAGTCAAAGGGTCTTTTGATGATGATTTTAAAATAGCCAATCACAATACCGCTTAACAAGGCAGGTACTAAACTCACCAAAAACCACCAATAAAAATAAATAGCCAAATAACCCCAATCATTACGACTTGTCATAAAAAGGCTAACAAATGGCAAGGATAGAAGACCACTTAATAAGCCTGTAAATAAGGCATAAGCGATGATGATTTTTGGGGTTGGATACTTTGTCATATTTTTATTTGTCATTATTAAACCCCAAACCCCTTTATCAACGCTCGTACGCCCAATATCAGCAAAATGACAAGCACGATTTTTTTAAACATGGCTTGGGATATTTTATCCCTAAAATAAAATCCTAAATACAAAAACACCACCGACACCACACTCGCCACACCAATCATCAGCCAGTCATTTTTGGGCAAAGCAGTCAGAGCCTGCCACAGTACGATAAGCTGGGCGATTTTGCCAACGACATAGCAAAGGTTACTTGCCTTGATGAGTTCGGTTTTTGGGTCATCGGTGTGTTCGGTAGCGGAGAGCAAATACATCACGAGTAGGGGCGACATGGCGTTGGTGGCTCCGCCCAACACCCCTGCAATCGTACCGCTTATCACAAGGCTTGGGGTGGTGTTTGGTAGTTTAAAATTTTTGCCCACGCTCATCGCCACAAACTGCATGGCAACATAGCCAACAATGAGTAGCCCTAGTGCAATCAACAGATGATGACTTGCAATGATAAAGACAAGTTTGGTGCCGATAAAACTACCAACAAAACTTGTTAGCACAAGAAGCCAGTATTTTTTAAGATAATAAACAATCCGCCCACCGTCCAAAAACACCACCAAATTGATAAGCAAACAAGGAATGACCGTCAGCACCAAAACGTGCGACATCGGATAGCTACTTGCCAAAGCGGTGGTAGCGATGAGCGTTACGCCAATGCCTGTCAATCCATGAAAGATACTGGCGATGATAAAAGTTAAGATGATAAGGGCGAAAGCAGTCATGTCCGTATTGATTGTAAAGGTGGGGTTAAAGTATAACAAATTTTGCCAAAAAATCCATTTACAACTGCTCCGATTTTCTTTATGATAAGACTTCTTTAATAACAATTTTAAAAGGACACCCCATGACCAACATCATTCACAACCCCACCACCCAACGCTTTGAAGTTCACATTGACGGTCATACCGCCTTTTTAAGTTATGAAGTGGTTGATGATGATACCTTAAATTACAATCACACCATTGTCCCCCCTGAGCTTGGCGGTCGTGGTGTGGGGACAGCTTTGGTGAAATTCGCCTTAGACCATGCCCGTGATAATGGCAAGGCGGTCGTGCCAAATTGCAGTTTTGTGGCAAGCTATATCCAAAGACGACCCGAATATCAGTCGCTTTTGGCATAAGGTAAGTTACAAAAATCCTGCTGATTTTGTCAAAAATTTTGGTACAATAGGACACCTTTTAACATCTGGATAAAGTCTATGAGTACACTCACTTCCGACCAAGTGGCTTTACAGTTGGAAAACTTTTTACCTGATTGGCAACTGGACGGCAATCGTTTGGTAAAAACCTTTGAATTTGGGGATTTTGCGTCTGCGGTGGCGTTTATCACTCGTTTGGCGTTTTATTGCCAAGAGCTGGAACATTATCCACGTCTCACCCAGTATTACACCGCCGTGTCGGTTACGATTGGTGAAGTCGATGACCCTGAAATATATGGCAGGGACGTGCAACTTGCCAAGCGGATACAGGCGTGTTTTACACAATAATCATCAAGCCATGTTGCAAAACGTGGCTTTTTTATTTTTGGTTGCATTAAAACCATTACATCGGCGGTATGAATGAAAGTGGTGGAAATTTTTTACGTTTGGCTAAATGTGTCAAATTAGCAACTTATACAAGCGATAGACTCCCAAGACCACTTGTGTAAATCTACCCCAAACCTTGAAAAACTTGGTATAATAGCGAGTTTATTGTGTAATACAGTAGGATATTATGGATATTCAAGTCATCAATCATACCGCCATTTATCAAAAGCTTGCCACCGCCCATGCCGTGCGTGCCGAGCAAGTACAAGCCTTTGCCGAGCTTCTTGACGAAGGGGCGAGCGTGCCTTTTATTGCTCGTTATCGTAAGGACAAAACAGGCGGACTCGATGACGACATGCTGCGTCAGCTTGAAAAGGCATTGACCCATGAGCGAGAGTTAGAAATCCGCCGTAACAAAGTGCTTGAACTTTTGACCAATCAAAATGCCCTAAGTGATGAACTGGCAGAGCGTGTGCAAAGTGCCACCAGCAAATTGGAGCTTGATGCCATTTATGAGCCCTACCGCCCAAAACGCCGTTCGCTCTCTGCTAAGGCGACTTTGGCAGGACTTCGCCCCTTTGCCGAGCGGATTTTGGCGGGGGAAAGTTTGTCCATTTTAAGCGACTATACGCCTGTCAGCACCGTAACAGATGACACAGGCGAGAGTTTTGATGTGGATTATTCCACCACCGATTTACAGCTGGCTGGCGTACAGGCGATTGTACTTGATGAATGGGCATTGAATCTGGATTTGTTTGACAAAGTACGCACAAGTTTTAATACCACCGCCAGCATTCATTCACAGCTTGTAGGCGAAGAAAAACGAGAGGCAGGCGAAAAATTCAAAGACTACTTTGACCATACAGAACCCTTTGCCAAACTATCAAATCACCGCCTGCTTGCCATGCTCCGTGGTCGTCAAGCCAATGTTTTGGTACTGTCGGTATTGGGCGAAGATGAGCCAAACATTCACCAAATTAAACAGTCATTAAATATAGACGAAACAAGTGAGCAGGGCAAATTCTTGGGCGAAACGGCAGAAAAACTTTGGTCAATCAAATGGCGACCACAGATAGAACACCGCCTTTTGACCGAACGGCGACTGATTGCAGAAACGCACGCCATCGGTGTCTTTGCCCAAAATCTAAAACACCTTTTGATGACTGCTCCCGCAGGACGAAAAGTGATATTAGGCGTAGACCCCGGTATTCGTCATGGGGTCAAAATGGCGGTGATTGACACCACAGGCGATGTGCTTGCCACCGACACGGTATATCCTTTTACCGACAAAACGCCTGATGCTGCCAAAGAAGTCATTAAACAGCTAATCTTAACTCACAATGTTGAACTTGTCGCCATTGGTAATGGCACAGCAAGCCGAGAAACGGACGAGCTTGTTAAGGCAGTTATCAGCGAAAATGCCCTATCCACCAAAGCCATTGTCGTCAGCGAAGCAGGGGCGAGCGTCTATTCGGCAAGCGAGATAGCAAGTCAAGAACTACCAAACCTTGATGTGTCAGTGCGTGGGGCGGTGTCTATTGCAAGACGACTGCAAGACCCTTTATCCGAGCTTGTCAAAGTAGAGCCAAAGGCAATCGGCGTGGGGCAATATCAGCACGATGTCAATCAAACCGAGCTTGAAAGCAGCCTTGATAAAGTAACCGAAGACTGCGTCAATGCGGTGGGGGTTGATGTCAATACCGCAAGCCCTGCGATTTTGTCGCACATTGCAGGACTTAACAAAAATGTCGCCCAGCAGATTGTTAATTATCGCCGTGAAAATGGAGCATTTAAAAACCGTGAACAGCTCAAAGCCGTACCCCGTTTGGGTGTCAAAACCTTTGAACAGTCGGCAGGGTTTTTGCGGATTAAAGACGGCGATGAGCCACTAGACGCAACAGGCGTACACCCAGAGAGCTATGGGTTGGTGTATGAGATTTTGGGCAAGGCGGGTAAGTCGTTGAGTGAGGTGCTTGGTAACGAAACCCTTGCCAAATCTTTAAATAACAGCGGTGATGATTTTAGCCAAACTGCCACCGTGCTTGCTGAGCTTGCCAAACCTGCCCACGACCCCAGAGGTGAGTTTAAGACCGCCAAATTCCGTGATGATGTTAGCCAAATGGCACATTTACAAATCGGTATGGAGCTTGAAGGTGTGGTTACCAATGTAACTGCCTTTGGTTGTTTTGTGGATATTGGCGTGCATCAAGATGGGCTTGTGCATATTTCTGAATTATCAGACGGCTTTGTATCTGACCCTGCCGATGTTGTCAAGCCCCAAGATATTGTCAAAGTGCGAGTGCTATCGGTGGACGAGAATCGCAAACGCATTGCTTTGACAATGAAACAAGCAAAAGCCAATAAAGCCAAAGCAGTTGATAAGACACAAAAATTAGAAAAACTTGATAAGCCAAAACGCCAGTTTGACAAAGTGAGTAAGCCTAAATTTGATAAACCAAGATCAGATAAAACCAAAGAAAATGCCAAAGTGGGCAGTCTTGGGGCGTTATTACAGCAGGCGGGACTTAAACAGGGTTGACGATGAAAAATAAGCTCATTACTCGCCGCGATTTTCTAAATGGTACAGCAGTGGCAATTGCAGGCATGGCAACAGGTACGCTAACCGCCTGTGGCAACGAAAAACCCACCCCAAAGGCGGACATCACTCCCAAAGCCTCCACGCCCACACCACCCACCACCTCAACCTATCCGCCAAGCCTCACAGGTTTGCGAGGCGATCACGAGGGTAGTTATGATGTCGCTCACGAAATGGCGTGGAAAAAAGTCAAATTTGATGTATCGGGCGAGCCTGTACTAGAAACGGTGGATTTGGTCGTGGTGGGTGCTGGCATTAGTGGCTTGGCGGCGGCTTATTTTTATCAAAAAAAATTCCCCAATGCCAAGATTTTGGTATTAGAAAATCACGATGATTTTGGTGGGCACGCCAAACGCAATGAGTTTTTAGAAACCGTCGATGGCAAAGAGATCTTTCGCATCAGCTATGGTGGTAGTGAATCCATCGATACGCCCAGCGAATACAGCGATGAGGCGATGGGGCTGTTGAAGGAGTTGGGGGTGGATATTGATAAGTTTTACACCTACTTTGATCAAAAGTTCTTTGATAAGTTTCACTTAAAGCACGGTGTGTTTTTCAATCAAAAGAACTTTGGCAAAAGTACTGTCATCGCTGACACACCTAATGCCGACAATGCTAAGACCTTTTTTGAAAAAGCACCATTATCCGACACCGACAAAAAAGCATTGATTGATATTTATGCCAACCCCCAAGATTATCTGGGTGATATGCCACAAAGTAAGCGTGAGGATTTTTTAAAGACCATCAGTTATGATGCGTTTTTAAAGGATTATGCAAAATTGCCCCATTCGGCAGTCACCTACCTATCGGACATTTGTTTGGAGTATTGGGGGTTTAATATTGATGGTTTGTCAGCATTAGATGCTTTTTATGATGGTTATGTTGGTTTTGATAAGTTGGGCTTGTCGAGCGATGAGGGTGAAGGCGAACCCTACATTTTTCATTTTCCAGACGGCAATGCTTCCATCGCTCGATTGCTTGTCAAAAAACTAAACCCCAACATCGTCTCAAACCCCAAAAACGCCCAAGGCAAAACCGACATGGAGGCGATTGTCCTTGATAAGTTTGATTACGCCAAACTTGATGTGGCAGGACAACCCTTTAATGTCCGTCTTAATGCTACGGCTGTACAAGTCAAAAACATCGAAAAAGACGGTAAAAAAGGCGTGATGGTCGGCTACAAAAAAGACGGCAAACTACATCGTGTCGATGCCACTCATTGTGTGCTTGCCTGTCATCATGCGTTGATACCGTATTTGGATAGTGATTTACCCCAAGAGCAAAAGGAGGATTTTTCACAAAATGTCAAAGTGCCGATGATTCACACCAAAGTCTTGTTGAAGGACTGGACAGCCTTTGAAAAATTGGGTATTTATAAATTAACCGCTCCCACCAGCCCTTATTGTTTGGTGCGATTGGATTATCCAGTCAGCATGGGTGGCTATCATCATGCCAATGATCCTAGCGAACCCATCATTGTACACATGGTGCGTATCCCTGTACCATACGGCACAGGCAAAGATGTCCGAGAAGCTTGTAAAATCGGACGAGCCGAACTGTATCAAGCCAGTTATCACGATCTAGAAAAACAAGCACTTGATCAACTCAAAGAACTCTACGATCTGGCAGGTGAAAATCTGGACGATAAAGTCTTGGCGGTAACCATCAACCGTTGGGGGCATGGGTACAGTTATGAATTTAACCGCTTGTTTGATAAAGATGAGGTGGCTGATAAGGTGTTAGCCAATGTCAGACGCTCACATGGCAATATCTACATGGCGGGATCGGACGCTGGCTGGACCCCTTATGCCGATGGGGCGATAGATGAAGCATGGCGTGCGGTTGATGAGATTGGGGTGTAGATACAGAATTAATAAATCCAATAAACCACCAAAACCAAAGAACCTGCCAAAGTTGGTGGTTTGGGCTATTACTCAAACATGTGGGGCTTTGATGATCATCTCTTAGTCTTGCACCGGATATAAACCCAAGAGCCTATTTGCTTTTGGGTTTTTTTATGAAGCATATTTGGTAAAATTTGGGTTCTTGTCAAAAACTTGGTGTTAAAACAGCTTGCAAATCAGGGGGGGCAGAATAGTAGTAACATTTTAAAAGGAATTGTGTCATGATTAAGCTGTCCGTTATCATTCCATTTCGTTGCGAAAGCGAATCTAGCGATTATTTGATGTATCGACTCAAAGAATTGCTCAAATCTATTCCCAAAGATTTACCGCTAGAATTCATGGTGGTGGACTCTGGTTCGTCATTAGATTACAGAACAAAATGTCAAAAAATCTGTCAAACTCATGGTGTGATTTATATTTATCATGATACTTTTGGTAGTCCGTTTTCTATCGGAGCGTGCCGTGATTTTGGTGTGAAGCACGCCAAAGGGTGTGCGGTTAGTTTTTTAGATGTGGATTTGCGAGTTGCTCCTGATTTTTGGCAACGTCTTTTGGTACTGATGGAAGCATGGGGCATTTCAAAATACAAAAAAAGTTTTTTGGCGATACCTTGCATGTATCATGCATGAGCGATTTTTTAAAATTGAAAATTCTTCGGTCAAAGCAATCGCACCAAGTAAAATGCACCAAAAATACCAAAATAACAGAAAGCAATTTTTTGATGATGTAAAAAATCCTCTGGTGGCACAGTATTGGAAAAGGGTTGGTAAAAAATTATCATCGCATTGATGAGGTAAGGCTAGCAACTTAGGGCGTGCCCAAATAGCAAGGTTGAAATTGTGATCAAAGACCATCATCTAAGACAAATGCCGAAAATTAAGGTTTTTGCTTGCGATGTTTTTATTTTAGAGTGTAGCCATGCCAGAATTACCAGAAGTCCAAACCACCAAACTTAGCCTATCTCCGCTCATCGGTCAGATGGTTGATGACGTCTATGTGTCAGGCTATCGCCTGCGTGAGCCTATCCCAGATGATATTGATGAATTGGCTGGGTCGGTGTTGGTGGGCGTGGTTCGCCGTGCCAAGTATCTGATTTTATCTTTTGATAAAAGCGGACAAATGTTGGAGCTACTTGTGCATTTGGGTATGTCAGGTAGTCTCCAACAGCACACCTGCCTTGTGCCACGTAAGCATGACCATGTGGTATTTGGCTTTGGTAGTATTCGCTTGCATTATCATGACCCTAGACGTTTTGGCATGGTAATGTGGCAAGCGGATGCAGGGTGTTATTTGGATAAGCTGGGTGTTGAGCCATTGTCTGATGAATTTGATGTGGCATACTTAGCCAAATTTGCTCGCAAAACCGCCAAGCCCATCAAAACGCTTATCATGGAGCAGTCTGTGGTGGTGGGTGTGGGTAATATCTACGCCGTAGAGAGTTTGTTTTTGTCGGGCATTCACCCTGCCACACCCGCTCGTCAGGTTGGTATGGATAAGCTGACTGATTTGGTAAAAAATATCAAGACAATCCTCGCCAAAGCCATCAAGCAAGGTGGTTCAACCCTCAAAGATTTTCGTGTGGGTGATGGTAAGGCGGGTTATTTTCAGCAAACCCTTATGGCGTATGGGCGAGCAGGCGAGCCTTGTGTGGTTTGTCATCATGTGTTAGATGATGTTAAAATTGCTGGTAGAGCCAGCGTCTATTGTCCAAATTGCCAGCCTTTTGACATTATTCAATCAGATTAAGCGGTGCAAGGTCTGCCCCTTATCGGAAAAATCTAGCGTTTTACCTACTTTTTCATAAAAAGGGCTTGATAATGTGGGCGTAACTTGTTTTAATATGGATAATTTTATCTTTTGGGTGGATCACCTATATTTATTGGGGTATTCTTATGAAAATTAAACACTCTATTCTTGCTTTGGTTGCTGCAACCATGATTGGTACGTCCGCTCATGCTGCTATTGAGATTAACGAAGAGGATTTCGGTCCAACTTATGGTACAGCGGTGTTAGATGTTACTGTTGCCAAGCCTTTGCAGTTCGTTGGTGCGGTAGCAGGTACTGCGTTGCACGTGATTGGCTTGCCATTTTCTATCGCATCAGACAGTGTAGATACTTCTTATGAGGCGTTGGTGGCCAAGCCATGGCAGGCATTTTCTCGCTGTGTGGGTTGTTCTGAGGCGTATGACACCTATCGTAATACCCATGAAGTTAATCCAAACGAAGTGCGTATTACTGTGGACAGACCATCAGAAATCATCATTAACACAGACCAAAATGTCGTGGTAAATCCACGCTAATTTGGTGCCATTGCAGATTTATCAATTTTAAGTTGGTGTTATTTCTCCGACCTATTTACCAAGTTTTGGTAAATAGGTTTTTTGATATTTTGGGGTTAGCATTGATGGTTTGTGGTAGGTATTGTAGTGCTGGTGCTGTGGTGTGGCTTGATTGCTATTTTTGCTTGTTACGCCATGATTGCCATAGGCTTTTATGCTGGACTTTGGGGGTTTTTAGGGTCATGGTATTTGAAAGAATGTCATGTACTGCCAGTCCACGAGAGTTGAGCAAACAAAAAAGATAGTTAAACAAAAACCCCAAAAACGCACTGACTAGCACCGCAAGTCTTGCACCGTGTAGCATGCCACCGATGGTTGCACACAGTAGGGGCAGGAGGCAGGCACTGATGATACGACGTGTGCTTTGTCCCCACGAAAGTAGATTGCCAAAGCTGTCTACGGTCTTTAATCGCCATGTCTGCATGCCTAGCGTTTGCCCTGATTTTCGCCAAAAAAGCCCATAAAACCCAATCAGTGTCAAAACAAACAGCGGTGTCATTACGCCATTTTGGTACCACTGGGGGAGCTGTTTGGCATCGGCAGAATCTGTCCCCACCTCCATAAATAACAGCGTACCGACGACCGCACCGATTGCCCCCACCAAAAATAACATCGCCAAAATCAGCATACCATCGTACAAAATCGCCATCACTCGCACAAAGGGGTGGGCGATGATGAGGGTTTCATCAGGGGTGATTTTGGGGGTGGGGGTGGGTTTTTTGGATTCTTGTTTTGTCATGAGAGTTTGGGGCGTTAGATGGAAAAAGATGAACCGCAACCGCAGGTGGTAACAGCGTTTGGATTGTCCACCACAAAACGAGAACCCTCCAAGCCTTCTACGTAGTCGATGGTTGAGCCGTGTAGATACTGATAGCTTAGGCTGTCCACCACCAAGGTGGCATTGCCGTTATCAAATGTGGCATCATCATCGTCTAATTCATCGGCAAAATCAAAGCCATAGGAAAATCCCGAGCAGCCCCCACCTGTCACATAGATGCGGAGCATGAGCGTTTGGTTGCCCTCTGCGTCTTTTAGCTTTTGCAGTTTTTTGGCGGCATTGTCGGTTAGGGTCATGGCGTTTTGCATGGCGTTCTCTTTTTGGTATTTTTAAAATTATTGACGGATAATTATACCATAATAAGCCCAAATTTTAGCGATACAAGGTATAATAGTCATTTTTTTAGATGTTAAACCTGCCATGATAGAACTAAAAAATGTCGCCATTCGCCGAGACGGTCGGCTTTTGTTTAGCGAAGTTAGCCTACAACTTCATCAAGGTCAAACCATCGGCTTGACAGGCAACAACGGCACAGGCAAATCCACGCTATTTGCCACCTTGCTTGGCGACTATGGCACAGATGTCGGCTCGATTGACATGCCAAAAAACTGGCAAATCGCCCACATGGCACAAGAAGTGGAAGCCACCGACATGACCGCCCTAGATTATGTGCTATCAGGCGATGAGGAATGGTATGAGCTAAATGCCAAACTTACAAACCAAACTAACCTCGCCCAAGCTGACATCGCCCCCCTATACCAACGCTTTGATGAGATAGACGGCTACCGCACCCCGTCCAAAGCAGGGCAAATCCTATCAGGGCTTGGCTTTGGTGAGCATGAACATGGCAGGCAGGTGCGTGAGTTCTCAGGTGGCTGGCGTATGCGATTAAACCTAGCTCGCACGCTCATGCACCGAGCGGACGTACTGCTCCTTGATGAGCCGACCAACCATTTGGATTTGGATGCGATTTTATGGCTCGAAGATTGGCTTGGTAAATTTGGCGGTCTCATCATCGTCATCAGCCACGACCAAGCCTTTATGGATACCATTTGTACGCACATCGCCCACATCGAACACGGCACAATCACCCTTTATACAGGCAATTATAGCCAGTTTATCCGCACGCGTGCCGAACGCTTAGCCCAACAAGCCCAAGCCTTTGAACGCCAAGAAGCGATTAAGGCTCACCTTGAAAACTTCATTCGCCGTTTTGGGGCAAAAGCCACCAAAGCCAAACAAGCCCAAAGCCGTGTCAAACAGCTTGCTAACATGACCGACATCGCCCCTGTCATGGCAGACAGCGAATTTACCTTTAAATTTTATCCACCCAACTGCATCTCATCACCGCTCATCAGCCTAGATAATGCGTCTATCGGCTATGATAAGCCCTTGATAAATAAGGTCAATTTACAAGTCACGCCCGACACACGACTTGGCGTACTTGGGGCAAATGGGGCAGGCAAATCCACACTCATCAAGGCACTCGTTGGCGAGTTGCCACTCATCGCTGGCACGCACAAAGTCTCCGACAACCTAAAACTGGGCTATTTTAACCAGCACCAAATGGATGCATTGGACGAATCTGCCACCCCGCTCATTTTACTTCGGCGACTGGCTGGCACGACATCGGATGCCGAGTTGCGGTCGTTTTTAGGCAGTTTTAATTTTCGTGGCGATAAAATTGACACGCCCTGTCGTCTGTTTTCTGGTGGCGAAAAAGCACGGCTGACACTCGCTCTCATCGTCTGGGAACGCCCCAACGTGCTGGTACTGGACGAGCCGACCAACCACCTTGACCTATCCATGCGAAACGCCCTTATGCTCGCCCTGCAAAACTTTGAGGGGGCGTTGATTTTGGTGTCGCACGATAGGGATTTGGTGATGAACGTCTGCGACAATCTCATGTTGGTGGCGGGCGGACGGGCGGACGAATTTACGGGCGACATGGCGGACTATGCCGAGCATTTGCGTCAGGCTCGCCTTGCCAAAGTCGCCCAAAATAAGGCAGAAATCAAAGAGACCAAAGCCGACACTACCACAACCGTCAGCGACAAACCTACCCTATCCAAAGAAGAAATTCGCAAAAAAAATGCCGAAAACCGCCAAAAAACCGCCCCACTTCGTAAAGAGATTGAAAAACTAGAAAAAGAGCTCGACAAACTAACAAATGAGCTTGGCGAGATTGAACACGCCTTATCCGACCAAAGTCTCTACGATGATGACAATAAGGATAAATTGTTAAGCCTACTTGCCAAACAAAGCGAATGGCAAAAACAAGTGGCAGACATCGAAGAGACTTTACTTCTAAAAATGGACGAACTTGAAACGTTGGAGAATGCTTTGTCGTGAAAAAACAGCCCCCCAAACACGATTATTATGCCATTTTAGGCGTGCCAAAATCCGCCAGCACGGACGACATCAAGCACGCCTACCGCCAGCTTGCCAAACGCCACCACCCCGACCGTGCAGGCGAAGGCGGACAAATCGTGCTAATAAACGAAGCCTACGCCACCCTAAAAGACCCCAAAAAACGCGCTGAATATGACGTGTATCATGCCGTCTATTTTAGTGCGGTGGGCAAACTGACCCAAAAAATCAACCAAGAACTCCAAAAATCGCCCACCGTCATGGCAAATTTGCAAAAATTTGACATCAAAGCCAAACAATTTGCCCATTTTGCCGAAAAGCGTATGCACGAATTGCACAAAGACTGGCAGGCCGATAAGGGCATTTTTAAAAACGCCAAAACCCTATTTGCCAAAGCCCAAACCATCATCGCCCAAACTGCCAAAGAAGCGAGCAGACCCCCAAAAGACACCTTCCCCACGCTCGTCATCAGTAGGGAGCTTAGTCAGCAGGGCGGACAAATCACCTTTACTCATCAAGGTCGCACCGTTCGCACCACGCTCCCACAGGGACTGACAGACGGCTCACAAATCAAGCTCACGATTGGGGGTGTGGCGGTGTGGTTTGTGATAAAAGTGGAAAAATAAAATCATCAATGTCATACATTGTCACGATTTTGACATTGAAAATTTATCGTAAATATGACAAAATGTACATTTGTACATTATTTTTAGAAAGATTTATGACAACACTCGCCACCGATTTTCGTCCGCCACTTTGGCTCAAAAACCCTCATTTGCAAACCATTTTGCCCCGCTATGTCGTCAAATACACGCCCAATTATACACGCAAACTCATCAAAGACTCGTTAAATGAAAGCGATGTGGCGTTTGATTATCTCTTGACCGATGACGTCAAGGTGGACGGCAAATACCAAAAACCGCTCATCGTGCTATTTCACGGCATGGAAGGGTCGAGCCAGAGCCATTATGCCAAAAATTTAGCAAAAGCGGTCAACGAAGCAGACTGCCATTTTGTTGTGCCACATTTTCGCTCGTGCGGTGGCGTGGCGGTGTCGGGCAAGGTGTTTTACAACGCAGGCGATACCAAAGAACTCCACCACAACCTACAAATACTCGCCCAAGAATTCGCCCACATCTATGCTGTTGGCGTGTCGCTCGGGGGCAATGCCCTTGCCAAATACATGGGCGAATATGGCACAGACGTGATTTGTCAGCGAGCGGTGGTTGTGTCCGCCCCTGTGGATTTGGCAAGCTCATCGATTGCCATGGAGCGACTGCTTGGGCGACACATTTACGCGCCTTATCTGTTAAATCCCATCATCAAAAAAGCCCTAGACAACCGCCTGACCGCTGATGAGATGACCACCCTCAAATCCGCCAAACGCTTGGGCGATTTTGACAATGTCTTTACCGCCCCCCGTCATGGCTTTCGCTCCAAAAACGACTATTATCGCCAGTCGTCCGCTTTACCCTTTTTAATCCACATCAACAAACCCACACTCATCATCACCGCCCAAGATGACCCCTTTTTGGGCTTGACTGCTGAACACTCGGACGTGTCTGATGATGTGCGTTTGCTAGACACCAGATATGGCGGACATATTGGCTTTTTAGATTATGATTATGCCACCAAAAATTTTGACATGGGCTTTGTACCACGTCAAGTGCTTGACTTTTTTGAGCTTAAAAAACACGGCTAATCACTCATGTCATTGGATATTTTCCACCAGCAATGGTGGAAAAATACATTCACAAACCCCAAAAATCACCAACCGTAGGCATGTATCATGCACCATTATTTTATGGTAAATGAACGCCAAAACACCGCAAGCCATCAAGTGTGTACCGCACCATTTGAAACGCCAGTTTCTTGACTGGTACGTGATACACACTTTTGCAGATTTTAAAGTTTATTGATCACAAAACTCCATCACTATAACTTTTTATATTATTTATCATTGATTTATGAGACGACTTTTCTTTTTATCCATCACGATTTTATTGATTGAAATTTTTACTTATGTGGGGGCAAAGGGGCTATTTTGGCTCATCAAACCCTACCTACCCACCGCCAAAAATGCGGTGATGATTGGTATGTTTATCCTCTCTCATCTGTTTTTGGCAACGTTATTTGTGGGCTTGTTTCGTTTTGGCATGGGTTATCTGGCGGTGCTGTGGCTTGGTATGCTTGCCATCATCATCACGCTTGCCATCATTGGCGTGGCACGCTGGGCAGGGGTGGACACCGCCACCAATGGCATGGTGCGACTGTTTGGGGTGGGGGCGTTTGTCAGTCTTGTGGGCTTGTCGGTTTATAATGCTTACACGCCGACCGTGCGTTATTTGTCATTACAGATTGACAAACCCATCAACCCCGTTCGCATTGCTATGGTGAGTGATACTCATCTAGGGAGTTTGGTGGGCGTGCGTCAGCTGAACCGCCTGACCGACATTCTTACCCACGAAAAAGCCGACATGCTCATCATGCCGGGGGACATCATGGACGATGATACGCACGCTTATTATGATGAAGGTATGGACGTGGCATTTGCCAAACTTGTCCAATCCACCAATGGCAATCTTTTTGCCAGTCTAGGCAATCATGATTTGTACAAAGAAAACGAACGCTCCGCCATCGTCTCTGCCATTCGTGAAAGTGGGGCGATTTTGCTTGACGACAAAACACACACGTTGACCATCAACGGCACACCCATTACCATCATCGGGCGTTATGATGACCATTATCAAGAACGAAAAGCCACACACGAACTCATGGCGGGCGTAGATACGGATCATTTGACGGTACTACTTGACCACCGCCCAAGTCAGATTGATGAAAATGTCCAACTACCGATTGATTTGCAGGTATCAGGACACACTCACAACGGGCAAGTTTTTCCTGCCAATTTTATCGTCAAAGCCCTAAACCGTGTCGCCTATGGACACGAACAAATCAACGGCACACATGTGGTGGTGTCATCGGGCTATGGCTTTTGGGGCATACCGTTTCGTCTAGGCTCTCAATCAGAGGCGTGGATTATTGATATTATGGGTAATGATATTTTGGATAAATGATGATTAGGAGAGATACATGAGAGCTAAATCCCTAGTTTTTTCATCACTCTCATCAGCTCATCTTTGCCCAAGGCGGTCGCACGGACTTTTTGGGAGGGGTGGACACAGGGTTTTATTAGTCCTCGTGCCACCAGTTCGTCAGCGACACCGCTTTCTGCCAGCTCGCCAAAGCTGATGGGGTTTTGTGGGTCGCCCACCACAAGCATCATGGCAGATATGAGTGTCAATTCAAAATCAAGCTCTGGGCTGACGTTGGGGTTTGGTGTGTCAGATGTAATATTTGGTAATTCGCCTACTGATTTGATGAGTATAAATCGCTCGTTGGCATCGTTGTCGCTTGATTTTTCAATGCGGATTCGATACAGATAGCCATCGCTTTTTAAGTAAAAATAGTCTTTTTCATTCAAATCAAGCGTATTAAAAGCGGTGTCGTTGTCAGCATGAATGCTGTCAAATGCTTGTAATTTTGCCAAATTATCCGTTTTAATGCGACTGATAAAAAATCGCCAATCTGCCATTATCGTGCCAAACACCGACCCAATGTGCGTGGCAAGTTCGCCAAACGACATCGTAGTATCCATATCCACCAAGCGATGTAGCTCGGTAAGGGGCAAAAACGGCTCGGCAAGGGAGATTTTTAGGCGGTAGATGTTCATGATTGAGTTACTCCCAAGTGTAAAATGGGTTAATAATGGGGTTGACAGGTGTTAAGTGGTACAAGCACCACAAAATTATCATTGACAAAACGATGGGTTAAACAATGCTTATCAAGCTCTGCCATAAAAACGGCATGAATGTTTTTGCCATTGTATTGGGTGTTATTTAAATTGCCAAATGAGCGTTTGTGATAGACCATGTTGACACCCAAATGATGTGTCATCCATGTCATGACATCACGATGGGCAAAGGCATTGCTTTGTGGATTATTAGCTTGTTTGTCTGCCAATAAATGCCTTAATCGTTCGTCCTCTTGGTCGCTTGCCTTTGGGTAAGTACAATCCTTCCATGCATCAACATCATTTAATGCATCAACAATCACATAGTCAGGCGTGATTTTATGATAGTTTTGACAACCCACCATAGAGAGGGCGATTAAAAAATCATGAGGCTTTTCATTGATGACACGAGCCGTGATGTTAAAATCTTTTCCGATTGTGTGGTGAGTGTAGGCGGATTTTAACCCAATAAACTGAAAAAGTATGTCATTAACCACTATTTGTGATGTGTCGTCAAACTCTGCTGATAAAGGTCTGCCCATTTGCAAGACATCAAAGCCTTGAAAGCGACCCTCTGGCAATACTTGGGCATAAGCCAATGTACTTAGGCAAAAAATTGTGCCTATTAGGAGTTTTGTTACTATTTTTATGGCATGGTATTGGGTGTTCATATCCGTGTTCAACGCATTTTATTCAATAAATATTCTGTGTGGCTCAAACCAATGATATTTTCAAGCATGTCGCAGTTTTTGGGGTTGTGTGGTTTCCCAAAGCTGGTGCTTTCATGGATTAGCATTGGCATTTGGGGCAAATGTACCATGTGATTTATCGGCGATGTTTGGCGTTTTTACGTCTAACAATCGCCAACGCTCGCCCCAAAGATTGCCACTTGGCTCAACCGTGAGTTGATGAGTGATGATTTTATCTGTACCTGTTTTTCTGTCATAAAACATGGTCATTTGACAATCAAACACCCTTTGTCCATTTGGCATTCTTTGGCATTGATATTGTATGATGTCGCTATGCATGGTGTCATTTGGAATGTCGGTATGGGTCAAAGCACTTTTGGAAATTGCCTTTTCAAGAAATTTGGGGTCAGGGGCAACACCGCCAACCGTTGCTACTTGCCAAACAATCCCCATAACAAATATCATGAACAAAAATCCCACCACGCCGAGCAGGATTTTTGTCTTTTTCATCACGCATCAATGTCCGCATTCAAGGCATTTTCCTCAATAAAGACGCGTCTTGGCTCAACCTCATCGCCCATGAGACAGTTAAATAAGCGGTCAGCCTCAATGGCGTCCTCTATCGTGATTTTGAGCATATGACGAGTTTCAGGATTCATGGTGGTTTCCCAAAGCTGGTCGGCATTCATCTCGCCCAGACCCTTATAACGCTGAATGCCAAGCCCACGACGAGCCTCCGCCATGATTTGTTCCCATAAGTGGTCAAAGTCTTTCACGGCAAAATCCTTACCCCCTCGTCTGATAAAACTATCAGGGGTCAAAATCGTGTTCCAGCTTGTTGAGAGTCTAAGCAGTCTGGCATATTCGCCAGACGCGACAAATAAGGGGTCAAGCGTATGATATTGAGGCAGTTGGTGGATAAATAGGGTAATTTTTGGTAAAAAGACTTCGCTTGCCTCATCGCCCCCCAATGGCTCTAAGCTCACTTTGGGGTTTAGGTTGCCTGCTTTGTCGTCCAGCACCTGCTGTAACTGCTCCGCCCACGCCGTAAGTGCCGCTTTGTTTTTTAGGGTATCGCCATCTAGCTTGGGTACAAAGGTTAGGGCATCAATCAGCACACTTGGGTATTTTTGGCTAAGGCGATTTTTGGTGGTTTGGGCTTGGTTATAATCATTTAATAGCCTTTCTAAGGCAAGCCCACTAATGGCAGGCGTGTCCTTATCCAAAAATAATTGATTGTCATCAATGGTAGACGACAGTAGATAAGATTTTAGGGCGTCATCGTCTTTTAGGTAGAGTTCTTGTTTGCCCTTTTTGATTTTATAAAGTGGGGGTTGGGCGATATAAATATGCCCTCGTTCGATGAGTTCTGGTGTTTGACGGAAAAAGAAAGTTAGTAGAAGCGTGCGAATGTGCGAGCCGTCCACGTCAGCGTCCGTCATGATGATGATTTTGTGGTAGCGGAGCTTGTCAGGGTTGTACTCGTCCTTACCGATACCAGTTCCCAAAGCGGTGATGAGTGTGCCCACTTCGGCTGATGAGAGCATTTTGTCAAATCTGGCTCGCTCCACATTTAGGATTTTACCTTTTAATGGCAAGATGGCTTGGGTTTTACGGCTACGCCCCTGCTTGGCAGAGCCACCTGCCGAGTCGCCCTCCACCAGATACAGCTCGGATAAGGCAGGGTCTTTTTCTTGGCAGTCTGCCAATTTACCAGGTAGTCCTGCGATGTCGAGCGTGGTTTTACGGCGGGTCATCTCTCTTGCTTTACGAGCAGCCTCACGAGCACGGGCAGCGTCTAGGATTTTGCCGGCAATGGCTTTGGCGGACGCTGGATTTTCGAGTAAAAACTCAGAGAGTTTGGCGTGCATGACCGTCTCAACGGCGGATTTGACTTCGCTGGATACGAGTTTATCTTTGGTTTGTGAGCTAAATTTGGGGTCAGGCACTTTGACCGACACAATCGCCACCAAGCCCTCACGAGCATCATCGCCTGTGACTTGGACTTTTTCTTTTTTGCCAATACCCTCACTCTCCATGTAGTGATTAAGACAGCGAGTCAGTGCCGAGCGAAAGCCCGACAAATGCGTGCCACCATCTCTTTGGGGAATGTTGTTGGTAAAGCACAGCACTTTTTCGTTATAGCTGTCCGACCATTGTAGGGCGACTTCCACACCAATGTTGTCGGTGCCCTGTACATTGGATTGTGCGGTAAAATGAAAAATGTCGTTTAGGGTTTGTTTGCCGTCATTGATGTAGCCGACAAATTCGCCCAAACCGCCTTTATGCTCAAACACAAACTGCTTGCCGTCTCGCTCATCGGTCAGCACAATGCGTACACCAGAGTTTAAAAAAGACAATTCTCTTAGGCGTTTGGCTAAAATATCACAATCAAAAATCGTCCCACTAAAAATCTCCGCACTCGGATAAAAACGCACTTGCGTGCCTTTTTTGGTGGTGGGTTCGAGTTGTTTTAGGGGGAAATCAGGCACGCCGTCCGTGTAGTCTTGGGTGTGGGCAAAGCCGTCTCGCCAGATGTTGAGTGTCAGCTTGGACGATAGGGCATTGACCACCGACACGCCCACGCCATGCAGACCGCCAGAGACCTTGTAGTTATTGTCGTCAAATTTACCGCCAGCGTGTAGCACCGTCATGATGACCTCCGCCGCCGATACGCCTTCCTCTGGATGAATGTCCACAGGAATGCCTCGTCCGTTATCCGCCACCGACACACTCTCGTCCGCATGAATGGTTACAAGTACCTCATCACAGTAGCCAGCGAGTGCCTCGTCAATGGCGTTATCCACCACCTCAAACACCATGTGATGTAGTCCCGAACCATCATCGGTATCGCCAATGTACATCCCCGGACGCACTCGCACCGCTTCAAGTCCACGAAGCACTCGCACGCTACTGGCATTATATTCGCTCGCTGAAATCTCACTCATAACTTAATTCTCTTAAAAATAGGGGTGGCTAAAATATTAAAAAATCAACCAAAATTGCGGATTATTATAGCATTTTTTGGGCAAAAAAGCACGGTAAAATGGTGGCGACAACCGCCAAAATAGGCGGTATGTTTCACGTGGAACAATTTGGGTTTGGATAGAAAATCGGTTTCGTCATTTATTCGTTGGTGTGAGTTATGTTATACTCAAACAGCTTAAAAGTGCCACCAATTCATTTTTGGGCGTAAGGTGCATATTGCAATGGTTTAGACTTTAAACGGTGCGTATTACGCATCTTGCCTTTAAACAAATTTTTATCATGATAAGGACAATTTCAATGAAAACTTTGGGTATTTTGGGTGGTATGTCGCCTGCCAGCACCGCCACTTATTACACTCTGATTAACCAAAAAATCAATGAAGTCAAAGGAGCAAACACCACCGCCCCCATTATCCTATATAGCGTGGATTTTGAAGAGATTGTAAAATGCCAAAAGGCGGACGATTGGCAAGCGTCAGGGCAGATTTTGGCGGACATGGCGGTCAAACTCCAAAGCATTGGGGCGGACGGGATTTTGCTTGCCACCAACACCATGCACAAGAACGCCCCCGAGATTTTGGCGAGTATTTCTGTACCATTTTTACACATTGTCGATGCCACCGCCCACGCCATTAAAGCCCAAAACATTGACAAAGTGGCGTTGCTTGGCACGCAGTTTGTCATGGAGCAAGATTTTTATAAAGACGGTTTGGCAAGTTTTGGCATTGAGACCATCATGCCAAACCCCGATGAGAGAGCCGACATTCATCGCATTATTTTTGATGAGTTGTGTGTTGGTCAAATTTGTAAAAATTCCAAAGAGCGTTATTTGCAAATCATTGCCGAATTAAAATCACAAGGGGCGAAAGGGGTGATTTTGGGTTGTACGGAGATTGGACTGCTTATCAATCAAGAGGATTTGGACATGCCTGTTTTTGATACTGCTAGGTTGCATGCTGATATGGCGGTGGATTTTATTTTGGGGGCGTGATTTTGTTGGTGTGCTGTTTTGGGTGTGATGTTATAATAAGACAAGCCAATCAAGAAATAATTAAATGATAAGCATTTATCCATCATCAACACTCATCGAGCGTTGGTTGTTTTTATATATATTGAATGATAAATGTGTGATATTAAAGGAGTTGAGATGTCGATTATGATGTCTATAAAAAACTTGGTGGTGGTGTGTTTGTCGCTTCATTTGTTTGCCTGTGCAACCTATCCTGCTACATCGCCACGACCGACGCATTGGGCAAATGTCATCAAATCAGATGCCAATTTTTATGAGGTTGACGATGGGGTCTATCGCAGTGAAATGCCCATCGCCGATGATGTGCCTATGATGGTCAGCAAAAACATCAAAACCGTGATTAACCTACAATACAAAAACCAAGATAAAGATGCACAGATTTTTGATGAGTCTATTACGCTCATCAATGAGCCTATTTTGACATGGCAAGCACGCCCCGCCCAAATCGCACGTGCCTTATACGCCATTGAGCAGGGCAAACAACAAGGTAGTGTGTTGGTGCATTGTTATCATGGGGCTGACCGCACAGGGGTGGTTATCGCCATGTATCGTGTGATTTATCAAGGTTGGGATATTGAAATGGCGCGAGACGAGATGAAGCATGGTGGTTATGGTTTTCATAAGATTTGGAAAAACCTAGATAACATGCTAAGTCCACTTGGGGTCATGCAGGTGCAAGCAGAACTCGACAAGCTAAAATCCACCCAAGAGCCTATTTAAGCCTTACAAAATCCATCAAATTCTCAACGCTGATTTTTGCTGTAAAGACTTCTCCATGCTCATTATAAATGGCAGGGGTCGCCATGATGGTTAATGGGCGAGCAAGAGCGATATTTTTAGAAATCAGACTGTCTTTATCTTGGCAGGATTGTGTGGCATTAAGCCCTTTCATGGCAAGATTTAGTAGGTTGGCACGCTTGGCGTTATCTTGCTGACACCAAATTTGGGTCATGGGTATAAATGACTCATCATACACAGGATAGCCGATGGTCTTAATGGTAATACCTTTGGCGTTGAGTTCTGGAATTTTTTGGTGTAGTATGCGGCAGTATGGGCAATGAATGTCTGTGGCGACATACAGCACCGCTCTTTGCGTTTTTGCAGGGTACATGGTAAGTGTGGCTTCATCAAGCATGCTTAGAGTGTGCTTGTTTTTATTGATTTCAAATTCATCATCAAGCCCCACCAATTTACCATGTTCTATCACGCCAATGTCTGCACCGATGACATATTGTCCGTCGCTACTTATCAAAAACGGTGTACCATTATTTGCTACCGCCCATAACAACCCTTCAATACTGGTGTAAAAAAATACCGTGTCCAAGTCAATGCTTTCAAAAGCACGTAGGTTGGCGTATAGTGCCTTTTGGTGGTCTGGGTCTATGGGCGTGCCACTGATGTGTTTGGCTGGTGATGTTTTGGCTGGAGAAACGAAACTGGGGTTGGTCTCTGGCATACCATTGATAATATAACGAGCGTCGGGTGTTACCAAAAATGCCTCACCGCTACCCAAACTTACCTCCAACAGCCCATCAATTTGTGAATTTGTGATGGTGTGTACTGATGAGGTTAGACCGATGTGTTTTAGGGTGTTTTTGATGTGCCAAGTGGTGTCTTGGCTGATGGCTTGGGGGGTTGTGGTATTGGTTGCCAAAACACCAAGAGGTAAAAGTGCAATAAATAAACCCAAAAAAATTTTTTTCATGAATGAGACCAAATGATGAGATTTTTACTTGACTGATTATAGCATAAATTCATTTTTTAAGAAAAACTGTTAAATTTTAGTAAGTTGTAAAAAAAATCACACAAAATCCAAAAATCTATTGCAATTTTTTAAAATATTGCTATAATAACCGACCACAGCTTTTGACATTTGTCAATAAACACGGTGACGTGGGTGAGTGGCTGAAACCACATCCCTGCTAAGGATGCATACGGGAAACTGTATCGAGGGTTCGAATCCCTCCGTCACCGCCATTTAAAAAATTTTCAAAAGTTGCTTGACAAGGTGGTTTTTTGCTGTATAATACGCCACCAAGACTGGTTGATAAGTCTAAATTGCACCCGTAGCTCAGTTGGATAGAGCACTTGGCTACGAACTAAGGGGTCGGGAGTTCGAATCTCTCCGGGTGCGCCACATTAAGAAAACCAAAACTGAGAAGTTTTGGTTTTTTTCGTTTGTGGGTATTCAGGTTGAGTTTGGGTTAAGATAAGCTAAGGGCGTTTATTTTATGTCTACGCCCCGTCTCAGCATCACTCCAAGTTAAAACTGCTCAATCTCATCTGCCGTCAAAAACCGACATTCGCCCATCTCTAACCCATCAAGCGTGATTGTGCCAATGCTAGCTCGGTGTAGCTCCATCACTTTATTGCCAAAATACGCCATCATTCGCTTCACTTGATGGTATTTACCTTCGGTCAAGGTCAAGGTAGCGTGCGTGTCGTCCGTAAAAGACAATTCGGCAGGGCGGGTTTTTTCAGTTTCGCCTTCTAAAATAATGCCTTTGGCGATTTCTTTTATCATTCGCTCTTGGGTCTCACTATTCACGCTGTCGGCAAGGGTCAGCTCATAGACCTTAGGCTGATGGCGTTTGGGACTGGTAATGCGATGTAGCCACGCCCCGTCATCGGAGAGTAGCAACGCCCCTGTGGTATCCACATCCAGTCGCCCTGCAATGCGTAGGCTTGCAACGGAAGGCACTTCGATGAGGTCAGTAACGATGGGGTATTCTTTGGCTTTGAGCGTGCATTCAAAGCCTTCGGGCTTATAAAGCAAAATATAGCGGTTGCCTGTCGCAACCGATAATAGCTCGCCCGCCCATTCAATCTCATCGGTCGCTTCATTAATATGAAAACTGCCGTCTTTGATGATGTCGCCATTGACCGTGATTTCGCCCCTGTGTAGGATTTTTTTGCAGTCGCTACGGGAAATTTCGGTGGCTTTACTTAAAAATTTGTCTAGTCGCATTATTATTCCTTATAAATTTTATTGACGGCAAGCACCAAACGCCTATCCGCCAAAGACGCAAACCCTACCGATTGATAGAATTTAACCAATTGGTCAGTCTTGGCGTCCACCACTACAAAGGCAATACCGCTGATTTTTGCCAGCTGTATGACATTTTTTAAGGCGTCTTTTAATACTTCTTTTAATAACCCTTGACCTTGAAAGGGTTTGTTTACACCAATTCGCCCAATCAAGATGGCAGGCACTTCGCTAGGATAACCTGCCAACTTACGCTCGTCATTATTGATGTGCATATTGGATAAGGTGTAAAATGCCCCAACGGCGTCATTTTGTGCCAAAATATGCGTAACGCTCATACCCTTTTTGGCATGTTGATTTGCCATTGTTTTTAGGTAGGCGTTGATTGGCTCATTACCGCAATCAAAACTGGTGCGGTTGTGCGTTTTGTTTAGAATTTCAAACATTGCCACGTATCTCCGCCAAAAGCTCTTGTATAATAGGCGGAATAGGGCTGTCTAAATGCTCTTGAATGCGTCTGGCATCTTCGTCTGTCAGCACAATGTTTACACCATCGCTGTTTAAGCCGTGTTTTTCCATTTCAGCAAAAATGTCTGGTTCGCCATAATCGCGGGCGATAAGCTCGGTAGGGCTAATGCCTTGTGATTGGGCTTTGGCAATAATCACTTGTTCAATATGGGGTGGTAAATCCAAAATCATTTTTTCTCTCTTTATTAAGTTTAATGGTTATATCTTAGCACAATTTGCCAATTTTTGCTAAAATAGGCTTTTTGCCACCTTGAACACAAATGACCTACGCCACCTTATCTGCCCCCTGTCAAGCCATTTACGAAATAAAAAAGAGTGAATTTCTTGCCTTTGCTTACCCCATTGACAGCCGTGAACAGTTAATGTTCCACGTGGAACAACTGCGAGCCACCTACCCAGACGCTCGCCATGTTTGCTATGGTTATATCATTGGCGACCCCAACAATACGACTTCGGCAGGCTTTGATGACGATGGCGAGCCCAATGGTACAGCAGGGCGACCCATTTTAAATATCTTACAACATAAAGCCATTGGCAATACGGTGGTGATTGTAGTGCGGTATTTTGGCGGGATAAAGTTGGGGGCGGGTGGGCTGACTCGTGCCTATGCCACCGCCACACAGATGGTAGTAGATGAGATGAGGCTTACGACATTTGTGCCAAAATCGCTTATCCAAGTCGCCACTTCCTTTTCCCATGAGGCTCAAATCCGCTATTTGGTGGGGCAGGTGAGTGGGGGCATCGTCTCGGCAGATTATGGGCAACATGTCATCATGAGTGTGCAGATGGACAGCGAAAAAGTAGAGCAATTTGGGGTGAGTTTGGGCGTGTTTGGGGAGATTGTTAAAAACTAAAATCCGCACCAGTGGTACGGATTTGATGTTGGGGTATTTTATTTTTTCTCTTCACGAACTTTGTCGATTAAAAAATCAACCACTTGGGTAACTTTGGCATCAGAACCTGTTACGACATATTTGCCATGCACCACCACCGCAGGCACGCCAGTCAGTTGGTAGTTTTTTGCCCCTTGTTTTGAGCGTTCAATTTTGGTGCTGACGGCAAAAGAGTCGTAAGCAGCGTTAAATTTGGCTTTATCTACCCCTCTACTGGCATACCAATCCGCTAAGGCCTCTTTGGAGCGGTCGATGGGCTTTTTGTCTTTGTGAATGACATCAAACAATGCTTGGTGGGTTTTTTCTTCATAACCCATGAGCTGTGCAGCATAAAAACCACGAGCCGGCACTTCCCAAACAGGGTTCATGGCAGCAGGCGTGCGGAAAAATGCCACGTCTTTGGCACGAGTTTTTGCCCATGCTTGCATGTGTGGTTCTAAGGCGTAGCAATGCGGACAACCATACCAAAAAAACTCACGCACCACGATGACATCGCCTGCGATTTTTTCGGGTTTGTCAAGCACGCGGTAGTCTTGACCTTCCACAAAATCAGCAGAAAATGCCATGCTTGATAAGCCCATACCTAAGGCTAGTGCGGTAAATTTAAGGGTGTTTTTCATGATAAGTCCTAAAAATAAAAACATCAAATAAATTACTGCATAGTTTAACTTATTTTTATCTAAAATGGGTGATAGTTTTCTTAACCAAGCGTTGTATTATGTAAAATTTTATTAAATCTGCTTAAAAAACCATCATTTTTGTGGTTTTTGTGCTCACGATACCAATCGCCATACCCTAGTCAAAAAGACGTGAAAATGATAAGATAGGCACACGTAAAAAACTGGAAATACCATGAATAGCACAACCAACCACGCTCACACAAATACCACATTTAATAATGCCGACTTTGACGAAATTGGCAAATTCACTCGCCTAGCGGACGAATGGTGGGACAGGCAAGGAGCATTTAAATCCTTGCACGACATCAATCCTTTGCGACTTGACTGGATAGAGGACCAAACGTACGCCTTTTTTGGCTCAAAATTAAATGGCAAAAAAGTCCTTGATGTCGGCTGTGGCGGTGGCATTTTATCGCACTCTATGGCGGTGCGTGGGGCGGACGTACTGGGCGTGGATTTGGGAGCAGAAAACTTACAAGCAGGGCAGATTCATGCCAAGCGTACAGGCATGACCGACAGCCTCGCCTTTCGCTGTGTGGCGATAGAGGAGCTTGCCAAAGAGCAAGCTGGCACTTTTGATGTCGTTACCTGTATGGAAATGCTAGAACACGTTCCAGACCCATCTGCTATCGTGCGAGCGTGTTTTGAGCTGTTAAAACCCAATGGCGTGTTTGTAGCATCCACCATCAACCGCAACCCCAAATCCTACCTATTTGCCATCGTGGGGGCAGAATATGTGCTACGCCTTGTGGATAAAGGCACGCACGATTTTCACAAATTCATCACGCCTGCCGAGCTAGACAGCATGGCGGTGGGGGCAGGGTTTGGGCGTTTTGATATGACAGGCTTGCATTATAATCCTATCACTAAGCGTTTTTGGTTGTCTAATGCCAATGTTGATGTCAATTATATGATGTCTTTTACAAAAGGCGAAAAGCCATGAGCCAGCCCAACATCAAAGCCGTCCTATTTGACCTAGACGGCACACTCATCGACACCGCCCCTGATTTTATCCGCATCATTCGGGTAATGTGTGCCAAACACAACCACCCTTGCCCTACCGACACCGCCATTCGTGAGCAAGTCTCGGCAGGAGCTAGGGCAATGGTGCGACTGATGTTTGGCGATGTGTTGGCAGATGTGGCGGATACAGATGAGCAACTTTTGGCTTATCGTCAGGAGTTTTTGGATTTGTACGAACAAGACATCTGCGTGGATAGCAGACTGTTTGACGGTTTGGATAATTTATTAAAAAACCTTGAAAATCAAGGCATCGCATGGGGCATTGTAACCAACAAGCCTAGATATTTGGCAGAAAATTTACTGGATAAATTAGACCTTGCCAAACGCTGTGCGGTACTCGTCTGCCCCGATGATGTCAAAAACACTAAACCCGACCCCGAACCAATGTTTTTGGCGTGCAATCAGCTTGACATCGACCCCAAACGTGCCATTTATATCGGCGACCACGTCCGAGACATTGAGGCAGGACGGTCGGCAGGCATGACAACTGCCGTGGCAGGGTTTGGCTATATCGTCCCTGACGAAAACCCCAAAGACTGGGGGGCAGATGTGTTGGTGGAGACACCACAAGAGCTTAGTAAATGGCTTATGCAAGCTCTCAATCCATAAAGATAAGCACAACATTAAAAATCACCATAAACCGTAAGGTGCGTAACATGCACCAGTTTGGGACTGGATATTAAATGGTGCGTTGTACGCACTTTACGCCCAAAAAGTTTGTGGCACTTTTACATTGAATGATAGGACAACCCATGCAAAACCACGACCACATTCGTAATTACACCCCCAAAGCCGATTGCTTAAAAGACAAAATCATCTTAGTAACAGGGGCAGGAGACGGCATTGGCAAAGTGGCGACTTATACTTATGCTAAACTTGGGGCAACCGTCCTCATGCTTGGCAAAACCCAAGAAAAGCTCGAAGTCATCTATGACGACATTGAGAGCATGGGACTTGCCACACCTGCCATCTTGCCGATGGATTTAGAAAAGGCGACTTTTGCCCAGATGAACGAGCTTGCCAACCTTATCCAAAAAGAGTTTGGGCGACTGGACGGCGTGCTTCATAATGCAGGGATTTTGGGGGCATTAACCCCACTTGAAATGTACGACCCCATCACCTTTGAGCAGGTCATGCGTGTCAATAGCACGTCCGTTTTTATGCTGACCCAAGCCCTGTTTTCCTTGCTGATGTCATCGCCCAGTGGGTCGGTGGTGTTTACCAGTAGTGGCGTGGCAAAAGTTCGCCCCTTTTGGGGAGCGTACGCCCTATCCAAACAGATGATAGAGGGCATGTGTACGATTTTTACCGAAGAAACCAAAAACCACACCACCCTACGTTTTAACTGCATCAATCCAGGGGCAACTCGCACCAACATGCGTGTTCATGCCTTCCCCGGGGAAAACCCTCAGACCCTAAAAACCCCCGAAGAAATCATGTCGCCTTATGTCTATCTAATGACTGATGAGGCAGTGGGCGTTAAGGGGCAAGTAATAGCATGCCAACCCAAATAATTATTCACAATCACAATACAATGGGGTTGCCCCCATATCAATCCTATGGACTTACTACAAAATTTATTTTTAATCGCTGTTTTGATTTTGGTATCTAGCTTTTTTTCGATTTCTGAAATTGCACTTGCTGGGGCTAGAAAACTCAAACTCAAAAACCTCTCCGAAAACGGCGATGTTCGTGCTGACAAAATCATGCACTTGCAGGAAAATTCTGCCGATTTTTTTGCTACCAGTCAGATTGGTCTAAATGCCGTTGCCATTTTGGGTGGTTCGGTGGGTGAGGGGGCGTTACGTCCTTATTTTGCCATGATTATTCGTCAGTTTTATGACGGACAGTGGACGGATAACATTGCGTTTTTCTTGTCTTTTGCGGTAGTTACCCTGATTTTTATTTTATATGCTGATTTGATTCCTAAGCGTATCGCCATGATTAACCCCGAAAGGGTTGCGTTGGCGGTTATCAATCCCATGCTTTGGGTGATTAAGGTGCTCAAACCCCTTGTTTGGATTATCAATGGCATTGCCAATTTGACCTTTCGTATTTTTAACATCAATATGGTGCGGGAGGAAAGTGTTACCTTTGATGATGTGTCCGCCATCATGGACGCAGGGGCAGAGGCGGGCGTGGTACTCCAACAAGAACAGCATTTTATTGAAAATGTTTTTGAGCTTGAAGAGCGTACTGTGCCATCGTCCATGACCGTGCGTGAGGACGTGGTGTTTTTTGTGTTGGGCGAGTCTGAGGAAAGTATCCGCCAAAAAATCGCTGATTATCCGTATTCTAAATTTTTGGTGTGCAATCAAAACATCGACCAAGTCATCGGCTATGTCGACACCAAAGACATTTTGGTGCGACTGCTGAATAACCAATCCTTTGTCCAGCTCAATGAATCCACCATTCGCAACGTACTCATTATCCCTGACACGCTGACGTTATCGGAGCTACTGGATAAATTTCGTGCCAGCAAAGAAAAATTTGCGGTCGTCATCAACGAATATGCCCTTGTGGTTGGCGTAATTACCTTGTCTGACATCATGATGACGGTGATGGGCGATTGGGTTGCTCCGATTGAGGAGGAACAACAAATCATTCGCCGTGATGAAAATTCATGGTTCATTGACGGCAGTACGCCCATTGATGATGTCAAGCACGCACTTGATGTGGAGGAGTTTGAGGATTGGCACAACTACGAGACATTGGCGGGCTTTATCATGTATCGCCTCCGCAAAATCCCACGCCCTGCTGATTTTGTCATGCATGAAAATTTTAAATTTGAAGTGGTGGATATTGACCATTATAAAATCGACCAAGTGCTTGTAACACGACTGTCTGTCAGTACAGATGAGGCGGACAAAGAATAAAGGGCGTTCATCGCTCTTTTTTTGTGCCAAATACATCATAAAGTGTTATACTATGACAAATGCTTTAAATGCTAATCCATATCATTTTGATTTAATGAGGGGAGACACCATGACCAACCGCCGTGCCTTTTTAGGAAAAATGGGAGCGACTGCCCTTGTTGGAGCAGGGGTATTGACTGCTTGCCATGATAATGCCAGCAAAAACAGCCCTACAAATAGTCCCACCGACACCAAATCCACAAACCGACACCCCTTTGCTGATTTAACCTACGATTTTTATGGTACGCACCAAGCAGGCATCATCACGCCCACCCAACGCCATATTTATTTTTTGGTGGCGGATTTGCACACGACTGATATCGAGACGATTAAGCAACTTTTTAAGGACTGGACAGCGTCTAGTGCCAAGCTTACCAAAGGCGATAACATCAAGCCCTACACCAAAAATCCTCACGTCCCACCCGCCGACACGGGCGAGGCGGACAGTTTGGGGGCGTATGGGCTGACGCTGACCTTTGGGGTTAGTCCGTCATTTTTAAAAAAATTAAACCTAGCACACAAAGCTCCACCAGAATTTAGCGACTTACCCAAATTCCCCCGAGACCAAATCCGCCCCGAGCTATCAGGGGGCGATATTTGTATACAGGCGTGCAGTGAAGACCCACAAGTTGCTTTTCATGCGGTGCGTCAGCTCGTCCGCCAAGCTCGTAGTCATATCACGATGAAATGGTCGCAGTCAGGCTATACCAGTTTTGATGATGTCAGTGAAACACCACGCAATTTGTTTGGCTTTAAGGACGGTACGGCAAATGCCAACACCCTAAAAGAATCCGATAAATGGTTGTGGATTGGTGATGGGGCATTCAAAAACGGCACGTACTTGGTGGCACGCATTATCCAAATGCATCTTGAAACATGGGATAGAACCAGTCTGATGGGGCAAGAGGATACGTTTGGGCGACATAGAGGTACAGGAGCAAGCATTGGTAAAGCTGGCGAGTTTGATGAGTTTGATTTGAACGCAAAAGACGATAACGGCAATCTTGTCATCGCCGAACCCACTCACATGGGTCTTGCAAAACGCACAGGTTTACAAATGCTCCGCCGTTCGTATTCGTACAGTAGTGGTATTGACACCAAAACAGGGCAATTTAATGCAGGATTGTTATTTATCAGCTTTCAAAAATCTCCCATGCAGTTTATCGCTATACAAAACGCACTGGGCAACGTTGATAAAATGACCGAGTACACCACGCATATTGGTAGTGGACTGTTTGTGTGTTTTGGGGGGGTCAAAGAAGGCGAGTACTTGGGGCAGGCGTTGTTTGAGGATTGAGTGATGAAACTGGTAAAAATTTTGGCAATTTGGCTGACTGCCTTGATGTTGTCTGTGCCTGCCTTTGCAGACAATCAGAGTGAAAAACTCAATTTCTCCCCTGTATTTATCCCTTTGTCAGACGCAATGGGGGCGGTTAAAAATGGCGAGATGGATAAAGCCAAAGATGATTTGGCACTCATTGAAAATGAACTGATGAGCATTGCCAAAGATGACGCCAGACAAAGTGCCTTGTTTTATGATGTGCAAAATGCCTTAAACACCGCCAGAACCAACCCTAGCGAACAAACCTTAAAGCAACTATCCGTCCAGCTCTATGCTTATGAAAAAGAACAAAATCCTGTTGATTATACTGCCAAACGAGCCAATTTTGCCAAAAAAATCACGCCTGCACTTGATAAGTTAAGTCAAGAGATAGATGCATTTGCCAATGCCAAAACCGACATCGCCACCGTCAAATCAGCCTATGATGTCTTTAACCGCACATGGGTAGCAAACGAGCGAGTCGTGCGTAATACCAGCATGGCTCATTATGGCAAAATCGAAACTGCGATGGCGATGATACGTGTCGGCATCGAAAACAGCCCACCGAACACCACCATGATGGGTGAGCATTTGGCGATATTGACCAAAACCATTGACAGTTACAATCAAGGCGATGAAGTACAGACCAACCCCAATGAACAAAAGGTGGATTTGGCGTATGGGGTTGGGCTGCTTGAACGTGGTTTGGACGAGTTAGGTCAAGGTAATTTGCCAAATGCCCAAGCTCATTTGGGCGAATTTATCCAAATTTGGGCAACGATAGAGGGCGATGTGCGTACCCGAGACGCCAAGCTCTACACCGACATTGAAAGCCAAATTCCCATCATCATGGCAAAGGGCGACAAATCAAGCCAAGCCAATCTAAAAGCCCTAATAGAGCGGTTAAAAGTCATCAACCCCAATGCTCGCTATTCGTGGGTCGATGCCATGTTGATTTTGCTCCGTGAAGGGCTTGAGGCTTTGCTCATTGTCATGGCACTGCTGACGGCACTCACGGTAGCCAATCAACCCAAAGGCAAAAAATGGGTCATTGCAGGCGTGGGAGCAGGACTTGTGGCGAGCTTGGTGGGGGCGGTCGCCTTACAACAACTGTTCCCTGCCATGACCTCAGGAGCAAACCGTGAGGCCTTAGAGGGCGTGGTGGGGATTTTTGCGGTGGTCATGATGATTGGCGTGGGAGTATGGCTACACAGCAAATCCTCCGTCAAAGCATGGAATTCCTACATCAACAAACACATGGGCGTGGCACTCTCCACAGGCAGTATGGCAGGACTGTTTGGGCTTTCGTTTTTGTCGGTGTTTCGAGAGGGGGCGGAGACGATTTTGTTTTATGCAGGGATTTTGCCAAGCATCGCCATGAGTGATTTTGTCATGGGGATTGGTGTGACACTCATGATTTTGGCGGTGGTGGCGATTATCATGGCAAAAACGTCGGTCAAATTACCCATTCCGCATTTGTTTAAAATACTAACATGGCTCATTTATGCACTTGGGTTTAAGATTTTGGGTGTGAGCATCTCCGCCTTGCAACTGACGGGTCATCTGCCTAGAAATGTGCTTGATTTTGTCGCCGTGCCGTTGTTGGGTATTTATCCAAGTGTACAAGGGATAATGATGCAGGGGCTGTATGTGGTGGCGGTTGTTATTATGATCTACCATAATCAAAGGAAAATGACCCAAAAATAAACCTCAAAAAAGCACCGATAATCGGTGCTTTGTCATCTAAGCAATCTTGGGTTATTCCATGATGATGCCCATTTGGCTCAGTGGTTCGCCCAGCTTATTGACTGCCTCAGCCAGCTCTTTGGTGTTTTCATCAGTCAGTTCGGTATAGGGCTTGTAGTCCTTATCGCCAACTTTATGCTTGTCAAGCAAGGTATTGACCGTCCCAAAGCTTTCTTCTAAGGTCTTAACCAGCTCGGGGTTTTTGGTGGTAAGTTTGGGTTTTAGGATTTCAAAGATTTTTTCGGCACCTTCGATGTTTGCCTTAAAGTCATAAAGGTCGGTCTTTGAAAAAATCTCCTCCTCGCCTGTAATTTTGGTGGTAGAAACTTCGTTTAACAAATCAACCGAACCTTGAATCATCAGCTCAGGCGTAACTTCGGCGGTGGGGATTTTGGCACGAAGCTCTTTGATGTCGGCGATGAGTTGGTCTGCCAGCTCCTCTGTGCCTTTGGTGGTGTTTTGGGTCCAAAGTATTTTTTCGATGGCATGAAAACCTGTCCAAACCTCACCCTCTTCGAGGTCGGCTTCACGGTTATCGATACGTGGGTCAAGGTCACCAAAGCTCTCAGCAATTGGCTCACTGCGTTCAAAATACATGCGAGCCAGCGGATAGATGGCTTTGGCTTCGTCCAGCTTGCCTTCTTTTAAAAACGCCACAAATTTTTCGGTATCAGCAAGGAGGTTGTCAATTTGACCTTCGACCCATGCCTTATACTCGGCTGTCTCAGCGGATAAATCAGTATCGCTGGTAGGAGCATCAGCTTGGGTGGTTGCTGTGTCTGTTTGGGATTGGGCGACTTTGGTGGTGTCAGCAGGTGGTGAGGCTGGTTCTTGGCAGGCAGTAAGCATCGATACTGCAAATAAGCCTAAGGCAATTGGGGTAAGTTTCATGATGGTCTCCTTATCAGGATTAATGAAAATGATAACTCTTATTATATTAAAAATCGATGGTTATGACAACCGAATGTGGTAATGGATAGTCAAAAAAATTCCCTTAACTTGTATTAAGGGAATTTGTGTCTTACCAACCTTTGACAACGCCATCTTTGAATTGATTTTTGGCTTCGGCTTCCACTTCGTCAGATTGGTAAGCTTTAACGAAGCTTTGGATATCCTCGGAGTCTTTGTTGTCGGTGCGAGCAACGATGATGTTGACATAAGGAGAGTCTTTGTCTTCGACAAACACACCATCATTGGCAGTCAAGCCCACTTGACCTGCATAGGTGTTATTAACCACCGCCAAATCCACATCGTCTAATGCACGAGCGGCGACAGAAGTGTCCACTTCAACGATTTTTAGGTTTTTGGGGTTTTCGACGATGTCCATCGAAGTTGAGAATAGGTTGGTGTTGTCTTTTAATTTGATAAGACCTTGTTTTTCTAGCAAAATGAGTGCACGTGCTAGGTTTGATGGGTCGTTGGGTACGGCGATGTTGGCACCGTCTTTAAGCTCGCTGATGGTTTTGATTTTTTTGGAATAACCTGCCAGTGGATAAACGAAGGTGTTACCCACAACGACAAGGTTATTAAGCCCTTTTTTCTCAATCTCTTCGTTGAGATAAGGCTTGTGCTGGAAGGCGTTAGCATCTAGGTCGCATTTAGAGGTAGCGGGGTTGGGTAGTGCGTAGTCGTTGAATTCAACATACTCAACCACCAAGCCGTATTTTTCTTTGGCGACTTTGGCGGCTACTTCGGCAACAGTATGCTCAGGACCACTCATCACGCCTACTTTGATTTTACCAGCTTCGCCAGCAGGGCAATCAGATGTGGCGTTGGCAGTTGTTGTAGTGGTTTCTGCTTTGGTTTCGGTTTGGGCGGGTTTGTCGCCGCCGCAGCCTACTAGGGCAATGCCTGATGCGATGGCACAAAGGCTAAAAATTTTACTTGCTTTCATGAAAGTTCCTGTTGGTTGATAAGGGAGTAAATTAAACAGCTGGTAGGTTATTTTAGCTGATGTACTTGGGTTTTACAATGCCAAATCAAAAGATTTACCCAGATGTCGGTCAGGCTTCTTGAACTCTGGGGAGTGATATGTTATTATGTCTTTGAAATTTATAACATAATTGTTATTAGGTTTCAGTGGACGGCTAATTTTTTTTAGCCTTTTTTTCATGTCTAAATTTAGTAAAATTAGGAGATAACCTCATGAAAAAATGGGCGATGGCACTTGGCGTGCTTGCCTTGTGTGCCTGTAACGATGGCTCTCAAACCACATCAAATACAACCCCCCCCCCCTGCGGTAACCACTAACGCACCTGATGTGGCACATCAAAAAATCTATCGCGTCGCTGTTGAGCGAGAATTTACCCCCTTAATCGTGCCAGGAGAGCAGGGTCGAGTAACAGGTTTTGAGGCTGATGTGCTCGAAGCTGTCGGCAATGAACAGGGATTTGGGGTGGAGTTTTTGCCGATGGATTGGCAACAAGTATTTCCTCAATTAGATGAGGGTAATGTAGACGTGGCGGGTTCTGGTATTATCATGACAGAGGAGCGTCTACAAAAATGGGATTTTAGCGACCCCTTTATTGTTGCAAAATACGCCGTTGTCGTGCCAACAGACAGTACCATCACCAAAAGCGAGGATTTGCGTGATAAGCGTGTGGCGGTACAGCCTGACTCGGCGTTTGCTGAGTTTGCACGCAGTAAGGCCAATGATATCATGGATACCAAGACCATTTGGATGAGTATCAAAGCAGTCATCACCAAAGAGGCGGACGCTGCGATGGTCAATACCGTGATTGCAGAGCATTTTGTTGCCAAATATCCTAATGAGGTCAAAGTAGTAGCATTTACCAATGATGCAGACATTCCTTTGGGGTATGCCCTCAAAAAAGGCAATGGCGAACTTCAAGCCCAAATCAATGAAGGTCTTGCCAAAATCAAAGCGAGTGGCGAGTATGATAAACTAAAAGCCAAATGGGACATCAAATAAACCTTATAGGCGATAAAACCGATTAAATGTGAATTTAATCGGTTTTTTTGGGTTATCTATGGTCGACATGTCTTGCCAGCTTGTCTCCGCACCACTGAAAAATCATCACAATCGCCACGATGATGACGGTGGCTACCCATTTGACATAGACCATGCCACGATGTTCGCCGTAGCTGATGGCGAGGTTGCCAAGTCCACCCCCACCGACTACGCCTGCCATCGCTGAGTAGCCGATGAGCGTAACGAGCGTGAGTGTGATGGCGTTGATGAGTGTGGGGAGACTCTCGGGCAGGTAGTATTTGGTTACGATTTGCCAGTTGGTCGCTCCCATCGCATGAGCTGACTCGGTCAGTCCTGTGGGGATTTCGGATAGGGCGTTGGCGGTAAGCCTTGCCACAAAAGGCAGGGCAGTGATGGCAAGAGGGACGATGGCGGCGGTTGTACCAAGTGTCGTCCCTACAATCATGCGAGTAAAGGGTAGTAAAATAATGAGCAAAATGATGAACGGCACAGAACGTCCGATGTTGATGATGACATCAAAGATGGCAGATAGGGGGCGGTTTTCGAGGATTTGCCCTTGACTGGTCAAAAATGTCAAAATCCCCAAAGG
This sequence comes from Moraxella sp., assembly GCF_030525845.1. GTDB lineage: Bacteria > Pseudomonadota > Gammaproteobacteria > Pseudomonadales > Moraxellaceae > Moraxella. The sequence goes on from NZ_JAUNDY010000002.1 coordinate 86,895, forward strand.
TATGCCAAATGCAACTGCTAAGCCAGTCGAAGTAAGTCCCATGTAGATGGTCTCAAAGGTGGATTTACCAACCATTTGCCACATCTGGGGGGTCAGCTGATTGGCGAAGTTTTGTAAGAATTCATGCCACATAACCAAGTACCTCCGCCCCTACATGATGGTCTGTCAAAAACGCCAATGCCTCATCGCAGGCGTGTGCTTCGCCCATGAGTTCAGCAATGGTAAAACCAAACTTAACGCCACCTGCATAATCCATCTGGGAGGTTAGGATATTAAACGCCACGCCAAACTGGGTGGTTGCTTGTGAAAAAAGCGGACTGTCCACCGAATTGCCCGTAAACTCAAAGCGTATCACAGGATAAGCACCGTCCGTGCGAGTAGGGCTGAGTGTTTGGATAAATTCATCAGGCAGTCCGATGTGAAAGGTGGAGCGGATAAAGCTTTTGGCAAGTTCGGTGGTGGGGTTGGCAAAAATCTGCCCAACCGTGCCTTGTTCGATGACTTCGCCCTTATCGATGACCGCTACTTTATCACAAATGCGTTTGACCACGTCCATCTCGTGCGTGATGAGCAAGATGGTAATACCAAGCTCACGGTTGATTTTTTTTAACAAATCCAAAATCGCCCCTGTGGTGGCAGGGTCTAGGGCAGATGTGGCCTCATCGCACAGCAGGACTTTGGGGCTGGTGGCTAAGGCACGAGCGATGGCGACACGTTGTTTTTGACCGCCTGACAGACTGGCAGGATAGGCGTGCTGACGGTCGGATAAACCCACCAGCGTCAGTAGCTCGCTCACTTTTTGGGTGATGGTGTCTTTGGGTGTGCCTGACAGTTCAAGCGGTAGGGCGACGTTGTCAAAGACGGTGCGAGAGCTTAGCAAGTTAAATTGCTGAAAAATCATGCCGATATGACGGCGAGCCTTGATGAGACCTGTGTTATCAAGCGTCATCAAGTCCACACCGTCCACCCACACCTGCCCTTCGGTGGGGCGTTCTAGGAGGTTGACACAGCGGATGAGCGTGGATTTGCCTGCCCCTGATGAGCCGATGATGCCAAAAATTTCGCCTTTTTCTACGGTCAAATCGGTGGGTTTGACGGCGGTAAATTCATGGGTTTTGCCGTCTTTTTTGATGGTAAACGTTTTGCTAACGCCTGTGAGAGTTATCATATTGATTTTGGGGTAAATTTTAAAAAATGGCTCATTATAGCATGGAATATTGGCAAATAAAACGATGGATAAACTTTGGGATTTGGCGGTGTGTGTGGTTTTAAAATTTGTTTTTGCCCTCATATTAAAGACAATTTTAAAAAAATAGAGTACGTCATGGCACACGATTTTATCAGCATCAAAGGGGCAAGAACCCACAACCTAAAAAACATTGACCTTGACATTCCACGAGACAAATTGGTGGTCATCACAGGGCTATCAGGTTCTGGCAAATCGTCCCTTGCCTTTGATACCTTGTATGCCGAAGGGCAACGCCGTTATGTGGAAAGCCTGTCCGCCTATGCTCGCCAGTTTTTATCGCAAATGGAAAAACCTGATGTGGATAGCATTGATGGACTTAGTCCAGCCATTGCCATTGAACAAAAATCCACCAGCCACAACCCTCGTTCCACCGTTGGCACAATTACCGAAGTTTATGATTATCTAAGGCTTTTGTTTGCAAGGGTTGGCACGCCTTTTTGTCCAGAACACAACGCCCCAATGACCGCCCAAACGGTTTCTGAAATGGTGGATTTGATTCTTGCCAAGCCCCTTGATACTAAGCTTATGATTTTAGCCCCCATTGTCAAAGAGCGAAAGGGCGAACACACCGCCTTGCTTGATGGGCTTTTGGCACAAGGCTTTACCAAGGTTCGCATTGATGGCACTATCTACGATACGGACGATTTGCCCACTTTGGCAAAAACTTACAAACACACCATTGAGGTGGTGGTAGATAGGTTCAAAGTCCGCACCGATTTGGGCAATCGTTTGTCTGAAAGCCTAGAAACAGCGTTAAAATTGGGTGGCGACATTGCCATTTTGCACCATTTGGACGATGGGGCAGAGCAGATTTTGTCCGCCAAACACGCCTGCCCCATTTGTGATAGGGCGGTGGGCGAGCTTGAACCACGCTTATTTAGCTTTAACAACCCACACGGAGCGTGTCCGTCTTGTGATGGGCTTGGCAAACGCTCCTTTTTTAGTGCTGATAAGATTGTCGCCTTTCCTGAAAAGTCCTTAAATCAAGGGGCGATTGTTGGTTGGGATAAGACCCACGCTTATTATTTTAACCTTTTGACCCAAGTTTGCCATCATTTTGGCATTGATATGGATAAGCCTTGGCAAAACTTGCCCAAAAAATCTCAAAGCCTTATTTTAAATGGCTCTGGCAAAGACAAAGTCCCCCTAACCTTTACCGATGAGCGAGGCAAAAAGGTCAGTAAAGACACCCCCTTTGAAGGGATTTTGCCCTATTTTGAACGCCGTTATCACAGCACCACAAGCCAGCTTGTCAAGGACGAACTTGCCAAATACCTATCGGATACCACTTGCGATGCTTGTGATGGTGTGCGACTAAACGAAATTGCCAGAAGTGTGCAAGTGGACGGCAAGGGCATTGGCGATATTATCAAAATGCCACTTGGTCAAGCCTTTGAATATTATCAAGATTTACAGCTAAGTGGGCATAAGGGCGAGATTGCTGATAAGATTTTTAAGGAAATTCGTGAACGGCTTGGCTTTTTGAACAAAGTGGGCTTAGATTATTTGACTTTGGCAAGAAGTGCGGAGACTTTGTCAGGCGGAGAAGCCCAGCGGATTCGCTTGGCAAGCCAAATTGGGGCAGGCTTGATGGGCGTGATGTATGTGCTTGATGAGCCGTCCATTGGTCTGCACCAAAGGGATAATGACCGCTTGATTGAAACTTTGACCCATTTGCGAGATTTGGGCAATACGGTGGTGGTGGTAGAGCACGATGAAGATGCCATCAGAAGTGCCGATTTTGTGGTGGATATTGGCGTGGGGGCAGGCGTGCACGGCGGAAAAGTGATTGCCACAGGAACAGCCGATGAGATTGCCAAAAACCCAAATTCCTTGACAGGGCAATATTTGGCAGGGATTAAAAAAATTGACATTCCAAAAGTTCGCCACGGGGCAATGAAAATTGAGAAAAAGGGTAAATTAGTTCCTGCGTTTTTGGAACTTTTGGGGGCAAGGGGTAATAATTTAAAAAATGTGGATTTAAAAATTCCTTTGGGAACAATGACTTGTATTACAGGCGTATCAGGCTCTGGCAAGTCCACCTTAATCAATCGCACGCTAATGCCTCTTGCGGCAACGGCTTTGAACAATGCCACCACGCTGACCGCAGAACCCTATGATAAAATCACAGGGCTTGACTATTTGGATAAGATGGTGGACATTGACCAATCGCCGATTGGCAGAACGCCAAGAAGTAACCCAGCCACTTATACAGGCGTGTTTACCCTAATCAGGGATTTATATACCCAAACCGAAGATGCAAGGGCGAGGGGCTATAAGGCAGGGCGGTTTAGCTTTAATGTCAAAGGCGGTCGCTGTGAAGTATGTCAAGGCGATGGTATGATTAAGGTGGAAATGCACTTTTTGCCTGATATGTATGTACCGTGCGATGCCTGTAATGGCAAACGCTACAACCGTGAAACCTTAGAGGTCAAATACAAGGGCAAATCCATCTCTGATGTGCTGGATATGACGGTGGAAGAGGCTTTGGCATTTTTTGAGGCGATTCCAGCCATTCATAGAAGACTGCAAGCCTTAGCAGAAGTGGGTTTGGATTATATTCGCTTGGGGCAATCGGCAACCACGCTCTCTGGTGGCGAAGCCCAAAGGGTCAAACTTGCCAAAGAACTTGCCAAAAGAGACACAGGGGCAACGCTGTATATCCTAGATGAACCAACCACAGGACTGCATTTTGAGGACATTGCCAAACTTTTAAAAATCCTACACACCCTGCGAGACCGTGGCAATACGGTGGTGGTCATTGAGCATAATTTAGATGTGATTAAGACGGCAGATTGGGTGGTGGACTTAGGCTATGAAGGCGGAGATGGCGGTGGTCAGATTGTGGCAACTGGCACACCAGAGGCGGTGGCAGATGATGAGCGGTCGCATACAGGTAGATTTTTAAAAAATGTTTTAACGGAGAAAAAGTAATGTCATCATTTGATTTGGAAAAAGCCAAAAAAGATGGATTGGTTGATACTTATAATATTAACTTTGAAAATATGCCCATTACCGATGACGACATTGCTTATCTTTGTCAAAATATCGCTACTGAGCAAATTGTCAATATGAATTTAATTGGCACACAAATTACTGATAAAACCTTAGCCTATTTGGCAACATTTCCAAAATTAGCACATTTATTTATGAGTGAAACTGCGATTACAGGGCAAGGCTTTTGTCATTTTGCAGGGCATAAAAAATTGGAAGTCATTTGGGCAGAAAATACCCAGCTTGATGACACCATTTTGCCTTTGATTGCCCAAATTTCCAATATCACCGCTTTTTTGATTGAAGGCACAAAAATCACTTGGCAAGGACTTTTGACACTTGCCAAGCACCCACACATTCGCCCTGTTGCTCGGGGTGGGCAATTTTCGGACGAGCAATTGGCTAAATTTCGCCACAGTCAGCGTGAATTTGCCAAAAAGAACAAAACGCCTGTTAATGCCGATGATTTGGCAAAAGTTACTGCACATTTATTGGCATTTTTTGAAGCCATTCATCGTTGGGAAGCACTTGCCGAGCCAGATTTTAATGATGAAATGATACAAAAAAGTACAGAGATTTATCGGCAATTTTTTACCGAAAGTTGGCACAATACTCAAAGAATGCATTTACAAAGTGGCGGTAGTTATCAAGACCATAAAATCGTGGACAGCGAATATGTCAGTAAAAATCGCATTTATCTTTATACCGAAGATGGGCAGGATATACCCCACCGCTTTTTGTGCATTCGCCAAGCAGACGATTTGTGGTTATTTGATAAAATGCAAATTAAATTTGATTATAAATGGGTATCATATACGCCATAGCTGGTGTGGTTAAGAAATTTTTTTAAAAACCCCTAGCATTTTTTATTAAAATATATTAAGACACTCAGGAATATGATGTATTTATTTGACACCCATACCCATTTTGATGTACCAGAATATGACGACAGGCGAGATGAATTTAATACGTCCGCTTATCACAATGGCGTGCGTCATTTGGTATTAATTGGCTATTTAGCAAGATATTTTGATAGAATGGTAAATATCAAACAATATGCCGATACACATTATCCAATCATTCATCATTTGGCGTGTGGCTTGCACCCTTTGTATATTATTGAACATAGCGATAATGATTTGGTTTTATTGGATAATTATTTAAAAAGTTATCCAAATATCGCTATTGGTGAGATTGGTCTTGATACTTATCCCAATGAATTAAAAGATGAGATGATTTATGAAAAACAAAAACATTTTTTTATAGAGCAAATACAGTTTTCTAAACAATATGATTTGCCCATTTTATTACACATTCGTAAATCACATGCTGATGTATTAAAAATTTTAAAAACACAAAAATACAATGCCAATAATCAAGGTGGCATCGCTCATAGTTTTAGTGGTGGCGAAAATGAAGCGGTGAGTTTTGTTAATATGGGTTTTAAACTTGGCATTACAGGACAAATCACTAATCCTAATGCCAAAAAATTACGCCAAGCCGTCAAAACTGTTTATGACAAATACGGCATATCATCATTTGTGATAGAAACTGATTGTCCTGATATGATGCCTCTACCATGTCAGCATGGAGATAGCTATTTTAATGAGCCTAAAAATTTAATTCACGTCATTAATGAATTATCAGTTTTGTTTGATATGGATAAAGAAAAATTATCTTATGAACTGTGGCAAAATAGCAATGACGCATTAAAAGTAAATTTTGCTTATCCTAATAATTGATATAAAAGGTATGATTATGATTGACCGTAGATTTACAGGCACACGCACTTTATATGGCGATGATTTTGAGAAATTTGCCAACGCTCATGTTTATGTGGTTGGTGTGGGTGGCGTGGGTTCATGGGTGGTAGAAGGTTTGGCACGCACAGGCATTGGGCAGATGACGCTCATTGATATGGATGTGTTGGTGGAGAGTAATGTCAACCGCCAATTACCTGCCCTAACCGAGACATTTGGCGAAAGCAAAATTGACGCTATGGCAAATCGTGCCAAAGGCATTAACCCAGAGATTAAAATAAACGCCATTGATGAATTTCTAACGGCGGATAATGTCAATGAAATTTTACCCAATCAAGCCATGATTGATGATTATAAAAATCAAAATAAATCCTTAATCATTTTGGATTGTGTCGATGACATGAATGCCAAATTGGCAATGGCATTATATTGCCGTTTTAATAAAGTCAAACTCATTGTATCGGGTGGGGCGGGGGGTAAAATTGACCCACTACAAATTAAAGTGGCGGATTTAAAAGACGTGTATCAAGACCCCTTACTTGCCAAATTACGCCAAAATCTCAAAGACAAAAACATCAACAAAGACCTAAAACGCAAATTCGGCATTAAATGCGTTTATTCCTCAGAAGCCTTAAAAATGGCAACCGCTTGCCAAAGTGGCTTGCGTTGTGGGGGTTATGGTTCGGCAGTATCGGTAACGAGTACGGTGGGCATGGTCATGGTGGCAGAGTGCTTAAAGATGATTGGCAAATCATGATTGAATTTTTTTTGTAAATGCAATGACAGATTAAATAAAGGTTGATATATGAAAATTTTAACATCTCAATATCATCGCCCAAGAAAGATTTTTAATGAGCGTTATATAGACAAACAATACCAGATTATTTCCCAAGATTTGGAGCATATCACATCAACTTATGACAATCCTTATTATGAGTTATTGTCATCAACATTGCCAAGTGTGGATTTTTCTGACATGGTAATGAAAAAAGACAGATTGGTGGATTTTGTTAAATGTACCGATTATCATCCTGTGGCGTTTGATAAAAAGAACAATCACTTTTATGAGCGTGAGGTGTGTTATTTTTATGAAAAATTTGAATTATTCATTGTGGCAAGTGAGGATTTGAGTAATGAATATGACAAGACCATTTTTGAATCTGGGCTATTAAGGGTTGAGCATATTTTTTATGACCCAAGAAATGAAAATTCTTTAAATAATATTCGAACATTTTTTAATGAATATTTGCAAAAATATAATTCCCAAGAAAGTAAAATTTTACTTCTCTTAAAAGAGGGTAAAGATTTGGTATTTAAACATCAAGGCATTAAGCCTTATGTACTAGATTTAAAAACTATGTATAATGATGACTTTTTGCCTGTACATCATAAAATTCAAGAGGAGTTATCTTGCTCCAAAAAGGGCATGGTATTGTTGCACGGTTTGGCAGGTACAGGCAAAACCAATTACATCAAATGGCTCACCGCCCAAATCCCTGACAAAGATTTTATTTTTGTGCCAAACAACATGATTGGCGAACTTGCCAAACCTGAATTCATGAGCATGCTCATTGAACAAAAAAATTCGGTATTGGTATTAGAAGATTGCGAAAATTACATTGCCGAGCGTGTCGGTGGTGGCAATCAAACCGATGTGGTGGGTATTATTTTAAACATCGCTGACGGGATATTGTCCGATGTTTTAGAATGCCAATTTATTTGTACCTTTAATGCTGATTTGATGGATATAGACCATGCGTTATTAAGACGTGGGCGACTGATTGCCGAATATAAATTTGACAAATTATCCATTGAAAAATGTCAAACTTACATGAAATCCATTGGTAAAAATAACACCATTGACAAAGAAATGACCTTGGCAGAATTAACCAACATTGATGAAAAAGAGTTTAAAACCCTTGATGATAAAAAAGTGGGTTTTGGATTTGTGTGATTTATTTTTTAGATTTTGCAATCTTATTAAATTAATCATCTCATCGTGTCAATGTTGCCATGTAAAAAACATTTAAAAGCGGTGTTATTTGTGCTACAATGACTCCGCTTTATGCATTTTTAGCCAGTATTAACCAGCCAAAAGGACGTAAGTATGACCGTTATTAAAAAAGAAGACTTTATCCAGTCTATCGCTGATGCCTTTCAATACATCAGTTATTATCATCCTACCGACTACATCAAAGCCCTAAGCGAAGCTTTGGAGCGTGAAGAAAACCCAGCAGCTCGTGATGCCATGACTCAGATTTTGGTAAACAGTCGTATGTGTGCCGAGGGCAAGCGTCCAATTTGCCAAGACACAGGCATTGCCACTGTCTTTTTGAAAGTGGGCATGAATGTCCAATGGGACACTGACATGAGCGTGGCGGACATGGTCAACGAAGGTGTTCGCCGTGCCTATACGCACCCTGACAATACCCTGCGTGCGTCTGTACTCGCTGACCCAGCAGGCAAACGCACCAACACCAAAGACAACACCCCTGCGGTGATTCACATGGAAATTGTGGCAGGCGACAAGGTAGATGTTACCTGTGCTGCCAAAGGGGGTGGTAGTGAAAACAAGTCCAAACTTGCCATGCTCAATCCGTCTGACAGCATTGTGGATTGGGTGCTAAAAACCGTGCCTACGATGGGTGCTGGCTGGTGTCCACCTGGTATTTTAGGCATTGGTATTGGTGGTACGCCAGAGAAGGCGACGCTCCTTGCCAAAGAGAGTCTCATGAGTCATGTGGACATTCACGAACTTAAAGCCAAAGCTGAGCGTGGCGAGGAGCTATCTACTGTTGAGGCACTTCGTCTTGAACTTTTTGAAAAGGTAAACGCACTTGGTATTGGGGCTCAGGGTTTGGGTGGTCTAACTACCGTACTTGATGTTAAGATTTTGGATTATCCAACACACGCTGCCTCCAAACCTGTGGCGATGATTCCTAACTGTGCTGCTACTCGCCATGTGCATTTTGAGCTAGATGGTAGTGGGGCGGTAAACTTAGAACCACCAAGCCTAGATGCTTATCCTGACATTACTTACAGTCCTGACAATGGCAAGCGTGTCAATGTCGATACACTTACCAAAGAGGAAGTGGCGACTTGGAAAACAGGCGATGTGCTACTTCTTAACGGTAAAATCTACACAGGGCGAGATGCCGCCCACAAACGTATGGTGGATATGCTAGATAAGGGCGAAAAACTGCCTGTGGACTTTACCAACAAACTCATCTACTATGTCGGACCTGTCGACCCTGTGCGTGATGAAGTGGTAGGGCCAGCAGGGCCAACGACTGCCACTCGTATGGATAAATTTACTCGTCAAATGCTTGAACAGACAGGGCTACTTGGCATGATTGGTAAATCTGAGCGTGGCAAAATCGCCTGTGAAGCCATCGCTGACAACAAAGCGGTGTATCTGATGGCGGTGGGTGGTTCGGCTTACCTTGTGTCTAAGGCGATTAAAGAAGCCAAAGTGGTTGCCTTTGCTGATTTGGGTATGGAGGCGATTTATGAATTCACGGTTAAAGACATGCCTGTAACCGTTGCCGTAGATAGTGATGGCGTATCGGTACACGCCACCGCCCCTAAGATTTGGCAGGCTAAGATTGGTAAAATTCCTGTGGTGGAAGCATAAACCAATAAAAACAGTCCAGCCATGGGCTGTTTTTTTTATTCAATAAAAACTAGAAGTGTAAGGCTTTTGCTTGCAATATAAAACACCCCCAACCCTATTGAGCCACACCCCAAAAGTTAGACAACCTTTGGGGTGTTTTTATGGTTAGGACTGAGGTAGGTCAGCCTCATTTGGCGGTGTGGAGGTTTCCGCTTTTGGGCGTTTTACCACTTCTGCCTTTTGAGCGGCTTTGGAGGTACGCTTGGTGGGTGCTTTGGGCGTTTTTGGGGTTTTTGGTTTGGTCGCTTTTGGCTTTTTGGAGGCCACTAAATTCAAAATCCCAGTTGGTTGTAGAAGCTGACCTGAGACATTTTCTATCATGTCTTTGTAGCTTGCTGGTGTGGATTTTTGGGTGTCGCCCTCTTGGCTGTTGGCAGAATTGATGATTTCATCGAGGGTTTTAATGAGTAGTTCGAGCACAGACTCAGATTCTGATGAAGTGGGCATCAAAGGTGGCTCATTGCTGACGGTGGTACGCTCCTGACTGGGCATTTTCTCGTCAGTATTGACCTGATTGATACTTTCTGCTTGCTTGCTTGGTTGTCCACGTGGGTCATTGATGGCACGTTCGACTACTGGGTGTGGCGTGGCATGAGTTTTACCTTGCTTAGTATGCCATGCACCATCAGCACTGATGCCCTTGGTAAATGTCGTCAGGTATTCGCCAGATAGTGGTGCGTATCCATAATTGGCAAACTGCTTGGCAAATTCACGCTCAAAATCCGACTCACTAAGCATTGGCGTGGTAAGTGAGTTTTGGTGCTGGGTGTTTTGCAGGGCAAATCTATTTACCGCTGCAATAAAATGAGTAACAAAATTCTCACGCCAATCATCTGACAACTCGCCAGATAATACCGCTTCAACGAACTGCCCTGCTGTACCTGTGATGGTGGCGTGCGGGATGGTTGTTGCCGGTGCAGATAAAGACATCTGCTCACGCATGACATCTGCCACCACTCTGGGGTCGTTGATGGCTCTGCCTGTTTTGCAGGATAACGCCATCAAGTGCTCGGCACTTGGTGTAAAATCATCTTGCACGGCATCATGGATGGCCAACGTGTGATGGTCATCTGCCTTTGAGGTGTCAGTAGCTGGACTGATTTTATCCTCATGATGAGTTGGTGTTGGCAAGGTTGCGTCTTCTTTCTTGGGTGTGCGATTGCTGGTCGTCTCGATAGTACCTTCTGTGGTTGGTGTTTCGGCGCGATCAGCTTCTTTACTGCCGTCCAAAGAGATATGCACAGTTTTGGTGGTAGTGGCGTCTGCACTGGCACTAGGATTGATATGAATCACAACATCGTTGGGGTTTGTGTGCTTTTGAGGCTTGGTGTCAGCCACTTTTTCTGTACAAACCTGCTCTTTTGGGTTGCTGGGTTTTTCTTGGGTTTTTGGTTCGGGTTTATTGGCGGCTTTGGGTTTTAGGGTTTCGCCACGCACGATCTCGCCTCGTGGCTCACGTTGCGAATTTGCTTCACGTTTTGGGTGGCTTTGCTCTTTTTTACGATTCTCGCTTTTTTCTTTTTCGGCGACTACCTCATCACGTTTGGCGGTTTTGTCTTGTTTGTTGTTTTCGACAACTTCTTTTTTTGGTTTTCTTTTGGCTTTATCATCACGCTCTGTGCGAGCAGGGCGTTCTGTTTTTTCGCTAACTTTTGGAGTGGGTTTTTCTGTTTTGGATTCTGGCAGATGAATGTTGCCAAATGAACCCAAGCTCGTTGCACCACCATTGACCAACGCCTCAATGGCTGATGCAGCGTCATGACTGCCAAAATCATGAGCTAGGCGAGCCTGTGGTTTTGGTGCAAATAGGTTGGATAGCCAAGCCACCGCTTGGGGCTGTGTGGGTGCTTCCTCGACTTTTTTGGATTTGGTTTTGTCGGTGGGTTTTTCAGCGTGGGACTTGCTATGGCTATCGGCTTGTTGCCAGCGGTTGGTGGTGGTGGTTGGCTCGTCATGTTTGGTTTGCCAATTTACCTCGTAGCCACGCTCAACATTTTCACGTTCCTCCACGTCCATGATACGCTCATAGCTGGCTGGGGCAAAGCCATCAGGATTGAAATGCAGGCTAAAATTGGGGGATTCTAGGTGGGCGTGAGGCAAAATGGTAACACGCACGCCAGAATCTTGCTCTAAATACACCAAACTTTCACGTTTTTCGTTAAGTAAAAATGCGGCGATTTCGGTCGGTACTTCGGCTTGGATTTCGCCATAGCGTTCTTTTAGGGCGATTTGCTCGATTTGACGCATGATGGAGAGGGCAAGTGAACGCAAATCTCTTATCATGCCATTGCCATGACAACGAGGGCAAAGATATCCTGTCGCCTCCTCCAATGAGGGGCGTAGGCGTTGACGGCTCATCTCCATAAGACCAAATTTACTAATCTCGGCAAACTGCACTCTGGCACGGTCGTAGCGAGTGGCATCGATGAGGCGTTTTTCAACTTCTTTTTGGTGGGCGGGGTCGTTCATGTCAATAAAATCAATGACAATCAGTCCACCCATATCACGTAGGCGAAGCTGACGGGCGATTTCTTCGGCAGCCTCCAAGTTGGTGTGGTAGGCAGTTTCGGCAACGTCTGAGCCTTTGGTGGATTTGGCGGAGTTGATGTCGATGGCAACCATTGCTTCGGTTTGGTCGATGACAATAGAACCACCAGAGGGCAGACGAACTTCACGCTGATACGCACTTTCAATCTGACGCTCAATGCCAAAACGCACAAACAGCGGTTCGTGGTCGATGTATTTACGCAGTTTGCTCATCTGATTTGGCATGACTGAGGCGATAAAATTGGCAGCCTCATTGTAGGCGTTTTCGCTGTCAATCCACACCTCGCCAATGTCATCACGCAGATAATCACGCACCGCACGAGTAACCACGCCTGCTTCTTGATGGACAAGGCAAGGACTTGGGCGAGTGCGGTTTTGTTCGAGGATAGATGACCAGATGTCAAGTAAGTGGTTCAAATCATTTTGCAAATCCTCAAAACCCTTGCCAATCCCAGCCGTACGCACAATCACGCTCATGCCTTGTGGGATAGAGAGGCTATTGATGATTTGCTTCATTTCCTCACGGACTTTGCCAGAGATTTGACGGCTGATACCACCTGCCTTGTGGTTGTTTGGCATGAGGACGAGGTAGCGACCCGCCAGCGAAATATAAGTAGAAACCGCCGCCCCTTTGTTACCACGCTCTTCTTTTTCGATTTGGATGATGACTTCATCGCCCTCTTTGATAAGGTCTCTGATGTTGTCATTTCTAGGATTGCCCTTTAAATATTCAGGGGCGATTTCACGCAAAGGCAAAAAGCCTTGACGAGCCGAGCCATATTCGACAAATACGGCTTCAAGTGATGGCTCAACACGGGTAACATGACCTTTGTAGATGTTGGCTTTTTTTTGTTCACGGGTGCGATTTTCTAGGTCAAAATCGTACAGGTGATTGTCTTTGCAAAGTGCCACACGAATCTCTTCGTTGTGGGTGGCGTTGATGAGAATGCGTTTCATGATGTTCCTTAAAAAAGTAAACATCAAGGTAGTAAGAAGGGCGTTGCCTATATAGACAAAAGTGGGTGGGTTTGTGCCAAAATACCTTGCCAATCGACTTGGCTAAAAATCATACATGAAAAACAAAACCCATTTGGCGGGTTTCGCCAAATCAGTTCAACGCCTAAAAATTGGTGGGCGGTAGCCCTAAAATCTGTCGTTCATCGCTTGCACCGATGATGTCCAAACCGCCGATTTCTACAAAAGCAGTGTTTGTCTTGTGCTTTTGTGGGGGTGTGGATAAAATTCTTACGCACCTTGATGTGCAAATAAAATAAAAAATGTCGTGGGTTGCTTGTGATTGATTAAATATATTAAAAGATAAATTATGTGCAAATTTTTTAAACAATAAACCATTTTTGGTAAAATTCGCACTTTTCTCATCACTTTATGGAGCAACGTGCTAAACTATATGCTAGCTTTTGGATTGTAACAGATTTACCCAAATTTTCCTACCAAAATTTTTAAAATTTACAAATTATGAAAAAACCTACCCCCAAAGCCACACCTAAGCCCCAAAAACCCCAATCGGCAGATGATACCATCAGCGACTTTGCCAAAGTCAATTTTATCAGCGTAACCGCCAACCAAGACGGGCAACGCATTGATAATTTCTTGCTGGCTCGGCTCAAAGGCTTGCCCCGTTCGCACCTTTATAAAATGATAAGAGATGATGAAATTCGCATCAACAAAAAACGCTGTAAACCGCACGACCGTGTCTATGCAGGCGATGTGGTGCGGGTTGCTCCCGTGCGATTGTCTAAGCGTGATGAGCCTGTGGTCTCTGATGACTTTGCCAAAGGGCTTTTGGGTAGAGTGATTTTTGAAAATGAAGGGCTGATTGTGCTAAACAAACCGCACGGCATGGCGGTGCATGGCGGGTCTGGCGAGAGCTTTGGTGTGATTGAGGCGATGAGGGTCGCCACAGGCAAAAAGTATTTAGAGCTGATTCACCGCATTGATAAGGATACATCAGGACTACTCCTGATTGCCAAAAAACGCAGTACACTCAAAGACTTACAAGACAAATTTCGTGAAAAAACCATTTTTAAGGACTATCTATGCTTGTGCGTGGGCGATGTTGGCAAAACGCTTGGTAAAACCGCCAAAATTGACAAACCCTTATTAAAATATACGCTGGCAAATGGCGAAAGACGAGTGCGAGTGGACAAAGATGGTAAACCGTCCCAAACACTAATAGAAGTGCTGTCGGTCTTTGAGATGGGCGGTCAAGTGGTCAGCCTTGTCAAAGCAAGCCCTTTGACAGGACGCACGCACCAAATTCGCGTGCATTTGGCAAGTGTGGGGCATGCCTTGCTTGGCGATGACAAATATTTAAAAGTATCTGCCCCAGCGGTTGCCAGACTGTGCCTACACGCCCACAAAATCCGCTTTGATGAGTATGAATTTGTGGCAGAGTTGCCGAAGGATATAAAAATATCGTGGAATCAAGAGTTAAGTTGGTGTAGATTTTAATAAAAAGAACCAAACCAATATACAAATTAGCTTGGTTCTTTTCTTTTTGTTACTGTGTTGCTTCGTTGTTTAGCACTTGTCTTGATAAGATGCTAAGAGAGCCGTCCTCGCCAACACGCAAGCGATAAACAACAGGTGTGGCATTAGGGATTGTTAGAGAAGTAATATCCTCTGGTTGAAGACTGGGGTCAATGTGTGATGACAAAGCTTTTAGGGAATTGCTATGGGCAACCACCATGACTGTCTCGCCAGATACCAAAGTGGGTTTTAGGGCATAATGCCAGTAAGGGTTAAGCCTGTCAATGACTTGTTTGAGGCTTTCGCCATGAGGCAGGCTTTGGGGGTTGATGGTGCTGTAACGACTGTTTTTGGTGGGCGACCTAGGGTCTGTGGTAGCAAGCGGTGGTGGTGGCACATCAAAGCTTCTACGCCAAATTTTAACCTGCTCGTCCCCAACGATTTTTGCGACTTCTGTGTGGGTTTTGCCTTCTAAATCTCCATAATGACGTTCATTCAGATGCCAGTAGGCATACTTAGGTAGAGATTGCCCCATGGCATAACTGGCGTATTGAGCGGTGTCTATTGCTCTATCCAACAAGGAAACATGTATGACGGTTGGTTTGATGTTTGCATGAGCTAGGATTTTGCCTGCTTGTTTGGCTTGCTTTATGCCTTTTTGGGTAAGGGGTGTGTCTGACCAACCTGCAAAACGTTTTTCTACATTAAACTGGCTCTCCCCATGTCGTAGTAGTATCAAGGAGACTTCTTGGGCGTGTACCATCACACCTGCAAATAAGCTGGTCAGAATCAAAGTGGCTTTTAAAAATTTCATAAATACTACACCATACTAATAACGGTGGTTGCATGCTAACATATCGTATTAACAAAATCAACATGGATAAATCAAAGCCAGTAACACCTGCTTTGGCTGACTTGACGTCATCTAGCGTGAGATGAGTATGCAATAAAACCAACTGGTTTTTGCAATCAACGGAGTTTATCCCAAACACAGGGCAAAAACTTACTGATAAAGCCAGCCCAATGATTTACAAAACATATTATTAGAAATTTGTATGTTAGGATAATTAATAACCTAAATCTAACATTATCATAAAGTCAAAGCAAATTGCGTTTTTATTGGCAATTTTGCCGTTTGAATGGTAGTATATAAGCATTTTGTTTTTGTGAGAGTTCCCATGAAACCTGTGATGATAGACACCACTGCCCGCCATGAAGCCATTGCCAAATCCATCTTGGAAACAGGACTGTCTCGTGATGAATTGCTTGGGGCGATTGATTTGGGGTCGAACAGTTTTCATCTGGCGATTGCTCGGCTTGACCATGGCGAAGTTCGCCGTATTGCTAGCATCTCCGAAAAAGTTCAGCTTGGGGCAGGGCTTGACGAAAATAACGTCCTATCTGAGGAGGCGATACAGCGTGGGCTTGACTGCCTAAAACGATTTTTGCCCCATGTGAGTGAAATTGCTCCGCATCGCCTACGCATTGTCGCCACCAATGCCCTGCGTAAAGCGGTCAATGCAAGTGAGTTTATCCGCCATGCCAATGCCTTTTTGCCAAAGCCTATCGAGGTCATCGCAGGACGTGAGGAAGCTCGCCTGATTTATCTGGGTGTGTCGCATTCGAATACCAGTACCGACAAACGCCTTGTGATTGACATTGGCGGTGGCTCGACCGAATTTATCATCGGGCAGGGCTTTGAACCCATTGAGATGGAAAGTTTGCAAATGGGCTGTGTGTCTTTTACTCGCAAATTTTTTGTGGACGGTAAAATCACCGAAAAGGCTTTTGATAATGCCATGACCGCCACCGCCACCGAGCTTTTGACCATTGCCAAACGTTATAAAAAAGTGGGTTGGGACAATGCCATTGCCTCCTCTGGCACGGCTAAGGCAGTGCGACTGGTACTCCAAGAGCTAGGCTGGGCGGGCGAGTGCATTACGCTTGACGGCATGGCAAAACTTAAAAAGCACCTCATCAAACTTGGCAACATCGACAAAATCGAATTTGAGGGTGTCAAAGCCCACCGCCAAGCCGTGTTCCCTGCTGGGTTTGCTGAGCTTTATGCCATCATGCAAACGCTGGGCATCGAGGAGCTTTATTATTCGGACGGAGCGTTGCGTGAGGGTGTGATGTATGACATGCTCGGGCGACTTGGCAATGAGGACGTGCGAGATCGTTCGGTGTCTGCATTGGCGGAGCGATATTCGGTGGATTTTAAGCAGGCGGGGCGAGTCATGGCAACGTGTGGACGGCTGTTCGATGCGGTGCGTGATGTGCTGGGCTTTGATGATGAGGACAAAGACCTACTTCGCCGAGCGTCCAATTTACATGAGATTGGGCTGGCGGTCGGGCATAGCAACTATCAGCGTCATAGTGCCTACCTGCTCGAATTTTCGGACATGGCAGGCTTTGCCCAAGTAGGGCAGGCGAGCATGGCTCAAATCGCCCTAAATCACAGACGTAAACTCAAAACAGAAAACCTAGAAATTGCCGAAAACTTAGGCGGTCGCAAACTGGCTTATTTGTGCCTGATTTTGCGTTTGGCAGTGAGTGCCAACCATTCTCGCACCATCAAATCCGCCCCCATTTACCTATCTATTTTGGATAAAAACAAAAACCATTGGCAAATCACGCTGGGCGAGGGTTTGCACAAAGAATTGATTATCAGCCAATTAAATGAAGACGTCGCTCAATTTGCCAAATGGGGGGTAAAGCTGTCGGTGGTGGGCTAGGGCGTTTTGCGGGGTTAAATTTTTTCCCAAATCCCAAAAAATATGCTAAACTATCTAAGTTTACATTTGTATAATTTATAAGGAAACCCTATGAGCCAAGCTGTCAATCAAGTTTGGGAAAGTGTCAAACTCGCTCGCCATGCCGACCGTCCGTTATTTTTGGATTATGTGAGTGGGCTGTTTACCGAGTTTGACGAACTGCATGGCGACCGTGCTTTTGCTGATGACCGTGCCATTTTGGGTGGGCTTGCTCGTTTTGATGGCAAACCTGTCATGGTCATCGGTCAGCATCGTGGGCGTAGCACTCGTGAACGCATTACCCACAACTTTGGTATGGCAAGCCCTGAGGGCTATCGCAAAGTCATTCGTCTGGTTCAGATGGCGGAGCGTTTTGGCTTGCCTGTGCTGACCTTTATTGACACACCGGGGGCATATCCGGGGGTGGGAGCAGAGGAGCGTGGGCAGGCAGAAGCGATTGCCAAAGCGATTGCGGTGTTTAGCAGTCTAAATACCCCCATCATCGCCACCGTCATTGGCGAGGGTGGTTCTGGTGGGGCGTTAGCCATTGGCGTGGCAGATAAGGTAAATATGCTCCAAAACAGCATTTATTCGGTCATCTCGCCTGAGGGCTGTGCCTCTATCCTGTGGAAAACTGCCGAAAAAGCCCCCGAAGCCTCCGAAGCCTTAAAATTATCCGCTGACAATCTACACGCACTTGGCTTGATTGATGAAGTGGTGGACGAGGGTCAAGGTGGACATATTGAGCCTAATGTTGTCATGGGAAACCTTAAAACCTTGCTTTTGGAGCAACTTGGCGAGCTTGAAATGCTGGGTAAAAATGAACTTTTATCAGGGCGTTATGAGCGTTTGATGAAATTTAATTCGAGTGTGTCTTTGGCATAACCTACCATGATTAATGGCATAAAAGGCATGACCAGTATCGTGGTTGTGCCTTTTGTTTGTGTTAAAATATCCATTTTTATTTTTGCCAATCATGTCATTATCCAAGCCCATACCGCCGATGATTGATGGGGTATCCCCCAGCCGTCTTTATTTGGAAAAGTTAAGCCATCAGCCAGATAGCTTATTTGTGTTTTTGTGTGAAAAATTCCCCCATATCACACCTGATGAGTGGCGAGGTCGGTTTGGGTTTGGGCAGGTTTTAGATGAGGATTTGACTAGGCTTGATGTGAATGCACGGTATGTGGCAGGGCGTACGATTTATTATTATCGCTTTTTGGCAGATGAAATTGTTGTGCCGTTTGAACATCATGTACTGTTTGAAAATGATGAGTTTATGGTGGTGGATAAGCCTCATTTTTTGGCGATAACCCCAACGGGCGAATACGTCCAGCAGACGCTACTTACCAGACTAAAAGCTGGTACAAATAATCCCGATCTGTCGCCCATTCATCGCTTGGATAGAGAGACCGCAGGGCTAATCATGATTAGCAAAAATCCTGCCACACGCCATCTGTATCAGGCGTTGTTCGCACATCACGCCATTTGTAAGGTTTATCATGCCATTTGCATTGCTAAAAATCCCCCTGCTTCGCTAGATGTTTCGCTACATTTGGAGCGTGGCGAGCCATTTTATACCATGCAAGTATGCCCTCACAAGCCTGCCAACACCCACACAAGCATGTATTTGATGGATAAACATGAGGGTTTAGCAAAGTATGAACTCTATCCCACGACAGGCAAGCTTCATCAGCTAAGGGTTCATCTGGCTCATCTGGGTATGCCCATACGCCATGACCCTTATTATCCTTGTGTTTGCCATAAACCAAAAGGCGATTTTACTCAGCCTTTGCAGCTACTTGCCAAGCGACTATCATTTATAGACCCTCTGACAGCCCATCGATGGGAATTTGAATCAGAGCGTGAATTGATGTTTTAGCTCAATAAAACCGCCAAATTGACTCAGACATACCGCACAAAAAATGGTAAAATAAGTCATCTTTGATAATTATTAGGATAATCCCATGACCACTCTCACCGCCGACCAAGTCCTTTTTGAAAAAGCCAAACGCCATATCCCAGGGGGCGTAAACTCCCCTGTCCGTGCCTTTACAGGTGTGGGTGGTACGCCTGTGTTTGTAAGTCGTGCAAAAGGTGCGTACATTTATGACACCGAAAATCGCCCCTATATTGACTATGTCGGCTCGTGGGGACCGATGATTTTGGGACACGCTCACGATGGTGTGATAAATGCGGTCAAACAAGCGGCTGATGACGGTTTGTCCTTTGGTTGCCCCACGCCTTTTGAGACGACAATGGCGGATTTGATTTGTGATTTATTGCCCCACGTTGAGATGATTCGTATGGTTTCATCAGGCACGGAGGCGACAATGAGTGCCATTCGTCTGGCTCGGGGCTATACAGGACGCGACAAAGTCGTCAAATTTGAAGGTTGTTATCACGGTCATTCCGACAGCCTCTTGGTCAAGGCAGGCTCTGGAATGCTAGACATTGGCGAACCAACCTCAAAGGGCGTGCCAGCCGACTTTGCCAAGCATACCATCACTTTGCCTTATAATGACATAGAGGCTTTGAAGGCTGCCTTTGAAAAATTTGGCGGTGAGCTTGCCTGCGTGATTTTAGAACCCATCGCAGGCAATATGAATATGATTATTCCGACCAAAGAATTTCATCAAACGCTTCGCCAATTATGCACCGATTATGGCGTGGTTTTGATTTTTGATGAGGTAATGACAGGCTTTCGTGTGGGTTTAAAGGGAGCAAGCCACCATTTTGGCATACAGCCTGATTTGACCACCTTTGGCAAAATCATTGGGGCGGGCTTGCCTGTCGGGGCGTTTGGTGGTAAGCGTGAGATTATGTCGCACATTGCCCCACTGGGCGGGGTGTATCAAGCAGGTACGCTGTCGGGCAATCCTTTGGCAATGCGAGCAGGCAAAGCGATGTTTGAAGAACTCATTAAGCCTAATTTTTATCAAGATTTAACCGCCAAAACCGAATATCTATTAAAAGGTTTACAAGAAAAAGCGGATAAACACGGCATTGCCTTTACCACTTGCTTTGTCGGTGGTATGTTTGGCTTGTTTTTTAGCGAAAATTTACCGCAAAACTTTAATGATGTGGCAAATAGTGATAATAAAAAGTTTGTGCAATTTTTCCACGCAATGCTAAAACAAGGTGTGTATCTTGCCCCCAGTGCCTTTGAAGCGTCCTTTATGAGTTCGGCTCATAGTTATGAAGATTTGGATAAGACGATAGAATGTGCGGATAGGGCGTTTGGGCAGTTGGTATAGAGTTGATTTTTGCAAAAAGATAACCATATAAGGCAAATTGTATTTTTAATAAACAACCCTTTGCCAATCGGCAATTTGGAACAACAATGTTAGCAAAAATTGTAAGTGGTGTATTTGGCACCAAAAACGAGCGTGAACTAAAACGTATGCGTAAGGTTGTGGACAAGATTAACGCTCTTGAGCCCACCATCTCTGCCTTATCTGATGATGAACTTCATCAAAAAACAGAAGAATTTAAGGCACGCCACCAAAAAGGCGAGAGTCTTGATAAGCTCCTGCCAGAGGCTTTTGCGGTGTGCCGTGAAGCCTCAAAACGTGTCAATGGCATGCGTCATTATGATGTTCAGCTCATTGGTGGTATGACCCTGCACGAAGGCAAAATCGCCGAGATGAAAACAGGCGAGGGTAAGACCTTGATGGCGACGTTGGCGATTTATCTCAATGCCATCAGCGGTAAAGGCGTGCATGTTGTTACGGTCAATGACTACTTGGCGGGTCGTGATGCCGAACTAAACCGCCCCTTATTTAGCTTTTTGGGGCTTTCGGTAGGCGTGATTTATAGTCAGCAGCCCCCTGATGAGAAGTTTGATGCTTATCGTGCTGACATCACTTATGGCACCAACAACGAATACGGTTTTGATTATCTGCGTGATAACATGGTGTTTAGCAAAGATGAGAAAAAACAGCGTCCGCTCAATTACTGTATCATTGACGAGATTGACTCCATTCTCATTGACGAAGCTCGTACACCGCTCATCATCTCAGGACAGACGGAGGATTCGGCTCATCTGTACGCTCTTATCAACAATATCGTGCCACGCCTAACCAAATCAGACAATGAAGAAGATAACAAAAACAACGTAGCGGGTGATTTTTGGATTGACGAGAAAAACCGAGCCATCGAGATTAGCGAAAAAGGCTACGAAAAAATCGAAAAATTCCTTGTGGAAGTGGGTGAGCTTGGCGAAAAAGAAAGTCTGTATAGTCCAGCTCGTCTGCCCTTGCTCGCTCATGTTCAGGCTGCCATTCGAGCTCATCATTTATTCATCAAAAACGTACATTACATCATCTCTGAGGATAACGAGATTGTGATTGTTGATGAAAACACAGGTCGTACCATGCCAGGCAGACGTTGGAGTGAGGGTCTGCACCAAGCGGTCGAAGCCAAAGAGGGCGTAGAAATCCAGCCTGAAAACCAAACGATGGCAACCACTACCTTCCAAAACTACTTCCGTCTTTATGATAAATTATCAGGCATGACGGGGACGGCAGACACCGAAGCGGCAGAGTTTAAATCTACTTATGACCTTGATATTGTGATTATTCCGACGCATCGCCCCATTGCTCGTGTGGATTTAAACGACCAGATTTTCCTAAGTAAGCTGGGTAAATATCAAGGCATTATTCGTGAGATTAAGCAAATTACTGCCAAAGGAGCTCCTGTACTGGTTGGTACAGCAACCATTGAAGCAAGTGAGGAGCTGTCTTATTTACTTGACCAAGCGGGTATTAGCCACAATGTCCTAAACGCCAAACAGCACGAAAAAGAAGCCCAAATCATTGCCCAAGCAGGTAGACCTGCCACCGTTACCATTGCCACCAACATGGCAGGGCGTGGTACGGACATCATTTTGGGAGGGAACTGGCAAGCTGAGGTGGGCAATATTCACGAGCTATCAGAAGATGAAAAATTGCGTCTGCACAATGAATGGCAAAAGCGTAATGAGGCTGTTAAGCAAGCGGGTGGCTTGCACATCATCGGCTCAGAACGCCATGAATCACGCCGTATCGATAACCAACTTCGTGGGCGTGCAGGACGACAAGGCGACCCTGGTCAATCACGCTTTTTCTTGTCATTAGAAGATGACCTGATGCGAATTTTTGCAGGCGAGCGTGTGATTAGTATGATGCGTGCAATGGGTCTAAAAGAAGACGAGGCGATTGAGCATAAAATGGTCTCTCGCTCCATCGAAAACGCACAAGGCAAGGTCGAGGCACGAGACTTTGACGCTCGTAAACAGCTGTTAAAGTATGATGATGTCGCCAATGAACAGCGTAAAGTGATTTATACTCAGCGTGATGATTTGCTAGAAGATATTGACCTACAAGAATCCATCAAGGCCATGCACCACGAGGTATATAACGCACTCATCACACAGTTTGTGCCTGTGGGCTCGGTTGATGACCAGTGGAACATCGATGGGCTAGAAGATGAAATCGAAGATGCGTTTGGGTATTATATGCCGATTAACGATTGGCTAGATGCCGACCGCCGTCTAGACGAAGAGGGGCTTCGTGCTAAGATTGTGGATTTCGCCATTCGTCATTATGAGGATAAGCGTGCACAGATGGGTGAGGCGAACGCCAGTCGTTTGGAGCGAGACTTTATGCTTCGTAACCTTGACCGTCATTGGAAAGAGCATCTGACCCAAATGGATCAGCTTCGCAAAGGCATTCATCTGCGTAGCTACGCCCAAAAGAACCCCGAACAAGAATACAAACGTGAATCCTTTGAGCTATTTCAGTCTATGCTGGGGGCGATTAAATCAGACGTGGTGCAAGATTTGGCGAGGGTGCATATCCCAACACCAGAGGAAATCGCTCAAATGGAGGAAATGCGTCGTCGTCAAGCTGAGATGATGAGGCTCAACTTTGAGCATAATGCGATGAATTTGGAGGGGGAAATAGAGACCCAACAAGAGCAACGCCCCCACCAAAGCATTCAGCGTATTACCCTTACCTTGGGGGGTGCATCACAAGCACCTTCATCTGATGAAGTGTCTACACACAGCGATGAGGCGAGCGATGGGGTAGATGAGGTTTTTGTTCCAGCAAATATTAACCGTAACGCCCCTTGTCCATGTGGTAGCGGACTAAAATACAAGCAATGTCACGGCAAATTATAAATCTTTTTTTCATGCCAAAACAAAAACCCTTGATGATTCAAGGGTTTTTTTGTGCGAAAGGGAATTATTCACTTGTGACACGGTACATCTCTTGGATACTGGTCGTGCCTTGTAGTACTTTCATGATGCCCGAACGACGCAAATCACGGAAGCCGTATTTTAGTGCTTCATCTTTGATTTGGATGGCGTTACCATCTTCCATGATGATGCGGGAGATACTGGGGTAGATTTTTAAAACTTCATAAATACCCACACGCCCCTTATAGCCCTCACGACATTCAGAGCAACCCACCGCCTCGTAGATGACGTTGTCAGGGTTTGCCAAATCCTCTTCGGTAAAGCCCATTTCTAACAGGCTAGGCTTTGGAATGTTGGTGGGGCGTTTGCAATGCTTGCACAGACGGCGAGCCAGACGCTGGGCGATTACCAAGTTTACAGAGGTTGCGATGTTAAAGCTTGCCACGCCCATGTTACGCAGACGAGTGAGTGTCTCTGGGGCAGAGTTGGTGTGCAGGGTGGAGAGTACCATGTGACCTGTTTGGGCGGCTTTGATGGCAATCTCAGCAGTCTCTAAGTCACGAATCTCACCGACCATGACCACGTCAGGGTCTTGACGAAGGAAGGCTTTTAGGGCGGATGCAAACGTAAGACCAACTTTGGGGTTAACGTTAACTTGGTTGATGCCCTCCAAGTTAATCTCCACAGGGTCTTCGGCGGTAGAGATATTGGTTTCTGGGGTATTTAGAATGTTAAGACCTGTATAAAGTGAAACCGTTTTACCAGAACCTGTCGGACCTGTGATGAGGAGCATGCCTTGTGGCTTGTCAAGGGCTTCTAAGAACAGCTCTTTTTGGTCAGGCTCATAACCTAGTGCGTCAATACCCAGCATGGCAGATGAGGGGTCAAGAATACGCAGTACGAGCTTTTCGCCAAAGAGGGTTGGACAGGAGTTCACACGAAAGTCGATGGCTTTGGTTTTAGAAAGTTTAAGTTTGATACGACCGTCTTGGGGGGCACGGCGTTCGGAGATGTCCATTTGCGACATGACTTTAAGACGAGCGGCGATTTTACCAGCAAGCTGAATGGGTGGACGGCTGATGACCTGCAACACACCATCGACACGGAAACGCACACGGTAGGCTTTTTCATAAGGTTCAAAGTGCAAGTCCGATGCCCCCATGCGAATGGCGTCAAGGAGCATTTTATTGACGAATTTGACCACAGGAGCGTCTTCGCCTGAGGTTTCACTGACATCGATGCCTGTACCGCCATCTTCATCATCGCTACCACCACCGTCCATGTCTGATGAAAAATCAATGTTGCCAAAATCCCCTAGGGCATCGCCACCTGAGAATACACGTTCGATGGTTTTTTTGAGTTTGTCTTCTTCAACCACCACCGTCTCGACCGTGAGTTTGGTATTAAAGGCAATGGCATCGATGGCATCTAGGCGAGTGGGATCGCTCATGCCCAAAAACAGGCGGTTGCCACGTTGGAATAAAGGTAGTACGCCGTATTGGTTGATGATTTTTTCGTCCACCAGCTCTTTTGGGACGTTGTCTTGGGCAAGAGCATCTAGGTCAAATAAGGGGTCGCCAAACTCGTGCGAGAGCAGGCTGGCAATTTTTTTGGCTGGGGCGATTTTATTTTCAACCAAATAGGGTACGATGGCGATGTTTTGTTGTTGGGATTCGGCTAGGGCTTTGGTCATTGCCTCTGGCGTAACCACTTCATTGGACACCAAAATGTGTGCCAAACCGCCAAAATTCGGAGTGGACATAGTAATTTCCTAAGTTGTCGCCAAATGCTGTTTGGTTGTTAAAATTTAACCCTCACAAACTGGCGTAAAATACACATGATTAACGGTTATTTTACTGCAAAATTAGAAAATTTGCTTCTGTTTTTATTTAAAATTTTACCCAAAGGGCAAAGTTTTGGGGTTATTTGGAGGAAGGAGTGGTGTATTGTAACTTTATTTGTGCTGGTGCTGATTTTTTTTGGGAGTTTTAGTATAATAATCGTTTGGATTTGTTGTTTAAGGGTGTCCTTATGCATAAAAAATACGTCATTGGCAACTGGAAGTTAAATCCTGCCACCCAAAAAGACGCTCATGCGTTAGCACAAGACTTGCAGAAATTTACCAAACAAAGTGCAAATGCTACCGTGCAGGTGGGTTGTACACCCAGTTTTGTGCATTTACATCAAGTCGCCCAAATCCTAAGCGACAGCCCCCTTTGGGTGGGTGTACAAGATGTGAGTGCATTTGGGGCAACAGGGGCATTTACAGGCGATGTATCAGCAGTGCAAGTGGCGGATTTGGGGGCAAAATTTACTCTCATCGGTCATAGCGAACGCCGCCAATATCATGGCGAGACGGACGAGATTTTAACCGCTAAAATTACCAATGCCTTTAATACCAATCTATCCGTCATTTATTGTATCGGCGAAACCAAAGACGAGTACGAGCGTGGCGACACCGAGCAAGTTTTAGAGGCACAGCTGGCACTCTTAGGGCAATTTGCCAAAGACATCGAGGATACGCCATTTGCCAAACTCATCATCGCCTATGAGCCTGTGTGGGCGATTGGTACAGGGCTAACCCCCACTTTGAACGAAATTGAAAAAATCCACACACACATCAAACATTACCTACACACCCAATTTGGTGTCAATTTGCCCATACTTTATGGCGGTAGCGTTAATGACAAAAACGCCTCAGAATTTGCCAAATCTACTGTGATTGATGGTGTGTTGGTCGGCGGTGCAAGCTTGAAAATTGATAGTTTTGCCACCATCATTGATGCATTTTCTTAATTTTAAAATAACGAGCAAATCATGTTTACATTTATTTTAGCCATTCACATCATCGTTGCCATCGCTTTATCTGGGCTGATTTTGATTCAGCATGGCAAAGGGGCGGACGCAGGGGCGAGCTTTGGCTCTGGGGCGGCAGGCACGGTGTTTGGTGCGTCAGGCTCGGCCAATTTTCTAACTCGTACCACCGCAATACTGGCGACCATCTTTTTTTGTACCAGTTTGGCATTAGGTTATCACGCCCAACAACAAGCCAAAGACCAGCTTCGTCTTGATGTGCCAGCCGAGACGTCACAGCCGTGATGTATTGATTGATGATGAATTTACCCACCAATGACAGCTCGTTGGTGGGTTTGTTTTAGGGGTTTGGCGAGGATTTGGGTGGCTTTGGCTCGATGATGATGGGTAGCACCAGCCCACGAGCGAACTTCTCCTCAAAAACATAATCAAACTTGTCCGCCACTACCTTATCGGTGGTATAAATGACAAGACTCATGTCCGCTCCATCGGTCAGTTGATGACCAAGATATTCTGCGTTTTGGAGTTGGTCGAGGATTTTGCCTAGTGCCTCAGGGCTTGCCATGCCGACCACGATGCTGTGCTGTGCCTCGATGTCGCTGATGTGATAGGCGTTGGCGTAGTTTTTGACCGCTAAGGAGTCAAGAGCGATGGGGTAGGCATAATCTGCCACATCTGCACGCTCAACACCAGTATGCAGGTGCGTCCAATCGATTTGGATTTTGCCATCGGCAGTGTAGATGGGGTTTATCTCTGGGGTGTCATCACCCATGCCCTCTGCGTCCAGCTCATCAAGTAGGGTGCTTAGGTCGTGTGGGTCTTGGGCAGGCAAGTCGTCCGCTACGTTGGGGGCGGTGGAAGTGGTGGGGTCTTTAAAATTATGCCTACTTGCCTCTTTGTCGCATGCACTACACGCAAGGACTGTTAGCATGATGAATAAAGGTAATTTCATAAATCACTGCCTGTCTGATTCTTGATTTTTTAAAAAGTTTAAAAATTTCTTTAAATTAACACGGAACAAAAACGGCATGCCAAACCATGCAATCATCGCCAAAAACAAACTCATATAAAATGCCATACTCTGCCCACCAAGATGCATGATGAGGGCAAATAACAGCAATCCCACCCCCACCAAAAGTATCATGGTAAGAATACTCCCATCAATGATACGGTACCGACCCAAGATGAACGCATGATATAGGCTAATAGGCATGGAGAGACCGATGAGTAAGTAGGGCAGATAATGAAACGCCCAATAAATAAGCGTATTATCTTTAAAATTTGCCATGCTCGCCAGCGTACCAAACACACAAAAACACACCACTGCCGTCAAACCAAGACGGACGCTTATCACAGACAGCGTAATGGCAGAGGAGATGATGGCGATGATACGCTCATTGGTGGAAGTCATGTTAATCCTTGTGGCTGTCGTGGTAGTTTGTGATGTGGCGAGCAAATTGGGGTGAATGAAAATAGCCATCGATGAGCAGGCAAGCACTGATGTCATCGATGGGGTCGCTCTCATGCTTTATCCAGCCATTATCAAGGGCGATGGTGCGTGCATGGGCGGAGGAGAGGCGTTCATCATACATAAATACGGACGCAGACGAGCGTCTCTCGCCAAGTCGGTGCGATAGACGGCGGGCGAATTTGGCGGCACGCTTTGAGAGCATGGAGTCTGTGCCGTCCATGTTTAGGGGTAAGCCCACCAGCACGATGTCAATTTTCCATGTCTCGATGATACCCAAAAGATTATCCCAGTCAGGTTGTCCGTTATTCATGGCAAGAATGTCAAAGGGGCGTGCGTCCGCTGTGATGCTGTTGCCGATTGCCATGCCCATTTTTTTGACGCCATAATCTAAGGCGAGAATCAGTGTGGTTTTTGTCATGAGTTATCCTAACTGCCTACCTTTACGCAAAGCCTGTGTGAGTGGTAAATTTTTGTTTATCAATGCCAAGTTTTCGGTAGGCAAGACCTAGTTTGTCTTTATTGTCTGCCCCAAATAAAATTTGCAAATCGGCAGGGCAAACCAGCCAATCATGTTCGCCCACTTCTGTATCAAGTTGTCCTTTGCCCCAACTGCAAAAGCCCATGCACAGCATGAAGTGGGGCAGTTCATCACGAGAGATGGCGGTCAAGATGTCCTTACTGGTGGTAATGCAGACGTTTTCGCCCACCAAAAACGATGAGATGAAATCAGGTAATCCTGTATGTAGCACAAACCCTGCCTCAGGACGTATGAAGCCACCATGCATGGCAGGGGTGTTCATGGCTTTTTGACTGACAGGCAAATCCATTTCGTGAAGCACTCCACCCACAGAGGCACTAAGTGGCATATTGACGATAAAACCCCACGCTCCGTCTGCGTTATGGCGACAGACATAAATGAGCGTGTCAAAAAACCGCTCATCTGGCATGGATTCGCTGGGCAATAAAAAATGATGGGCTAGATTTAGAGGCTTTTTCAAATTAACTCACTTATGATGGGTTTTGGTTAATGTCTGCCAAGAGGCTTTTGACATGAGCTTTGGTGGCATCTGTGATATTGACACCGCCTGACATGCGTGCCAGTTCGTTGATTTGCTCATCGCCTGTGATGATGGATAGATGGCTGGTGGTTTGTTCGTCATGTTCTTTGTAGACCAAGATATGACGATGAGCGGCGGCGGCAACCTGAGCTTGGTGTGTGATGGCAAGAAGCTGTTGGTTGTCCCCTAAACTTCGCAAAAGCTCGCCAACAATCTGGGCTGTGCCACCGCTGATACCGACATCAATTTCATCAAAAATGAGCGTAGGGCGAGCGTTTTGGCGACCTGCACTCATGACTTGCATGATAAGTGCCATGCGTGATAACTCGCCACCTGAGGCGATTTTGTGGAGGGGTTGCATGGGCATGCCGACATTGGCACTAAATAACAATGCGATGTCAAGCAGTCCGTTAGCGTCGTACTGCTTGGGGTCTTTTTGATGAAATTCAAAAACACAGCTGGCATTTGGCAGGGCAAGCGTGGCAAGTCTTTGGGCGAGTTCTTCGGCAATCTTTGGGGCGGCAGCCTCCCTTTGCTTGTGTAGCTCGGTGGCGGTGTCGAGGTAGGTTTGCCATGCCTCTTCCACCTGCTTGTCCATGACTTGTGTGTCTGGCATATTTTCTAGTTTGTCGAGTTCTTGTTGCCAGCTTTGGGCGTGGGCGATAAGCTCATCGGTGGTGGTTTGGTGTTTTTTGGCGAGGCGGTGAGCAAGACTCATGAGGGAGTTTAGTTCATCGAGTCTTTCTTGGTCGGGTAGTGATTGCTCGGCGTAATCAATAAGCTGTGCCACAACCTCATCAACCTGCTCGATGGCAGAGGTCAAAAGTTCGCTACATTCGGCAAATACTCTACTTTTATCGGCGAGGTTATCGCAGATTTTTAGGCTATGCCCCAGTAGTGATGAAACGCTAATCTCGTCATTATCAAGTTTTTGGGCGGCATGAAAAGCTGACTGCATGAGGTGCTCGATGTTGGATAGTTCATCGTATTCTTGTTCGATTTGACCGATATCAACTGATAGCAGTGGCTCAATTTCGCTAAGACGTGCCGATAAAAGGGCGATGCGGTCAGCACGTTGGGCTAGGGTGGCATGTATTTCATCGGCTTGTTTTTTAAGTTGTCCATAAGCATAAAAGCTGTCTTTGGCGGCTTGTTTTTGGGGGTGTAGCTCTGCAACAGTATCTAGCCAATCGATGACAAATTGTGGCTTTAAAAGCTCCAACCCTGCGTGTTGTGAATGGATATTTACCAGAATATTACCCAGAGATTTTAGCTCGCTGATGCTGGCAGGTACGCCATTAATCCATGATTTTGAGCGGCCATTGCTACTGATTTTACGGCGAATGAGCAAGGTGTCCTCTTCAAGCTCTCTGTCATGGGCGACAAACCACGCACCAACTTCTGCGTTATCAGCGATGTCAAATTCACCAAAAATACTCGCCTCGCTCTCGCCAAAACGCACAAGTTTTGCGTCAGCTTTTTCGCCAACACACAAGGATAAAGCGTCCAAAATCAAGGACTTGCCAGCTCCTGTCTCGCCTGTGATGACATTAAAACGTTCGTCAAAGTTGATTTCGTGATGTTTTATTAGGGCTAGGTTATCTAAGGTTAGGGCAACGAGCATGAAAATTCCGCAATCACATGATTAAAGAATTATTATAGCATTTTGAGGGATTTTAAAAAACAAAAAAATCAGTAGAGCATGACATGCTCTACTGACTAGGATTAATGGTCGTTATTTTACCCTAGCTCGATATTTGACGACTGCCGTGCCACCAAGCCCCAACTCCTCTACCGTCCAGCGAAGTGCCTTGTATTGAGATAGCGGCAACTCTTGGACCTGACCGCCGATATTGGCACGAAGAGGCATGCGTCCAAAACGGCTATTATCCACGCTCGCCCAAGCGATGCTGGGCGTGATACCACCAATAAGTTCCAACCTATCAGAAATACCAAGCGTAACGTCCATTGAGCGTACTCGCTGACCGCTGTTATTGGTAAACAACCCTTGATATTCTAGCACATCGCCAGACTTAATGGCGGTGGTAGCACTCACAGGGACAAGCGTCTCTTGCATGCCGATGTTTTGGACGATAAAGGCGTGAACGACACTATGAATGCCTGTGCCACTTTGTCCAACTGGGGAGACAGCTTGACTGAGGGTGGGGCTTAGAGTTGGCACGCTCTGGGGGGTTTGCACCGCCAAAGATGGGGCTGGCGTGGTGCTTTGAAGTGGGTTTTGGATAGGGATATTTTGGGGGGTAGCCACCACAATACGTTTGGGGGCATTGGCAGGGTTTGCAGTGTAGCTAATCTCCTCGCTGTCAGCAGGCGTGGGGAGTACGGCATGAGCGGTGGAAGATAAGGCAGCCAATGACAATAGGGTAAAACCAAAAACAGTACGATGATGCATAATATTCCTTACAATTAATCAATGTTATATGATAAGCTTGGGTTTGGTGCGGTTATCATATCACGAAAAAAACTTACTTGCGTTAAGGGTGCGTTTATTTATGGTAAATTTATTTATTTGACACATAAAAATTCCCAATCTGGCATGACTGGGAATTTGTATGGCATATGCTTAATAGGTGTCGTCTGTCTCCACAATGGTAATACCCTGCTCGCTGGGTTTTTCGTTTGGTGTTTTGTCTTTTGGTTCGTCTTTGGTGCTAGGCTGTGGCTCAGGTTCGGGTTTTGGTTTGGGTTCAGCCTTTGGCTCGTTCTTAGGTTCGGATTTGGGTTTTTGGGTTTCGGCGGTGTCAGCTTTGACACTCTTAGGCTTGGTATCCTTGGCTTCTTTATCCTTAACTTCTTTAACAGCGTCTTTGGTGGTATCTTTGACCTCTTTGGTTTTATCGCCTTTTTCGGTACTAGCTTCGCCTACCTGTGGAATAGAAGGTAGTTGCACAGGGCGAATCTGAACGTTCGGTGCTGGCACGATGTCGCTAGATTCTTTGCCAATGTTGGCACTTTCTCGTTTGGCATCGGCTTTGGTTTGTTTATTTAGGGAGCGAGAAGCCGTTGCCATTGTGCCAGACGCCAAAGCAAGAATGGGCGTACCCTCATCAATGCTAAGAGCTTCGCCGTCCGTCTGGAATTTAAAGTTACCCACCAGTCTGCTACCACCCATGAGGCTGATGTCGTTTTCGACCGCTTGGTCTTCTAAGTTTGGCAAGCCTGCACTGGCAAATGTCTTATTGGCGGCACGGATTTCTTGGTCTGGGAGTACGATATGAAGCTGTGCGTGGCACTCGCCATCTGCCTCGCTGAGGTTTTGTAGGTCAATCTCGATGTTTGAGAGGCGTGCTTTTAGTTGTTGGTTTAGTTCGCTGGCGGTGTTCTCGCCTAAGGTGCGTACGGCAGATTGATAAAGTTCGTTACGTACAAGGCTAACCACACGGTTTTTTAGACCAACATCATCACAGGTAATGGGCGGACGCTCCATCACTTCTGGGATAGCCACTTCGATGTCGGCTGCTGCCTGAGGTTCAACATTGTCTTTTTTGGTGCAACCCACCATAGTACCCAAAGCAAGTGTGATGGTTGATGCGTATAATAAGTGCGAAAAAGCTGGTTTCATAGATATCTCGTTAAAAGCGGTGCAATTTTACTCTAAACAATCGCCCCACAATACAAAATTGATAAAAAATAAGATACAATAAGCACAGGACGTAACTTGCTATTATACCACGCCAAAAGAATTTGCCAAATGAATTTATGTATTAGCATTGTGGAGCAAGCGATGTTTTTGAGCAATTAACTGACCACAGAGCAAGACCATGACCTGCCACGACGACCGTAATTTTGATGACA
Source organism: Moraxella sp. (assembly GCF_030525845.1). Taxonomy (GTDB): domain Bacteria; phylum Pseudomonadota; class Gammaproteobacteria; order Pseudomonadales; family Moraxellaceae; genus Moraxella. The sequence goes on from NZ_JAUNDY010000002.1 coordinate 119,701, forward strand.
TTGCCGACCATTTTGCCAAAAAAGTCTATGGCGGACTAAAAGGACAAATCCGTCTTGCTGTACTACAAAGAGATTTGCAGGCACACCTACCCAACCAATCCTTAACGGTGCTAGATGTGGGGGCAGGACTGGCTCAGATTAGTTTGGATTTGGCACATCGTCATCGTGTCGTTATCAGCGACATCTCCCAAAATATGATAGACAAAGCCAAAAAATGTGCCCAAGAAAAAGGGGTAGACCCGACTTTCATCGTCTCGCCCTACCAAGAGCTACCAGCACATCTGCACACCCAAAAATTTGACGTGATTTTGTGTCATGCCGTACTAGAATGGCTAGCCTCTCCTGAGGAAATCATGGTGTTTTTTGATGAATATCTGTCAGAGGGTGGGCTGATTTCTTTGTGTTTTTACAATCCAATTAGTCTGATTTATCGCAATCTTATCATGGGAAATTTTTATCAGCTCATGCACCCAAAACCTGCCGACAAAGGCAGTCTCACCCCAAACAACCCCGTCTCCTACGATACGGTGGCAGGCTGGTTGGCTACTAGGGGTTATGACATCGTATGCACCTCTGGGATACGGGTGTTTTCTGATTATGCCCCCCTAAAACGTGGCGGACTAACCAACGCAGAGGCGGTGATTGAGATGGAGCTTAAATATTCACAAATGTACCCCTTTTGGCAGATGGGGCGGTATTTACATGTCTTGGCAAAAAAACGGAGCTAAGATAAAATGATAGACCATCAAGAAACACTAAGCCCTGTTTACAGCTTTCGTCAGTCAGCCCCTTATATCAATACCCATCGAGGCAAGACATTTGTGATTGCCTTTGGTGGGCGTGCCATCACGCATGCTAATTTCGCCACGCTTATTCATGATATTGCCCTACTTCACAGCGTGGGTATTCGCTTGGTGTTGGTCTATGGCTCACGCCCTCAGATTGATGAGGTGCTACACAAAAACGCCATCGCCACCCAATTTCATCAAGGAGTGCGTATCACGCCCCATCACGCCATGCCCCACATCTTGTCAGCGGTCGGCACAAACCGACTTTATATCGAGTCTGAGCTATCCAAGGGGCTTGCCAACTCGCCGTTATTTGGGGCAAAAATCTCGGTCATCTCGGGTAATTTTGTCAATGCCAAACCCTTTGGGGTGCGTGATGGCGTGGATTTTGGCTTGGCAGGCGAGGTACGTAAGATTGACAAAGACGCCATCAATCACAATCTTACTCAAAATCACATTGTCCTGCTCGGCTCGCTGGGCTTTTCCGCCACTGGGGAGATTTTTAATTTAGAAACCCGCCAAATTGCCAGCCAAACCGCTATTACACTTAGGGCGGATAAGCTCATCTTTTTAGATGGTGAAATGGGACTGATGGACGAAAACGGCAATCTTATCCGTGAGCTAAACACACGCACCGCCACGCAATTTGCAAATAATGCCAAAGTCGCCTGTGCCTTGCATGCCTGCACGCACGGAGTTAATCGTGTACATCTACTCAGCTACGCCAAAGACGGTGCGATGATTGAGGAGCTTTTTACCACCGATGGTAGCGGCACGATGATTAGCCAAAATGACTATGACCACATCAGAGGGGCGATGGCACGTGATGTGATTGGAATCATGCAAATCATCAAGCCCCTAGAAGAGCAAGGCATTCTCATTAGCAGAAGTCGTGAAAGACTCGAAGAGAGCATTGAGGATTTTAGTGTGATGGAGCGTGATGGACAGATTATCGGCTGTGTGGCACTACATATCCTAGATGAGGATAGTGCAGAGCTTGCCAGCGTTGCCATTCATGCAGATTATCAGCGTGGCGAACGTGGCGAGAGTTTATTAAAATTTGTGGAGCAAAAAGCCAAACAACTTGGCAAAAAACGCCTGTTTGCCCTAACCACACGCACTTTGCATTGGTTTATTGAGCATGGATTTAGTGAAACTTCCCCTAAGAGCCTGCCGCCAGAGCGTTATCAGGCGTGGCATAATGGACGAAATTCTAAGGTGTTAGTTAAGGCGTTGTGAGTTTGGATTTTAAATAAAAATAGCCAAAAATCACCAACTATGCTACCATAAGTCAATCCAAAAACATAAATTTACGCCATGAATTACAAACACGCCTATCACGCTGGCAACTTTGCCGATGTCGCCAAGCACATTTTATTATTGCAACTGCTCGCCCAATTTAGTGCCAAAGCCAAGCCCTTTTATGTGCTGGACGCTTATGGTGGGCGTGGGCTGTATTCGCTAGACAGCGATGAGGCAACCAAAACAGGCGAGGCGGACAAGGGCATTCGTGCCTTAGAAAATGCCAAGCTAACCACCCCCCCCAAAGCCATCGCCCAGTATTTGCTTGACCTTGATACTGCTAGGAAAACCTACGACAAGCACGTCTATCCAGGGTCGCCTTGGTGGATTGCCAATCATGCCCTGCACCATTGCCCAGACGCTCCCTTGCGAGCCGAAGCCTTTGAAGCGGTGGCGGACGAATATGACGCCCTAAATTATCAGCTTTATCAACTTCCCATTGGCATTCATCACCGCAACGCTTTTGAAGGTGTGCCTGCTGTGTTGCCCCCCAAAGAAAAACGGGGCATTATCCTGCTTGACCCGCCTTTTGAACAAGAACACAAAGATTTTAGCCGTTTGGTGGATTTACTCGTGGCAAGCCACAAAAAATTTGCCACAGGTACGTTTGTACTTTGGTATCCGATTAAAAACATCGATGCGGTAGAGCTGTTTTACAAAAAAATGAAACGCACCGAAATTCGCCGTCAGCTGGTTTGTGAATTAAACCTATACCCCAATGACGTGGCGGTGGGCATGAATGGCACGGGGCTACACATCATTAACCCCCCTTGGCAATTTGGCGAACACGCCAAAGCCATTTTGCAAACACTTGCCCCAATCCTAAAACCTGCGGACGCTCCTGCCATGAGCCTTGATGACATGGCGGTGGTCAAATGGCTGGTGGGCGAGTGATGTTTTTGTAAGGATAAACGGATGAAAAAATTTGCGTTATTGCTCGCTGTTTTGACAACCTTAACCGCTTGCCAATCAGCCAGCCAACAAATCGGCTCAGCACCAACCCAATCAGTACCGTCAGACTTTGCCCGATTGGTCGCCGATGAGATGCTTGGGTTTGCCATTGGTATGGCACAAGGCGACTCACAAAAACCCTTAAATTCTGACTATGTGGCGTGCGTCAAACAGCCTCATCCCCAATTACAACAACTGGCACAAAGGCTAGTAAGTCAAGAATTTAACCAAGACGAAATCGCTTTATTGGGTGAAACTTTTGTTTATTTGAAAGACAACAAAACCCCCACCGACCCCACCTTGCAAGCCAAAGTTAAGCAAGCTGAGTCGTTAATGACATCGCCAAAAATGCAAAATGTGCTTGCCACGCTTGTGGGCATGGGGGGCGACAAACAACTTGGCGATGAGATACATAGCCACGTCCACGCTCGTCTAAGTGCTTGCGTCAAAAATACAAATGGTTAATCATGACACAAACTCAACTTCCAAAAGACCCAGACGACCACGATGGCATTACCTTTGAGGTCGTTGAAACCGAACAGGACGGCGACCAAAAAAAAGTCAGTCGTGGCGTGTATCTTGTCCCCAATCTCATCACAACGGCGTCCATGTTGTCAGCATTTTTTTCAATTGTTGCCAGTAGCGAGGGGCGATTTGATAAGGCGTGTTTGGCGATTTTTATTTCGGCACTCCTAGACGGCATGGACGGACGAGCAGCTCGCCTATTGAACGCCCAAAGCCCCTTTGGCGAACAGCTTGACAGCTTGGCTGATTGCATTGCCTTTGGGCTTGCTCCTGCGGTGCTGGTTTATCATTTTGCCTTGCATGAGCTTGGGCGGATTGGGCTTGCTTGTGCTTTTGTGTTTAGTGCGTGTGCGGCGTTTCGTTTGGCACGTTTTAACGTCCAAATTGGCACAGTGGACAAAAAATACTTTATCGGTGTGGCAAGCCCCCTTGCTGCCATTCTTATTACATCTGCGGTCATGGTTGCCAAAGACCATGCCAATTTTGCCCCTCATGTGCTTGCACTTATTTTGGCGGTATGGACAGTAATTTGTGGGCTTTTGATGGTAAGCAATATCAAATATTACAGCTTCAAAGAATTTGACCGCCAAAAAGTCCCCTTTGTCGCCTTGATTATCGGCGTGCTTATCATGGGAGTCATGCTCTATGACATTCCTGTGGGCTTGCTGGCGATTGGGGTGATTTATGCGTTGTCAGGATTTTGGACAACCCTACAAGCCAAAAAATCTTGATTTTGCTTTTAAAATTTCATCAATCATGCCTTCGCCAAATTCCGCCATTTCCCAATTTTTACAAGCCACTCGCCCACGCACTTATCCCATCGCCATCGCCAGCCTAGCAGTCAGCCAAAGTTTGGCGTACCGCTCGCTTGGTGGCTTTGGGATGACAAATTGGGTGCTTGCTTTTTTGATGATTTATACGGCTTTGTCCTTACAAATTTTATCTAATCTTGCCAATGATTACGGCGATGGCGTGCGTGGCACAGACAGCCTGCGTCATGCCGACAGTCCTGCTCGCTTGGTGGGTAGTGGAGCGGTGTCTTTTGGGCGGTTTCGTGCGTGGTTATTGGTGTGGCTTGTGCAGACGATGGCGGTAGGTAGTGTGCTGATTTGGCTAAGTCCGCTGACCTTTGGGCAAGTTGTGCTGTTTTTTGGTTTGGGGGCGGTGTCTATTTTGGGGGCGTTGGGCTACACGATGGGTAGGCGTCCTTATGGCTATCATGCACTTGGCGAAGTGGCAGTGTTGATATTTTTTGGTTATGTGGCGGTTTTGGGCGGGTATTATTTGCAGGTGGGTCGGGTGGATATCGCTCAAAACTTCATCATTGCCACAGGGGTGGGACTACTGTCGGCGTGCGTGATGTACATCAATAACTTGCGAGACGTCAAGACGGATAAACTTTCTGGCAAAATGACGTTGGCGGTCGTACTTGGTCGCTACCGTATAGCGGGATATTTGGGACTTTTGTCTGTTGCTGTGCTGTGCTATTTTGTGCATTTTTATCGTAGTGGTGGCGTGGGTGCTTGGCAGATGGTGGGCTTGTTGCCCTTGTTTTGGCATATTTATCAAGTAGTGCGTGATAGGAGCGACCCTGTCAGGCTTGGTAAGCAACTTAAAACCATCATGGCACTTGTTGTTATGTTTAATTGGCTTGCAATATAAAATCCACCAACGCCCCAAAATCATCAAACACCCCATCTGGATTGCTCTGACTAATGGGTGTGCCATAATTATAGCCATAAGTGAGTGCTAGCGTACGCATGCCAGCGTCTTGCCCTGCCTTGATGTCATTGACAGAATCGCCGACCATCACAGCACAAGAAGTGTCGACATGTAGCGTTTGACAAATGTGTAGCAGGGGCATGGGGTCTGGTTTTTTGGTGGGTAAACTATCGCCACCAATGACGCAGGAAAACATGTCCGTCCAACCCATACCATCTAGGATTTTTGGCAAAAATTGAGTAGGCTTATTGGTGCAAAGTGTCAATGTCAAGCCAGCCTCCATGAGACGGTGCAAGCCCTCTGTTACACCCTCATATTCAACCGTTTTGCTGGTAGCGTTGGCATATTTTGCCAAAAAAACCTCGTGGGCTTCATCGAGTTGATCGGCGGAAATATCTGCCCACGCCATCGCACGCTCTACCAGTTTTACCGAGCCATTACCCACCCAGCCTCGCACACGCTCCACGCCAGAGGCAGGCTTATTAAAATGAGCAAGCATGCCATCAACACCATCTGCCAAATCAAAAACGCTATCAATGAGCGTGCCGTCCAAATCAAAAATAATCAGCGTAGGCTTGCAAAAAGCGGTCATGAGCATGTCCTAAGGGTAAAATATGATGAAATTTTACCAAAAAGTGCGTAACATGACACCAAAAATCACAAAAATTTGGGCTTGATTGTAACAATTTATGTAAAATTTCCTAAAATCCCACAAAAAACCCCCACATCACACCCCAAAACCATCAAATTTTTTTAAATTTTCCAAAAAATCAATGATGACCCATAAAAATCAGCCTATTGTTTGGGTAAAATAGATAAGATTTGATAAAATTTCAGCCCAGATTGTGATAAAAGTAACAAAACATTTCAAAACGGCATGGGAGTCGCTTACAAATGCAGAAAATTTTGCAAAACTTTACACTTTACACCATAAACATGCACAGTTTTTAAGAAATATTTTGTTACTATACACTCATTGGTAGTGATGACTTGGTTATCACATTCGTAAATTGGTGCTAGCACCTCTTTTGGAGAAAACTATGAAAACTTTAAATAAAGCAATGCTTACTTTGGTTGCCTCATCTGTACTTGCTGTTGGTGCAAATGCAGCGGTAAGCTACGGTGCAAATGGCATGGGTCAACCTTATGTGGGCGTAAAAGCTGGTCAATTTGACGTGGACATCAATGGTGTGAACGCCGATAAAGCAACTGCCTATGGCGTATACGGTGGCTATAACTTCGACCAAAATTTTGGTGTTGAAGCTGAATATGTCGGCAGTGATGATGCCTCGCTTGCTGTGGGTACGCTACGAGGCGAATATGACGCAAAAACTTACGGTGCTTATGGTACTTACCGTTATCAATTTGCTGGTAGCCCTGTATATGCCAAAGGCAAACTGGGCGTGGCAAAAACCGAAGTTAAAAGCACCACTGGCGGTATCGTGGTAGACGCTGACAAAACCTCATTGGCAGGTGGCGTGGGCTTAGGTTTTCAACCAACCAATAACTTCGGCGTTGAGGCAACCTACAACTACCTAAACTCTGATGCAAACATGTGGGGCGTGGGTGCACACATCACTTTCTAATCCTTACCCCAAAACAAAAACAACCGCAGTTAATGCGGTTGTTTTTTTATGAAAATCAGATGGCTACGCAGTTTTTAGGGTAAGTTTGGCAACACTCTGACCATGCTCGCTCATTTGCATGATAAGCTCGCCATCAACATCACTGATGATTTGCCAGTCGCCCGCTCCCTTGGGTGTGCCATTAACTGTAACGCCAATGCATTTGTTTTTCAGGCGAATCATGGGCGGGGTATGTTTATAGACCATGCTGGGTTTATTTGCATGAATGATTTGTTCGGCGATGACACTTGCTTGGGAGCGATGAGGGGCGACATAGCGACATGGCACGCCATCGATACTGATACAGTCGCCCAAGGCATAGATGTTTGGCGAGCTGGTCTGTAAAGTATCAGGATTGACGGCAATACCTGTGTGTTTGTTAAAGGCAAGTCCTGCTCGTATAGGCAGACGTGGCGAGACAACCAATCCTGTGGCGACAATGATTTCATCAAAGCACAAAGGGCGAACTTCTTCGCTATCGCAATCAAATAATGAAATCTGATAGCCATCAGCGGTGGGTTGTACGCCTTGCACCATGCTAAATCCCAGCCAATTTACCCCCAAATCACAGATGGCACTCAAAATCCGCTCCCCCGCCAATCTTGGTAGTAGTGATGACAGCGGATAAGCATGCACATCGATGAGGCTTACTTGATGACCTGCCTTGATAAGGTCTTCACTAAGTTCAACGCCCACCATGCCAGCACCGACGATGGCGATATTTTTGGGGGAGTTTAGACGTGCCTGCAAAGCCTCAAAACGTTCTAGATGATTGACATGCCAGGCCAAATCACGTGGCACACTGGGCGGATAGGCGACAGTTGCACCGATTGCCATGACCAATTTATCATACAGCACCGTGCCACGTGTGGTGTGCAGACTTTGGGTTTGGGGATTGATGTCTGTTACATAAGTATCAGACAGTAGACGAACATTGTTCTCTTGTGCTGACTGCATGCCTGTGGCACGCACGAGCTGAGTGCGACTCTTGCCTTGTGAGATTGCCACAGAGAGCATGGGCTTGTGGTAGCGGTCAGCCTCATCGGCACTAATCATGGTAATGGGTACGTTCTTATCCAACGCTCGTAAGGCATCAACCACCGCCCAACCTGCCAAACCACCACCGATGATGACTACGCCACGCTCGGTACGGTCAAAGACGATGGCAGGAGCGGTATCATGCATTTCTTCATAGGGTTCAAAGTCGCTTTTTCGTACACCGCATAAGGGGCATTGCCAGTCATCAGGAATATCCTCAAAGCGAGTACCCGCAGGCAATCCATCTTCTGGGTCACCAAATTCTTCATCATAAATATAACCGCAGGCAAGGCAGATGAATTTTCGCCAAGCACCACGACCATCTGTTGGAGTGGTTGTCATGATAATCTTGTCTAAATTGCTGATAAATTAGGTTTTGTTGTTTTGGGACATGCCAAATGTGTGATTTATATTACAAATAACCCACATTAACACACCCAAATGCTTGTTTAAATAAAATACTCAATGGGCTTAACCTTAGGCTCGCTCATGAGTTGATGAGACAGATAACGCAAATGCTTAATGGCTGGGGTAACTATCGCCACAAACTGTGCCTCACGCAGTCGTCTTTGGGGGGAGGCACTCATCAAATAGCCCTTTGCCCCTTGATGTAACATGGCAGCTTGGGTGGCTTTTAGGGCGAGGGTTGCCCCTTGCTCTCGGACATTTAGTACGTCCAAGAAAAAGTCCTTATCACCATGAAGTGGGTCTTTGGCAAGCAAAAGCGTCTTAGCAATCAGACTGTCCAACTCCAAAGTCAAGCTACCTGCTTGATCTTCTAAAAAGGCGTTACTAACTGCCGTGCCTTCTTTGATGTCGTCAATCGCCCCTAAAATAACCCCAGCACCGATACCCATCTGCATCAGCACAAACGCCCCACGAATGCGAGCAATGAAGTCTTTGCATGGCACAGCGATGATGTCATCAGGGCTAATGGGATAATCCGTCAGCTCAATGCGTAGCGTACTAGAACCCTCCATGCCACTAAATGCGGGGCAGGGGCATAACTTCCAAGTATTGGCTCGTTCTTGGTCGAATTTTAATAAGAAAAACACCTCATCATCTGTGCCATCAATGCGTGCCACCGCTCCGCAGTATTGACCTTGCTGGATATGACTAATCCACGGCAAAACACCGCTGATTGTGTAGCCACTGCCGTCTTTTTTGGCACTAAATTTCATACTTTCGATGTTTGCCCATGTTTTCATGGGGTTGGAGAGGGCTGTGCCACCAAAGGTGTTGGCAAGAATGTGATTGTTTAAAAACTCTCCACGCAGTTTTTGGTTATCTGATTGGTCAAGGTAGAGCCCCATCACTTGATGACACCACGTCAAAAATGATGTCGTGCCACAGACACGCCCCACCTGAGCATTTGCCAAAATCGCCAAATCAAAGCGATTGCCATAAGCGTTCATGTGCGGTGCAAACAGCCCTGCTTTACCCAATTTTTCCATCTCAACCAGCGGATAATACCCCTTGTCAATGTCGATGACTTTTGGGCTGATGTGGGTGTTGGTCAGATGACTGATGGTGTCTAAAAAAGTGTCTTGCTCTTTAAAATCAAACATACTATCTCTTCGTCTTGGCTTAGATGGTGCTAGGCTATCATAGCAAAGTGTGCAATGAGCTCTTCCAATCTAGGTAAGTATAGCATATTTAGAGAAAATGCGTTTTAAAAATTGGTTTTAAACCAAATAAATCAAGCAAGGAGTGAACCTTGCTTGATAACCTGATGCCCGCCGCGAAAAATCTCGCCTATTTATGCAATAAATATCTTTTTGGTTTTGTTGCACTATGTGCAAGATAATTTCATTTTTACAATTACCCCATAAAAAATGCCCCAATCTTACTTGGGGCATTTACTTTTTTATCTTACTTGGTTATTGCAAAAATTTGATAACCTCCACCAGCTTATCCTCGATGTGGCGTACGACGAGCTTTTCGGCTTGGCTTTGTTTGTCAAAATCAAGGTTGATTTGATGGAAGTCGCCTTGTCCGCCCTGACATCTGGCACCTAAAACCTGTCCGCCAGTTTATGTGTTAAAATAAGGCAATAAGAAAGACAGGCATTTTTACCTGTCTTTTCCCAAAACTCAAAACCTATACCCCACCCAACTTGTTGCACCCAGTGCAACGCCCTTGCAAAATGGTCTATCTTAACTTATCCCACATCGTTTTGAATTGTCCCATTTATTGCAGAGTGTGTGGTTGGTTTATTGTGGTGGGGTTTAATAACCCATGAGATATTTAGAGTTGTCCGTCCGCCACCAGCTGTCTGATGACTTTTTTGTCGTGCTTGCCTACGCTGGTTTTGGGGATTTGCTCGACAAATTGTAAAAGGCTTGGAATGCCGTACTTGGGAATAATGCCACGCTCATAGGCTTGCTCTGCCAATGCCAAGATGTCATGACTGCCAACCTCCTCGCAATTTGGTTTTTTAACCACCAATGCCAATGGACGCTCGCCCCATTTTTCGTCAGGCACACCAATCACAGCAATGTCTGCCACCGCAGGGTGCAAGGATAAAATCGTCTCAATCTCCAAAGATGAAATCCACTCGCCGCCAGATTTGATGACATCTTTTAGGCGGTCAGTAACTTTGATGGCACCTTGATGGTTCATGTGGGCGATGTCTTGGGTGTGCAAATAGCCTCCCTCCCACAGCTCACTACCAGCGTCCATATTTTTAAAGTAACTTTGGGTTAGCCACGGCGAACGCACCACCACCTCGCCTGTGGTTTTGCCATCTTGTGGACATGCCTTGCCATCAGTATCCCAAATTTGCAAATCCACCAATGGCACAGGTGTACCTGTTCCAGTACGAATGGCAAGCCCTTCATCGCCATCTAGTTGTGCCTTGTCGTGGAAAGTTGCCAGCGTAATCACAGGGCAAGTCTCACTCATGCCATAGGCGGTAAAGACCTCCATGCCACAGGCTAAGGCGGATTTGGCAAGTCCTTCTGTGAGGCGTGAGCCACCGATAATCATTTTTAGACCACCAAAGTTAAAGTTTCTACCCTCTGCTTCTTTTAGCATCATCTGCAATATGGTTGGCACACCATGCGTGAAGCTGACTTTGTGTTTTTCCACCAAATCGACAAGCAGACTTGGAATGTATCGCCCTGGATAGATTTGTTTGAGACCTATCATGGTTGCCACATAAGGAATGCCCCAGCCATTGACGTGGAACATGGGCGTGATTGGCATGTACACATCAGAAAACCTCAAGCCAACAGGGTCAGGATTTAGAGCGGCGGCACTGATGACTCCCATCGCATGCAGGACGATTTGGCGGTGGCTAAAAAACACGCCTTTGGGATTGCCTGTTGTACCTGAGGTATAAAAAGTAGTGGCAATGGTATTTTCATCAAACTCAGGAAATTCAAATTCATCGCTCGCTTGCGATAGCAACTGCTCATACTCGCCAACTGCAAACTCTGGCACAGGCGTGCTATGGTCATCTAGCCAAATCACGCTCTCAATGCTTGGTGCGTCATATTTATGGTCGCCAATCATCGGCAAAAATTCAGAGTTAAGAAGTAGTACTTTGGGCTTGGCGTGGTTGATGGTGTATAGAACTTTATCCTCTGACAGACGGATATTGACTGTTTGCAATACCAAGCCTAACATCGGAATGGCAAAATACGCCTCCAAATAACGATGACTATCCCAGTCCATGACTGCCACCACATCGCCCTTTTGTAGTCCTAGTGAAGTTAGCACGTTGGCAAGGCGATTGATACGCCCAAAAAACTCACGATAAGTAAAGCGAGCTTTATCGGCATAAAAAATCTCTTGGTCTAGTGAGACGGCTTTGGCACGGTTTAGAAGCTGTTTGATGAGTAGTGGATAGCCGTAAGCGGAGGGAGCAGAATGATAACCTTCTGGCAGTTGAACATGAATCATGATGTGTCCTTACAGTTGCTGTGGTAAAGGTGTACAGTAAATCACTGTCTTGTTAGCATACCCAAAAATAGAACGCTTGTAAAGTATTTTTTTATCCAAATTGATGTTGATGATTGCGTCTTGATGGTCATAAAAAATCCCCAATCACAAGGACTGGGGATAATCTACATGGCATAGATTAGAATTTGTGGCTAACACCCACAGCATAAACCACAGGATTGATTTCTAGCTCGCCGATTTTTTGACCGTCAAGTTTTAGGTCAGTAGACAAATCAACATAACGCACATCAGCGAACACACCCCATGGAGAGCGTGGTGCAGAGTAAGTTAGACCGATTTGAGCGGCAGGAGCGACGGTGGTTTTGGCTTCAAATTTGCCATCAACACCAAGAAGTTGCTCTTCGTAAGGAACAACAACCGTTGCACCGATACCTACGTTTGCACCGAAGCCTTTGTATTCAGGGGTGTTGTATTTTACGGTAAGGGTAGGGGGTAGGTGCTTGAACTTAGCGATTTCAGTACCTTCGCTCTTAACAGAGTGTTCAAATGGGCTAGCAAGCAGCAACTCTGCTGAAAATGGCGTGTTGCCAAAGCGATAATCAAATGATGGCAAAATGGCCGCTTCGCCACTAACCTCAGCCTTTGGAATGTTGCCATCTGCGGTAACAATGTCTTTGTCAGCGGTAGGGTCTAGATAGCCCACACCCGCTTTAAAGGTAAGGTTTGCGTGTGCAGTGGCGGATAGAGCAAGTACGCTTGCAACAAGTAGAGTGTGTTTTAACATTGGGGATTACCTTGTGTTAAAGTTAATGAATAAAAATAATACTGTTATTTTATCATGATTTGGCGGTTTTTTTAAGGTATTTTACAAATCCATAACCAAATATTATGAACGTAAATGGTTTTTATAAAATCCATTAATTAATCTTCGGTGTGAAACAAGAGAAACAACTCGGTAATATTGGCTTCTAGGCTATTGGCAAGCTGTGCCATCATGTCTGGGTCTTGACGCATGAGGTTTAGCTCTTCGTTTTCTTCGTCCATGCCTGAGAGGATAACCATCGGTAGGGTCAGTTCGGCGACATCTTCTTCGTTGTCTTCATCTTCAAACCAATCAATGTCCTCATCGCCGTACATCGCCTCAATAAAGCCAATGCACCACGCCACAACATCAGAATCTTCGCCAAAGTCCTCTTCTTCGTCATTGGCATCAAAGGGAAGTTCGACTGGCTTTTCGTCTTTTAGGGTTTGATGAATTTCATCTCGCCATGCATTAAGGGCGGTTTTAACATCATCAGCAACTTCGTTTTCATGCCCATCAAAATACACATGAAGCCAGTTTGGCATGGGCTTGCCAATGATACTGGCGGTCAAAAAACCGTGCGTTGCCACAGGGTCAAAGCCATAAGGGTTAGTCTCTTCGCTGTATAGCAGTTCTAAGAGTTGATCGTGAGTCATGATGGTCTCTTGGTTGGGTTATCATAAAAAACACCACAAGGCACTTATGTGCTTATTTGTGGTATTTTGGGGTGGATCACTTAAAAGTCTAAGTCATCATCTAAGTCATCTAAATCGCCAAATTCAGCAAAATCATCGTCATCTTCTAAGGCACGTTTGAGTTTGTTGAGTCTTTGCTCTTCGAGCATGGCATCGATTTTTAGGCGTTTTTCAAGCGGTTTGGTCTTGGTATCGTCTGCCAACTGTGCATCAGCATCTTCTTCAAAATTATCATCATCAAAATCATCATCAATACTGCTCATGATAACTCCTTTTTTGGGTAACATTGAGGATTTGGGGGATTTAAAAGAGATTTACTCTAATTTTATCCTTATAATGTGAAAAATTGCTTTTGTCAAGCATTATTTGAACTTTTGATTAATCTGATAATAATACTTTATCTCGCAGTTGCTCGATGGTTTCGACATAAGAGACGCCCAAATGCCGTGCATGGCGACACTCACGTTCGGCGACACTCATTGGGTTTGGTAGTCTGATAAAGCTACCATGGGAGGATAGTGCCACGATGATTTGGGGGGGTAGTAGTACCAGCGGTGTTTTGCGGTGCTTGACTCCCACGCTGATGATGTCCTTTTGGTGGGCGGTATCGCTGACATAGGTGCGCATGTTTAGGGCGAAGCGTTTTAATTCTCGGTGCTTGGCATAGATGGTCTGACTAAGCAAAAGTATCAGATGTGAGAGCATGATGGCAGATAGGGCGGTTTGGTAATTTTTGCCTTGACCTGACAAGATGATGCAACAACCATCATCGCTAAATTCACTCATGTGTTCTAGGCTGATTTTGGCGAATTGAGGCTGGGAGAGTAGCTCTTTTGTGGCATTTAGGATAAGCTTGTGGCACAGCGAAAAATAAGCGTTTTTGGTTTGTTGACTGACCGTACCCAAAAGCCTGCTTGGGTCTTCAAAGCGAATCTGCACCACAAATTGATTGGGGTTAACCTCTTTTTTGTCGTGTCCAGAGACATCAGGTGTGGCAATAGGTTGTTTGATGTTTGGTGTGTTTGTGGCGGTATTTGGTTTGTCATCGGGTCTGTGGCTGACCTCATGAAGCAGACCTTTGGCGAGTAGGCGATTACGCACATCATGGGCGATGCTTAGGCGAAGCTCGTTAGATGGTCTTGCCAAGTAGCCATAAAGCAACCACAAAATTGCATGCAAAAATACCACTGCGGTCAGATATATCCAGTTTTGGGAGATGATGTGAGCACGATTGGTCTCATGTGCTTGCACCATGACATAACCAAGTACGTTTGATTTGTTGGCAACCACTTCTTTGGCGATAAAGCCTGTGGATTCTTTACCAACAGGGACAAGTAAGTTTTCATTGACATCATACACCCCAATAAATGCCAAATCATCTGCCTGAATATAGCGATTTGCCAGCACGCTGATACTAATGCGGTCATTAATACTAAGGGGGGTAGCAAGCTCTTCGGCGAGTAGTATCGCTTCTTTGCGGGCGGTGCTTTCAAAGCGGGTGCTAAGTTGTTTTTGAGCATTAATCACAAAAAACAATGAGTTTAGGGTCAGGCTGATTAAAATAATAATGGCAAACAAGCCTTGTCTGGGTGCAGGGTAAGTCATGATGGCGTAGGCATGCAAAAATATTAATTCTATCATTTTTTTGGCGGAATTTTAAGTGTTTCTGGTGTTTTGACCAAAATCAAGTGTGAATTTATGTCATCTTCAATGCCGCCTTATAAGCTTGCGTTTTTTGACATGAATGTGTTTTTTGATGGCAAGATGATGCCGTAAGCTCATTTAAGAGGTATTTTTTGTCATTTAATGAACTAAATTGTTGTTTTTTGGTTTTTGGCTTTTCATTAATTGTTCAAAAGTGGTAGAATACAAGGAGATTTGACCAAGTTAACGGTCGTTTTGAATATTAAAGTCTTGATAAATGCGGAAACTTCATGAATATTTATGCTCTACCCAAGGATTCTCATGCTTGGCAAAATGCACTTAGTAGCGTGTCTTACCTACTGCCTGATGGGGCAATTAATAGCATTCAAAGCCTAAAAAATTTGCCGATTTTTGCGGTGGTTTTGGTGGTTGGTCGTGCCTCGATGAATGAGCTTCAAGCGAGCGGTCGCAGTCTTGATGATGTGATGAAGTCATGGGTAAGTGAACAACGAGGTTGGCAGGTATTGCCTGTGGCAGATGACGCCATTGCCATTGCCAATGCTCATCACATTCAAGTATCACAGACGCTATCAGATGTGGCGGTGCATCGATACTTGTTGATTCCTACCGATAACAAGGACATGAATGCCGATAAACGAGAAGCGGCGGCACATATCATTGATGAACAACTGACCAGATACCTCAAAAAAACCCTAAAACCAAAGCCGAATTATAACTTTCAAGTCGATGACACAGGTCAGGTCATGGATTTTACCATTCAGCAGATTGGCGGGGTGGGCGATGGTTATGTTGACGTGCATATCTTATCGGTAGCACAGATGCTTCGCCGTCATAAGCTGGTGTGTTTTGACATGGATTCGACACTTATCCATCAAGAGGTCATCGTGGAGCTGGCAAACATGGCAGGCGTGGCGGATAAGGTGTCTAAGATTACTGAGCAAGCAATGCGTGGCGAGATAGATTTTAATGAAAGTTTTGCCAAACGTGTCGCTCTCTTAAAGGGTGTGGATACTTCGGTGGTACAAGAAATTATCAGAACACGCATTAGCTTTTCGCAAGGGGCGGCTGCCACCATCTCCGCTCTAAAAGCGATGGGTTGTCGGACGGTGCTAATTTCTGGGGGGTTTGAGCCGTTTGCCAAATACGTTGCCAATACACTAGGTATCGACAAATACTATGCTAACCCCCTCATCGAAAAAGATGGTAAGCTTACAGGAGAGGTATCCGACCAAATCATCGATGGTAAGGCTAAGGCTCGTATTGTCGCTCGTCTGGCTGATGAGATGAGTATCGACATGGAAGAGGTGGTGTGTGTTGGCGACGGGGCTAACGATTTGCCAATGATGCACATCAGCGACATTGGGGTCGCCTACAAAGCCAAGCCGATAGTGCGTGCCAAAGCAGATGCCTCCGTTAATATCTCAGGGCTAGAAGGTGTGCTGTATGCGATGGGTCATCGCTTCGACAGAGTGTAGTTCATCAAATTTTGATTCTACCCCCAACTTTATCGGTGGACGCCTAAGTGCAAGCTGCTTAGATTTTAAGCGCTAGACGATAGTGTCGCTGATGGGGTAAGATGGGGGTACATTTACCATTTTTAAGAGTTATTAATCATTATGTTTACTTTGCCAATCATTAATGTAAAGACCGACCCTTTGGACGCTTTGCTCTATGGCTTGGGTCTTAGATTATCATCGCTGACAAATAGTGACAATGAAGAGTATCAAAGCCTCATCAAAGACAAGCAAATCGCTATTCAGTTTTGTAGTGGCGATGGTGTGGCACGTTATTATCGTTTTGTTGATGGATGTTTTGGGCAGGCATTGGGTAAGGCAAAAGAGGCTGATTTGAGCATTGATTTTAAGGATTCAATGACGGGCGTGCGTTTGCTCACCAAAGGAGATATGGCAACTTTTATGAGTGCTATCCAAGATGGCGATGTGGTCATATCGGGCGATTATAAGTTGGTTTTGTGGTTTGTGGGGATTGGCAAGCATGCTACGACGCTATCTGAGCCTTATGCAGGCTACATTAAACAGGCAAAACCCTATATCAAGCAGGCACGTCCTTATGTTGATAAGGTAGGTCAGCTTCTTGGTAAGCTAAAAAAATAACCAAATGATTGTCTGATTTTCGTCATTTAAGCCCCTTGTTGGTTTTGTGTGCCAACAGGGGGCTTTGCAGTTTGGCTTGATTAATCAGCCCACCGCCCAAATACCAAACTGCCATTTGTCCCACCAAAACCAAAGCTATTAGAAATGGCATAGTTAAGATTTTGCACCGCTCTGGCAGCATGAGGGATATAGTCAAGCGTACAAGCAGGGTCTGGACTATCAAGGTTAATGGTGGGGGGCAGAAGCTGATGTTGTAGGGCAAGCACGCTAAATATCGCCTCAACCGCACCTGCTGCACCCAAAAGATGACCCGTCATTGATTTGGTGGAGCTAACCAAAATGTCTTTACCAAACAAGCTCTCAATCGCCGCACTTTCTGCCACATCTCCTGCTGGCGTGCTTGTGCCATGTGCATTGACATAACCAACATCACTAGGGCGAATACCGCCATCAGCTAGGGCATTTGCCATCGCTCGTCTTGCTCCGTTGCCATCTGTGGGCGGAGCAGTAATATGGCTTGCATCATCACTCATGCCAAAGCCCACCACTTCTGCCAAGATGGTCGCCCCACGAGCACGAGCATGAGCAAGACTTTCTAATACCAATGCCCCAGCCCCATCGCCCAACACAAAGCCGTCTCGATCTTTATCAAAAGGTCGGCTTGCTTTGGTTGGTTCGTCATTGCGTGTTGACAGGGCATGCATCGCCCCAAATCCTGACATACCCAAAGGTGTGCTGGCTTTTTCACTACCGCCCACCAACACCGCATCAAGGTCGCCATAAGCGATCAGTCTTGCTCCTAGACCAATAGCATGTGTAGAAGTCGTGCAAGCGGTAGAAGTGGCAAGGTTTGCTCCTTTTAGCTGATGACGAATAGCAATCAAACCTGCTGGCATATTGACAATCGAACCAGGGATAATGAAGGGCGAGACTTTTTTTGCACCACCCCCACACAGGGCATCTCGGCTATTTTCAATGCTGTGTATACCGCCAATCCCTGAGCCCATGACCACCCCAAAACGCTCACCATCGACATTGATGGGTAAACTGTCGCCCTTAATACCATCAATAAGCCCTGCATGGTGTAGGGCTTGGGCGGAGGCGACCTGAGCATAGTGCATGAATGCATCATAACGGCGGATTTCTTTGGGGTTCAAAAATTCTTTGGCATCAAAATCCTTAACAAGTCCCACAATGCGTGAGCGAAACTCGCTCATATCAAGCCCATCAAAATCAGGCAAGCTCACAATGCCGCTCACGCCATGCGTCAAATTGTGCCAAATCGTACCCAAATCATTGCCCACAGGCGTAATTGCCCCCATGCCTGTGATAACCACCCGTTCGTGGTCGGGGCGAGTGTGATGGGGGACTTTGGCGGGGCATGTCGATGAAGCCATGGTTTTTTTCCTAAAATTTTGTTACAATTACCCTATTCTAACACGTTTTTGCAAAATTTAAAGTTTACATTTGTATATCATGCCAAACGAACCGCAATACCTTGTTTATGTAAATACGCCTTTAATTCCCCAATCTGTATCAAGCCCTTATGAAACACGCTCGCCGCCAACGCTCCGTCCACATTCGCCTGTTCAAATACCTCATAAAAATGGCTCATCGTTCCTGCCCCGCCTGACGCAATCAGTGGCACACGGCACATTTCACGCACCAAAGCCAGCTGTGCCACATCGTAGCCCTGTCGCACGCCGTCTTGATTCATCACATTTAGGACAATCTCGCCCGCCCCCAAGTTTTGCACTTCACGCACCCAGTCCGCCACCTGCCATTCGGTTTTTTTGGTCTTTTTTTCATCGCCCGTGTATTGATTGACCCAGTACACGCCTGTACGCTCATTGTACCAGCTGTCAATCCCCACCACCACCGCCTGCACGCCAAAGCGTTTGGCAAGCTCGGCAACCAGCTGTGGATTTTCAAGGGCAGGCGAATTGACCGAAATCTTGTCCGCCCCATACTCAAAAATCACTTCTGCGTCTGCCACCGAGCGAATGCCTCCTGCCACACAAAAGGGAATGTCAATGACTTGGGCGACACTTGCCACCCATGATTTGTCCACCGTTCGTCCGTCCGATGATGCACTGATGTCATAAAAAACCAGTTCGTCTGCCCCATCATCGCTGTACTTTTTGGCAAGCGGTACGATATCGCCCACCGTTTCATGATTGCGAAACTGCACGCCTTTGACCACTGCTCCATTTTTGACATCAAGACAAGGAATGATGCGTTTGGCTAAATTGCTTTTTTTATTTAAATTCTCTACGCTTAACATGCTATTGCTCCTTTTACATCAAATTTGCTTTCCAATAACGCCCGCCCAACAATAATGCCAAATACGCCAGTTTCCTTAATCGCCTTAATATCATCAAGCGAACCAATACCGCCTGAGGATTGAATGTTTAAATTAGGATAATTGCTGATTAATTGGCGATACAATTCCACATTACTGCCAAGCAATGTGCCATCTTTGCTAATATCGGTACAAAGAATATGCGTTAAACCAACTTGCAAATATTCATCAATTAGCTCCTCCAATAAAACGCCACTATTTTCTTGCCAACCGCTAATGGCAATGTAATTTTTTCCATCAATGATATTAACATCAAGAGCAAGCACAAATTTATCCGCTCCATATGCGTTAAACCATTCTTTGACGATTTCTTTATTTTTAACCGCCATTGAGCCAATGACCACACGGCTTGCCCCAATCTCAAATAAAGCTTTAATTTCTGCTTCACTTCTAATGCCACCGCCGACTTGAACTTTGGCTTTTGTGGACTGAATAATATCTTTAATAAGTGTAATTTGGCGTTTATTCGGGTCTTTTGCCCCTGTCAAATCCACAAGGTGCAAATAATTAGCCCCGCCCTCTACATATTCGGCAAATTTATCAATGGGGTTATAAGTATAAGTGGTTTGTTTGCCATAATCGCCTTGATGCAATCTAACAACTTGACCGTCAATCAAATCAAGGGCTGGAATAATAATCGTCATTTCGGTTTTCCTATTTTAAATGATATCTTGTTCATGAGCTGATTACGTTAAATCTTTTCAATAAAATTCTTTAACAATCTTGCCCCCACTTGACCTGATTTTTCTGGGTGAAATTGCATGCCAAAAAAATTATCTTTATTAACCATTGCACTAAATGTTTGACCATATTCACTTGAAGCTATGGTAAATTCATTGACAGGCATGGCATAGCTATGAACAAAATATACAAAATCACCATTGTTAATACCATCAAATAAAGGATTGGAATTATCATTAAAGTAAATTTTATTCCAGCCCATGTGTGGTAAGGGCAAATGACCAACCTCTAATTTTTGAGTGAAATTAGGAATTAAATTCAGCGTGTCAATTTTATCGTTTTGACTTTCTGCCGAGTACTCGCCCAATAATTGCATTCCCAAACAAATACCAAGCAGGGGTTTATCAATTTGACGAATAATGGGTATTAAATTTTTGCGTTGTAATTCATTCACTGCAAATTGTGCTGTTCCCACGCCAGGTAAGATAAGTTTATCTGCTGATAATATGATATCGGCATTATCAGAGATGATGGGCGTGACACCCAATCGTTCAATGGCAAATTTAACAGAATTTAAATTGGCGCAGCCTGTATCTATAATGACTAATTTCATTTTTTATTCCTTATAAAACACCCTTAGAACTTGGTAATTCATTGCCTTCAATTTTAATACATTGTCTTAGCGTTCTGCCAAATACTTTAAATAAACTTTCAATTTTATGGTGGTCATTGTCGCCTTTGACTTTTAAATGCAAAGTTGCCATCATTGCCATCGCCATTGAATAAAAAAAGTGTTCAGTAAGTTCGGTGCTAAAATCGCCCACTTTGTCTCGGCTAAATTTGCCTTTAAATTTTAAAAACGGTCTGCCCGACAAATCCATTGTGCATTCGGCACGGCATTCGTCCATTGGCAAAACAAAGCCAAAACGGGCAATGCCTTTTTTATCGCCAATGGCTTGTTTTAACGCCTGCCCAAAAGCAATGGCGGTGTCTTCTACCGAATGGTGTTCGTCAATCCACAAATCGCCTTTGCACGAAATGGCGACTTTAAATCCGCCGTGCGTGGCAATTTGGTCTAGCATATGGTCAAAAAACCCAATGCTTGTTTTAATGTCATTCACGCCCGTTTCATCAAGCCAAACTTGCACTTTAATGTCTGTTTCTTTGGTGGTTCTAATCACTTCGCCATAGCGTTTTTGGCGTTCGCCGATATTGGTTGTCGCTTGTCCCAATAACTTTTCGGCAATTAAATCCCAATTTAAATTATCAGGATTGTATTTAAGCCCAACAATGCCCAAATTATTCGCAAGCTCAATGTCAGTATCCCTATCGCCAATGACAAAGCTGTTATTTTTATCAAATAAATTGTTATCAATATAGCTTTGTAAAAGTTTGGTTTTTGGCTTTCGGCATTCACAATCATCGTCTTTAAAATGTGGACAAATTAAAATATCATCAAAGACAATGCCTTGCGATGTAAAAATATCCAGCATTGCATTGTGTGGTTTATCAAAATTTTCCTTTGGGAAACTCTCCGTACCAAGTCCGTCTTGATTGGACACCATTACAAGGCGGTATTTTTTTTGTAATGCCAAAAGGGCAACAATCACGCCTTTTTCTAATTTTAATTTTTCCAAACTGTCAATTTGAAAATCGGTTTTGGGTTCGTCAATTAAAGTGCCGTCTCGGTCAATAAATAAAGTAGGTTGCATTTGGGTTGCCTTTTAAAATTAATTGGGGTTTAAATCAGATATTTTTTAATGCGTTGATTAATGCTAAATTTTCCTTATCCGTACCAATGCTAATACGAATACAGTTTGTCAAATTTAAGGCGGTATGTTGGTTTCTGGCAATGATACCTTGTTCCCAAAGTGTTTCAAATACTTTTTGCCCGTCTTTAAATTCTACCAAAATAAAATTGGCACAGCTTGGGTAGATTTTTTGGACAATTTGTAATTTTGACAATTCATTTTCTAGCCACGATTTATTATTAAGCGTGATTGCCACTTTATCTTGCATTATTTGAATGCCAGTATTTGATAAAGCACTCTCGGCAATTAAAGCGCAAGGCGTGGGAATGGGATAAGGGGCAATGATTTTTTGTAAACTTTGGATAATCCAGTCATTTGCTAAGATAAAACCACAGCGAATGCTTGCTAGGGCAAAGGCTTTGGAAAGTGTGCGTATGATAATTAGATGATCAAAGTTTGTCAGTTCATTTGCCAAACTCTTATCCAAACAAAAATCAATATAGGCTTCATCAACCACAACAACCGCTTTATTTTTGGTCATATTAAGTAATTGGATAATGTCATCTTTGTTTAATAAATTGCCCGTTGGATTATTGGGACTACACACAAAAATAACTTTGACTTTATCCAAATTCTTTTCAATTTCTTTTAAATTTAATTGAAACTCAGCCGTTAAAGGCACAGTTTTGGTATTGATATTAAGCGTATCGGAGCTGACCTTATACATTCCATAAGTGGGCGGACAATATAATACGCTGTCATTATTTTCACAAAAGGCACGGATAATCAGCTCAATGCCTTCATCGCCACCCCGAGTGATTAAAATTTGATTATTATTAACACCTGCATAATTGGCATAGGCACTTATTACGCTTTGGGGCTGTGGTTCTGGATAGCGATTTAAATTATCTAGGTTTAAATTTGCCAATAATTCATTGGGTGAAAGCGGATATTCATTGGCATTTAACCAAATCGTGCCATTACCGCCAATTTTACGGGCGGATTGGTAAGGCGTTAGGGCAAGAATATGGGGATTAATTAAGGTTTGCATTTTATTTTCCATTTTTAAATTTAACATTTAACCGTTTTTAAATTATTGGCATTGTAGGGGCGAATTGCAATTCGCCCTTACGAAAAATAAATTAAGAATGGTATTTTATTCGCCCAACTCTTTTAACCGCACTTCTACCGCCAATTTATGAGCGTCCAATTGCTCGGCACTTGCCATGATTGCAACGGTGTTCGCCAAATTTTTAAAGCCGTCAATGGACAATTCTTGCACGGTCATTCGCTTATAAAAGTCCGCCAAGCCAAGCGATGACTGGGTGCGGGCGTAGCCATAAGTCGGCAAGGTGTGGTTGGTGCCACTGGCGTAGTCGCCCATACTCTCGGGGGTGTACGCCCCCAAAAACACCGAGCCTGCATGGCTGATGTCGTCCAGATATTGACGGGGATTGTCGGTGTTGATAATCAAATGCTCTGGGGCGTAACTGTTTGAAATTGCTACACATTCTTGCAGGTTATCTGTGATGATGATACGACTTTTGGCAAGGGCTTGCTTGGCAGTTTCGGCTCGGGGGAGTGTTTGTAATTGGCTCTCAATTTCGCTCAAAACCTTATCGGCTAAGGATTGGCTGTCGGTCAGTAAAATCACTTGGCTGTCCGCTCCGTGCTCAGCTTGGGAGAGCAAATCGCTTGCCACAAAGGCAGGGTTGGCAAATTCATTGGCAATCACAAGCACTTCACTAGGACCTGCGGGCATATCAATGGCGGTGCCTGTCAGTAGCACTTGGCGTTTGGCTTCGGTAACAAAGGCGTTGCCTGGCCCAAAGATTTTGTCCACTTTGGGGATACTCTCTGTGCCGTACGCCATTGCACAAATCGCCCCTGCACCGCCCACGGCAAAGATTTCATCCACGCCACAGCGTTTGGCGGTGTATAAGATTTCGGCACAAATCGGGGCGGGCGAACACAGGACAATTTTTTTGCACCCTGCAATTTTGGCAGGAATGGCAAGCATTAGCACGGTAGAAAATAAGGGGGCTGACCCTGCTGGAATGTATAAGCCCACCTTTTCAATGGGGCGTGTGGTAACTTGACAACGCACGCCTGCCATTGTCTGGGTGTCAATGGGGGCAGGGATTTGGGCGGTGTGAAATTTGTGAATGTTGGCATAAGCGGTGTCAATGGCGGCTTTAAGTTCGTCTGATAGGGCGTTTTGGGCGTTGTCAAATTCGCTTGGGGCGATTTTTAGGCTGTCCAATTTGACTTTATCAAACTTTTCGGCAAGGGCAAACAAGGCGGTATCTCCTTGATTTACCACTTGATTTTTGATGTCTGTTACGATTTGGCTGATTTCATCACCAAGCGTTTGGGCGGGGCGAGTTAGGGCGGTTTGGCGTTCGGCTTGGTTTAGATTTTTCCAGATTAGGGTTTTCATAATTTTCTCTTTAAAATCAATAATTTGTATAATGGCTTGGATGTTGAGTTGTGTCGTTAGGCTAACTCAAATTTGCTACTGTGGTTTTTTTTAAAATTTATCAATAAAATCAATGGATTAAAGCATCATTTTTTCAATCGGTAACACCAAAATAGAACTTGCACCAACGGCTTTTAATGCCTCCATCGTCTCCCAAAACAGTGTCTCTTGGCTGACAATGTGTACTGCCACTTTGCCATCATCGCTTGCAAGAGGCAGTACGGTTGGATTTTCTGCACAAGGAAGCAATTTGATGATGTCGGCAAGCTTATCTTTGGGGGCGTGAAGCATGATGTATTTGCTCTCGGCAGCTTGCTCAATACCCATCATACGTGTCAAAAGCTTATCTACGAGGGTTTGTTTATCAGCGGAGAGCGGTTCGCTTTTGCCGATGAGGCATGCCTTAGAACGAAAAATCGTTTCCACTTCCTTTAAGCCATTAGCCTCTAAGGTTGCCCCAGAAGATACCAAATCGCAAATGGCACCGGCTATCCCTGCACTGGGGGCGACTTCCACCGAACCTGTGAGTAGGCAGTTTTTGAAGGGAATGCCTTGTGCGTCCATGTAGTCTTTTAATAGATTGGGGTAGCTGGTGGCGATACGAGCGTTTCTTAGGCTATCAATCCCTTTATACTCAAAGTCTTTTGGTACAGCCAGCGATAGACGGCACTCGCCAAAATTGAAAACTTTGAGCTTTTTAAAATTGGCAACCTCTCCTTTGTATTGCAAATCAAGCTCGCATTCTTTGAGTACATTCTCACCCACAAAGCCCAAATCCACCACGCCGTCAAACACCAAAGAGGGGATGTCGTCATCTCGTACACGAAGCAGTTCAATGGGCATGTTTTTGCTGTATACCATCAGACGATCTTTGTTGTAGTGGAATTTGACGCCACAAGCTCGCAGAAGCTCTTGGCAGTCATCGCTAAGGCGACCTGATTTTTGAATGGCGATTTTTAGATGTGTTGACATGATTTCTCCAAATTTCCATATGATTGATAAAATAAAAGCCCCCAAATCATCTTTGGGAGCTTATAAATACATTTGATGACGGTGTTTCACCTACTCCCGAAACTTCGATTCTTTCGGGCGATAACCACACGCCTAAAAGAATATTAGGAATGATGGTGATGAGGGTGTAGGCTAATATTTGTCATAACAATAATAAATGGTCTGATAACTCAAATCAATGGACGATATACTAATACAGTTTTTAACAAATGACAAGTGTTTTCTCTAAATTTAAATATTTTGTTACAATAAGAAATACAATAGAAATAAATGCGACGGATTTTTAAGTCGGTCAACATGAAAAGTAAAACATGCTGCTACCGCTCTTTTATCACCCCTGTATCCAGCACCGTCCATAGGGCGGTTTTGACCTCTGCTTTTTTAAGTCCATTATTAACCCACGAATTGCAAGTATAAAAAGCGTTATAACTGCCGAGTGCAGGATAAAAAGCATCATTTTGCCAATAGTTCGCACCACCAATCGCCAATGGTCTCTCGGCAGGTAAGGTGGCACGAATGTGAGAGATGATGTTTTGGTATTGGTGGAGTGTTAAGGTAATTTTGCGACATTTTTGGCAAGTTTGCACCGTACGGTCAGGCTCAAAACTGACATGCAATACAGATGTACTCAGCCCAAGCAAAGCATTAAATGCCGTATTTGCCTTTAAATCCGCCCACGTAGGAGTATTTAGATAAAAATCCCTATCGCCCCACCCGATACTTACCCAATTATCCGCCTTGCCATTTTGGGTATGGCTGGGGTCAAAGACGCTTGTCCAGTTGATTTGATCGCTGACAGTCGGCAACACAAAATCGGTATGCACGCCATTAGAGATGACATAAATGTCAATGGTAGGCTCATCATTGGTGAGCTTATGTTTACTGATTTGGCTTGGCAAAAAAGTCGCACACGTCATCAATACGCCATACATGAGCAAAATGGCGATAAAATAACCGATTGTTTTTAAAGAAATTTTTAAAAATTTTGGCATATTCATACATGAGTAAAATGGGTAACTGGTTTTACCCAATTACCCATGCTACACATCAAAAATGTGATTAACCCGCTTGTTCAAGAAGCATATTACGAATATGACCGATTGCCTTAGTGGGGTTTAGACCTTTGGGGCAAACCGACACGCAGTTCATGATACCACGACAACGGAACAAGCTAAATGGGTCATCTAGGCGAGCCAGACGAGCTTGGGTGTCGGTATCACGGCTGTCGATGATGAAGCGGTAGCCGTTAAGTAGGGCTGACGGACCAAGAAACTTGTCTGGATTCCACCAAAATGACGGACAAGAAGTCGAACAGCACGCACACAAGATACACTCATAAAGTCCGTTCATTTTTTCACGGTCTTCGGGCGATTGTAGTCGCTCTTTGGGTGGGGCTGGTTGGTGGTTGATGAGGAATGGGTGAACTTTTTCGTACTGGGCGTAGAATTGGTTCATATCCACCACCAAATCTTTGATGACTGGCAAACCTGGTAGTGGACGAATGATGATACGCTCAGGCAAGGTGTTCATGTTAATCAAGCACGCCAAGCCATTTTTGCCATTGATGTTCATGCCGTCTGAGCCGCAGATACCCTCACGGCAACTACGGCGAAACGTCAAGGTTTCGTCCATTTTTTTTAGGCGAAGTAGCACGTCTAGGAGCATACGGTCGGTGTCCAATAGCTCAATCTCGTAGGTTTGCATATAGGGTGCTTTGTCTTTGTCTGGGTCGTAGCGATAAATCTCTACAATGCGTTTGCCTCGACTCATAAATTATCTCCATAGTAGGCATGATGGCTGTGTTTTGGTCGCTATCATGCCTTTTAAAGTTTTTAAAGTAAAATTAGAACGTACGCACACGTGGCTCGCAATACTCCACCGTGAGTGGCTGTTTGCGAACTGGCTTATAAACCACACGGTTACCCTCGGAGTACCACAGGGTATGCTTCATCCAATTTTTGTCATCACGTCCAAGCGGTGCAGGCTCATAATCAGCAGGGTGCTCATAGTCTAGCACCGAGTGAGCTCCACGACATTCGTGGCGTAGAGAAGCTGACAACATGGTGGCTTTGGCAACTTCGTATAGGTTCGCCACTTCGAGTGCTTCGATACGGGCGGTGTTAAAGACGGCTGATTTGTCTTTTAGGTGGATTTGCTCAATCTTAGGAGCAAGTGCCATGATTTTCTCCACACCCTCATCCATCAAGGCTTGGGTACGGAACACGCCTGCGTGAGCTTGCATGATGGAACGAATCTCATCCGCCACTTCTTGAGCGTTGTAGCCTTCGGTAGAGTTTTGAAGTTTGTCAAGACGAGCTTTGGTGAAGTCCAGCACACGTGGGTCAAGTGGCTTGTAGCTGTGGTCAGAGTTGGCAAATTCATCTAGGATGTGCTTACCTGCCGCACGCCCAAATACCACAAGGTCAAGTAGGGAGTTTGTGCCAAGACGGTTAGCACCGTGTACTGACACACATGCACATTCGCCGATGGCATATAGACCCTTAACCACACGACCTTCGGTGTACAGACCTTGTTCATCCACATGACCATCTAGTACAGGCACAGTAACCTGACCGTGAATGTTGGTGGGGATACCGCCCATCATATAGTGAATGGTTGGTACAACAGGAACAGCTTCTTTGGCGATGTCTACGTTGGCGAAGTTGTGGCTAATCTCAAAGACCGATGGCAAACGTTTCATCAAGGTTTCTAAACCCAAATGCGTCATGTCCATCAAAATATAATCGCCGTTTGGACCACAACCACGACCTTCTTTAATCTCTTGGTCCATCGAACGAGAGACGAAATCACGAGGGGCTAGGTCTTTTAGGGTTGGGGCATAACGCTCCATGAACGGCTCGCCATGTTTGTTACGCAAAATCGCACCCTCACCACGACAGCCTTCGGTCAACAGTACGCCCGCACCTGCCACGCCTGTGGGGTGAAATTGCCAAAATTCCATGTCTTGTAGAGGAATGCCCGCACGCACCGCCATACCCAAGCCATCGCCTGTGTTGATGTAGGCGTTGGTTGATGCTTTAAAGATACGACCTGCACCACCTGTGGCTAAAATGGTGGTGTTGGCTTGGAACACGCTGATATTACCTGTTTCTTGGTCAAGGGCAATCACGCCGTTGATGTTGCCATCTGCATCCTTGATGAGGTCAAGAGCAATCCACTCCACAAAAAACTGCGTACCTTTTTCTAGGTTTTTTTGATAAAGCGTATGCAATAAGGCGTGTCCTGTACGGTCAGCTGCTGCACAGGCACGTGGCACAGGCTTAGCTCCGTACTCGGCTGAGTGTCCACCAAAGGGACGCTGATAAATCGTGCCATCGGCGTTACGGTCAAAAGGCATGCCCATGTGTTCTAGCTCGTAGACGACCTTGGGAGCTTCACGGCACATGTACTCGATGGCGTCTTGGTCGCCTAGCCAGTCAGAGCCTTTGACGGTGTCATAAAAGTGAAAATGCCAGTTGTCGGGACTCATGTTACCCAAAGAGGCACCGATACCGCCTTGGGCTGCAACGGTGTGGCTACGAGTTGGGAAAACTTTGGTCAAAACGGCAACTTTCATGCCGCCTTCGACAAGTTGTAATGAGGCTCTCATGCCTGAGCCACCACCACCTACGATGACTGCATCGAAGTTTAGGGTGGGGATATTTTCAATTGGTTTTTCTGGTGCTAATGCCATAATTATTTTCCTATTTAATGTAAAAGAGATAATTTTAAGGAAGAATTACCAAAAAATCATCACACCCCAAAACAAATATGCCAAAATGGCAACGATAACCGCACCTTGTAGGACGATACGCAAGCCTGAGGATTTGATGTAGTCAGTAAACACCGTCCACATACCCACCCAAGCATGAAACACAAGCGAGATAATCGCCACAAGGCTAAACAACTTCATGGGCAAGCTCATCATAAAGCCATGCCACATTGCGTAGTCCACCTTGTTAAATAGGAAAAATCCCACCAACACCACCGCATACAATGCCAACACAACGGCACTAATACGCTGTAACACCCAATCACGAGAGCCTGAACCTGTCAGACCTGTGGCACTTTTAATACTTGAATTATTTCTAGCCATTAGAACATCACCCATACAAATGAAGCCAAAATTAAGGCAAATGCAATCACAAAGCTAATAATCGCTGCGGTTTTACCCGATTGGAACTCCTCGTTACAACCCAAGTCAGCCAGCAAGTGCTTGATACCCATCACAAAATGGTAGGCTGTACCTGCCACAAAAATCCACGCCACAAAACGCAGGGCAATGTTATTAAAGACACCCTCAAACCCCTCTGGGCTTGATAGGGAAGTTTGTAAAATACAAAGCATGACAGGGGTAAGCAAAAACAACACAATGCCTGACACACGGTGTAAAATCGAAGCCATTGCGATGGGTGATTTTGAGTTCACCGCAATCACTTGGCTTAGGGGTAAGTTAATTGGTCGGTTGCTTTTCACAGCGGGCATCCTTATCTAATTTTTCGCCAATGGCAAGGAGAGCTGGCTGAAAGGAAAAATCCTACACAGCAAATTATTATCACGTCCACAAAGGTGGTGTGCCTACAACTATAACATAATTTTAAGTGATGTCATCATCATTTAAAAGAATGTTTATTATATACTTTTTTAATGATAAAATCATGCAAAAATGGCTCATAAAATGATGTTTTTTATGGTCTTTTTCGGCAAAAAATTGTAACTGATTATCAATTAAAAAGTATGATACAGAACTGTTAGATTATAAAACGCTTGAACAAATTTTACAAACAAAATTACAAATAAATTTACAAAAAGCACGTAACCTCTCACAAAACTCGCCCAACACCACCCAGTCATATTGTTACAAAATATTTCAAAAACACCCAAGTTTCATTGAATAACAGTACAAAGGTGCACTCATTTTTGGGTGGATTTTGGACAAATTTCCCCATAAAATCAAAATGCAACGAATTTTTATCTGAAAAGGCTTGTAAGTTTGGCTAAGATTTTGTACTATTGTCTTACTGTTTTAAAACAGTGATATGAAGGACACGCACGCAAGCCAAAGGAGTGGTTTAGTGTACATTTGTTGTCTTAATTGGTCTTGGTCAAAAACAGACGGATTTATTTTCCTAGCCCAGATGAGACGCACTCACCCAAACAAAGAGGTTTGTTATGACAAAAGAAGTCAAATTAGTTGTTGATGGCACAGAATATGAAATGCCCGTGCTAGAAAGCACGCTTGGTCGCCCTGTATTGGACATCAGTGCGGTAAACAAAGCAGGTTTTTGGACGTATGACCCTGGTTTTATGGCGACCGCTCCTGTTGAATCTAAGCTGACCTACATTGATGGCGACAAGGGCGAACTGCTACATCGTGGCTATGCCATTGACGAGCTGGCTGACAATGCTGAATACCTAGAAGTCTGCTACGCCCTACTCTACGGCGACCTACCAAACGCCGAACAAAAAGCCAAATTCTACGAGCGTGTATCTAACAATATGGCAGTACACGACCAACTGCGTAAATTCTTTGAAGGCTTCCGCCGTGACGCTCACCCCATGGCGATTATGGTGGGCGTGGTTGGTGCATTGTCTGCGTTCTATCACAACCACCTAGACATCTCTGACCCAGCACACCGTGATGAAACTTGTGTGGACTTGATTGCCAAAGTGCCTACCCTTGCTGCGATGAGCTACAAATATAGCATTGGCGAACCTTTCCTATATCCACGCAAAGATTTTAGCTATGCTGAAAACTTCCTATACATGATGTTTGCTACGCCTGGTGATGTTGATTATAAGCCAAATCCTGTGCTTGTGCGTGCGATGGATAAAATCTTCACTCTACACGCTGACCACGAACAAAACGCCTCTACTTCTACCGTGCGTTTGGCAGGTTCGACAGGTGCCAACCCGTACGCGTGTATCGCTGCTGGTATCGTGGCTCTATGGGGTCCATCACACGGTGGTGCGAACGAAGCCGTTCTACAAATGCTTGATGAAATTGGTACCATTGAAAACGTTGCTCCATTCATGGAAAAAGTCAAGACCAAAGAAGCCAAGCTCATGGGCTTTGGACACCGTGTGTACAAAAACTTTGATCCACGTGCCAAGGTCATGAAAGAGACCTGTGATGAAGTTTTGGGTGCTTTGGGTGTCAATGACCCTAAACTTCAACTTGCCATGGAACTAGAAAAAATCGCTCTATCTGACCCCTACTTCATCGAGCGTAAACTGTATCCAAACGTGGACTTCTACTCTGGCATCATCCTTAAAGCCATCGGTATCCCAACGTCTATGTTTACCGTTATCTTTGCCCTTGCTCGTACTGTGGGTTGGATCAGCCACTGGACTGAAATGCACTCAGAACCCTTCAAAATCGGTCGTCCACGTCAGCGTTATACTGGCGAAACGCACCGTCCATTTGTTAAGCTTGAAGACCGCAAATAATCGGCAAAGCCACAAATTCCCCAAAAGCAATTTTGGGGAATTTTCATTGTTGATATTTTAAAAATAACTGTTTAAAAATATCAATGAACTGGGAGGGCTTACTATTTTTCTGTAAATATTCCCCCAAAATACCGTGTATCAAGGCTTAAATTTAATGTACATTCGTGCTTTGTAGAATTTTTTTTGGCAAAAACCATCATCTATTCACATTTTTCAAACCATTGTAACTTGTCATATTTGGTTAAATGGCGTAAACTATGCAGTATTTATTGATAAAATCGCTCTGAGTGGTTCATGGGCAGATTTTTGGTATGAGCGTGATTATTCTGCCGACAGACGGTTTTGGGTGGAATGCGGTCATTCATCAGTAAACCAACGACATTTTTAAAATGTGTTTAATATGGCGAATGTTATGACAAAAAACAGCAAAGACACGGTCGCTTACCAAAGCACCGAATTAACAGCGGACGGTGCGGCGTACATTGAGGCGTTGTACGAGGATTATTTGGCGGACAAAGCAAGCGTGAGTGAGGATTGGCAAAAATACTTTGCTGATTACGAGCAAGCGACAGACGCACCGCACAACGCCATCAAGGAGCAATTTTTGCTACTTGCTCGCAACCAAACCAACGCCAAGCCCATCGTGGTTGGCGGCACAGACGGTAATGGTGAGGGCGACCCCAAGCACATGGCAGTCCAACAGCTTATCAGTGCTTATCGCCGTCGTGGACACCGCAAAGCCAAAATCGACCCGCTAGGACTACAAAAGCGTGATGGTATTGAGGATTTAACTTTGGCTTATCACGGCTTGTCTGAGGCTGACCTTGACACTGTATTTCCTACCACTTTGATGAGCATCAGCAAAAACGAAGCGACTTTGCGTGAGATTATTGAGATTTGCGAACGCATTTACTGTGGTAGTATTGGCTATGAATACATGCATGTCTTTACCGCCACCGAGAAAAAATGGATTGAAAAATACATCGAATCGGGTCAAGGCTACATCAAATTTGACAAAGACAAAAAACTTGAAATCCTTGATCGTCTCACAGCTGCCGAAGGTTTGGAAAAATACCTTGCCCGTAAATACACAGGCGTGAAGCGTTTTGGTCTAGAAGGTGGCGAAAGCTTTATCCCTGCGGTGCATGAGATGATTCAGCGTGTGGGCACTTATGGCACCAAAGAAGTCGTCATCGGCATGGCACATCGTGGTCGTCTAAACCTACTTGTGAACATCATGGGTAAAAACCCCTCAATCCTATTTGACGAATTTGACGGTAAAATTCAACCCACCATTGGCTCAGGCGACGTTAAATACCACAACGGTTATAGCTCAAACGTGGTTACCAAAGGTGGCGAATTGCACCTTGCCCTAGCCTACAACCCATCGCACCTAGAAATCGTCTCGCCTGTCATGCTAGGCTCGGTACGTGCCCGTCAAGCAAGACGCTCTGAAAAATACGGTTATGACATCGACAACAGCACCGTACTACCCATCGTGGTGCATGGCGATGCTGCTTTTGCAGGTCAAGGCGTCAACCAAGAAACTTTCCAGATGTCGCAAACTCGTGCCTACAAGACAGGTGGTACGGTTCATGTGGTCATCAATAACCAAGTAGGCTTTACCACCAGCCGTCCTGAGGACGCACGCTCTACTGAGTACTGTACGGATGTTGCCAAAATGGTACACGCCCCTGTGCTACACGTCAATGGCGATGACCCAGAGGCAGTGGTTTTTGCCAGCCAATTGGTGCTTGATTATCGCAAAGAGTTCGGTCGTGATGTGGTGCTTGACATCGTGTGCTATCGCCGTAACGGACACAACGAATCAGATGAGCCGTCCGCCACTCAGCCGCTCATGTATCAAGTCATCAAAAAACTACCCACCACTCGCACCCAATACGCTCAAAAACTGGTTGCAGAGGGTGTGCTAACCGCCGAACAAGCCACTCAAATTGATGACGCTTATCGTATCGCCCTAGATAATGGCGAGGACGTGGCTCATGGTCTTGCCAAAGAGCCAGACGCTAGCTTGTTTGTGGATTGGTCGCCTTATGTCGGTCACGGCTTGACCGATGATGTCCAAACAGGCGTGTCTGTCGAAAAACTCAAATCCTACGCAGCAGCGATGGCAAAAGTGCCAGAGGGCTTTGAGCTACAACGCCAAGTTGCCAAAGTACTCGAGCAACGCCTTGCCATGCAAACAGGGCAAGAGCCTTTGAACTGGGGTGCGGCTGAGACATTGGCATATGCTTCGCTCGTAGACGATGGGGCATTGGTGCGTATTACAGGCGAGGACGTGGGTCGTGGTACATTCTCACACCGCCACAGCGAACTTTACAACCAAAAAGACGGTAGCTTATACATTCCTTTGCAACACATTCGTGAGGGTCAAGCCCGTTTTGCCACTTATAACTCACTTCTATCAGAGGAGGCGGTACTTGCCTTTGAATACGGTTACTCAACCACCGTACCAAATGCCCTGATTGTCTGGGAAGCTCAATTTGGCGACTTTGCTAACGGAGCTCAGGTGGTCATTGACCAGTTTATCTCATCAGGCGAAACCAAATGGCAACGCCTATCAGGTCTTACCATGCTTTTGCCACACGGCTTTGAGGGTCAAGGTCCTGAGCATTCCTCTGCTCGCCTAGAACGCTACTTACAGCTTTGTGCCGAAGAAAATATGCAGGTCATTACCCCAACCACGCCTGCTCAGATTTTCCACGCCCTACGCCGCCAAGTCGTGCAAAAAGCCCGTAAGCCACTCATTGTGATGTCGCCAAAATCACTTCTACGTCATCCGCTTGCTACATCACAGCTTGATGAGTTGGCAACTGGCAAATTTGAAAGCGTGCTACCAGAGATTGATGCGATTGATAATAACAACGTGGTGCGTGTGGTGCTGTGTGGTGGTAAAGTCTACTATGACCTACTTGAAACTCGCCGTAAACTTGGCATTACCGATGTGGCGATTGTGCGTATCGAACAACTTTATCCGCTACCAGAGGCACGCATCCTAGAAGAGCTTGCTAAGTATCCTAACCTTGAACAAGTGATGTGGACACAAGAAGAACCACTCAATCAAGGTGCGTGGTATTATCTGTTCCCAGAGTTGCACCGTTTACTAGATGGTAAGGCGAAATTACTTCCCGCCTCTGCTCGTCCATCAGCGGCTGCTCCTGCAACAGGTTCGCCAAAAATCCACAACGCCCAACAAAAAGCCCTTATCGCACAGGCTCTAAACGTGAGCGTAGAACAACTATAACCCAAAAAGCACATGGGGTAGACCCGTGTGCTTAACTTTTATTGTTAATGGGCGTGCGGTATGTGATTAAACACAGCACGCCAATCATTTTAAAACTTGGCGTATGTAATTTTTTTACCTTACAACGCCCTAAACTTTGGAGTTTATCATGGCTGACATTAAAGCCCCTGTATTTCCAGAATCAGTACAAGACGGCACTATCGTAGAATGGCACGTAAGTGAAGGCGAGCAAGTAGGACGTGACCAACTGCTTGCTGAAATCGAAACCGACAAAGTTGTCCTAGAAGTTGTTGCCCCTGATGATGGCGTAATTACCAACATCGTTAAAGGCGTGGATAGCACTGTATTGTCTGCCGAAGTGATTGCTACTTTTGAAGCGGGTGCGGTAGCTTCTGCCCCCGCTAAAGCCGAAGAGCCAGCCCCTGCGTCCGCCCCAGAAGTGCCAGTTGCTACGCCTGTTGCTACCACTAACGAAGGCGATTTTAAAGACCAAGCCCCTGCCGTGCGTAAAGCTGCCAAAGAAACTGGCGTAAATCCTGCTGACGTACAAGGCTCAGGTCGTGGCGGTCGTGTTACCAAATCTGACATGGTCAACCCAACCCTAAAAGCTGACAACGGTCAAGTCATTGCTACTGCAATCGGTCAACGCATCGAAAAACGTGAGCCAATGACTCGTTTGCGTAAGCGTATCGCCGAGCGTCTACTCTCCGCCACCCAAGAAACCGCCATGCTTACCACCTTTAACGAAGTGAACATGAAACCACTCATGGACTTGCGTGCTAAGTACAAAGACCAATTTGAAAAACGTCATGGCGTAAAACTAGGCTTTATGTCGCTATTTGTCAAAGCTGCCACCGAAGCCCTAAAACGCTTCCCTGCGGTTAATGCCTCTATTGATGGCGACGACATCATCTATCACGGCTACTATGACGTGGGCGTGGCAGTATCAAGCGACCGTGGCTTGGTGGTACCCGTTCTTCGTGATACCGACAGCATGGGTCTTGCCGACATCGAAGGCGGTGTCCGTGATTATGCCATCAAGGCTCGTGAAGGTAAACTTGCTATCGAAGAAATGACTGGCGGTACATTTACCATCACCAACGGTGGTGTGTTTGGTTCGCTCCTGTCTACCCCAATCATTAATCCACCACAAACTGCCATTTTGGGTATGCACGCCATCAACGAACGCCCAATGGCGGTCAATGGTCAAGTGGTTATCCTACCAATGATGTATTTGGCTCTGTCTTATGACCACCGTTTGATTGACGGTAAAGATGCGGTACAATTCTTGGTAACCATCAAAGAGCTTATCGAAGATCCAGCTCGTTTGCTTCTTGATATCTAATCAAAAAAAGGCAAGGTAATATTTTGCCTTGCCTTTAAAATGTGAATGATTCATACGGATTAATTATGGCAAATCTAGCATTGCATAATACAACTTTGGCAGAGTTGCAAGCATTCTTACAAAAAATTCCCTATCTTTTTCAGAGAAATTTACGGTAATTTTTGATAAAGATGTCGGCCAATTTTCGCTCAACAAGCAAAAAAATAGAGCCGATTGATTTTTCAAAATTACCCGCCGTTGGTATGTGGGCAGACAGAGAAGATATGGTGGATTCAGTAGAATATATTCGCAAACTGCGTAAAGAGCAATGGGGCTAATGTGCAAAACTTGCTAATCGATAGCGATGTGATGATTGAGTTAACACGCAAAAACCAAAAAGCAATTGACATATTAACCAAATATCAAGAACGCCATCAGCTTTGTGTGAGTAGCATTACTCGTTATGAGTTATTAATTGGTAGTCGAAATAAATCAGAATTAAAAGATTTATTGGAATTATTGACATTTTTTAATACTTTATCTTTAAATCATGAAATTGCACAAATGGCTGAAAAATTCATCATTGACTATAATTTGAGCCATAATTTACAACTGGCAGAGGCTTTAATTGCAAGCACAGCTTTGGTAGATGATGTGTCTTTATCATCAAGAAACCATAAAGATTTTCATTATATTAAAGATTTAAGATTGTTACCTTATTAACTTTACCTTAATTAAAAGGAAAACTTATGAAAACTTCATATGATTTAGTTGTTATTGGTGGTGGACCTGGTGGCTATGAGGCTGCCATTCGTGCCGCTCAACTTGGTTTTTCTACCGCCTGTATCGAAAAACGCATTCACAAAGGCGAGCCAGCCCTTGGCGGTACTTGCCTAAATGTTGGCTGTATCCCCTCCAAAGCCCTACTTGACAGCTCACACCGCTACGAAGCAACTCGCCATGAGCTTGCTGAGCATGGCATCAGCACAGGCGAGGTAGCGATTGATGTTGCCAAAATGCTTGAACGCAAAGACAGCATCGTTAAAGGCTTGACCGCAGGTGTGGCAGGACTTCTAAAAGGCAATGGCGTGGACTGGCTACAAGGCGTGGGTACTTTGCTTGATGGCAAATCCGCTGAGAAACAAGTCAAATTTACCGCCCATGACGGTACCGAGACTACTTTGACTGCCAAATATGTGATTTTGGCGGCAGGTTCTGTGCCAATCAATATCCCTGTTGCTCCTGTGGACGGCGAGTATATCGTGGACTCAACAGGTGCCTTGGAATTTAGCGAAGCTCCTAAGCGTCTTGGCGTGATTGGTGCGGGCGTGATTGGCTTGGAGCTTGGTTCGGTGTGGCGTCGCTTAGGTTCGGAAGTGGTGGTTTATGAAGCCTTGCCAGAATTCTTAGCCGTTGCCGATAAAGACATCGCCAAAGAAGCAGGCAAACTCCTCAAAAAACAAGGGCTTGACATCCGTGTCGATACCAAAGTTACCAAAGCCGAAGTGGTGGGTGGTGAAGTGGTTGTAACCACTGATGTCAAAGGCGAAACCAAAGTAGAAACCTTTGATAAGCTGATTGTTTGCGTGGGTCGCCGTGCATATAGTGAAAAACTACTTGCTGAAGGTTGTGGCATCGAGCTGACCGAGCGTGGCTTGGTGGCGGTGGACGACCAGTGTAAAACGAGCCTTGATGGCGTGTATGCCATCGGCGACTTGGTGCGTGGTCCTATGCTTGCTCACAAAGCAATGGAAGAGGGCATGATGGCGGTAGAACGCATTCATGGCGAAAAAGCTCAAGTCAACTACGACACCATCATCAGCGTGATTTATACCCACCCTGAGATTGCGTGGGTTGGTTTGACCGAAGAAGCTGCTAAAGCCAAAGGTCATGAAGTCAAAACAGGTTCGTTTAGCCTATCTGCCAATGGTCGTGCTTTGGCACAAGGCGAGGGTCAAGGTCTTATCAAGGTTGTGGCAGATGCCAAAACTGACCGCTTGCTTGGTTTGCACATGGTTGGCGTAGGGGCTGGCGACATCGTTCATCAAGGTATGATTGCCCTTGAGTTCGTCTCTAGCGTAGAAGACCTACAACTGATGACTTTTGCTCATCCCACAGTCTCTGAGGCGGTGCATGAGGCAGTACTGTCTGCGGACGGTCGTGCGATTCATGCGATTCAGCGTAAAAAGCGTTGATGGGTATTTGTTAATGTGCTCACGTATGTGGGCATATTAACGATTGATGGATATTTTTGTTTGAGTTTGTATAATGGCAATTTTGCAGAAAAATAAGTTTTATAAAAAAACAAAAAAGCTAATTAATAACCCTGGTCTATTTTTTAGGGATTATTTAAATAAGAAATACGCAAGTTTTACGAATGAGCAAAAAATTCTTGAAGCGGACGAAACTGCAATTGTCAGACACGAATTAGCACGATGCCGTTTGGAATCCAAACTAAACGGTATTGATAAGCCGATTGATGTGGTTTTTACTTGGGTTAATGATACTGATGATGAATGGCGAGAGCGTTATGTGTTAGCAAATGAGCAAGCACAAGAGGATCTTGGATTGTATGCCAAAGATAATGCCCGCTTTGAAAATCATAACGAGTTGTACTATTTGGTGTATAGTGTTTTAACATATTTAAAATGGGTCAATAGAATTTTTATTGTAACAGATAATCAAACACCAGATTGGATTGAGGAGATAGACAGCAATAAAATTACCATTATTGACCATAAGCAAATTATTGATTCACAATACTTGCCAACTTTTAATTCGCATGTGATTGAGGCAAATTTGCATAAATCCCCAATTTGAGCGAAGATTTTATTTATTTTAATGATGATGTCTTTGTGGCTCGCCCATTACCAAGAGAACATTTTTTTTCAAAAAAATGGAAATGCCTCTATGTTTTTGGCGAACAAATCAATTATTAAAATGAGGGATAAGGGGATAATGACCTCAACTTTATTTGCTTGTTTTAATTGCCAATCTTTGTTGAAAGATAGATATGGTGTGGATATTGATATGCCATTGGTGCATACTTACATTCCACTCAAAAAAAGCTACTATCAAAAAGTTTGGGAATTATATCAGGATAGAATTGAAAAAATTTACCCAATAAATTTCGCAGTAATAATGATTTGAATTTGGCAAGTTTTTTTGTACCGTATCTGATGTTTTTGGAGGGTTGTGCGGTAACGAGAACAGAAGTTTGTTATTATTTCAACATCCGAACAGCCAATGCAATGGCACAATACAACAAACTCTTAGCAAAAAAACTGCAAGATGAAGCTCCTCACTCTATCTGTGCAAATGACTTTAACAGTCAAAAACAAGTTGAAAACTATCGTGAAAACTTAGAGGTTTTCTTGAAGTCTTATTTTGAGATGAATTAATATAGGTTTAGTATGAATAAAGATTTAAAAAATTCCTTAAAATTAGTGGCTGGTGACATTTTAAAAACTGCCTATAATGCCAATGAAAAAAAATAAAAAAGCGTTTATCTGATGCTCAGTTTCGTAAAGTTAGAAAATTAGCAAACGATCCTGAACTATTTATTCAAGATGCGGTTGCCAAACGAAAAAACCAAGCGCGCAAATACTTGCCAATTAAACACGAAGGCGGTATTTACCACTTATCGCCACGCAGGATTGGAGCTGGCTAATTTGCCAAAAGGCACCTATTCGCTGTCAATCAAAATCAATATGCTAAAATACCAAAATGTCAGTGCTGTACAGCCGATTGTCGCTGCCAAAGAATTTGCCGAATTACAAGCAGGCAAATATCGTGTATATCAAGGCGATAATAAGGCGTTTTGGTTGGTGGTGAGTTGATTTCATTGTTTTTGTAGGAGCATACGGAACATATATACTAATATTAGTGCAACGCATTTTGATCTTAAATAAGAGATTGTACTTTTAATGACCAC
The DNA here is from genome assembly GCF_030525845.1 of Moraxella sp. Classification (GTDB taxonomy): domain Bacteria; phylum Pseudomonadota; class Gammaproteobacteria; order Pseudomonadales; family Moraxellaceae; genus Moraxella. The sequence goes on from NZ_JAUNDY010000002.1 coordinate 160,091, forward strand.
ATAAGATTGCCAAAAGGTTTTAAAAAGTCATTGTGGCTCATAGGAATTATTATGAAAATCACCCACGCCATCATTCCCACCGCAGGCTTTGGCACTCGTATGTTGCCACTTTCAAAGGCTGTGCCAAAAGAGCTGTTGCCACTTGGCAATCGTCCGTCCATTCATTATGTGATTGACGAGGCAATCAAGGCAGGGATTAAGACCATTATTCTTGTCAATCACGCCCAAAAGTCTGCCATTGAAAATTATTTTGATATTAACAGCGAGCTAGATACCCAGCTTCGCTCAAAGAGCAAAGATGAGTTGGCGGACAGTCTTAATTTTTTGCCCGATGATGTGCGAGTGATTAGCGTGCGTCAAGGCAAACCTTTGGGGCTTGGACACGCTGTGCTACAAGGACGGGCGGTGGTGGGCGACAATCCCTTTGCGGTTTTGCTCCCTGATGTGGTGCTAAATCCATACGAGACGGATTACGCCACCCAAAATTTGGCATTTATGATGAGTGAATTTGAGAAAACAGGTCGCTCGCAAATCTTGGTTGACCCTGTGGCAACGGCTGATATTGAAAAATACGGCATTGCCAAACTGGAAAATGCCCAAACCCTTGAAAAATCAAGTGAAAACAAAAGTTTTGCCGTAACAGGTTTTGTGGAAAAGCCCAAACCTGAAAATGCTCCATCAAACTTAGCGGTGGTGGGACGTTATGTCTTTGACAGTGCCATTTTTGATTATCTTGCCAAAACCGCTCCCAGCGTGGGCGGCGAGATTCAGCTGACCGATGCCATTGATGCCTTGATTGGCAGTCGGGGCGTAGATGTGGTTACAATGACAGGGGAGAGTTTTGACGCTGGCGATATGGCAAGCTATATGAGGGCGTTTGTGTATTTTGCCGAGCGACAATTACAAGTTTAAGATTGTCTTTTGGTTAACTTCAATCTTGGTGGGTGCGAATTGTACCCATTTTAAAAAAATTATATAACCTATTGATTTTATTATGGAAAATATCAATTCTCCCACTTGGCAGACCTTAGCATCTCACGCCACCACACCCCTAGATTTAAATACCTTATTTAACGACCCCACTCGTGGCGAGCGACTGACGGCAAGTGCTTGTGATATTTATATGGATT
>NZ_JAUNDY010000009.1 GCF_030525845.1 Moraxella sp.
GTCAGTTGCTCTACCAACTGAGCTAAGCCGGCGGTGTTTCCTAAGTGGTGCGTATGATAGCATAATTTTGAGTTTGTGCAAGCACTTTTTTATTATTTTTGCAAATTAGTTTATAATTTATTGATTTTTAATTATTTATTTTTTAATGCATTGCCACCGCCAAAAATGGCATTTTTGCTCTTTTACAAAAATTTGCACAAAATATCACGCAGAGGTCGCACAGACATTCTGTGATTTTGTATAATATCATCAATCTAATTTTGGTGGATAGCCATGAGTACAGAGTTGTTATTAAGTGTTTGTTTGGGGATTGGCTTGGCGGCCAGCTCAGGGTTTCGGGTATTTGTACCGTTGTTTGGCATGTCTTTGGCAAGTTATTTTGGCATACTGCCATTGAGCGATGGCTGGTTGTGGCTAGGCAGTACGACCGCACTCATTATTTTGGCAATTGCTAGCATTGCCGAGTCTTTATCTTATCTTATTCCCTTTGTAGATAATCTACTAGACACCATCGCAGTACCGCTTGCTGGCATGGCCGGCACGATAGTCATGGCAAGTAGCCTGACCGAGCTTAGTCCTGCGATGACGTGGGCATTAGCCATCATTGCAGGAGGGGGAGCAGCAAGCATGGTAAAAACCACCACCGCCAGTGCCAGAGCTGTATCTAGTGCCACCACCGCAGGGGTCGCCAATCCCGTCATCGGACTTGCCGAAACAGGGGCGGCGGTTGGGTTGTCCGCTTTGGCTATATTTGCCCCCATCATTGCAGGAGTGGTGTTTGTCGTAGGTATCATCATATTCATTTGGCTCATCGCCAAAATCAAACGAAAATTGCACACCTCCACAAATACCACAGACCACTAAAAACCATTTGCAATTTGCGTGGATTTTTTGTAAATTAAGACTTTCATTTGCCAAATAAGGATTCATTATGCCCGCCCTACGAGATGACATCGACCCACAAGGACTTTTGGAATATTCGGTGGTTTATACCGACCGTGCCTTAAACCACATGTCTGCCGAATTTCAACGTGTCATGAAAGACCTATCCACCACCCTAAAATCCCTCTACAATGCTGACGCCCTCGCCATCATTCCAGGTTCTGGCACGTCAGGCATGGAAGCGGTTGCCCGTCAGCTTGCCACCGACAAAGACGTGGTCATCGTGCGAAATGGCTGGTTTAGCTATCGCTGGACACAGATATTAGAACAAGGACGCATCGCCAAATCCACCCAAGTTTTCACCGCCCAAATCCACACAGGCGAAAAAACCACTTTCGCCCCTGCCGACATTGATACCATTACCGCTTATATCCGTAAAAACCGTTCCCAAATCGTTTTTGCTCCACATGTAGAGACCGCCTCTGGCATGATGTTGTCCGATGATTATATCAAGGCACTCAGTGAAGCGGTGCATGAAGTTGGTGGTATTTTGGTGATTGACTGCATTGCCTCTGGCTGTGTGTGGCTTGACATGAAGGCACTTGGTATCGATGTACTACTGTCCGCTCCCCAAAAGGGACTATCCAGCACGCCCTGTTGTGGACTTGTCATGATGTCAGAAAATGCCAAAAAGCTCGTGGCAGAGAGCGAATCCACGAGTTTCGCCCTTGATTTAAAAGTGTGGGCGGGCATCATGACCGCTTATGAAAATGGCGGACACGCTTATCACGCCACCATGCCTACCGACAGCCTAAGACAGCTTAGAGATACGCTGGTAGAATGTCAAAAAATCGGCTTTGACACGCTCAAATCCGCCCAACTTGAACTGGGCCAAAAAATCCTAACCGTCCTAAACGACAAAGGCATCGCCAGCGTGGCAGACCCATCCGCCCAAGCGGTCGGGGTCATCGTCTGTCATGCCCCAAGTGATGAGGTGCATAAAGGCGTGGCATTTGCCAAAGTCGGTGTCCAAATCGCAGGCGGTACACCCCTACAAGTGGGCGAACCTGCCGATTACAAGAGTTTTAGAGTTGGGCTATTTGGACTTGATAAGCTTACCGATGTTGATGGTGCGGTGGCTCGCTTTAAGCAAGCGTGCGATGAGGTCTTTGCTTAATCCACTCTAATTTATCAACAACCAGCCATACCTGTTCGGTGTGGCTTTTTGCTGTATTTTTAATTGTTTACCAATAATGATTTACCAGTATCATCACACAGTCAATGCAATCCCACAAAACTTTTAATGAATTCTTATTATAACAGTTGGTTATAAATTATTTTAAATAAAATCTTTGGTTTTATGCGATATACAAGCCCCTCAAGCCCATTTATATTAAGGTCATGAACCCATCATCATGATTGCAAATATCCTTGCAATACACCAATAACTCATCGGAGGTAGTCATGCAAAAGTTAGGTTTATCAATGATTGCTGTTGCGTCTTTATTGGTGGTGGTGGCAGCGTTATTTGTCGCTGTATTTATCGCCACAGAGTACGCCAGAATGGACCCAGACCTTGCTCAATATAATAGGCAGGACCGCCACGAAATTTACCTGTGATGGGGTCTTTGATTTTAAAAAGCTGGGCAAGACTAGACTCAGCCAATGCCGATGCCATACCAATGATAGCAATCAGCCACATCCAAAACACCGCCCCAGCACCACCAATACCAATGGCAAGTGCCACCCCTGCAATATTGCCCACGCCGACACGGCTGGCAAGTCCTGTTACAAATGCCTGAAAAGCCGAGATGCCTTCGCTTGCGTCATGACCTTTGCGACTACTTAGCATACTTTTGACGCTTCGCCCAAATAAGCGAAACTGTGCAAATCCTGAGGCGATGGTAAAAAACGCCCCTGCAAAAATCAACATCCACAACAAGATGTCCCACAAGGGCGAATTAATGGCATTAACCGCACAATGCAGTTTATCAACGCCACCACCCGCTTGGGCGATGCATTCAGAAAAACTAGACATGCTATTACCTTTTGTCATTTAATCAAAAAACGACACGCCAAAATGACGGTCGCTATGGTTGCACCGATTACCACTTCAAAAGTTATCGGTATTTGTCATAAGTTTATGGGAAAATATTATAAACCATTCTTATCAACTTTTCAAATTTGAATGATTGGACTTCGTATTCAAATCGCCCCCTCTTTGTCTTTGGTAAATCCTAGCACCCAATTTAAGAAAATCGCCACAAAAGTCGCTGTACCGATACCGCCCAAATCAAATGAACCAAGCATCAAACCAAAATTACCCGTACCCAAAATCACGGTAACAGAGGCAACCATGAGGTTTTTGTTGTTGCTAAAATCCACTTTGTTGTCAATCCAAATTTTCGCCCCTGCAATAGCAATCAAACCAAAGACAACAATACTCGCCCCTGTCAGCACAGGCGTGGGAATGGTTTGGATTAACGCCCCAAACTTAGGCGATAACCCCAGCAAAATCGCAAATACACCCGCCACCACAAACACGAGTGTCGAGTACACCCGAGTGATTGCCATGACACCGATGTTTTCGCCATAGGTGGTCATGCCTGTACCGCCCACACCTGCCGAGAGTGCCGTTGCCACGCCATCAGCGACAAAGGCTTTGCCAAGCTGTGGCGTCAGGTTTTCGCCTGTCATTGCTCCGACTGCCTTGATGTGTCCTAAGTTTTCCGCCACAAGGATAAACGCCACAGGAGCAATGATGAGCATGGCGTTCATGTCAAACACAGGCGACGAAAAATTTGGCACGCCAAACCAACTTGCCTGCCCAATCACGCCAAAGTCAATCGGTGTTCCCATGTTCATGCCATTGGCGACAACGGCATAAATCACATACGCCATAATCAATCCCACGAGGAGTAGTAGGCGTTTTAAAAAACCTTTGGCAAATACCGCCACCCCACTCATACAAAGTACCGTTACTAGTGTCATGGCAAGCTCAAAGGGTTTGCCCGCCACGCTCAACACCGTCACAGGGGCAAGGTTAAGCCCGATAATCATGACGACCGCACCTGTTACGACAGGGGGCATGAGTTTTTCAATCCAGCGAGTGCCTGTCCCCATGACGATAAAGCCGATGAGAGCATAGACCACGCCACAGGCAATGATACCGCCCAAAGCCACACCCAGATTGGGGTTTGCCCCAGAACCTGTGACATGAGCCGTTGCTGCTGCCACCACGCCAATGAAGGCAAAAGATGACCCAAGATAACTTGGCACACGTCCGCCCGTCATGACAAAAAACAAAATCGTACAAATGCCACTCATCATAATGGCAAGGTTGGCATCAAAGCCCATCAAAATGGGGGCAAGCACGGTCGCCCCAAACATGGCTAGGACATGCTGAATGCCAAGCATGACCGTTTGGGCAGGAGGTAGGTATTCGTTGGTTGCCACAGGCTCTTTGGCAATGTCGCCTTGATAAGGTTTGAATGTGGGAAAAAATGACATTTTTTATCCTTTTATGTTTTGCAATCAATGTTTAAAAAATCAATTTAATAACCATCATTGCCAAGCTGCACCCAGCATCGCCAGATAAATCAGCTGAAACGGTGCGGTGACCACATCAGCCACAAAGGCAAATGGTTTTAATAAGGCTCGTTTAGCTTTATCATCTCTAAGATGAGTGATATGAATGGGATAAGTGCCTTTGACGGGTTGTAGGGTGGCGTTGGGTGGGGTGGTTTTGTCGTACACTTTCATCAGAAATGACATTTTACAGCTGCCATAAGGGCTAGGGAGATGGGTGTAACAATAACGGTTTAGTAGCTCTTTTTCTTGGTTGGTGATGAGATTTTCTGGTTTATCATAAGAAAAATAAAAAACAGCGTAATCATCTACAATGGTATCATGCTTATAATGGCGAATTTTAAACTCAATTGGTTCAGGCTTAAAATGCTTTAAATCCAGCACTTTGCCAATTTTATTGAGATTATCTAGATTTTTACCATCATCATAAGTATCATTGAGTTCATAGGTGTATTTGTCGCCCAAAATCACCATCAAATCACGCCGTGGCGTACCATCTGCCGAGACGTAATTTAACATATAACGCACGTGGTCGTGTTCGGTGGTTTTGATACTTAGGCTGGTTTTGTCATACACATGGGAAGTGACACAGCCTTGCAATAGCAGGGCAGTCAAGCTAAGTGTGCAAGCGGTTTTTAATAAGTTCATACAATACTCCTTAGTAAAATACCACAAAAAAGCGATAATTAAACAATCATCGCTTTATGATTTATTGGGATTTTAATAAAGGGTTGGTTGCCAAATCAGTTTCGGACAAACGCCAACGCCCCTTTTTTTTGGTGGTGGCACGCCCCTTTAAGGTAGTATTACCCAAAAGTTTGTGCATCGAATGGCTAGAATGAGCATGACAAATGGCACACGCCAAGCCGTCCGATGCGTCCGCTTGTGGCACGACCGACAGCTCCAAAATACGGCACACCATCGCCGTTACTTGCTCTTTGTCCGCTGCCCCATAGCCACAGACGGCTTGTTTAATCTGACGAGCGGTGTATTCGGACACCGTCAAGCCCTGTGCGGTCAAAGACGCTATCGCTGCCCCACGAGCCTGCCCAAGTTTTAAGGCACTGTCGGGATTGGTTGCCATAAATACTTGCTCAATGGCGGCATGTATTGGCTCATCAAAGTATTTTTGATGGTGCTGAACAATACGAGTAATGCCCCCAAAAATCTGCCCAATACGCACAGGCATATCCGTCCCTTCGGTGCGTATCACTCCTGCATCTAAAAAGCTAAGACGGTCGCCCACAGCACGAATAATGCCATAGCCTGTCATACGAGAACCAGGGTCAATGCCGATGATGAGTGTCATTGTTCAACTACTAAATATGTTACAATTTGTTATCCAAAGCCTTGAAAATTTGGCGTTGGGGCAAAGATTTGGTATTATAAACCATTTTGTTTTCAAATTCATTATCTGTTAGGTATTCTAAGGAAAATTTATGGGCGTGGTCGTTGGCATTTTGCTCGTTTGGTTCATCATTGAAATGCTTGTTTGGTATTTGCTTGCTCAATTCATGAGCGGTTGGCTTGTGTTTATTTGGTTCATCGTGGCGATTTTTATTGGGCTTGCCCTCATCAAAAAATCCGCCAGCACCCTAAACCCAATGGCTCAGCAAATGAAAGCCATGCAAAATGGCGTGATTCCCAACCCTGCCAACCAGCCCCCCGAAGCCACTGTCACCAAATCGGTAGCAATGGGATTGGCTGGGATTTTGTTTCTATTACCAGGTTTGTTGACGGATGCGGTGGCGTTTTTATTATTATTGCCTGCCATTCAAAAAACACTTACCACCAAAGCCAAAGATTACGCCATGAAAAACCAAGACAAAATGATGGCGATGATGGCAAAACAAATGGGCGGTCAAAGCCCCTTTGGTGGCATGGGCGGAATGGGTGGCAATCCATTTGGCGGTATGGGGGGTATGGGCGGACAAAATCCGTTTGGACAAGGAGGGTTCGGCTCCGGCACAACCATTGATGGACAAGCCAAAATCAAAGGCAAGTCCGCCAACGATGATTGATAATGCATAAATAAAATCGCTCAATGAAAATTGGGCGATTTGCATTATTGGTAAGGCTTTTTTATTTTATAAACCGATAAACATCAATCGGCATTTTATGGGGTTTGCCTGCGATTTCTTGGACAAATTTTGGCATAAGATAACCCGATAATTTTTCTAGCATTTGCCAATAAATCTCCGCCACCCTTTCTGATGAAATGTCAAAATGGCTCGCCCCTGCCACTTTATCCAAAATGTGCAAATAATAAGGCAAAACCCCAATGTCAAATAAGCGATGACTTAATTCACACAATGTATCTGCGTCATCATTAACCCCTTTTAATAAAACGCTTTGATTTAATAACATCACGCCATGATGTTTTAGGGCTTGGCATTTATTGGCTAATGCGTCATCAATTTCGTTGGCATGATTGATGTGTAATACCATGACGATGTTTTTTGGGCTTTGATTTAATATATTTAATAATTCATCGTCAATACGATTTGGTAGTATCGCAGGCATTCTAGTATGAAGGCGAATGGTTTTAACGTGGTCAATATCAGATAATGCCGTTATCCATTCATTAAATCGGCGATTATTGATATTTAAAGGATCGCCACCGCTTAATAACACTTCATCAATATTTTCATCACGACTGATATAATCAGCAATTTGGCGAATGTCATCAGAGCTTGGCAAATTCGCCCCATAATCAAAATGCTGACGAAAACAATAACGACAATGCACCGCACACGCCCCCGTTACCGTAATCAAGGCTCGGCTTTGGTATTTGTGCAATAATCCCTTGATGGGATTGTGGTTATTTTCATCGAGTGGGTCGGTCGTATAACCCATGACGGGCAAGGTTTCGGCGATGTCGGGTAGGATTTGTAAAAGTAGGGGGTCATTTGGGTCGCCTTTTTTTATTTTTTTGATAAAAGCGTGTGGCACTCTTAGGGGGAATTTTTTGGGCTGGTGTGGTTCGGTAGGTGCTGGCAAATCAAGCAAGGCATATAAGGTCGGCACGTCGCTCACGGCATTGGCAAGTTCGGTTTGCCACGTCGTTTCTTTAAAAAAAATCTCGTTCATTTTTGACAAAGTTTAGGGATATTGGGTATAATAAGGGGTTAAAGTGCGTTATTATAACGCATTTTTCTGATTTCTTTTACAATTAAGGTAATTTTCATGGCAAGTTTTTCTACCAACGAATTTAAAGCTGGCTTAAAAGTCATGCTAGACGGCAACCCCTGCTCTATCTTAGAGAACGAATATGTCAAACCTGGTAAAGGTCAAGCCTTTAACCGTGTCAAACTACGCAACCTAAAAACAGGTAAAGTCCTAGAACAAACCTTCAAATCAGGCGACACCCTAGAAGGGGCGGACGTAGTAGACACCGAAATGAACTATCTGTACAATGATGGCGAGTTCTGGCATTTTATGCACCCTGAGACCTTTGAGCAGCTATCTGCTGACAAAAATGCGATGGGCGACGCTGCCCAATGGCTCAAAGAAAACTCAAACGCCCTTTGCACCATTACCCTATTTAACGGCGCTCCCTTGTCTGTTACCGCTCCGAACTTCGTTGAGCTAGAAATCGTAGAGACTGACCCTGGTGTGCGTGGCGATACTTCTGGTGGTGGCGGTAAACCTGCCAAGCTAGAAACGGGTGCGGTGGTGCGTGTGCCATTATTTGTTCAACAAAACGAAATCGTCAAGGTAGACACTCGTACTGGCGAATATTTGGGTCGTGCGTGATTAAATCCCATGAAGACAAAAGACAGTTACAACAACTGTCTTTTTTGTTTTGGGTATCCTACACACCTTAGTATTAGAAGTTGAACGACAAACTTGCCGACACATGACGCTCTGGCATGGTCGCACGCTCTATTTGAGTGCTATCCGTTGCCGACATGCCTGATACAGTAGCGTAGTCATGGTATTTTTGATTGAACAAGTTGTTTAGATTGACATTTAGACGAATATTGGGGTTGATGTTCCAATAAGTTGCCAAATCCATAACATGGTAACCACCAGCATGATAAAACTGCTCGCCATTATCCGAGCGTTTACCCGCCACAAAACTAGAAGTAAGCCCCACGCCATATTTATCATCTGGACTGTCATAACCAAACCCTAAGGTTGCTTTGGCAGGCTGTACGCTATCAATAGCCACCTTAGCTCCTAACCTATCAGTGGCTTTGTAGTTACTCGCCCCTGCCCCAAATAGTCGCCCCAATTTGGCTGATTTCTTTGGCATCAATAGAGGTAACCGACCCAGCCCCACGCTCCAACGCTCGCCCTACACCAGAGACTGAAATAACCATCGGTTCAAGTTCTATATGAGGTATTTGCGATAACGCTTTGGCAGACGCAGGCGACATCAACACCACAATACTCAGACTAAGCAAGGTCAATTTTATTTGCATTGTTTCTCCAAAAATTAAATGATAATCATAATTATAACATTATTATTTTCATTAATAAATGGGATTTATTCACAAAAATTCATCAGACAATAAAAAACCCAAGACATTCATCTTGGGTTTTGGGTAGGTTATTGTTTGTCGTTATTTTCTAGTTTGTCTTGCAAGCGAGCCAAATAACGAGCCGCAGCCTCACGTCCTCCCAAGCCAAAGGCTAAGGCAAAAGCGACAGCCACAGAACCAAGTGTCAGACCAAAGGCAAGGTTGACGATACTATCAGCGATACCCATTGCTTTTAGACCCATCGCCAGCACCAAACCAACAACCAGTGTGCGTACGATGTTAGCAAGGCATTTTGAGCCTTGATTGGAACGCTCAATCACACCAGCCACGATGCCAGAGAGCCAAAAGCCAATGACCATGATGACTGCACCCAAGATGATTTGTCCACCAAAATGAATGAAATGCGTGATGATTTGGCTAATTTGTACCAAGCCTAGCACGTCCGCTGCCGCCACAGAAGCAAACAACATAGCAAAGAACAAAATACCGCCACGCACCAAGCCTGAGACTTTTTGTGAACCTAGTGCTTCTTGTACGCCCAACTTGGCAGGAATGCTATCCACCTGCGTGTTTTCAAGCAAGCCCTTAACGATGTCCGCCACCATACGCACCACAAAATAAGTCAGCACCAAAATCGCTGTCGCCGTGAAAACATTCGGCAATGCCCCCATGATTTCGTTGAGCATGTTGGTAGCAGGACGGCTAATCGCTTCTACTTGCAGTGCATCGAGCGACGCAATGGTAAACGGCACAATAACAAGCAAGAAAGCAAGCGAACCTGCGATGTTTGGCAAGCTGTTTTTTTCGCTGATACCCGCTTTGCTGGCTAGGGCTTGGATATTTAGTGAGCCCACCAAATCAGTAGCAATACCCTTGATGATTCTAGCAACCACAAGACCAATAAAGAAAATCACGCCTGCAATAAAGATGTTTGGTACAAATGCCAACATCTTATCAATCATGTTGGTTAGTGGCGTAAATAGTCCATTTAGCCCCAAACGACCCAACACGATGGTTAGCACCACAAGCAAAATCAGCCAATACACCGCATCAGCAATCGCCCCACTCATGGGCTTAACAGAGGCTTGTTTTGCCAATTTATCATCTAAGGTGGTCTTAGATAGTGCTGTCAAGATGGCATTTTTTGCCATGATGGCAAGTACCCAGCCAACCACACCGACCGCAACCGCTGCCAGCAGGTTTGGCACAAACAGCAGCACTTGGTTTACCATGTTGGCAAATGGTGCTGAGATGGTAGATAGATTTAGCTGATTTAAAGATGCTGATACGCCAATAGCAAAAACAAACCAAAACACGATTTTACTAAGCAGACTGTGCAAATCATAATTTTTGCCCGTCTGAGCGTTCATTTTTTGGTTAAGGTTAATCTTGGTCAGTGCTGTTTTGGTTGCCGAACCAAAAATCAGTGCAGCAAAATAACCCAACAAAAAAATCAAAATCGCCCCAATAACCGAACCTATCGGACTGCTCAGATAGTGGTTAAACAACGCAAAAGAATTTGGTTGCATAAGGACACTCCTTACTAGTTATGAAAAATTTAATAATAATAAATAAAAAGCAAACCCATAAGACTTTGCAAAAATCATACCTTTTATTCATTTTAACGACATATGCTATCATTTATTTGACTGAAAACACCGTCAAGACACAAAAATTTACATTATTATAACAAATATCAAACCAACATCAACCGCAAGCACTACCTTCGGTAAGGATTTTTAAAAGATTTTGGGTATAATACCAATAAATTTATCAGCTTACCAAACCCATGAAATCAAGTGCCAGCCCTCCAAAACCCACCAAACCCATTTGGCTTATCCTAAACCGAGTGTGGTTTTTGTGGATTTTTTACCGCCTACTGGCGTATCCGTTGCTGGTTGGTTTCTCTTTGTCATCAATGGGGCAGGCACTGATGGGTGTGGTATGGCAATTTTTTGTTCTGCTCCCTGCCTTGCTTTTGACACCCACCATCAAAAAAGGAAACTCCCCCTACGCACTCATCGTTGCAAGCCTTGTGATGTTGGTATATTTGGGGGCGGTTGGCGTGTTTTTACTCATGCGACTTTACGAAAATGCACCCTTGCCAGTCAGCATAGGGTTTGCCATCGAAACCTTCTTACTACTTGCCATCAATGCCCTACTGTTTGTTTTATTAAAACGGCTGCCACCCATGCACAAAAGTGCCTTGCAAGGACGCTCCAATGATTTGTAATTTTAAAAACATGGTCATTTTAGCCTTTTTGACATCATCTTTACCGTCGTTTTCCCAAGAAAATCCAATGCCTATGGGACAGACCACGCCCACCGTGCCACTCATTTATCAAAATCATCATCAACATTTTGGCTATCATAACAAATGGCATAACAGCACCTCATTAGCAAGCGAGCCGACCCAAAAACCCCTCGCCCCCAGCATGACCACAGGGGCACGTTTTAACGAGCAATATCTAAATAAAGAAATCGCACTGTGGATGCTTCGTCAAATCAATGAAAGTACACCCATCATTGAGGACGCATGGGTAAGTCAGCTCATTTATGACATGACCGCTAGCATGAACGCCACCGTTCGCACTCAGCCCCTCATTGCCACGCCCATCATTCACGACAACAGTATCAACGCCTTTGCCGTACCAGGTGGGCTGATTGGGCTGAATACAGGTACGGTGCTGTCGTCGGGGTCGCTTGATGAAGTGGCGAGCGTGTTGGCTCATGAAATCGCTCATCTTTCTCAACGCCACTACGAACACCGCCAAGACGAAAAAGGCAAACTGCTCGCTTTGCAATTAGGTGGACTTTTGACAGCGGTTGTGGCAAGTGCAGTCAGTGGCGATTTGGCAACCACCGCCCTTATCGGCTCACAAACCGCTGTGGCAGAAAGTATGGCAACCCACAGTCGAGAGCATGAAAAAGAAGCCGACCGTGTGGGCATGCAGATTCTCGCCCAGTCAGGCTATGATGCACGAGCGATGGCACGGTTTTTTGAGCGTCTTTATAAACAAGCATCGCTCCATCAAAGCAAAGATGCTTTTTTGCCAAGTTTTGTGCAATCTCACCCACTGACCGCCGACCGTCTTTCCGAAGCGTCCGTGCGAGCGATGGCATATCCGCTTGTGAGTATGAGTACCAAAGAAAGCCAAGCCAGAGATTTTGATAAATTGACATGGCGACTTAGATACCTTACCCATCAAGCCGACATCAGCACGCTAGATATCGCCAGCAAAAGCAGTCAAGGGGCGACGTTGGCTTTGGTTGGTGCGTTGGCGGACAAGGGGCGATATGATGAAGCAATGGAAGTTTTTGGGCGTGGCAATTTTGATAAATCCGACCCGCTTGTGTGCATAACTCACGCTCACGTTTTGACCAAAAAAGGCAGCCACGCAGAAGCAGTGGCGGTTTTGACAGCGTGCCAAGCCATTTATCCAGAACGGCGAGATTTGCGGATACATTTGGCAAATGCACGCATTGATGTCAATGATGGCGATGAGGCAATCAGGCTAGTCAAACCATTAACCGATAAAACCGCTCACGACCGCGAAGCATGGGGTGTATTACAGCGAGCCTATGAAAAATCCACCCTAAGCCCAGCCCTTGCCAATATCTACGCCCTACACGCTCGCTCGCAAGTGGAATTGTGGGGAGCAAAATATCAAGGAGCGTTACAATCCAACGCCCAAGCCATTAAAATCGCCAAAGAAAATCCCGATTTTAACGTTTTACCCATGCTAGAAAACAGCAAGCAAGCGATAATGACGGCGAGGGATTATAGACCTTGATAAAACTACGTGCTAAGAGGTGGTCTTAGTTACGTCTTGCAAACAAATCTTAATTTTATCAATCAACGTATCCACCTGCTCCACACTCGTATCAAAACTCATCATCAGCCTTATTTCACCTGTGGTCGCATTCCAATCATAAAAATGAAAATCCTCATGCAATCGTGCCACCACATCGGCAGGCAATATGGCAAAGACAGCATTAGACTCCACCGCTTGGGTAATGCTAACACCGTCTAAGTCTTTGATTTTATGGTATAAATACCGTGCCATCTCATTGCTATGGCGAGCAAGGGTCAGCCACAACTCATCGGTAAACCACGCCACAAACTGAGCCGAGATAAAGCGGTGTTTGCTGGCTAGGTGCAGATGATTTTTACGCAGATAGGGCATGACACTATCTATGGCAGGGTTTAGCACCACCAAGCATTCGCCCATCATCATGCCATTTTTTGTACCACCGACTGAGAGCATATCCACGCCCGTACTGGCGATGTCAGCAAAGCTGCAACCCAGATAAGCACAAGCATTTGCAAGCCTCGCTCCGTCAATATAAACCGCCAGCCCATAAGATTTGGCAACTTGGACAATCGCGCGGATTTCGTCCAGCGTATAGCACGTCCCAAGCTCCGTAACTTGACTGATATAGACGGTGGTGGGCTGTGGGGCGTGCGGATTGCCGATGTTTTGGCAAAGGCGAGCGATGTCATCAGGGCGTAATTTGCCGTCAGGGGTGGCGACCGTCAGTAGGCGAAGTCCAGCCACATAGGCAGGGGCGTTACTTTCATCGTTGTGAATGTGGGCATTAGTGGTGCAAATCACCGCCCCATGTCTGGGGGTGAGTGCCGACAGGGCGATGATGTTCGCCCCTGTGCCGTTAAAGACAGGGTAGGCGGTGGCGGTCTTACCAAAATTTGCCTTGATAAGCTCATCAAGTTTACGATTGTAAACATCATCGCCATAGGCAGGCTGGTGTCCACCGTTAGCCTCTGTTATTGCCTGCATTATCGCAGGGTGTACGCCTGAGTAATTGTCAGAAGCAAAGGCAAAACTTGTAGGATTGTGCAAACTCATGCGGTGAGTGCCTTTTTTACCAAGCCAGAAATGACGGCAGGGTCAGCCTGTCCTGCGGTGGCTTCTTTGACGGCATTCATGACTTTGCCCATGTCTTGCATGCCACTTGCCCCAAGCGTGGCAATGGTTTCGCTGATGATTTGGGCAAGTTTTTCTTCGGAGAGTTGGGCGGGCAAAAACTCGCTAATCACATCAATCTCAAACTGCTCTTTTTGTGCCAAATCATCACGCCCATTGGCAACATAAATACCCAAAGACTCTTGGCGTTGTTTGATTTGTTTTTGCAATAGTGCCAAAACTTCTTTGTCATTGAGTTCTTTTTGGTCATCGATTTCAATTTGCTTAATGACGGCTTGCACATTGCGTAGCACTTTGACTTTATCCATGTCTTTGGCTTTCATGGCGGTTTTAACGGTTTCGGTGAGGGTTTGTTTTAGGGTCATGGATTGTCTCCTATGGATGGATGAGGGTTATTTATGCTGTTTTAACAATTCATTCATTTCTTTTAAAAGTTTAATTTCTTCTTTTAAAGAGAGAATAATTTCATCTTTTTGAGCGTTTGATGATTTTTCGTAGGCAATTTTTTGTTCTAAGAAATCAATTTTTGATTTTAAATCAGTATCGCTGAAATTTTCATAATAGTTATTTTGAGCATAATGACTGATATATCCATTTAAAACAGAAATATTATAATCACTGTCTCGCCATGCTATTAACTCTTCTATTTTCATACCAAAAGCATGAGCAATTTTTTCTAAGCTATCAATGTTGGGTATACTCTCCCCACGCTCAATATTAGCATAGCCGTTTTTAGATAACATGGCACGCTCTGCCATGTCTTCTTGGGTAAGCTGATGTAACTCACGCAATTTGCGAATGGTGTTATGAAGTGCCATAAAATACCTAGTAAAATGGGTGGAGAAACCCAGTGGTGTGGGTTGTTTGGATTGATTTTTGTAATTATTATAACAAAGATATTGCATTATTATCAATTTATTTAAATATTTTTTGAATGATTTTGTGTTAAAGGTAGTGGATATGAAAGGTGTGGTTATTGATTTTTCGATTCAGACAAACAGCGGACTTATTAGTGGTGATGATGGTAATCGCTATACTTTTACAGGGTCAGAGTGGCGTGAGAATTCTCCACCAATGCGTGGCATGAGAGTGGATTTTGATATAGACGGCAATGGTTTTGCTTCTGCAATTTACCAAGAGATTGTCGTCAAGTCGCAAAAAATTGAACGCCCTACATTTAGGCAAAATCCACAAAAATACGCACCAAAAACTGAGATTATGTCTCAAGATGAGTATATTGATGAGAGTGAGTATACTTTTATAGATTGGTACAAAAAAGTACTTGTGAATTACGTAAATTTTACAGGTAGAGCGAGACGTAAAGAATATTGGTTTTTTGTCCTAGTCAATTTCATGGTGGGTGTAGCTCTTGGTATCGTAAGCCCGTTTATTAATGAATGGGCAGTGGCACTTTACTGGCTATACAGTCTTGCGACTTTTTTACCAGCTTTAGGTGTAAGTATTAGACGACTACATGATATTGGTCGTTCAGGCTGGAGCCTTTTGGTAGGCTTAATACCAATCATCGGTCCATTTATTGTCTTATTCTGGTTTGCAACAGAAGGCGATGATGAGGAAAATGAGTATGGATATCCACCAAAATAAATTCAAGGATAGGTAATGGCAACCGCAATTCTTATATTTTTAAATGCTAGTATGCTTATCGGCTTGATATTGATAGCAATACACGGCATTAATTATTTTGTTAAAAATTTTAATCAATTTGAGCAGGCATTAGAGAAGAAAGAAAAGCAAAGAGAGTTGGGTTATGTTACCGCTGACGATGGCTTAACTTTTACGGGAAATAGGTCTGAGCTTTCTGACATTTCTGAGCAGGAAATAACGCTTTTTAAAGGCGTGATGATGAATGGCTACCTTGAACTAGAAAAGCAGTTTATGTGGATAGTTGCTTATGATGTTGCCAAAAATTATGCCAATAGATTAGCTCATATTGGCATTTTAGTTGGTGAAGAGGAGAAAACAACGGTAGAAAAATTATTTAAAAGCATTGCCAATAGGTTTCCAAAACTGCATATTCATGGTATGGATGAAGATGTAGAAAACTTTATAGACCTTGAGACTACCGCTACCATTAATGCTGTTAGAAGACGTTTAAGATAATTAAACTTATGTTGAGTTTTTTAATTTATTTAAGGCAGTCAAGATATTATGCTTAAAAAAATTTTAATAGGTTTTATTGCTTTTATCATAGGGTTAATTATTTTAGCTTTTATTGGTTTTAAAGTGGCTTTGCATTACGAAAAACAAGAAGCAAAGGAGTATTTGTTTCAAGAGCGTTACAAGCATTGTCGATGGCAAGGTCATAGTGATGAGAGTTGCTTAGAGTTTGCAGAGCGTATGCAAGAAATAGATGAAAATCCAATTCGTGTTGTTGGTTCAAATTTTAATTAATTCGGAGAAATTATGTCATTTTTAAAAGAACTCTTTACTGGTGCAGGTCAAGGTGCTGGTTTTGTGCTTGGTGGTGCTATTAAAGCGGTGGGTCATGCCACAGACAGCAATTTTATTAAAGAAGTTGGCAGTGGTGTTGAAAACTCAATGACTTATACTGGTGTTGTTTTAGGAAATGTCGCTGATGGTATTGCTGATGTGGTGGATGGTATTGCTTGTCAAGATGAGCGTAAAGTCGGACAAGGGTTTAGCAATCTTGGTAATACCGCAGTGGATGTTGGCTCACAAATGGTTAATACGGTTGCAACAGTTGCCAAAGAAAGTGTAAATACGGTCGGCTGTATCGTAGATGGTGATTTAGATGGCGCCAAAGAATCAGTCAAACATCTTGGAAAAGTTGCGGTGGTATCCACTTTGGCTATTGGTATTGTTGATGTAGTGGACAGCATTGAGGACACAGAAATGCAAACAGACAATCCACAATATTTAACAATAGACAATCCTAATACTCATTATGTAGAACCACACGAAAGAGTATTGCATGACGGTAGAGTGATTTGGGTGGATGGTGATGGAGATACTTCGGTTCATCGTGATACAGGTTGGTTCCAAACAAATCCTGATTATAAAGTTCCTGTTTAGTAATAATGCCCACAAAGGGCATTATTTATTTCTGCAATTCCAATAACCTATCATAAACCTCACTTTTTTTAAGTCCTAACACTTCTGCCACAATGCCACTTGCTTTTTTGGGGGGTAATTCACGGGCAATAGCAAGTAACCAGTCGTCATAATCGGCTCTACTCTGCTGGGCGGTGTTGCCCGCCACCACGATGACGATTTCGCCTCGTTCTTGGTTGGGGTCATTTTTCACAAATTCTAACAAATCAGCAAGCGGTAATTTTTTAATGGTTTCAAAGGTTTTGGTAATCTCACGGCACAGTGTCGCCTCTCGCTCTCCGCCAAACACTTCTGCCATGTCAGCAAGGCACGCCACGATACGGTGAGGAGCTTCATAAAAAATCAAAGTTTCGCTACTGTTTTGGTATGCTTTTAGGGTCTCAATACGCCCATGTTGTTTGGCGGGTAAAAAGCCAATAAAACTAAACTTATCAGACGGCAAACCCGCCACCGACAACGCCCCAATGACCGCACACGCTCCCACGATTGGCACAGCCTGTATGCCCACTTCATGGCAGGCTTTGACGAGTCGAAATCCAGGGTCGGAGATGAGTGGTGTGCCAGCGTCCGAGATGAGAGCGATGGATTTGCCTTGTTGCAGTAAGTCAATCAAACGAGCGGTTTGGGTGTCGGCATTATGCTCATGATAGGCGAGCGTGGGCGTGGATATATTAAAATAACTTAATAATTTACCACTGGTGCGAGTGTCCTCACAAGCGATAAAATCCACCGTCTTTAAGGTGTCGATGGCTCGTGCTGTCATGTCGCCCAAATTACCAATCGGGGTGGCGACAATATATAAAATGCCTGTCATCAGTTTTCCTGTGTATTATCCAAATCGGTGTTTTTCAATTCATCATTTGCCGTATTTTCATCAAAAGATAAATGCTCGCCCAAATGTAGCCAATTACCCAAAACATCTGCCAATTCATCAAGCCCTTCTTTATCTAATGCCGAAAAAAGCTGAATGGAAAAAGGTAAATCTAGGGCTTGTAGTTGTTTTTTGGTTTGTAGTAAGGCGGTTTTTTGAGCCCCCCGTTTTAATTTGTCTGCCTTAGTTAAAAGTACATGAACGGGCAATTCGCCGTCTTTTGCCCAATGGAGCATTTGCTCATCAAAATATTTTAAAGGGTGGCGAATGTCGGTCAGCAAAATCAATCCTGCCAAACTTTCACGGTGCACCAAATAATTCTCCAGCTCTTTTTGCCATTTGATTTTCATCGCCTCTGGCACTTGGGCATAGCCATAACCGGGCAAATCCACGATACGGCTATGGGGCGAGCCGACATTAAAAAAGTTAATCATCTGCGTTCGCCCTGGGGTTTTGGAGGAGCGGGCGAGCTGTTTTTGGTGGGTAATGGTGTTGATGGCAGAGGATTTGCCTGCGTTGGAACGCCCTGCAAATGCCACCTCGAAACCTGTGTCAGGCGGACAAAGTTTGAGCGTGGGGGCGGACATGGAAAAGGCGGTTTGGCGAATGAGTTTTTGATAATCGGCGGTGTTCATGAGGTTTTTGATAAATATAAAAATAAGCAAGTTTACCACGAAAACCATAAAATCGCCAACGGAAAAAATGCAAACAAAACTCATTTTAAATTGTTACCAAATCACTATGGTAAATTGGTTAGAATTTTGCATAATGAAACCAATGACAGTCATCAAACGAGAATTTGCCATGTCAAAAGTTGCCATATCTGCCCTTGTTGGTTTGATGTGTTTTGCCACCACAAGCCATGCCAATGTTGCTGATACTTATAAAAAAACGTGTGGCACTTGCCATGATACTGGGGCGTTGAATGCCCCCAAAAAAGGCGATAAAGCCACATGGGATAAACTCAAAGCCCAAAAAGGCATGGACGCTCTACTCAAATCCACCAAGCAAGGCATGCCTCAAATGCCTGCTCGTGGACTATGTCAAACATGTAGCGATGATGATTTTCGCTTGCTTATTGAGTACATGGCAAGATAGTCAAATGATAAAATTTTACCAAAATTGCCCAAAAAGCATTCAAAATATTAAAATTTTAAAAAAAAATACGACCAAAGCCACATTTTTTGTAGGAAAATTTAGTCAAGTCTTGCTATAATATGACAGAGTTTTAAATTTAGCCAAAATTTGGCTAAATCAACGTATACAAAACCCAAGACACGGATATTATCTCCGAAGTTAGTAGGAAGTTGTTATGAAAATCAATACGCCATTAACCAAAGTTACGCTTGCCAATGTACTGCTCGCTACTGGCTTTGGCTTTGCGACACTGACCGCTAGTGCCGCTCCGGTTGTTCCTGAGTTTGACATTGAAGCTGGTAAAGCCATCGCTGAGTCCAACTGTGCCGCCTGTCATGGTACAGATGGTGTCAGCCCTGTTCCTACCCAGCCTAACTTAGGCGGTCAAAACATCAAGTATCTCTACAAACAACTTGTAGACTTCAAGACCAAAGCTCGCCGTAACGGCATCATGGAAGCACAACTTGTGGGCTTGACCCAACAAGATTTGGCAAATGTGGCAGGCTATTATGCCAGCCAATCTCCTTGGCTACCTGGTTATGGCAATAAAGCCACCAATGCCACAGCCCAAAGACTTTACTTAGGTGGCGATAAAACTCGTGGCATTATCCCTTGTGCAGGTTGTCATGACCCCAAAGGTGCAGGCAATGAATGGGCGGCATTCCCACGCATTGGCGGTCAACATGCTACTTATATCTCCACCCAGCTAAAACTGTTCCGTGCAGCAGGTCGTGAGGACGATGTGGGCGAAACCGAAGTGCGTACCAATGACTCCGCCAAAAAAGACGAAAAAGGCATGATGCAAATCGTCGCCGCCAAGCTCTCAGATAAAGACATCAAGATGCTCTCTGAGTTTATCGGTGCGGTTCACTAATTTCATTATGATACCGACGATTGACAGACCCCTTGATTGGGGTTTTGTCGTTAATTTAATATCCACCAAACCTTTTGGCAAAACCTGACTATGTTATCTCGTTACACCGTGTTTTTTTTGGCATGCGCCTTGCCATTATTATTCGCTCATCAAATCGCCCCAAGCATGGCTCATGAATTGGACTTTTGGCTTTTGTGGGTGATTGCCATGTTAGTTGTGGGACTACCTGTACTCTTTGCAGAGCTTGCCCTCTCGACTCGTAGTGGCGATGGTGTATGGCTAGGCATGCAAAAGCTGACACGTGAAGCCGATGCCAAAATGTCATGGCGGATATTTGCAGGGTTGTCTGTACTGATATCACTACTTATTTGTGCCACCATGACCGCTCGCATTGGGACAGGCATTCCCCAACATCTGCCCCAGCTGGGATTTGACATACCCAGCATCGGACTTAGCGTGGGAGCGATGATGGTTGTGATGATTCTAAGCCTCCTAAAAACACGGCTACTCGTCTCAGGATTGGCATTAGTTGTCATTGGGGGACTGGTTTCATTATTTGACGGTGGGTTGTCAAGCGGTATTAGCATACCCACCATCACAGCCACCTCTTTATCAGAATGGGCAAAAGCCGTCTCACTCGCCCTACTCTCTGTCGGTGTAGGCACGGGGCTATATTGGTTTGCCAGTGAAGATATCACAAAATCACTTCACAAAAAACCTCTATTTGGTCTGATTTTGCCCATTTGGCTAACCCAGCTTATCTTTGGGGCATTTGCTCTTTTGGTGGGTAGTGCTTTTGTTACACCAACCTCATTTGTCGTATCTGGTGTAGGCATGCTCCTAATTGCGTCATTTTTATTTTATTATGCCACAAGAGAGCTAAAAGCACGGTTTGGACTGATTAAGGGCATCTGTGCAGGCATTGTGTTGGCCCTGCTACTTGCCACCCTCCCTGCCAAAATCGCACTGATGTTACTGCTTATCATCAGCCTTGTGGCGGTACTATTACTCTCAGCGTTTTCTGGTTTTGTCATGAAAATCAGCCATTTGCGTAAGACGCTAAATTTTAAAAGCGAGGGACGCTACAACATCTGGCGAGTATTGATACGAATCGCTGTACCACTTGCTATCGCATTGGCACTATTTGGCTGGATAACGCAATGGCTATAAACATCAGTCTAGCCTACGCCCATCACGATACACAGCACTACACTCAGATGAGCCTAGATGATGGCACTACCATCTATCAAGCCCTGCAACACTCAGGGTGGCTACTCATGCCAGAGTTGGCGGATTTTGCCACTTGGTGTCTGCACCATCAGCACGCCTCGCCCAACCACAAAGCGTGGTATGTTGGCATTTATAGCCAAAAAAAACGTCTAGACACCCCCCTATCTGATGGCGACCGCATCGAAATCTATCGCCCGCTATCCTTTGATCCCATGTCAAGACGCAAAAAGCTATCGACCAAAAATCCATCAAGACGTAACAAACACCAAACAACGATTTAGCAACATTTTTACAATAAATTAACACCATATCGCATGCTAATTGCAATTTCACTAAAAATTATTTAAAATATAACTTTACTTCCCCCCCCCCCCCCGCCAAATCCACACATGATTTGGCAATGTCGTCTCGTGCAAACACGGGCATTCATCCACAAGGATATTTTCATGAAACTTAAACTTTTATCTTCTGCACTGCTTGGCATTGCTTTGCTTGTAGGTTGTGGTGGCGATAACAATCAAGCAAATACCGCCACCCCCAGCGAATCTGCCGCACCAGCCGAACAAGCCAATATGGCAACTTATAATGTAGGTAGCCAAAGTGCCTACCCTCCATTTGTGTTGCTTGACGAAAAAGGCAATCTTGTCGGTCTAGACATCGATATCCTAAAAGCCATCGGCGAAAAACAAAACATTAAGTTTAATTTCGTATCTGAGGGTGCTCGTGGTATCGTTGATTTGCTACAATCGGTTAATAAAGGCGATATTGACATATTGGCGACAGGGATTAACATCACCGAATCACGTCTAGAAAATAATGATTTTAGCAAACCTTATATCAATGGTTCTTGGGCTGTCTTACTGGATAAAGATACCAGTGGTCAGGTAGGCTCTTTTGAGGAATTATCAGGCAAACCCATCACTGTGCAAGCAAACAGCTATTCACACACCCAGCTGGATAACACCAACATCACAGATAAGGCTGTCCCAGTAGACACGCTATATTTGGGACTAAAAGAACTCAAACAACAAAAGGCGGTTGCACTCTATGATGTGGATATCGCCCTAGCACCCTACCTAGAAGATAGCAGTCTTTATACCATCAAAGACACCAAATCTGGCACCATTCCTGTCGGCTTTGCCCTCAAAAAAGGCGATACCGAGCTAAAAGCAAAACTGGATGCTGGTCTTGAACAAATCAAGCAAGACGGCACTTATGATAAAATTCTCGCCAAATGGCTAAACCAAGCTGCCACAGACATCGCCAAAACATCATCAGAGTCACAAGCTCAGTAATTTGTAATTAAAGATGTGATAAACCCATCATGTGTTATGATGGGTTTTATTTTGTGTGTTTTTTTTGGTGGTTATTGGTTTTTGAGGGGCAGAGTCTCACGCCCTGCGATACGCACCACACGCCCATTTTCAAAATAAATACTCATGTACTGGCTGGCGTTTTTGATGTTTTTCTTGCCTGCTCGCTTGCCGTCTGTGCCTGCGGTGTAATCATACAGATAATCAAAACGGTCGGGGTTTAGGGTATCCTTAATGGCAGGACTACCAAGCAAATAGGTAACTTGGTCGGCAGTCATACCCACCCTAACCTGTGATGCCTGAGCTGAGGTAATGGGCGTGCCCTGTGGCAAATCAATGGTATAAACTCGAAACACAGAGCAGCCAGATAACACCAACGCACCTGATAGCACCACCGCACTTAATTTTAAAAAAGTCGTCATTGTCTAATCTCTCTGATAAAATACCATCATATTAAACGCAAGCGATAAAATATGCAAGTATTTTATTGAAGGCTTTTCAGAACCCCCAAAATATGTTAAGCTAAAACTCATCACACCACCAAATTACACCACCGACCATGTCTCACGTTCAGTTATTTTTTGATGAATTTCATAAAATCAACCAACACGCCATCTGGCTCACACCCCTACTGGACATTCATAAAAGTTTTGGGTGTAGCGACCCTAAGACTTGCTTACCACTTTATCGATGGCTAAATGACTACTTTGACCATCATCACATCGCACTTATGGGAAGCCAAAATCAGCCGTTATCATTTACCCACCAAAATGATTTAGAGCATGGCATCGCCTACGAGGCACACATCGGCAAACACCGCAAAATCCCCACACGTGATAATCTGCACGACTGGTTTGGGGCGTGCATTTGGTCGATTTTCCCAAAAACCAAAGCCCTCCTAAACACCAAACACCTATCCCACATCAATCAAAACGACACCGCCAACAAGCGAAACCGTGTGCGAGACACCATCACAGTATTTGATGAAAATGGAGCGGTTTTGGTGGTATCTGATGATGAAGTGGGGGAGCAAATTGGGCAGGCATTAACGGCATTTGACTGGCAAACCTGCTTAATTAAGCACCGAAACCACTGGTCAGATTATCAAAATCATCAAGACACAGACAAAAAAGCCAAAGTGTTTATCTTTGGGCACGCCCTACTTGAACAACTCATCAACCCTTACAAATCATTATGTAGCCACACTTTTATCATCAAAGTCCCCAGCAAGTTTTTTGCCTTGCCGACAGATGAACAACTTAAATTCTTAGATGATAAACTAAGTGAAAGCCTAGACGATTTTTTGGTAGAAGGCATTACCCCAAAATCCCTAAATCCTTTACCAGTTTTGGGTGTGCCGTATTTTTGGGATAATGCTGACACAGCATTTTACGATGACCCTTTTGTGTTTAGAAGTGGGCGAAGCAAATAGTTAATAAGGCTCATCATGCATAAGTTGATTTTAATCCTCCACTTATTAGGTGCCAGTATTTGGGTGGGCGGTCATTTGTATTTACTCATTCGTCTAATGCCGACATTCATAAAGAATAACGACATTCAAGGGTTTTTGGCATTTGAAAAAAGCTACGAGCCACTTGGTATGACCGCTCTTTTTGTGCAAATCATTACAGGCTTTTATATGATGCACAGCATCATACCGATGAACTTATGGACACCCTCCATGGGTACGCTTGTGGTGATGATTTATGGAAAAATCACATGGCTGGTACTGACCGCCTTGATTGCTCTGCATGCCAGATTTCGCATCATCGCACGGTTAGAAAACAAAACGCACGATGAAAATACCCTAAAAATAATGGGAGTACACGTATTATTCATATGTTGTTTGAGTGTGGCATTTGTGGTCAATGGATCATTTTTTCGTTGGGGATTTTGATAAAATTGATTCTGTACTCACAATGGTGGAAATTTAATACAGTCATCAAACCAAAACAAGCAAATCCCTCTTCTATTTTGCAAGTTTGTGATACACAGTGATTCTATCATTGCTGCGACATTAGGAGAGAGTTCGTGGCAGTTTTTCAAGTTCTTAAAGTATATCTTACCCACAAAACTTATAGACGACACACCGCCATCTCTCACAACGCATCAGTGTTTCTCAAAAATTGCTGTAATTTTATCAAATTTTAGCGTATAATAGATGAGATTTTTCATGTCTAAATTTTGACATAAAAGCAATTGTTAATCATTTAACAAACTAGGTAGCCAGTCGCCACTGTAACTGGGTGTATCTTACTTTTATTTTGCCACTAAATAAAACAAATACACACATAGCACGGCCTGCCGTGAGTTGTGCAAACCTTGACATCAAGGTAATTTAGTATTTTTGGGTCAAAATAATGGCAGTATTTTAAGCACCAATCCAAATACTTGATACGCCCTAGCATTAACGTGTTGTTAAGGAGTTTAGGTCAGCGTTAAAGCTCTTATGGGTTTTACCCATAATATACCAACAGGAGTCTGGTATGGTCATTTCACTTAGAGTGAGTATCCGCTTATGATTACCATCAAAAAAGGATTGGATTTACCCATCACGGGCGAACCCTCCAAAGAAATCAGCGAACACACACCTACTCATGTCGCCCTTATCGGTTATGATTACATCGGTATGCGTCCGACCATGCATGTCAAGGAAGGCGATACAGTCGCCAAAGGACAGGTGTTGTTTGAAGATAAAAAGCGTTTGGGCGTCAAATACACCGCTCCCATCTCAGGTAAAGTCATCACCGTCAATCGTGGCGAACGCCGTGTGTTTGAAAGTTTGGTGATAGAAGCCCAAAAAGGCGATGAAATCACCTTTAAGGCACACGCCAAAGACAGCCTTAGTAAACTATCTCGTGAAGAAGTTGTCAATCAGCTCAATGACGCAGGCGAATGGGTGGCATTTCGTACCCGTCCATTTAGCCGTACCCCAGAGCTTGACAGCGTGCCATCTGCGATTTTTGTAACCGCTACCGACACCAACCCTCTGGCACTTGACCCACTTACCATCATTAATGACAATCTTGATGCCTTTAATGACGGCTTGGCAGTGCTTTCGGTGCTATCGCCCAAGACGTTGGTTTGTCATGGAGCAACAGCCCCTGCCAAAGCCACCAATGTTGCCAACAGTACTGAATATCACGGCTTTGTCGGGGTTCACCCAGCGGGCAATGCTGGCACACACATTCACTTTTTGCACCCCTTAGCTCGTGGTGTAACGGTCTGGACAATCGGCTATCAAGACGTGATTGCCATCGGTAAGCTTTTTACTACTGGTAAGATTTATACCGAACGCACCATCAGCCTCGCTGGTCCTGTCGTCAAAAACCCACGCATTATCCGTACAACTCGTGGGGCGGATTTGAACGCTTTGACACAAGGCGAGCTCCAAGACGGCGAAAACCGCATCATCTCAGGTTCGGTGTTGTCAGGTCGCAAAGCATCAGGCACTTTGGCGTATTTGGGTCGTTTTGCCAACCAAGTTTCTGTATTAAAAGAATGCTATGAGCGTCCTGCCATGCACTTTTTCTCGTTTGGTTTTAACCGCTTTTCGTTTTTGCCAATTTATATGTCGCAATTTGCCAAAGGCAAAAAATTCCCTTTCACCACCAATACACACGGCTCGCCTCGTGCGATGGTGCCGATTGGTACATTTGAAAAAGTCATGCCACAAGACTATCTGCCCACTCAGCTTTTGCGTGCTTTGATTGTTGAAGACATTGTTGAGGCGGTGGAACTTGGTGCGTTGGAGCTGGACGAAGAAGATTTGGCACTTTGCACCTTTGTGTCGCCTGGCAAATATGAATTTGGCGATATTTTGCGTGATAACCTAACTCGCATTGAAGCCGAAGGCTAAGGATAGACAACGATGAAATTTATTCACGATATTTTTGATAAGTTGGAACCGTCCTTTACCAAAGGCGGTAAACATGAAAAATACTATGCCATCTTTGAGATGTTTGACACCTTTTTTCGTCAGCCATCATCTCGCACTTACTCAGCCAGTCACGTCAGAGACGGTATCGACTTAAAGCGTATCATGATTACGGTATGGCTATGTACTTTCCCTGTGATGTTCTGGGGTATGTATAATGTCGGTTTTCAAGCCCTAACTTACATGGCTCACGCTGGCGTACAAGCCGAAGGTTGGCGTACGCTCATTACAGGCATGTTTGGCTATGACCCAAACAGCATCTTGGCATGCTTTGCCTATGGGGCAATGCAGTTTTTGCCCATTTATATCGTTACCTTTGCGGTAGGTATCTTCTGGGAAATCGTCTTTGCTGTGGTGCGTGGACATGAAGTCAATGAAGGTTTCTTTGTTACTTCGGTACTGTTTGCCCTATCATTGCCACCAAACATGCCTCTATGGCAAGTTGCCTTGGGTATTACCTTTGGCGTGGTCGTTGCCAAAGAAGTCTTTGGCGGTACAGGCAAAAACTTCCTTAACCCCGCCCTTGCAGGTCGTGCTTTCCTTTATTTTGCTTACCCTGCCACCATCAGTGGCGATGCAGTTTGGACGGCGGTTGATGGCTTCTCTGGGGCAACGCCACTTGGTCAAGCTGCTGCAGGCGTAAGTGCTGATAAATTTGTTGATGCTTATGGTCAGACCATCACTTGGGGTCAAGCATTCTTGGGTAACATGCAAGGTGCGATTGGCGAAGTCTCTACCCTTGCCATTCTTATCGGTGGTGCGGTGCTGATTTATACCAAAATCGCCAGTTGGCGAGTGATTGCAGGGGCGATTATCGGTCTTGTGGTTACTGCCTTTATCTTTAACCTCATCGGTAGCGACACCAACCCAATGATGAGCCTTGCTCCACATTGGCATTTGGTCATGGGTGGCTTTATGTTTGGTGCGGTCTTTATGGCAACTGACCCTGTGTCAGCCGCCCATACTGATACAGGTCGTTGGTTCTATGGTTTGCTTATCGGCTTTATGACCGTTGCCATTCGTGTGGTCAATCCTGCATTCCCAGAAGGCATCATGCTTGCCATCTTGTTTGCCAACTTGTTTGCCCCACTCTTTGACTATTTTGTCAAACAAGCCAACATCAAACGTCAAACAGCACGGAGATTAGCTCATGTCAGCCAAAAATAGTAACGTTACCACCATCGTAACTGCCTTGGTCTTGTGCTTGGTCTGCTCAATCGCTGTCTCATCTGTGGCAGTGGGTCTAAAACCCAAGCAACTTGCCAATGCCAGTTTGGATTTGAACAAAAACATCTTGGTTGCGGCAGGCAAATTTGACCCCGCAACCGACCCAAGTAGTGTGGTGGCAGAGCGTTTTGCCGATTTTGAAGTCAAATTCATCAATCTTGAAACAGGACAATTCGCCACAGACGAAGAAGTATCGGGCTTGGGCGACCCAAATACCTACAATGTCGCCAAAGCCGCTCGCACCCCATCACTAAGCACACCGCTTAGCGAAGACATCGCCTCAATTGGTGGCAAACCCAAATTTAGCAAAGCCTACATCACCAAAGACGCAAATGGCGAGATTGAGCTTTTGGTATTGCCCATTCATGGGGCGGGTCTATGGGGTCAAATCTATGGTCTGCTGACCTTGGACAAGGATTTTAACACCATCAAAGGCGTCAATTTTTACGAACACAAAGAAACCCCCGGTCTTGGGTCTCGTATCGTTGATGAGCCATTCCGCTCTCAATGGCACGACAAAAAACTTTATAACGATGCAGGCGAGCTGATTATGGGCGTTACCAAAGCAGGTACGCACAAAGAAGGTCAAGTGGACGGCATCAGCGGTGCGACTCTGACAGGTCGTGGCGTGCATAACATCGTACAGTTTTGGTTGGGCGAAAACGGCTACAAGCCATTTTTGGATAACCAACGCAAGGCGAAAGGAGTATAATCATGGCGGACACCAAAAAGATTTTGACCACGCCAGTTTTCAACAATAACCCCATCGCATTGCAAATTTTGGGTATTTGTTCGGCTCTGGCGGTTACCACCAGCGTCAAGAACGCCCTTGTAATGTGTATTGCATTGACATTGGTAACGGCGTTTTCTAGCTTTTTTATCTCAATCATTCGCAACAACATTCCATCGTCCATTCGTATCATCGTACAGATGGTGGTGATTGCGTCTTTGGTTATCGTGGTAGACCAAGTCCTAAAAGCAGTCGCCTATGACACCGCCAAATCTCTGGGGGCGTTCATCGGTCTTATCATTACCAACTGTATCGTTATGGGTCGTGCTGAGGCATACGCCATGAGCAACCCACCAATTCCAAGTTTCTTGGACGGTATCGGTAACGGCTTGGGTTATTCTACCGTGCTTATTTTTGTTGCTAGCATTCGTGAGCTTATCGGTAATGGCAGTTGGTTTGGCATTCAAATCCTAGAAAAAGCCACTGATGGCGGTTGGTACATTCCCAATGGCTTGCTACTTTTGCCACCATCATCGTTCTTTGTGATTGCATTGTTCATTGCCATTGTGCGTATTTGGAAACCTGCACAAGTTGAACCTGCTGAATTTACCATGAAGCCTCAATCCAAAGGCATGGGAGGACATCACTAATGGGACACTACATCAGTTTATTTATCACGTCCGTATTCATTGAAAACATGGCATTGTCATTTTTCTTGGGTATGTGTACGTTCATCGCCGTCTCCAAAAAAGTCTCGACCGCCATTGGTTTGGGCGTGGCGGTTGTGGTGGTCATGGCAATCTGTGTGCCACTTAACAACCTACTTTACCAATTTTTGCTCAAAGACGGTGCATTGGCATGGGCAGGCTTCCCAAATACCGACCTATCATTTTTGGGCTTGCTAAGTTACATCGCCCTTATCGCCGCCACCGTACAAATCCTTGAAATGTTCTTGGACAAATTCGTCCCTGCCTTGTACAACGCTTTGGGGGTATTTTTACCACTCATCACCGTAAACTGTGCCATCATGGGTGGCGTACTGTTCATGGTGGAGCGCGATTACAACTTTGGCGAATCGCTCGTCTATGGCGTGGGTTCTGGCTTGGGTTGGGCGATTGCCATTGCAACATTGGCAGGCATTCGTGAAAAGCTCAAATATTCAGACGTGCCAGCCCCCCTGCGTGGTTTGGGCATTACCTTTATCACTGTGGGACTGATGTCGCTTGGCTTTATGTCATTCGGCGGTATGTCGCTATAAGGAGAAAACATGGAATTTAGTACAGCATTTGGTGGTGTCGCCATGTTTACCGCCATCATCATGAGTTTGGTTGTGGTCATTTTGATCGCCCGCTCACGATTGGTAAGCTCTGGCAAGGTAACCATCAATATCAATGATAATCCTGACAATAACGTAACCACAGCCGCAGGGGGCAAGTTGCTCCAAACCCTAGCTGGCGAAGGCATTTTCCTATCGTCTGCCTGTGGTGGTGGTGGTACTTGTGGTCAATGCCGTTGTAAAGTCTTGGACGGTGGTGGTTCTATTTTACCTACCGAAGAAGGTCATTTTACCCAAGGCGAGATTCGTGATGGTATGCGTTTGGCATGTCAGGTGGCAGTCAAGCAAGACATGAAAATCGAGATTGACCCTGAATTCTTTGATGTCAAAAAATGGGAATGCGAAGTTATCTCCAACGACAACGTTGCCACCTTCATTAAAGAACTCACGCTCAAAATCCCAGAGGGCGAAGTCGTGCCTTTCCGTGCAGGCGGTTATGTTCAGCTTGAAGCACCACCGCACGAAGTTCACTACAAGGACTTTGACATTGATCCAGAATATCACCCTGACTGGGACACCTTTAACTTGTGGCGTTACACCTCAAAAGTGGACGAGCCTGTGATTCGCGCCTATTCGATGGCAAACTACCCCGAAGAAAAAGGCATCATCAAGTTCAACATTCGTATCGCGTCTCCACCACCTCGTGGTCCTGAGGGCATTCCCCCAGGCAAGATGTCATCTTATGTGTTTAGCTTAAAACCAGGTGATAAGATTACCGTTTCTGGTCCTTACGGCGAATTCTTTGCCAAAGAAACCAAAAACGAGATGGTATTCATCGGTGGTGGTGCAGGTATGGCACCCATGCGTTCACACATCTTTGATCAACTAAAACGCCTAAAATCCGACCGTAAGATTAGTTTCTGGTACGGTGCTCGCTCTAAGCGTGAAATGTTCTACGTGGAGGACTATGACGGTCTGGCGGCAGAATTCCCCAACTTTGAGTGGCATGTAGCACTCTCTGACCCACAACCAGAGGACAACTGGGAAGGTTATACAGGCTTTATTCATAACGTCCTGTATGACAACTACCTAAAAGACCATCCTGCCCCAGAAGACTGTGAGTTCTATATGTGTGGTCCACCGGTCATGAACGATGCGGTCATCAAAATGCTCAAATCTTTGGGTGTAGAAGATGAAAACATCATGCTTGACAACTTTGGTGGTTAATTTTAAGTGAAAAAACAAAAAAATCCGTTCAAGACATTGGGCGGATTTTTTATGGTACATCAGTTTATTTTATCATTAATCATGTTCAAAAAAGCGATTGACAACAGGGGGGGTTGTTTATAATAAGAAATTTAATCATTTTGGGCATGTTATGAAAAAAGCACTTACCCCCCTACTATTGGCACTTATTTTGACCGCTTGTGGCAACGACAACCCAGCTCCCACCGACACCACCCAAACTGACACCACAAAACCTGCCGACACCACCAAAAAATACAGCGAAGAATACGTGATAGGCATCGATATTGGCTCGCCACCGTTTAGTTTGCGTGATGAGCTGGGTCAGGCAACAGGCTTTGAAGTTGACATCCTAAAAGCCATCGGCGATGACCAAAACTTTGGCACTACCT
Source organism: Moraxella sp. (assembly GCF_030525845.1). Lineage (GTDB taxonomy): Bacteria > Pseudomonadota > Gammaproteobacteria > Pseudomonadales > Moraxellaceae > Moraxella. The sequence continues at coordinate 31,229 of NZ_JAUNDY010000009.1, forward strand.
TTCTTGGCGAACCACGTGCAAAATTGTATCAAGACATGGAAGATGGCAAATATCAAGTCATTGTTGCCTCCTTGGAAATCAACCCAAACAATGAAGCCAAATTTGACATGACAAATCCTCATGCCAAAAGCTACCGTGCTATTTTAAGTCGTCAGGATAAAAAAGCCCAATCATCTGCTGATTTGATTGGTGGAGGCTTGGTGGGTGTACAAGAAAACACCGTCAGTGCTAAATCCCTGACAGACATGGGGGCAAAAATCCAAGAATTCCCCAATCTATACACCAATTTTCAGGCATTTGTCCGCAAAGAAACCGACTTTTTGGTGGGTAACGCTGTACCCCTAAACTATTACATCAAACAATACCAAACCGAAAGCAATCAGCAAAGCATGGGTGATGTCATCATGACTGCCTATGACAACCCCATTCAAATCAATCATATCGCCTTTGGGGTCAGTAAAAACAACGAAACCCTAAAAAACAAAATCAACGCTGGTCTTGCCAATATCCAAAACAACGGTAAATACGATGAAATCTACCAAAAATGGTTTGGCGATGATGATACCGCCAAAATAGAAACCAAGTAACCATAAGACGGATTTATTCCGTCTTATTTCATACGCAACACCTTAGCATCTTGTGGTTTGACACCATTTTGTTATCTCCCATGCAATGTATTATAAATCGTCTTCGCCAAAACTTTGCCGATGCCTTTGACGTTGGCAATTTCCTTTTGAGATGCTCCAAGTAGCTGGCTGATGCCGCCAAAATGAGCAAGTAAATCTCGCCTGCGTTTTTCTCCCAGATTGGGAATGACTTCTAGCACAGATGAGCCTCGTGCTTTATCTCGTTTTTTACGATGAGCGGTAATGGCAAATCGATGAGCTTCGTCCCTGATGTGCATAATCAGGTGTAGTGCCTTGTTATCGGCTGGCAAATCTATCGGCTCATGATTGATAAAATGAAGCACTTCTAGTCCTGCCTTTCGCCCCTCCCCTTTGGCAACACTCACCAACAAAACCTCATCTGCTTTTTGTAGTTCACATAATACCTCAAAGGCGACATTTAGCTGTCCCTTACCTCCATCAATAAGCAATAAATCAGGCAATGGATACTTGCTATATCGTCTCATCAAGACCTGCCTCATCGCCCCATAGTCGTCGCCACCGACCACGCCTTGTATGGCGTATTGGCGATAATCTCGATTTCTAGCCCCTCGCCCATCAAACACCACGCACGACCCCACCGCCATCTCGCCCATCGTATGACTGATGTCAAAACACTCAATGCGGTTAATGGGTTTGTCCCACACCTTTGCAAAGATGTTTTGCATGGCTAAAAAACGCTCATTTAATTCATAAAAATTAGATAATTTGGAAGTTAGGGCGTTATTGGCGTTTAATATTGCAAGCTCTTGCCATTCACGGCGATGTTTTTGGACGCTAGATTTGATGATGGTTTTAGCCCCAAAATGCTCACCAAGTAGCTGGGCGATTACCTCTTTTTCTACCAATGCCTCACTGACGATAATCTCTTTGGGTAACTCATCACTGACCTCCCCATAAAACGACAACAAAAACCGCTCCAAACGCTCATCTAGCGTATCGCACATCGCCACATCATCAGGAAAATAATTCTTCCCTCCAAGCACCCAACCGCCACGCACCGTCAGTACATGCACCGCTGTCAAGCCATGATTATGACAGATGGCGAACACATCGGCATGACTGTCTTCATCGCCCACACGATGCACCGCCTGCTGTGCTGTGATGTCCGAGAGCATGGCGAGGCGGTCTCGATAAAATACCGCCTGCTCAAAACGCAAATCTTCGGCAGCCTCGTGCATTTTTTGGGCGAGCATGGTTTGCAATTTCCCTGACTTACCATTTAAAAAATCAATGGTCTGCTCCACACTCTCCCCATAATCCCCCTGCTCAACCAATCCCACACATGGTGCCGAGCATCGCCCAATTTGATGTTCAAGGCAGGGGCGTTTGGCATTGGCAAACACACGATTATTACAATTTCGAAGCATGAATAATTTTTGGATAAGAAGCATGGCTTCTTTGGCACTATTTGCTGAGGGGTAAGGTCCAAAAAACCGCCCCTCTGCGTGATTGCCCCTGCCACGCCCCACACCAATTCTGGGGAATTTATCTTTGGAAATAAACAAATAAAGATAGGATTTATCGTCCCTTAAAATGATGTTATAAGGAGGACGATGTGTTTTGATGAGATTTTGTTCAAGTAGCAGTGCCTCAGCTTCACCACGTGTGATGATGATTTTAATGTCGCAAATACGTGCCACTAGTGCTTGTGTTTTTGGATGATCGATGGTTTTGGCAAAATAACTACTCACACGATTTTTGAGTGATTTGGCCTTACCGACATACAAAATTTCCCCCGATTTACCCAGCATTTTATAAACTCCTGGCAGATTGGGGAGGTTTTTTAGGACTTGGATAAGATGGTCTGAGTGATTCATAATAGCCGTGCTTTAAATGTGCCTTGCATGTTTGAACATTTTAGCAATGTTTTTATGAAAAATCCTGTGTTTTTGTCAGTCTGATCATCAACCCAAAATCAACGCCTTGTAAATACAGCACGCTTTACTCTTTTGTTAGTGGCATGTCGATGAAGGCTTGGACGTTATTTGGGTCGTAGATTTTGCTTGCCATGCGTTTTAAGTCATCAAGGTTGATAAAATCCACCAAATGTTCGGATTTGCCAAGATAATCCAAATCGCCATTTTCGTACGACAACACAAGGCGGTTGAGCTTGGTATGTGGGTCATTTTGGCGGGATTTTTCTTGGGTGATGAGTGTTTGTTTGGCACGAATGACATCATCGGCGTTGATGAGTGAGGGTAGGTTTGCCAAAACATCTTTGGCGACTTCGACCATTTCGTCCACTTTGTCGGGGCTTGTGGTAAAACGCAAATGGCTTGTGATTTGGTTGGTTTGGGCGTTGAGTGTGGCGTCAAAATTTAGCCGATAAATGCCAAGTTTATCATCACGCAAGGCGAATTTGAGTTTTTCGCTGGCAATATTTTTAAGCAAAGCAACCTGCATAGCGTCCACACCTTGCCATGTGTAAGGTGTGCTTGACCAAAGCTGGACATCGGCACGCTGTTCAAGGTTGTAGGCGAATTTGACGGTATCGGTGTTTGGGGTGGGGGTGTGTGCGTGGTGCAAAAACTTGCCGTCATTGGCATGGGGGCTGGCAAATAACGGCACAAATTGCCCCATTTGGGCAGGCGTGGCATCGCTGATGATATAAATCGTCATGGGGGCTGTGCGGATACGCTCCCAAAGGTTTTGCAAATCCTGCTCGTTTAGGGCTTCTAGCTCGTCAGCGTTGGGCAGGTAGCTTGGCAATCCACGCAAGCGAGCAATGGCGAGATGACGTTCATGTTCAAGCTGTTTGCGTGACGGAGTTCGAGTCGCCCTTTGTCATCATGCAACGGCAAAATGGTGTAACGAAAACCATTGTCAAGCATGCCTGTGATGGGAGTGCTAATCTCGGCTAGGGCGGATTGGGCGATAAAAAAGAGGGCAAAAATAATTTTTTTCATAACATTCTCAAAAAATAAACCAAAAGCACCCATCTTAGGTGCTTTTGTTGGTTGTATCAAATTAATGTACTACCAATTGTAGGTCGCCCCAAGCCAGATTTGACGACCTTGCTCGTAGGTAATGACAGAACTATTGTTTGGTTTGCCAATTTCCATCTTTTTATTAAAGACATTGGAAATATCCATGGTCAATTCCAGATTGGTGTGTGTACCAAAGTATTTTTTATAAGCCATTCGCCAATCATAAGTCAGCTGTCTACCAAAATCCGTCTCTTCGTACAGCGTTGCTCGACCAGCATAATTGCCACAAGCATATTCGTCTAACGGACAATCCACCGATGTGGTGGTGTAGCCTTTATAAGGGGCTGTATATTTAAGATAATGCCCCCATGTAAAGTTAATGTCAGGGAAAGTCATGTCTACATTCAAAAAGGCATGCCACGGCTTGTTATAATCAAAGGCTGGCAAATCCGCCTTTTGCATGAGCTTGCCCTCAAAGATGGCATAATCTTCATCGCCTGCTGAGGTGTCATCATAAGTATTGGCGGTGTTTTGGCGGTTATCCGACCAACTGGCCCCAAACGACCAATCCAAATCCAGTCCACTATATCTAATGGGTTTTGTAGGGCTGACACTGAGTGTAACCGTATCTGCCTTTGACCAACCACTATTGTCCATGATACGCTCGCCAGCCTCGTTGGTGGTTTGTGAGCGTGCAAAGCTCTTTTTAGAATCACGATTGACCCATTTTAGCGTCCACGAAGTATTGGCGATTTTTTGGGTTAGACCAAGTACTTTCTCATCGCTGTACGGTGTATCTAGTCCACTAACGTCATGGTTATATTTGCTAGCACTTCTCTCTTTGAGCTGACCGTCCGTCCACTCGGTTAATGTGCCATCAGCATTCATGGTGCGTGTTTGCTGAAAGTTGCTACTGATGCCATTTTTTAATTTATAAGCAAAAATAGCATTGTTATGATACCTACTCCAACCGCCGAACAGCTTGGTTTTATCATTGTTAAATACATCAGCTGTCCATGCAAAACGTGGTGAAACATCAGTATTTTTTAGATAATCATTATAGCTTATGCGTATACCCGGTGTCAGCTCAAAACGACCGATTTTGATATTATCTTCTGCGTAGATGCTATATTTATTCATACTCGCTGACACACCACGAGCAGGGTAAAGCAGACGAATAGAGGTAAATTGCTCACCATCAATACAGCCGTCCACCCCTTGACAGATGACTTTATCATTCCACGTCATCATGCCGCCTAAGCTGGTATCATAAAAACGCTCATAGTCTTTGTTTTCATGGCGATATTCCCAACCTGCGTTGATTTGATGAGTGCTATCCCCCAAACTCATGTCATAAAAAGCATAGTCTTGTTTGGCGGTAACGGTTTGGCTCTCTGTGGCAAATTTACCATAGCCACCTTGCAAACCTGTTTGATTGCCTGCAATAGTAGGCACGCCTGTTTGCCATGTGATAACATCGGAGGTATTGCCACGATATTTATGCCACCATGGATAGTAGTGGTCAGATTCATTGGTAACCTTATTTTCATCTTTTTGGTAGCCGATGACGCTTGTAACCTTACCCCAGTCCGCCAAATGCTTCCAATCCACATTGAGGCGATAACCACCCCCAGCATTTTCAAAGCCACTATCTTTGATGTTACGCCGATAAAATAAAGATGAATGTGGGGCATACATGGCGGTCGCACTGATGGTATCGCCATTATTTGCTTTATAATTGCCCTTAATAAGATAAGTCTCGGTTTGACGCTCTTGATCTCGCCACTCGCCCAAGATGTCTTGATAAAAAGGGATTTTTGAGGTGGTGCGGTCATACGAAAATAACAATGCCAATTTGTCATTCACAGGCTGATTGATGCTGGCAGAATAGGTCTGCTTGGTAAAGCGTGGTTGATAATACAATCTACCAGCAGATTCAAAATCCCCCTTAATGCCATTGTGTATATGAAAACTGGTCAAATCATCGCTGGTCGTGCGATAAGAGATATAGCCTGATGCCCTGTCCGAGCGTGGGTTTTTAATCTTAGCATCAACTACCCCACCTGTAAAATCACCATATTTGGCAGAGACATTGCTGTCAAATACCTCCACACTATCAAGCAATCGGCTATTAATCCACAGCGACTGCTCTCCCCCAGCAGGCAAATCCCACGCATTATACCCCGTAGGCAGACCGCCCGCCACTGCATTATTGCTGGCGGGGTCAATGTTGTTGTTATTGGACAAGCCATCAATCATGTAATTATTGTTATAAAATTTTTCGCCATGAAATGAGATTTTTTCAGGTTCTAGCTCACCACCCATCAAGGAGCTGTTTGTAGCATTAGCAAATTGAACGTTTGGATTGCTTTTTAGAAGTTCGTTGATACTGCCGTTGGCTGTGGGTCGCTTGGCGATTTGCTCGCTGGTGAGTTGTTGAGTACCCATTTGCTGACTAAATGGCGTAACCACGATTTTTTCATCTGGTAGTCGTGCCTGATAGCTGGCACGCCCCGCCTCATCAATGCTAATGGTGGTAGAGACAGCACTATTATCATCGGCATAAGCCACACCCACTAAGGCATGCCCCACTGCAAGTGCAATGAATGTCTTTTTCATAAAAAATCCCATTATTAAAATAACAATTATTTACAAACCTGAAATAATATAATAGAAATGATAATAAAAGTCAATTATAAATTCATATCATTTAAATATTAAGACATATTATCATTTTTATCATAATTTTATAAATTATGATAAAATAAAGCCTAATGCTTATTTTGGGACAAATATGGACTGGTCAAAAGAACTCATCGAATCTGCCATTTGGCTCTCCAAAAGCCTTGCCATAACAGGGGCTGTGTTTAGTGTGTTTGTGTGGGCTTTGGTTAGGTTCACACATTGGGGGCGGCAGTTTTGGTCGATGGCAAGTGGGTATTTAACGCCCAAACGTAGCGTTAAGCCTTTGGCATTTTTTACTTTTATTGTGTTTTTGACACTCTTAGAAGTGCGTATCAGTTTGATTCATTCTAACTGGTACAACACCATGTATTCGTCTTTGCAGGATTTGAACCAAGAAGTTTTTTGGGTACAAATGGTGGTGTTTTGTTTTATCGCTGCCGCCGCCGTTGCCAATTCGCTATTGACTTACTATGCCGAACAGCGTTTTCGCATCAACTGGATAGAATGGCTCAACAAAAATCTCGTGGACAAATGGCTTGCCAACCAAGCCTACTACAAGACCCAACAAAACTTTGGCGAGCTTGACAACCCCGACCAACGTATTCAGCAAGACGTACAAGAATACGTTGCTCGTTCCTTGTCGCTTGCCACAGGCGTGATTGCGTCCGTCAGCTCGATTGTGTCGTTTACCATCTTGCTGTGGGGGCTTGCAGGTCCGATGAATGTCATGGGTGTGGAAGTGCCAAAAATGATGGTGTTTTTGGTATTTATCTATGTGTTGATTGCTACCGTCATTGCGTTTTGGCTTGGGCGACCGCTTATCCAACTTAATTTTGATAACGAAAAATTCAACGCCAACTACCGTTATTCGCTCATTCGCATCAAAGAATACGCCGAGTCCATCGCCTTTTATATGGGCGAAAAAGCCGAAAAAAGCCGACTGTACCGTGAATTTGATAGAGTCATTAGCAATATGTGGGCGATTGTTTATCGTACGCTCAAATTTTCAGGGTTTAACCTTGTGGTATCGCAGGTGTCGGTGGTGTTTCCGCTACTGATTCAAGTGGGGCGGTATTTTGCGGGCAACATCAAGCTAGGCGACCTCATGCAAACCATGCAAGTATTTAACCGTTTGCATGGCAATTTATCCTATTTTCGTAATGTTTATGATGATTTTGCCACCTATAAAGCCACACTCAACCGTCTAACTGGCTTTGAAAATGCCATCAATGCTGCCACACAAGGCAAATCCATTGACATCATTCATCATGATACCGATGTGATTTTTGAAAATGTCTACATCAAAACCCCAGCAGGCAGAACATTGATCACAGATCTCAATCTGCACCTAACACAAGGTACACACCTGCTCATTCAGGGTAAATCAGGACTGGGGAAAACCACCCTACTGCGTGCCAGTGCAGGACTTTGGGGGTTCTGTGAAGGCAAAATCACTTGCCCATCTGACGCTCTGTTTTTATCCCAAAAGCCTTATTTGCCACAAGGGAGACTGATTGATACTATTTATTATCCGCATATCGTACCAGAGACGGTTGATGATGATGGTATTCGTGGGCTTTTAACCAAAGTTCAGCTTGGGCATTTGGCAGATAAGATTCACGAAGAGCATGACTGGACGCATATTTTGTCGCTTGGCGAACAGCAACGTCTCGCCATTGCTCGTGTGCTACTACATCGCCCTAATGTCGTGTTTTTGGACGAAGCGACTGCCAGCATGGACGAGGGCTTGCAAGACAGCGTGTATCGTACATTGATTGATAACTTGCCAAACAGTACGCTGATTAGCGTTGGTCATCGCTCAACACTGCTTGGCTATCACACAGACAGGCTTGAAATATTAGGCGATGGGGCATGGCAAATTACCAAAATCTAAAAATAAAACTCCCTGATTGGGAGTTTTAGTTCATCATGCCGTCCAGCCATTTTTGTTGTTCTTTATTAGGGGTAAACTTCTCCCACAAATCAGGGCGGCGTGCTTGGGTGCGTCCCGCCTGCTGTAAAAACCGCCACCGAGCAATATTGGCATGATGACCCGACAGTAGCACCTCTGGGACTTTTTTATCTTTAAAAATCAATGGCTTGGTGTAATGCGGGCAATCAAGCAGTCCATCAACAAAACTATCCTCCATCGCTGATTTATCATCATTCATCACATGAGGCAGACGGCGTATCACGCTGTCCATCAGTACCATCGCAGGTAACTCTCCCCCTGTCAGCACATAATCGCCAATGGAAATTTCTCTATCAACATAAGCTTCTAGCAGTCGCTCATCAATACCCTCATAACGCCCACAAAGCAGTATCATGCCATCTAGCTCGCTGTATTCTAGCACCGTCTGCTCACTGAGCGTTTGACCTTGTGGCGACAGATACACCACAGGACAGATGGGATTATCTTTATTTGTTTTTGTAAAATATTCATCAGCCAAGATTTTGGCATGCAAAATCGCCCTCTCCAATGGCTCTGCCATCATGACCATGCCTGGTCCACCACCAAAAGGTCTCTCATCAATACGCCGATAATTATCCGTGGTAAAATCTCGGGGGTTGATGGTGTGTATGACGACTTGCCCACGAGTAACCGCCCGCCCTGTAATGCCGTACCCTGTGGTTGCTTCAAACATCTGGGGCAAAATACTGATGACTGCAAAAAACATCGCCTATCCTTATTGACCAAATTTTTTGGCAAAACCATCAAGCACGCACGGCGGTACAAATTTACAGACATCGCCACCGAGTTTGGCAACTTCACGCACGAGCGTGGACGAGACGAACGAGTATTCTTGGGCAGGGGTCAAAAACACCGCCTCAAAACTCTCATCAAGGCTACGATTCATGTTGGCAAGCCCAAATTCATACTCAAAATCAGACACCGCTCGAAGCCCACGAATGACCGCCACCGCATTTTGTTCTTTGACAAAATCCACAAGCAGTCCCTCAAAACCCACCACCGAGACACGAGGATTATCCTTAAAAATTTCTTGAACGAGGGCGACTCGCTCATCGAAGCTAAATAGGGGCTTTTTGTGATGAGCAAACGCCACCGAAATGACGACTTCATCAAAGATTTTTAGGGCACGATTGACAAGGTCAATATGACCGTTGGTAATGGGGTCAAAAGTACCAGGATAAAGGGCTTTTTTGGTCATGGTATCAAAAATTTCAAAAAAAGCCTATGTTAGCAAATTTTTATGGTTTTGGGGATTTTATTTTTACAAATGGCACAATTACTTAAAAAATTAACAAGAATACTGCTTTTGGATTTGACGTAAAAATGAAAAAAGGGCATTTTAACCTTAAAACACCCTTATCCGTTCTGTAAAAATCAACGCTTGGCAAAACCTTGTGATTGCAAATAATCCAGCATAAAAGGACGCACTTCACCACCAAAGGTTTCGGCAATCTGAGCCTTCCAATCCAAATCCAGTCCACGACCGCCATAATACGCCTTGACTTCCTCATTATAAGCCGATAAGGTGTCCTCGCTTGGGATTTGATAAGTATCAGTGGAGATGATGACATCTAAGGGCAGGCGTGGTCGCTGGGATTGGTTGATTTTGGAATCCCAATCAGGGTGCCCCAAGCACAGCCCAAAGAGCGGAATGACGTGCTTTGGCAAGCCCAGCACTTCGCTGGCACGTTTGATGTCATTGCGAAGTGAACCGATGTACACACCACCCAGTCCCAAGCTCTCTGCCGCCGCCAGCATGTTTTGAGCCATGAGTGCCACGTCAATCGCCCCGATGAGTAACACCTCCGTCCAATCAGTATTGACATCAGCCAGCTGATTGTGGCGGTGAGCATCTGCACAAAATACCAAATATTCTGCACAGCTCTGTACATAGCCATGCCCCAAGCGTTTGCCGTCTGCAAGAGCTTGCTCGTATGCTTCTGCCGTCATGTCGCAGGAGATTTGGCGTAGGGCGGTGCGTTTGGCTTTATCAACCACACGAATCACGCTGACCGCTTGCAAATAGCTTGATGTAGAGACCGCTCGCCCTGCCTCAAAAATGGCACTTAGCATGTCGTCCGAAATCGGCTCGCCTGTGTATTTACGGACGGAGCGGTGGTTAAGGAGGGTTTCTAGGGTGGGTTTAGAGGTTAGCATGGTATTTTTCCAAAAAAAATAAAACCCATATTATCAAGGATTGATGATAAAGGCAATTTGTTTTTATGGATTAAATCTTTTATAATGCAAGCATTTATTTTATAGGAAAAAATCATGTCAAAAAAACCAAAAAAAACCTCCAATCAAATCTGTGCCAACAAAAAAGCCCGCCACGAATATTTCATTGAGGAAACCTTTGAAGCAGGCATGGCGTTAGAGGGCTGGGAAGTCAAATCCATCAGAGCGGGCAAAATGGCAATCACGGACGCTTATGTGATTTTTAAGGGTGGTGAGGCGTTTTTATTTGGCGGACACATTCAGCCTCTATTAACGAGCTCCACTCACATCAACCCCGACAACATTCGCACTCGTAAACTTCTACTCAATCGCCGTGAGATTGATAAATTGTTTGGCATGGTCAATCAAAAAGGCTATGCGGTCGTCCCCCTATCCTGCTACTGGAAAGGCAGTCGTGTCAAATGCGAAATTGCCCTTGCCAAAGGCAAAAAACTCCACGACAAACGAGCCACCTTAAAAGAACGTGATTGGCAAATGGATAAAAAACGAGGCTTTAAGGCGGATTTACGCTGATATGGTCAAGTTAGGCATCATCAATTAAGCTGTTTTACCAAAGAAACAAATTTATCGCCCCGTTCGCCATAATTTTTAAATTGGTCAAGGCTGGCACAGGCAGGCGACAGTAGCACAGCTTTGTCACAGCTTTGGCAGTCTTGCTCTACTGCTTTGTCCAATGTAAATACTTTGTGAGTGCGATTGGCAAGCTCATCATCACTGATAAAGACATCATATATCAGCTCAGCGTCTTGCCCGATGAGGTAGATGTGTTTGGCAAAGCGTTTGGCATATGGCATGATTTCGGCAAAATCTTGCCCCTTGCCCTGCCCACCCACAATCAGGGCGATTGACTCATCGCCATACACCGCTCCTAGTCCGTCAATAGCGGATAAGGTTGCTCCGATGTTTGTGCCTTTGGAATCATTAAAATACACTTTACCACCCACGTCCGCCACAAATTCACAGCGATGTGGCAAGCCCTTAAAGGTGCGAAGGACATCGAGCATGGCACTCATGTCAAGCCCAACTGCATGACCCAACGCCAACGCTGACAACGCATTTAGCAGGTTGTGTTTACCCTTAATCAAAATCTTATCAGACGATAGGAGCTTTTGTCCGTCATGACATAGATAAATCTGCTCACCGTTGTCGCTTGGCTCACCTTTTAGGCAAAATTCTGCCGAAAAACCTTCGCCAATCTCGCCACTGGTGCTTATCATGGTGGCAGTTTTTGGCAAATGAGCAATGCAAGTGCGTGCCAGCTCTTTATCATCTAGCCACACCACCGCATTTTTTACGTCATCAAAAATTCTGAGTTTTTGGGCAAGATAACCTGCCATGTCGCCATGACGGTCTAGGTGGTCGGCAGAGAGATTTAGAATGGTCGCCACGTCCGCTCCAAGTCCGCTCATCATTTCAAGCTGAAAACTGGATAATTCAAGCACCACCATGTCCATGCCGTCAATGGCAAGCAAATCAAGGGCTGGCGTGCCGATATTGCCTCCCACACCGACTGTTTTGCCTGCTTGTTTTGCCATGAGACCCACGAGTGTGGTAACGGTGGATTTGGCATTTGAACCCGTAATGGCGACAATGGGGGTGTGCGTGCCAGTTTGGGCATCTCGCTCTTTTAGCGTTTCAATGAACACTTGTACATCACTCACCACGCTCACACCCTGCTCCATCGCTTTGGCAACGGCTGGGGTGGTGGGGTCGATACCAGGGCTGATGACGATTTTGTCAGCCGTCAGCAACACATCGCCGTCAATACCTCCAAAATACGTCCGCACGCCTTGTGGCAATTTGTCAGCCAAAGACGGGAAATTTCCGTCCGTAACTGCCACTTCATGCCCTTGCCCCACCAAAAAATTGACCGCCGACAGCCCAGAACCGCCCAGCCCAATAACCACATAGTTTGCCATAATCTACCCTTATCTTTCATGAAATCTGGTTATTCTATCAGAATTGCCCTGTCTGTTGTTGGATTTTTGGTAAATTTATCCTATAATAATCCCAGCCAACCATCATAAGGATTGTTATGAAACTTGTTACAGCCATCATCAAACCCTTTAAATTAGATGACGTGCGTGAAGCCTTGTCCGATGTCGGTATCAACGGCATTACCATCACAGAAGTCAAAGGATTTGGTCGCCAAAAAGGACACACCGAGATGTATCGTGGGGCAGAATATGTGGTGGATTTTTTACCCAAAATCAAACTCGAAATCGCCTGCTCTGATGAGATGGTTGAGAATGTCATTACCGCCATCATTGATACCGCAGGTACAGGTAAAATCGGAGATGGCAAGGTGTTTGTAACCCCACTTGAACAAGTCATTCGCATTCGTACGGGCGAGACAGATGAAAGTGCGTTGTAAGTTCACATAACACAAAACCCCCAGTTGGGGGTTTTGTATTTGGCATAACCTATAATAGGTTATTGACGTACACCTGTTTGAGTGCCAGCAGCACTCTTGATGGTAATACTGTTGCCATTTAGGGTAATGTTGGCAGTACCTGAGATAGGCAAGGTTGGGTGCTTGCCCTTACCTGCATATTTACCACCGCCTTGTGCTTTAATGTCGCTGATGACGGTCGCTCCTTCACGTTTTTTGGCTTTTTCGGTCAGACCCTTTGTCATGACTGCTTTATATCCATTGCCTGACTTGCTGATATTGATGATGGCTTTGGCTTCGCCCTTTTCGCTCATCTTCCAGTTACCTACGATGGCATCGTTGTTGGCAAATGCACCAGCAGATACCGCCATACCCAAACCAATAACCAATAATTGCTTTACTTTCATAAAAACTCCAATCATGTCTAATGAACATTGTCAATCGTTGTACTGACAACTGTTTACTCATTATAAACAAGGCATTGACAAATTGCAAATGCTAACCGTGTAAGAAAATGCCCTTTTTGTGATAGATTGTAAAAAAACACCGTCAAATTTTACTTTAACGGCATTTTTGTAAAATTTAATTAAAATTTAGCAACAAATTCTGCATAAGCATCGATAAAGCCCTGCAAAGTGGTCTTGGCTTGCTCGCTCACAAGCTCGCCAGACTCATCAAATGCCCCTGCAAAAATTCCACCCACGCTCGCAGCAAACGGAGCAACGGGCATGTTGATATAAGCCCCAGCGGCCACCGTGCGAAGTGCGTCCACCGCACGATTGCTACCGCCTGCATTCACGCTGATAAGTCCTAGTGGCTTGCCAATCCACAAGCTTTGACCTACTGGGCGAGATACTACATCAATGGCGTTTTTTAACATGGCAGAGTAGCTACCATTATGCTCTGGCGTTACCCAAATCACAGCATCAGAAGCCTTAACCGCTTCACGTACACGTGTATAAGCTGGCACATCTTGCTCGTCCAAATCGCGGTCGTATAGTGGCAAATCGCTGATGTCTACGACATTTAGGGCGATAGAGCTTGGGGCGATTTTTTGCAAATGCTTAACCGCCAAGTGGTTAAAAGAGGTCTTACTGGCAGAACCAATGAATACGGCAATTTGTTTTGTCATGATGACATTTCCTATTTTAAACTAAAATTTATGGGGGCAATTTAACCCACAGCACACAATGAATAAACCAAGCCATTGTATCATAATTTGATGATAAACATTAAATCAGCTTACCTTAAATCAAACAACAAAAATTCACTTTCGTCATTTGCCACGATGTCAAGCGTATCCTCTTCGCTCATTGCCACGCCATCGCCTGGCATGACTGCATGACCATTGACACTAAATTCACCTTTGACAGCTTGTAGCCAGTAGTTGCGATTTTGGTTTAGAGTGATGATTTCGCTTGTATTTTTGGCAAATTGATACCGCCAAAGTTTCATGTCTTGATAAATTTTAAACGAGCCATCTTCGGCATTGGGCGACAAAATCAGCGTGCCACCAACCTTATCAGAAAAGCGTTTTTGGTCGTAACGAGGCGTAATGCCTAGCTCATTTGGCATAATCCAAATTTGTAGCAAATGTAGCGTCTCGTCCTCTTTGGGGTTAAACTCCGAATGCGTAACGCCAGTACCTGCCGACATAATCTGAAACTCGCCTGCATGAAATTCTTTAACATTACCCATGCTGTCTTTGTGAGCGATGGCACCTTGTAACACATAAGTCAAAATTTCCATGTCTTTGTGCGGATGGGTGCCAAAACCCATCGTTGGTGCTACTCTATCCTCATTAATCACTCGCAAATCAGAGAACCCCATAAAATTTGGGTCATAATAATTAGCAAACGAAAAAGTATGGCGAGCATCAAGCCAGCCATGATTGGCGTGTCCTCGCTCAGATGATTTTCTAATATAAATCATGTTAATTTCTCCAAGTGATTAATGGTGCGTATTATACAGGTGCATTCTTTTGAAATAAATGGCTAGAATGGATAAGATTTATCCATATATGGAATAATAACCCCACACGCATACTTATCGCACTAATTGACCCGCCCCAATCATGAAACCACACCGCCTCATCATACCCACCCCTTTGGACTGATACTCTAAAAGGGAAATAAATTGCAATTTTTCAAATCCAGCCTTTAAAAGAGCGTATTGGCTGTAAAATTCATTAGATGCATTACAATTCTTTTAAAATGAGCAATAAACCACTATAATGGGTGTGATTTATCCTTATGAGGAATAATAAATGCTTCTTGCCGAACACATGACCTTGTTTGTGGCAATCGTTAAAAACAAAAGTTTTTCTAAAACCGCCCTACAATTTGGCATTGCTCAGTCTAGTCTATCTCGCAAAATGAGCGAATTAGAAGCACATTTGGGACTAAAACTCATCCACAGAACCACAAGAAAACTCACTCTGACCGAAGCGGGGCAATTTTATTTTGAACGAGCAGTCGCCATTGTGGACGAACTGGACCGCACCCACCAAGCGATGAGCGGTCTAAAATTAGAACCAGAAGGCGTGTTAAAGATGTCGGTAAATAACGAAATCGCTGACTGGCTCGCCGAAATTTTACCAAGATTTCATCAAAAATACCCCAAAATACAGTTACATATTGATGTTTCCGCCCAAAAAACTGACCTTTTGGCAGGGGGTGTAGACATGGTGGTTAGGGCAGGCACGCCGACCGAAGGGCATTATATCGTCCACCCCTTGACAAAAACCCACCTAAATTTATACGCCAGCAAGTCTTATTTGGACACACATGGCACGCCAGCCACGCCTGATGAGTTAAGCACCCATCAGACTTTGGGGTTTATGGGGAAGAATCTGTGGAAGTTTTATTCTCATGGGACATGCATCAGCATT
This sequence comes from Moraxella sp., assembly GCF_030525845.1. GTDB lineage: Bacteria > Pseudomonadota > Gammaproteobacteria > Pseudomonadales > Moraxellaceae > Moraxella. The sequence continues at coordinate 46,998 of NZ_JAUNDY010000009.1, forward strand.
GCTCCGACATTTTTGTATCAATCAAGCAGTTTTCGTTTGCTGGCTCACTTGGCTCATGCGGGGTTGGGCATTGCCATGTTGCCCACCATCAACAAAGACACCAAAGGACTTATCCCTGTGCTATCAGAATATCAAGGGGAATGCGTGCCAATTGTGATTTTGACCGCAACACGACTGCTACCTATCAAGGTTAAGTGCATGACGCAGTTTTTGCAGGAGCATTGCTCATCACAACTGACAGCATAGATAGGTAGCTTACAAAAAGGGATTGTCCACCCAAGTAGAGGCACGTCTTTCGTCAGTTAACTGCTCTGGCAAATCATCTAATGCTTCAAATCTTGTCATCAAATCCTGCATAAATTCATACAACACCCTCGCCTGCTGTCTACCCAAAGCCGATTTGTCAATCTGCAAATCACCAGTAATTAGCACACTATCCATGCCATTTTCTATGGTCAGACCGCCAATTTGTAGTACTTCACTGTCATTGTTAAAAATATCCATGCCTAACCACGCTCCTTCAAAAACGCCATCACAAACTCAATAATAGATTTGATAAGCACGCCAAGCCAGCCTCCATCTTGTGATGATTGGGGGTTTTGGCTTATTCCGCCCTCATAAACGCCAGACAAATCAGGCAAATTAAACGGAGCATGCGAAATATCCTGCGACAGATAAGGCATCACGCTAATGCCAGTACGCTTTGCAAATTGGTCAAAACTGATGTACTCCAACTCGCCTGAGGCGTTATTTGCAGAATAATACACACCTGCACACCCCAGACTGGGAATATAAACCGCCTTAAAAAAATGACTTGGCACAAGCACACCAGAACCAATACTCGCTACCTTTTTACCATCAAATACCACACCTGTAACCACATAGACCTCATAGTGTGTCACCGCCATATTTCGCACGCTTTTTTCAATGCTTTGCCACACACCACGATTGTGTTCGTTGTTTTGGGGGGCGATGTTGGCCAAACTAAAACTATCAAACTGCTCGGAGGCATTCGACATGTCGCCATTGGGTGATAAATGCCCTCTGTCATAGCCTGAACGGCGATAGTCATTTAAGGTCGCCCTAGCCGAAGATGGCAGACGAGTCTCTTCATGAAAACTGTCTTTGCGTGTCAAGGTGCGTGCTGATAAAATGCGGTTTTTAGTTAGATACTCGGCAGAATAAATGGGTGTTTTTGAAATGCCAGAATACAGCACCGCAAAGCCATCAAAACACAGCTCATAATTTTCACGAGCAAGTTTTCGCCCCTTTTCGCCAACCAATGCTGGTGGCACACCTCCATAAAAATGCTGTGAACATCTGGCTAAATTTTGGGCGGTATGCTCACTACCTTGATGACCCACAAAAACTTCTGGCTCATTGGCATACGCCACCGCCACATTATCATCGGCATAAGCAACGGCAATGTTATCTGTATTAGCATAGCACACACTTGTCAATAACACCGCTACCATTAAGGGAGTTTGCCTAAATTTTTTACTAAAACCTAACATGATTTTTACCAGATAAATTTTTATCATTATAACCGATTTTACCTCTGTCTCATGAAATTTTAGCCATCGTCCCCATAAAGGGGTTTTTACTTTGATGATTCATCATGAATACCAACACTTTTGCCCCACGCCTTTTAGACTGGTGGCGCGCTCACGGTCGCCATGACCTAGCGTGGGAACAGCACCACAAGCCCACCGCCGACATCTACGCCGTCTGGCTCTCTGAAATCATGCTCCAACAAACTCAGGTGGCAACCGTCATCGGTTATTTTGACCGTTTTATCCACCGATTTCCCACCGTGCAGGATTTGGCAGGTGCAGACTGGGATGAAGTGGCGACACTTTGGGCGGGCTTGGGTTATTATGCCCGTGCCAGAAATCTGCACAAAGGAGCAAAGCAAGTGGCGGATTATATCAACACACATGGACATTTTCCCCAGACAGTTGATGAATGGCAAAACATCTGTGGGGTGGGACGCTCGACCGCAGGGGCGATTGTGGCGATGGGTGTGCGTGGACGTGGGGTGATTTGCGATGGCAACGTCAAACGAGTACTGACACGTTGGGCGGGCATTGATGGCGACATCACCAAAACCGCTACCGACAAAATACTTTGGGAGCTTGCCGACACACTCACACCCACGCACGATAGTGGTAAATATGCCCAAGCGATGATGGATTTGGGGGCGACCGTCTGCACTCGCACTCGCCCAGCCTGTGAGGATTGCCCCCTGTCGACTGACTGTACCGCTCATGCCAATGGCAATCCCACCGCCTATCCTATCAAAGCCAAAAAGATGGACAAGCCCCACCGTCATTCGCTCGTGTTTGCCCTATGTTTTGATGGGAAACGACTGTGGTTAAAACGAGAAAATAGCCACACCACCATTTGGGAAGGTTTATATGCCCTGCCTATGATGATGATTGGTGATGACAAAACCAAAGCACCCACCACCCTATCCATCGCCAAAACGTTGCATGATAAGCTACCGCCCATCCAACAAATCAGCCTTGCCGAACGTCAAATTTTTGACAGTTTGCCTGATGAGTTACCAAACGCCACCAAAACCATCAAACACACGCTGACGCATTTTCATTGGCATTTGTCATTGATAACGCTTAATCTTGATGAAAATTTGTACCACACCATCAATCACGCCTTGACCGCAGTCAATGCTGATTTTGTGTGGCAAAAAGATGGCAAGGGTTTGGGCGTGCCAAAGGCGATGGAGAAGCTGTTGAATTGATTGGGAATGCAGGTTAATGCCCTCTTGTTTGCAACCAATCCACCACCTGCAATAGTAGATTATCCACCCCAAACTCCGCCACCTGCTCCCTCGCCTGCCCAAACAGCTCATCGGCATAAGCACGAGCCTTGTCCACCCCAAGTAGCTTGACGTAGGTGGATTTGTCCAATTTATCATCACTGCCCGCAGGTTTACCCAAAGTTGCCGTATCCGCCACCACGTCTAGTACGTCATCTTGGACTTGATAGGCAAGCCCAATGAGCCTTGCGTATTTGTCAAGTTTCACCATTTCCTCATCAGACGCACCGCCACACACCGCCCCCATCAGCACACTCGCCTGTATCAATGCCCCTGTTTTATCCCGATGAATACTTTCAAGCTCACTTTGCGTGAGTGATTTTTGTTCCCCATTCAAATCCGCCTGTTGACCTGCCACCATACGCCGAGCATTGGGGGCTAACAGCTTAACCAATTTGGCAAATTTCACATCGTCCACTCCACCAAATCGCTCATCACCCAAAACTTCAAAAGCCAGCGATTGGAGCACATCGCCCACCAGCATGGCAACCGCTTCGCCATAGACCACATGACAAGTGGGCTTGCCACGTCTTAGCTCATCATCATCCATGCACGGCAAATCATCATGAACCAGCGAATAACTATGCACCATCTCTATGGCAAGCATGGCACGGCGAACATCAGCCAAATCTGCCAGATCGCCTCCCACCGCCAAAAATGTCGCAAGCACAAGCAAAGGTCGCACCCTTTTTCCGCCATTGGACAGGGCATAGCGAGTCGCTTCATCTAAGGGACTAGGCAAATTTACGCCATCAAATACCTGCTCAAAATCCACTTCAAGTTGTTTGTTGGTAAAGGTTTGTGTGTTTTTTAGGCAATGCAAATCAAGAATAGGCATGGTAAATTGTCAGTTTAAACGAATGGCTTATCATAACCCAAAATCAGCATTTTTTGGCAAAAATCCATGAATTTTTAAAAATTTTACATTTTTATGAAAAAAGTGCTTGCAAAGTTTTAAAAATACGCTATAATACGCACCACTTAGCCAATAAAGCTAACTGGCGCGGTAGCTCAGTCGGGAGAGCAACGGATTGAAAATCCGTGTGTCGGCAGTTCGATCCTGCCCCACGCCACCATATTTTAAAAAGCACCCAATTTTGGGTGCTTTTTCTATTAGCTTTCCTTAAAGATTAACTGTGTTAATTTGCTCTTAATTCTACCTGATGAAAAATCCGCTTCAAAAACAAATTCCGCCTCACATGGCAATTTTATATCTCGATACAAACTAAAATTTTCCGAACCCTTGATTTTAAACTGCTCAAAAGTATGCCCAATTGCCCCCTCTCTGATTTGATAATCAGTAAAAGGGCGAATGGCGGTAATCACTAGATTGTCATAATCAATGGAACGACCATAATTATTAAAAGTACCTTTTGATTTATGCAAGCCGACAACTATAAAAACAGGATTGTTTGACATGATAGAACTCTCTTTTAAATTGGTTGAAAAATTTTGGATTGATAAATTATTTGATAAAGGATTGTTGGCGATTATCTGCTCCTTAGGATAAATCCAAGTTTTATTATCCAGATGGTTTAAAATATAATTTTTAACAAAATCGCTGGGTATTTCTATGCCGGTATTTAAAAAGACACTCAAATCAATCTCAATGGTTTTAACACCCAATTTATTGATAAAATCTCTTTTTTCATCATCGATAAAAGAAGTAACCGCAATTTCAATAAATACCATTTCATCATCATTGATAGCAATCAAATCAGGACGAATATCGCCAACTGATTGCTCTGGTTGAATGGTGTGAAATTGATATAATTTACCCTGTTGATTACCATCATATGATAACTCTGGTAAATAAATTTTTTGCTCTGCAATAATGACTTCTTTGGCGTATTTATGTAAAATACTTTCGGGGTGAATGTGGCAACTTTCTTTATTGCTAGCATGAGCAAAATGATGTTCGTTGATTTCGCCTTTTTTGGCAATCACACTCTCGCCACACTCAAAGCAAAAACATTGGCACGCCAAGCCCCGTTCCACCTGTCCAATACTCACCAATTGGTCGGATGAATTAAGGGCAACTTTCATTAACATAAAATTTCTCCGAGTGAAAAAGTTGAGTGTATTATCGGCGAATTTTTGGGGTAAAAACAGTCCAAAAACAGCTTAAAAGGGGTTTTCATCCCTTTATTGTGAGGTAATTATGAGTAAAAATCATATTTTGGTCTTTGAGACATTAAAAAAAGCAATTGATAACTTAGCAGATGAGCAAGCTAGTTTTTTATATCTTAATTCTTTGATCGAAAGAGCCATTAAGAATGCAAAAAATCCCATCAATGAATTTGAAGTAGATAAAATATCTAGGGCAGAGTTACATGCTATTACATACAATACCCCATTGGATGAGATAGACAAAGAAAGAGTTAAAAGAAACTTAAATATAGAAAGTTTTAAAAAATTTCTTATTAACTTAATTTCTAACAATCAAGAGTTGCAGGTTAAATTTAAGGATTTGGGATTTTATCCAGTTATTAAAAATAGTGAAGGCAAAGGTCGTGGCAATGAAAGAAAAATATGGTTAGATATTGATGTCTATGATGAGAATATTTTTGGCAAAGAAAATCAAAAAGAAATTATTGATAAGTCCACTATAAAATACGATAGACAAGAAAATTCACTGGTGAAAATATCTTTATTTTCAAAAATATTTTTTGATAAAAATTATGAATTAAAAATGATGAGTTTTAAGGGGATTTTATTGCTTTTTATTTTAATCAATAGCTTTTTTATCAACTTAATTATCATTGCTTTATTATTTGTTTCAATATTTATTATTTACGAGTTTTTGAAAATTGGCTCAATTATTACACCAACATTGATATTTTTATCATTATTTATGTTTTCTTATTTTATGTATAATTTTTACATTCCATTAAATAAAATTCAAACCCATAGAATTGTAAAAGCGCCACAACTATTTAAATACATCAATCACACCAATGCCGAAATCGAATTTTTTGGTAAAGAAAAAGATTATAAATACAACATCGCCCGAATTACTGAGATTCGCTCCGTTTGCCCGATTTGCACCGCTCCCATTCTACTGATGGACGGCAGACCTGACCAGTCCGCTCCACTTGTCGGACGATGTATAGAGGCACCGCACGCCCATGTGTATAGCTTTGACCGTGTGATGATGGTGGGGTATTTTTTGGGGCATCCCGCCTATTTACAAGAAAGTCAGTCAGAAAACGACTCATAAAAAAACCCACCATAGGGTGGGATTTTTTGTGCAATAAAATCACTTTTTCTTAGCAGGTCCAAGAAGCATGCCAATCTGACGACCTTCGAGCTTGGGAGCTTGTTCTACGCTGGCAATCTCGGCAGTATCCTCAATAATACGCTCCAACTGACGAAGTCCAATCTCTTGATGGCTCATTTCACGTCCACGAAAACGAATAGAAACCTTGACCTTGTCTTTGTCCTCCAAAAACTCCACGATTTTACGCAATTTAACCTGATAGTCAGCCTCCTCAGTACCAGGACGGAGCTTAATTTCTTTGACTTGGGTTTGTTTTTGGTTCTTTTTGGCTTCTTTTGCCTTTTGTTTTTGTTCGTACAAATGGCGTTTGTAGTCCATAATCTTGGCAACAGGTGGTTTGGCATCTGGGACGATTTCCACCAAATCCAAGTTGGCATCTCTTGCCTTTTCTAGGGCTTCTTTTAGGCTAACAACACCAAGCTGTTCGCCATCTTCTTTGACGAGGCGGACTTCTTTGGCACGAATGTCTTCGTTGATGTTTAGGCGATTTGACGGTTTAATGGGTCATACTCCAAATAAAAATACGAAGCCCTATTTTACTTAAAAAAAATGGGGATTTCAAGGGGTTTTGGGTGGATTAACAAAATAAAACTCACTACCTTTGAGGGGTTTGCTTAATACGCACAGAATTCAATGTTGGCATAACTGTCACCCTTGTTAAATGGCGTGATGATTATCGTGTATTTACCATTTTGAGGAATGTCCCAACCAGACATCGAACCACCATTATTTTTGAGAGTTTGCCCTTTTGGGTTTTTCACAATCACTTCATATTGACTTCTGTCGGTAGGATTAACAAACAATGTCTGATGTTTCATTAATCCCAAGGTAAATCTTCTACCAACCACATCTCCCTCAAAACTGCCACAATAACTGCCCTTGGCAAATACAATAGGCGTGGTTTTGGCAAAACTTTGTCCACTTACTGCCAATAACGCACAAAGAGCTAAAACTTTGACGCTTTTCATTAAATATTCCTTAAAAAACCATTTTTATCATCATAACAAATTTATAAAACAAATACAAGTTAAAAATTAAAAATGGTAGGAACTGCCATCATTTTACCATTTGACAAAATTACCCAAATCCGATACGAGAACAAAGACCATTTTAATACAAAGATTAATTTATGACCGTGCTTACTTTGCATATCCTAAGGCGAATTGTCCGCCCAAGCTGACCAATATGGATTATTAAATAAACAATCCATATTGCAAACCTTTTGTGAATTTCTTGAAAAAAAGCCCAAAGAGCGAAAACTTAGTGGGACTTAAAGGAGTGGTTAAATTTATGGCGGATGATTTTAATGAGTGATTGTAATGATTTGTTTGATAAGGAATTTTTTAAGTAAAAAATCCACTCAATTTTTTGAATGGATTTTTTTTAAAATTAGTAACAACTAATAAACTCTCGATATACCCAGCCAATGTATTTATCAGTTTTGACATCAAACACCACGACCCACGGACGATTTTGACCGTCATAACCATACTCACCCACATGAACCACCGTGCCATTTTTGACCTTGCCAATGATTTTACCATTAGGGGCGGATCGTACATTTAATGGCGTGTCTGTCGGATCGGTTACTTTGCAGGTTTCGGCATACGCAGACACACTCAAAGAGAGTGTGGCACATAGAGCTAAGGCAAGTTTTTTCATAAAAAATTCCTCAAAAAATCACTAGCACTATCATAACAAATTTACAAAGTGATTAATGTTGGAAAAATGTTTTTTTATTCATCTATCTGGCAAGCGTGGAATAAATAAGCCAACAGTTGCAATATGGATTGGTAATGTAACCAAATCAACTGCAAATGCAACAGGTGTTAATATAATACTGGTTGCTTTTAATGCATTGTTGCTTTTTGTGTAATAAATACGATATTCGTAAGGGTGTTTAAACTGGTGGGTTAGACTGTGGCTATTATTTACCGCATTGGCTAGGGTTACTTTGGTATTTAATTCGTAGCGACAATATAATTCTGATGGTATTGGATAAAGATTGGGAGCGGTTGGAATAAATTCTGGCTCATATTCACATTCAAATCCCATATTGGTTAATTCTTTTTGGCGATAACTATCTTTTTCAATGTTGTTTTCTCTATAACGTAATACAAATAACTCTCTAATTTTGTAAATTTGTTGGGGTTTATCCAGCTTCATTCCTTTTTGATTGGTACCACCACTTTCGCCGATACTGGATAAGCTTAAATATTGATTATTGATTTTTCCACTTTGTAATTGGGGGACTAATTGATTAAATAGATGATAGTCTTTGCTTTCCAACTCAACAATCAAACTGTTTTTTGGGCTTGCTAGTATTAGAACATTATTAAACCCTGTGATTGGCTGACTGGGCTTACCAATGGCGATAAATTCATCTTTCAATAATGTAACATCTTCTGAACTTCTGTCAGAAATTTCATTAACCAGCATTGACGCACAACCTGATAGCAAAAAAGCATTAACCGTCAATACAGATGATAATTTGATGATTTTGGACATTTTATGCTCCAGTCAAGGGTTTTAGTTATTATATATTAACTGAATAAAAAAATACAAGCCAAACTTTGACTTGTATTTTTAAAAGACATAATAAATATGATTTTATTCCCACTCTTCCAAATCGCCCATATTGGTGGTATCGTGGAATG
>NZ_JAUNDY010000010.1 GCF_030525845.1 Moraxella sp.
AATCGTGCGATTTATCTCATTTTTAATTGCAAATACAAAAGTTCAACACGCCCTAGGATAAACTCACAAAAAACACCATCAATATCGGCGAGATAAGATTGGTAATAAACCCAAAACTAATCACTAACGGCACGATGGATACGCCCCCTGCCTGCGTCAGCGTCGGCAATGTAAAATCAAGGCTGGTAACTCCGCCAAGTCCTATCGCTGCCGATGGCGAATGTTTCATGATAAACGGAATAAACAATAGTGCCAAGATTTCCCTGCCCAAATCATTTAGCAATGCCACGCTACCCCACACCGCTCCATAGGCATCTGTCATGATGGTACCAGACAAAGAATACCAACCAAAACCCGATGACAATGCCAATCCCTGACTGATTGACACGCCATCAAACAGTAGTGCAAACACCACCCCAGATAGCAGGGTCGCCACCACAAAAATCACACTAATATGCAGACCTCTGCGGTTTAGTAGTGCTTGGCGTAAGCTGACCCCAGACCCCCTAAGTGAAATCCCCACCAAAAATAGCAATACCATCAGCAGTATTGTGATGGTTATCTTGGGAGGATGATATGCTGACGGCAAAAATTTCGCAAGCACAAAACCCACCGCCAAACACGTCATCTGAATAAGACTGCCGTGAATGCTGACGTGGGTTTTGGTCGCTGTGCTGTTTTTGGGACGATACGAAAAAGGCGATAATCCATCAAAGACCCACAGCAACGCCAATCCAGAGCCAATGTTTAGCACCATCAGCACCGCCAGATATAAGGCGATGTTCGTCAGCTGTGTGTGTAGGTTTTCTACCAAACCCAGCTCCAAACCAATGACCGCCAAAATCACAAACACCAAATAGCCCAAGCCACGCTCTGCAAGATGGGTGGATTTTTGGCTATTTGGCAAGAAAAATCCCACAAACATCGGCATGAGAATCAAAAACAGCGTGATAAGACCTTGCATAGACCCACCAAAATACAAAAACACCACAAACGAAATCTCTCGCTTGTCGTGTCAGCACATTAATAAAAGAGATTGCCGAGCAATAGTTCAGCAATCTTAGAAATCATCGCATATCCACTTGGGGTTGATGGCATTTTAAATATTATTCACAGCAAAAGTATCACAAGATTGGATATCCCCAGATTCAAAACCTCGATAAAACCAACGTTTGCGTTGCTCACTGGTGCCATGCGTGAAACTATCAGGTACGCTATGACCATGTGCTTTGTGTTGTAGATAGTCATCACCGATTTTTTCGGCAGCGTCCAGTGCTTCCTCAATATCTCCTGATTGCAAAAAGCCAGTACGCTCATGGTTTTTTCTTGCCCACATGCCTGCAAAGCAGTCTGCTTGCAGTTCTTGGCGTACCGATAGACGATTGGCTGAGGCTTGGTCGATACCCGCCTGAGCCTTGCGAACTTGACTTGATATGCCAAGCAAAGTCTGCACATGATGCCCCACCTCATGAGCGATGACGTACGCTTGTGCAAAGTCCCCCGCTTGCTCCCTGCTAGATAGTTGCGTGCTGTTGCCTTTTTCGCCACTGATACCCATTTGTCGCTTCATGTCCACAAAAAATTGTGTATCTAGGTAGATTTTTTGGTCAGCAGGGCAATAAAAAGGTCCGCTGGCAGAGGTTGCCGACCCACAGGCAGACTGCACCGAACGAGTAAACATGACAAGCTTAGGTGGTTGATATGTGCCGCCTAGTTTGGCAAAAATCGGCGTCCACACATCTTCGGTATCGGCAAGCACCGTTGCGACAAAATCATGACTTTCAATTTGGTCAGCCGTCTTTGTAGAAGATGTGGGCTGCTGAGTACTTTGGATTTGCTGGGTTACTCCAAGTGTCGTCTGAGGGTTGATACCAAACACCTTCCACAGCACCAACGCCAAAATAATACCACCAATGCTAATACCACCCGTTTTTTTCATGCCACCACCACGGCGGTCCTCTACATTGGTACTTTGTCTACGACCACGCCATTGCATAATTACCTCACACTAAAATTAACAAATCCAAAACCAAAGACCATCACGCACCATAGCCTACCGCTGGCAAAATATAAGCCAAAATAGCTATTTTTTATAAAAATGACAAAAAACCAGTCAGCACTCACCAAAAGTTATGTATAATGATAAGCCAAACCAACATCACACACCCATACGGAGCTAATATGGATTCACTGCTACCTTTTGAGACCGTCATTCACAATCCAAAAAACAAGCCCATTACCCACGCCGTCATTTGGCTGCATGGCTTGGGGGCAAATGGACATGATTTTGTACCCATTGTACCAGAGTTAGGTCTATCTGACGAGCTTGCGGTGCGGTTTATTTTTCCACACGCTCCGTCCATTGCTGTTACTGTCAATGGAGGCTATGTCATGCCTGCATGGTATGACATCTTGGAGATGAACCTCGACCGCAAAGTAGACATCGACCAAATCCACGCATCAAGCGAACGCATTAATGACTTAATTGATGACCAAATCGCACAAGGCATTCCCAGCCAAAACATCATCATCGCAGGGTTTTCACAAGGTGGTGCTATCGCTTATCACAATGCCCTAACCAACACTCGTCCGCTGGCAGGGCTGTTGGCACTCTCCACCTATCTTGCCACCGCACAAGAGATTACCCAAATCCCCACCAATCACGCCATCTCCATCAATATCAATCATGGCAATTTTGATGACGTCGTACCGTCCATCTTGGGCATGCAAGCCAAAGAAAAACTCATCAGCTTGGGGTTAACCCCAGAATTTCACACGTATGACATGGCTCATCAAGTATGTATCCAGCAGATTAAAGACATCGGTGGGTGGATAAATAATCTATTTAACAAAAACTAACCACCAACAATATCAAGTGGCGTATCATCACACGCTACTTGATAGATGGTATTTGCTCCCCGAAAAATATAGACCACGTAGGGACTATCCAAAAGCGGATTGATGTGATGGCTTGCACTCTTGACCTTAGCCAGCACCATCAGGCCATCTTGACGAGATAACACATGTTCTATGTCTGACTTATCCAGCGACAGAGCATTGACCCCAAAATACTCCCACGCCTTATCCACACTTATCTCATCGAGCATTTCAGGTGCGTCCCATGTCGTGCTTGCCGTGCTCGGCTCTTTCATTTGCATGACAAAACGACCATCTTGCTGGCTAATCTTAATTTGAGCAAGTGCTGTTTTATCAATGGTATAACACCCTTCAAAATGAGCCGTATCCCCCACATTGGCCTCATCAACATTTGTATTGGTAGCACGACTACACGCACCAACAACAAGACACAATATTGATACCGACAAAAGGGCAGATATTTTTATAAATGACAGCTGTTTTAATGACATAAATTTCTCAATACAGATGGCAGGTATGACAATCTAGGCATTATTCTGAGCGACTAGACAAACGATGATAACCAACGCTCTCCCCCACATCTCCCACAAAACCAAGCTGTCGCCATACCTCATATAGGCAAATTGCTACACTGTTTGACAGGTTTAGACTGCGAGAATCAAAAAGCATGGGAAGTCTTAGCCAGTTATCCGCTCCAATATCATCACGCACATCGCTAGGCAAACCGTCCGTCTCCGAGCCAAACACCAGTGCCACCGAGCCGTCTACTGCATTAAAATCATAATCATAAAACGGCTTGCTAAATTTGGTGGTCATCGCCACGATGGTCTTCACCCCCTGCACAGCCAAGTACGCACGGCACGCCTGCCAATTTTCATGAACCTGCATGTCAGCGTATTCATGATAATCCAGTCCTGCACGTTTTAATTTTTTGTCGTCCAAATCAAACGCCAGTGGCTTAACAAGATGTAACTTCGCCCCAGTATTGGCACATAGACGAATGGCATTGCCAGTATTGTTGGGAATTTTTGGGGTATATAGAACGATGTGGATTTGCTTCATGGGTCTAAAATCTAATTATAAAAACGCACGCACCAGATGATTCACATAACGAAACCCCATCTTAGTCGGTGCCAAAATATCAGGGCGAAATACCATAAACCCTTGATGTTGTAGAGGAAGTAGCTCATTATCGATGGTACTAACAAGCAATCCTGTCCGCTCCTCAAAAGTGGTCGTGCTTACCCCATCTGCCAGACGTAGTGCATTCATCATGAATTCAAACGGCAAATCCTCTTCGGCAATCCGATGAAATTGTACCATCTTTGGTGTTTTGTCATAAGATAAATAATCTTTGGGGAGGCGTGACTTGGCATAACGATACACCCCATCAGCATGCTCATCGTGATTGAGCAGTGTGATTTTGCCATGTCCGCCCGCACCGATTGCCAAATAGTCGCCAAACTGCCAATAATTCATGTTATGGCGACATGGCTTATCATCTGCTCCCACCCATGCCGACACTTCATAATTGGTAAAGCCTGCCTGTATCAAGCATTCACGCCCCACATGTTCGATTTTTTCAAGTTCATCTTCGCTGGGTAAATCAGGCGGACTGCGATAAAATGCCGTATTTGGCTCGATGGTTAGCTGATACCACGAAATATGACTAGCCCCCAAAGACAATGCCGTCTCAATATCACGTCTTGCCATCTGATGGGTCTGCATGGGTAGTCCATGCATTAGGTCGACATTGATACGCTCAAACCCAGCACTTTTGGCATGACAAATAGCATTCATTGCCTCATCAGTACCATGCACCCTACCAAGTCGTGATAGTGCTTGATTGTCAAATGACTGCACACCCAGCGATAAACGGTTGATACCAAGCGATAAATATTCATCAAAGGGGGCATGTTCTAGCGTACCAGGATTGGCCTCTATGGTAATCTCAATATCAGAAACAAACTCAAAAATATCACGCAGTCCTGCAAACAGCACACGATACTCATGCACAGGCAGTAGTGATGGCGTTCCCCCACCGATAAAAATACTTTGAATAGCCCTGCCTTGCACAAAACCCACCTGAGACTTAGCATCAGCAAGTAGTGCCTTTACATACTCGGCAAAGGGGACGTGAGTAGGCAGGGTATGTGAATTAAAATCACAGTAATCGCATTTTTTGACACACCACGGAATATGAACATACAACGACAACGGTATGTTTTTGGGGTCAAGCACTAAATTATGTTCATTCATTGGGCGATGTGCTATTTTCGTCAAATTGTACTAGGTCAAACTTCACACCCAAGTGCTTTTCAATCAAGGGTAGATTAAAGGCATCGTCCTCACCCACTAAGCTGATAGACACGCCAGTTTGCCCTGCCCTACCTGTTCGACCAATGCGATGAACATAATCATCTGGAATCTCTGGCAAGGTGTAATTAATGACATGCGAAACATCATCGACATGTATGCCACGCCCTGCCACATCTGTCGCCACAAGGATATTTACCTCGCCCGCCTTAAAGCGTTTTAGGTAACGCTCTCTTTTGGCTTGTGCCACATCGCCTGATAACATGGTCAGCTCAAAATGCTTATGCAGATTATCATACAAGCGTCTTACTTGGTCTTTGCGATTGGCAAAAATGATGACTTTTTTAACGTCCTTATCCCCCAAAATTTGCTTAATGGCAGTTAATTTTTGGCGATTGGTCAGTAAGTAGAATTTTTGTGTGATGTTTTGGTTGGTGCGAGTTTCTGGGGCGATTTCCACAAAAGTCGGTTGATATAGCCAACGATACGCCAAATTCATCACATCGGCATTAAATGTCGCCGAAAATAGCAGACTTTGACGATGAGTGTTGGGTGGCATTTTGCGAATTAGGCGTTTGACATCAGGAATAAAGCCCATATCAAGCATTCTGTCAGCCTCATCAAGCACCAACACTTCCACCCTATCTAAAAATAGCACGCCTTTTTGCACCCAATCAATGATCCGACCAGGTGTACCAATTAAAATATCAAGCGGACGACGAGTAAGTTCACGTTCTTGCTTGTCATAGTCTGCACCGCCTGTCATGCAGATGGCATGCAAATCACTAAACCGAATCAACTCTCGACAATCACTGTGAATCTGCTGTGCCAGCTCTCGTGTCGGTGCCAAAATCAACGCTCGTGGCTCGCCCAAATACCGCACCTCATCATGTGCAAAAGGGTAACTTAAAAGACGCTCAATGATGGTAATTAAAAAGGTTGCCGTCTTTCCTGTGCCTGTTTGTGCCTGTCCGATGGCATCTTGACCTGCCAGCGTATGTGGCAAAATCTGTGCCTGAATGGGGGTCAGCTCTCCGAACCCCAGTGCCAAAACAGCTTTTTGAACAGAGGTTGATAATGGCAAGTCGTCAAATTTGGTAAATTGCTGAGTCAAGGGATAATCCTATGAGTGTTAGATATCAAATTGAGCAAGAAATATTAGTCAGTTATCCAAATCATTAAAGCACGACAAAAAGGAAGCATTGACCGCTTGACTGATAAAGCTCTCTTTATCTTCTCGGTCGTCATAGACAGGCATTTTGTAGATGACGCTTAGTCCATTATTCCAAGTCTCATCAATAAACGCCACCAAATCTTGATCCTTAAAATTTTTTTCGATTTTTTTGAGTTCTTTGGCAAGATTTTTTTTGGCCTTTTCTTTGTCCACGCCATTTTGACGGTCAATCGCCATCTCATACACGCCACTACTGGCAAGCATGCAGATACCTGCGATTTCTTCTTGTCTAATTTCTTCATCAGCTGATAGCACCAATGCCGAATGTGCCACACCTGATATGCCTAGCACAGCAAGCAGGACAAATGTTTTTTGACGTAGTTTATGCATAATCATTCCAAAATAAAATATATCATATCTATGTTGCCTTGTGCTGGTTTGTGTTGCCAAGACCATTTTAAATGCGTAAGTCTTTTGGTGCAGACACATCTTTTTGTAGTGCTTTACAAATCAGAGAAAAAGCAATCGTACCCTTCTTAGGGATAGCAGGTAAATCATCACAATCAAAGAATCTAGCATGAACAAGCTCCTTTTCATCTATCATGATTTCTCCTGACTCATACTGTGCCAAAAACCCCAACATAAGATTGGTGGGATAAGGCCACGCTTGACTTTGGATATAGCGAAGACCGCCCACTCTTAGACCTGTCTCCTCCATCACTTCTCGATGTATCGCCATCTCCACACTCTCGCCCGCCTCCATAAAACCCGCAATCAGCCCATACATACCAGATGAAAGATGGCGACGATGTTTGGCGAGCAGGATTTGTGTTTTGCCTGTTTGAGGACAAAGACGAGTTATCGCAACAATCACGCAAGGCTGAATTTGTGGATAAAAACGTAATTGGCACGCAGGACAAATCATGGCATGCTCATGATGATGGACATAGGTTCTTGTCCCACATACGCCACAAAACTGATGAGTCTTTTGCCAAAGCAGAAGTTGAATGCCTGATGAAATTTCATGAGCCTCTTGCCAACTCATGGACGTAATGGCATGACGATAAGGAACAAACTCGCCCCCATCACAAATCAGCTCTCCCACCAAACGCCTATCTACCGCCCTAATGTGATGATACTCATCATCAAAATGATGAAGCCTAACTACACCCAGCTGTCCATCTAGTACCGACCAATCCAACGCACTACCATCAAAGGCATGGGGCTTACCATGAAAACAAAAAACACGCTCACCATCTAACACCCAAATCTTAGGTGTACTTGATGGTGGCGTATTTTTATGATTCAAAGCAGCGCCTTATGCAACCAGCTGATTTAAGCTGTTTTGGCTAATCAGAATGCTTTGCTCGTTACTTGGGCGATTTTCTTCAAAATTCTCAAATTCATAATCTGCCGACACCAACACATCAGCCCATGCGTTACTGATTCTGACAAGCTCACTGTCAGGCGAAGTTCTGATTTTATCAAGCAATCCATTATCCAAGCGACGTGCCAACAGATACAGCTGAGATGCCGTTGCTGATAAACGTAAGAACGCTGCCGCACCTGCCACCTGACGAATCATTTCAGCAGTATTTTGCAAGTGCAAAGCATCACGATTTTCATCCGCCAAATAATCTGTGAGTGCTAACGTCGCTGCGGTAAGATTGCTTCTGGCTTCTTTGACTAGCGTCTCATAAGAAGTATCTAGTTGGTGCAAAGAAATCTCACGGTTATGTAGTGGCAACTTAACCGCACCAGGTGTATGGCTTTTTGCTAGGAAGATGGAGGCATTTTCTGCCACCAATAGCTTATCTAGGAACATATCTAGCTCTTCAAGCGTTGGATTTTGCCAATCAGCAACTTGTGCCGAAGCCTCAGTTAAGGCTTGGCTTGCGTCAGTTAATTCCAGCAAAAACATGGTTTTAGACAGCATGTCTAATTCGGTAGAGATGTCGCCAATGCTGACTGACTCACCAATTTCGCCCACACCATTAATGGCACGCACGAACTGATCTACTTTTTGTTTGATTTCTTCTATTTGTTCTTGGATAAGCTCATTAAGTGTATCAATAATCTCACGGTTTGGACCGAATAAGAAACGTTGCATTTCGCCAAATTTAGCATCGCTGACTTTATTTAAGGCATACTTTTGATTTGCTAAGATGGCAAATTCTTTATCTTTGTTGCAAGCAAAACTTACCATTTCCGCAAAACGGCGATCCTCGATGGGTAGGTAATCAGAGAACTGCTGTTCTAGATACACCAAAATACGTTTTTTGGCGTGCGACAATGGCAGTTCACTTGCTACATTATGCGTGATGGTTTTTGCTGATTGCCAAAATAGGGTATCAGAATGTTCTGCAATCAATGCACATGCCTTTGCCATGCCATCAAGCTTTTGGCGGTCTGCCTCAGAGAGGGCATTTTCATACTCCAATATCACAGACAGACCCGCACGATACGCCTGAGTGAGAGCTCGACTGTTTAGTGATAACGAATTCAAAGAAGTATAATTTGCCTTAGGGTCAGAGATGATGACGCTATTGATGTTTTGTTTGAGGGTGGTTGCGTCCATTGCAGGCTGCCCCAAATGCTCGCCTAGTTTATTAATGATAGGCAACAGCAAGGCAGGTTCGGGTGTTTCTTTTAACAAAACAAATTCCACATAACGGTCAAGTAGCATGACCGCCTCTGAGATGTCCGTCATCAGCACTTCATTTTCGTCTTCATCGCCATCTGCATTGGCGTGAAGCGTGGTATAAGCCTTAGATAAATATTCTGCCAACAAACTGGCACCATTAAAAGAGATAAGCTTAAAGACAGCAGAGAGCTGTGTTAGGTTATTTGCCGAGTCCAAAAGCAGTGGTGCTTGGTCAGGGTCATCATAAAACTCACGCAAATGCACCTCGGCATCTTTTAGCACCGAATTGATTTCATTGTGCAAAATATGAAGTGATGACAAGTCAAAATTGGTTGCAGTTTTAGCTGATTGAGTCATAAAAGCCCTACTCATTTTATAAGTCTATTAGTAGCCGTACATTTAATCATGTTTAGCAAAAATTAGCAAGTAGATTATGAAAATACCCACCAAATATCTGATAAACCATCAAAATTTTACCATCATAATAAAAATTGCCGCATCGTGATTTGGTGCATTATGCCAGCGTGTTTTTGGTCACACCAAATCACCTCAAACAAACACTTACCCAAGCACCTGTTTACGCCATTCTTCATCGGCAGACCAGTTGTCTTTTGAGCAAATGATTTGTCCTGCCAAAGCACGCAAATCCTCAAACACAATCTCTCCTGCCCCCTCATCGCTGACGATTTGCTCCTCCTCCATATCCATCGCCACCTGACCGCTGGTCATGGCAAGATAGACCTCCAAGAGAATTTGAGAGTCCTTTAAAGCTCCATGATACGAACGGTCAATCTCTTGTCCGACATCTAGACGCTTAGAGAGAGCATCAAGTGTGTTTTTTTGCCCTGGATACATTTTTCGAGCAATCATCAATGAGTCAGTAACTTGCACCACATCGGCAAAGTCTCCCAAACCCACTTTATTAAATTCACTACTCAAAAATTTCATATCAAAAGGAGCATTATGAGCGATAATCTCCGCCCCTTTCATGAACTCATACACATAGGGGGCGACATCGGCAAATCTGGGCTTATCCACCAAAAATTCGTTATGAATGCCGTGAACGCTGATGACATCATCGTCCATGACCTTATCGGGATTGAGATAAACGTGCAACTGAACGCCTGTCGGTTTACGCTTTACCATCTCCACAATACCAATCTCCACCACTCTATCGCCAGTATTTGGGTCAAAACCTGTGGTTTCGGTATCCATGATAAGCTGACGCTCTGGCTGATTTTGATTAACAGGGTCAGGCAACACCGCCCAAAACGGTTCACGAATCTCATCGGTTCGTCCATCATAATCAGGGTTTTGATGGTCATGACGAACAAGCTTAGTAGATGACGATGATTTTTTCTTTTTGGGGGCAGGAACGGTAGCATCGACATTATCTTGCAAATACACTTGATTCACATCATGCTCATCAAAAACTTCGGTATCATCAGCCATGTTCGCCATCTCATAATAATAATCATCTAAGTCATTCATCGTTTCTGTGGCATTATCCATCGTATCATTTGATGTAAAGTTGGCAAGATTTGGGTCAACAGGGGCATCAAGAGGGGATTTGGATATAAACGCCTCCCCAGACTCTCCCACCCCTAAATTCGCCAATGCGTCTGCTCGCTCATTGCCAGCATGTCCAGCATGACCCTTTACCCATTGCCAATCGATTTGACGAGATTGCACCAGCTCATCTAGGCGAATCCATAAATCCTGATTTAGCACAGGCTTACCGTCGGATTTTTTCCAGCCTCTTTTTTTCCAGCCCGCCAGCCACTCACTAACCCCTCGTTGGACATAAGCAGAATCCGTCCAAATCTGTATAGAGACATCAGGTGGCGTACGCTCCAAAGCAGTGATGGCAGCCATCAATTCCATGCGGTTATTGGTAGTATCAGGGTCTCCACCCCATACTTCTAGCACATCGCCATTGGGGTAGATGACATGCACCCCAAAGCCACCTGCACTAACCTCTGATTGACCATTTCCCTTGCACGCCCCATCGGTATAGGCGATAATATTGTTTGTCATATTACTCTTTGATTTGATATAAATTTCTTAAAAACCACGCCAACGCCATGTCGTAGCCCATATCCCCAAGCCCACAAATCACACCCACTGCCTTATCAGAAAAGTAAGAATGCGAGCGAAAAGGTTCACGAGCATGGACATTTGATAAATGAACCTCAATAAAAGGCTTATCTGTTGCCGATAAAGCGTCACGAATCGCCACCGAAGTATGAGTAAAAGCCGCAGGATTAATGATAACCCCATCGAATTTTTTATCATCATCAGCAAGCACTCCAAGCTCACCAATAATATCCACAATCTGCCCTTCGTGATTGGATTGGATACTAATCAACTCCACCCCATGCAGATGAGCGGTATCCGATAAACGACGAACTATATCTTCAAGCGTGGTCGTGCCATAAATATGAGGCTCACGCTTACCCAAAAGATGTAAATTCGCTCCATTAATAAGCAATAATTTGCGATTTAATGTACTTTGATGTGTCATGAGATAGATCCATCATTAAAACTTCTATTATAACAAAATTAAGGGGCTATTTGATGATTTTTTGTATTCGTGTCAGTTTTAATTTGGTCTTGCATGGGTATTTTAGAACATTTGTATTCTTTCTAAATGATATGCTAACGATTTAAAATGCCAGCACGCCCTTATCATCTTTTAGTCACCGCTTACACCCCAAAACAACCCAACAAACAACATGGGCGATTACATTCGTTTACACATGTTAAAAAACATGTTATACTGCACGGTAAGCCTGATGAATTTTCATCAGCTTGCTTGTTGTTAATCTATGCGTTGCACGATGGTGCAATGTCAGCTTTAAAGGATATGTTATGTCTGTTCGTGAACAAGGTCAGGTTAAATGGTTCAATAACGCCAAAGGCTTTGGGTTTATCCAACGTGCCAGTGGCGAGGACGTGTTTGTGCATTTTCGTTCCATCATTGGTGATGGCTATCGCTCACTAAGAGATGGCGAGATGGTGGAATTTGTCGTTACCCAAAGCGATAAGGGATTGCAAGCAGAAGAGGTTAAGAGATTGGTGTAATCTCTTGATTTGACATTAAAATAACTCATTTTAAAATGGGTTATTTTTTTGACCAGTTTATGTCAAACATCATCTTTATTAATTTACAATAACCACACTTAAATAAGTTTTTTAATGACTAAAATAGGAAAATCACATGAAAAAACGCTACGTATTGTTATTATTACCCCTATTAACTGCTTGTCATCAAGAAAATCAATCTGTTTTGGAAGAGACGCAAATAAAACAAAAACCCATTTCCACAAAAATAGACGTGGTAGCACTTGATGAAAAACTCTCGCCAACACATAAAGAATTGAGCGTTGCAGAAATTAAATTTCACACCCATGCTTATACCTATCAAATGCCTGATGAGTTAAATGACTATTGCCATGCTCAAAATCCATCATCTGATGATGGCACCCACCAAATGATGGATTTTTGTGCCAAGATTGGCATTGAGCTAACCCAAGTTGAACCCAAATGGATAGAGCAGATTATTAATAAAACCATCACAAATGATGATAGCCATAAACTCATTAAATTCAAACAAACCCTTGATAATGCTATCATCAAATACACCCAAACCAAAACCAAACCCCAAATCAAACATTGGGATATATCTCCAAAAATGCTACCTAGCTTTAATCAAGTGGCACAGGTTGTTATTGATTCTGCCTACGATACTCATGCCGTGCGTATTAGACCACATCGTCAGTATTTGATTTTTGACATGGATTTACAAAGTCAAATTTCTTTATATGACATTATTATCATTAATAAAGAAAACGAATTTTATGAATTGGCTCATCGTCATTTTAAAAAATACCTCAAAGAAACTCTTAACCTAAAATCCCAAAAAGAAATCAAGAAATACGAACAAGATTGGCAATTTTTCTTATCCAAAAATTTTTATTTAAGTGATAAAGGGTTGGTGCTTACTTATCAGCCTAATGAACTTGCAAAGGTCGAGCAAGGTTTTGTTGAACTGACCCTGCCATTTGATGATGAACTTCATGCCCTCATCAAGCCTCAATATCTGCCAACATCAACCCCCAAACAACCCAAAACTTAACGCAGTCTAATTTAGCTGGCTTGGCTTTGTAAAGTTATGTAATTAATGACTTATCTGTCTTGACAGTGTGATATAATGCATACAGTAGAATATTAGGTTGTTTTTCGGAGATTTTATGAAAAAACTCGCTCTTATTGCCTTAGTGGCATGTGGTACTGCTCACGCCGCCACTTATGAGATTGATCCTTATCATGCCAATGCACGTTTTGCCATTGACCATTTTAACACCAGCACCAACGTGGGTGGCTTTTATAATTTGACAGGTCAAGTCAGCTTTGATAAAGACAGCTACACAGGCAGTCTTGATGTTACCATTCCCATCACAAGCCTACAAACAGGCTCTGAGCATTTTACTGACCACCTAAAATCAGCCGACCTATTCCACGCCGAAAAATACCCAAACATGAGCTTTAAGTCCACCAAGTTTCATGTCATCGGCAAGGGTAAAATGCGTAAACTCATCGCAGTAGAAGGCAACCTAACCCTACTTGGACAGACCCACCCTGTCCGCCTAAAAGCCAACAAATTCAACTGCTATGACAGCCCAATGCTAAAAACAGAAGTCTGCGGTGGCGATTTTAGTACCACCATTGACCGCACCAAATGGGGCATGGACTATCTGGTAGATGTGGGTGTCAGCAAAAACGTACGCATTGACATTCAAATAGAAGCCGCCAAAAAAGACTGATTGCTCCGTCATATCAAATACCCCGATCACAAATGACTGGGGTATTTTGATTACACCACAAAATCTCGACCCAAATACACCGTTTGCACCAGCTCATTTTGCAAAATATCCTGTGGCGAACCCTGAGCAATGATAGTACCCTCCGAAACAATGTACGCTTTTTCACAAATAGAGAGGGTTTCACGCACATTGTGGTCTGTGATAAGCACACCAATACCACGCATCTTCAAAGCGGTAATCACGTCTTTGATATCCCCTACCGAAATGGGGTCAACCCCTGCAAAAGGCTCATCAAGCAAGATGAATTTTGGGTTACTGGCTAAGGCTCGTGCAATCTCACAACGACGACGTTCGCCGCCTGAGACACTCATACCCAAAGAATGACGGACATGCTCCAAATGAAACTCACCCATGAGTTTTTCTAATTCGGCAAGCTGTTCGGTTTTGGTTAGGTCCTTTCGAGTTTGTAGAATAGCTAGGATATTTTGTTCGATGGTTAATTTGCGAAAAATAGAAGCTTCTTGGGGCAAATATCCAATGCCTGCTTTGGCTCTCTCATGCATGGCTTTTTTGGATAAATCCACATCGCCGAGCATGACCTGACCTTTATCCATGGCGACCAACCCCACCACCATATAAAAGCTGGTGGTTTTGCCAGCACCATTTGGACCAAGAATACCCACCACTTGCCCTTCATGAATTTCAAAAGAGACATCTTTAACCACCCAACGCTGTCCATAGCGTTTACCCAAATGACTCATTGATAATACCGTCATGGACGAATCCCTGTTTGGCTGTTTGAGTCGCTGGGTGGGAACACCAACTCGACACGCTGACCTCCACCAGCACTCGCCTCAACATCGCCCAATTTTAGGCTGTAGCGAATGGTGTTGCCCGCAAAACTTGCCCCTGCTTGTGTGAGTTTAGCATTACCCGTTAGCGTAATAATCCCTGTTACAGCATTATAATCAATCTTATTTGCTTGACCCTTTGCCAGCCCCTTTTCTTGGGTTACAATCTGTTGCATGGTGGCAGGGCGACCTGTGGCAAGTGCCGTACGAATACTGCGTTTTTCATCAAGATTTAGCGTGATGTTATCAGCCGTGATTTTCAGCGTGCCTTGCTCAATGATGACATTACCAGAATACGTGGTAACACCTGTACGCTCACTATATGTTGCTTTATCAGCAAGCAAGCGAATGGGTTGCGAGGCATCTGATAGCAGGGCGTGTGCAGGCAACGCCACAGCACCTACCGCCACGCACACACAAGATACAAAGACATGAGAGATTTTCATAAAATTATCCGTGATTGAATTTTAAATTTATTAGCCACGCACCAAACCACTCTGACAAACCCCAATGGTTGGGCGGTGTTTTATTGTGGTCATCAGGCAGTTTTACTTTAAAACCCCGACAAATAAAAAGCTAATTAAAACAGTGGTTTATCTTGACGTACTGGCGGAGCAAACTGCACTTGAACACGATGAAATTCATACTCGCCCGTCTGCAAATCCGCCACAAATCCCTGTGCCACAAAACTATCCTCGCCCTGCACAACGACAACTGATTCTGGGCTGCGTAGCTGACGAGTTTTGGTGTTTCCTGTCAGTAGTTTGCCTTGAATGAGCATGTCAGGCTTGCTCTCATCGCCCTTTCTTGTCAAGCTAAAACCCTCTTTTAGTACCAAATCCCCAGATTGCTCCGCCAGCTGTGCCAAAGATGAGCTTAGATGATAAGTCTCGCCATTAGGTGGTGTCCACTCCATCTTGATGTTAGTCATCTCATCTACACCCAGCTCATTTTTGGTCAGTCCGTCCGCCGTCAGCATGTATTCAACCTCCCCTGTGTCAGGATTGGTCTGTACCGCCCTAATGTCTTTTACTTCATAAGAAGCCGTAGGAGCAGTTGGTATGGCAGGTTCAATCTTGACATTTTCTTTATAAAAAAACCATACACCAACCATGAGCATCATCACGCCCAATACGCTTAAAACTTTTGTATTCATAAAGTCATTATCTTATGAAAATTGTGCGATGAACTTTTCATAACCACCTTTGCTTTTCAATAAAAGCTCGCAAACCTCACGCACCGCACCATGACCACCATATCTTGTGGTAATTATGTCCGCTACATTTTGTGTTTCGACACAGCCATTTGGCACACACACGCCCACACCAGCCTCACGCACCGCTTTTAAATCAGGCAAATCATCGCCCATGTACATACACTCATCAAGAGTCAAGTTGAGCTCATTTGCCAAATCGGACAATGCTGTCAATTTATCGTCTCGACCTTGAACCACATACTCAACCCCAAGCTCTTTGGCACGTCTCTGTACCATCGGAGAGCTTCTGCCTGTAATGATTGCCAAAGACACACCCAAAATCTCCTTGACCGCCTTTAAGCCCACACCATCTTGCACATAAAACGCCTTAACCTCCACGCCATCAGAACCGTAGATGATTTGTCCATCGGATAAGATACCATCAACGTCCATCACAAAGAGTTTAATGCCTTGTAGTTTTTGGGTTAAATTCATCGCCATCTCCTACTTTACCCCTGCTTTTAGTACATCATGAATGCTGATAATCCCTGCTAACTTATTACAATCATCTAGCACCAACAGCTGACTAATGGACTTTTCATTCATAAGCGTCAAAGCATCAGAAGCCCGCATATCAGCGGTGGTGTGCTTAGGACTTTTGGTCATCAACTCACTCATTTGGATGGTTAGTTTTACTTCATCTGCCAGCTTACGGCGTAAATCCCCATCGGTAAAAATCCCCACCACTTTATCCTTGCCATCAACCACCACCGCAAGACCCAACCGCCCACCTGTCATGACTAGCAGGGCATCATTTAGGCTGGTATCCACCCTAACTATCGGCAGATTTTCGGTGTGCATGACATCTTTGACGCGTGTCAATAACTTACGCCCTAACGCTCCTGCTGGGTGAGATAAAGCAAAATCATTACTACTAAATCCCCGTGCATGCACCAACGCCACCGCCAATGCATCTCCTAATGCTAATGTCGCTGTCGTGCTCGATGTGGGTGCAAGCCCCAAAGGACAAGCCTCCTCAAAATTACCCAACGTCAAGGCGATGTCAGCGGATTTTGGCAAAAATCCTCGTCTGTCACGACTAATACTGATGAGCGGAATGCCAAGCTGTTTTACCACAGGGATAAGCATGCGAATCTCATCAGACTCCCCAGAGTTTGAGATGGCAATCAAGACATCGCCCGATACCAGCATACCCAAATCGCCATGCCCTGCCTCGCCGGGGTGCATAAAAAACGATGGCGTACCCGTACTGGCAAAAGTCGCCGAAATCTTACGACCGATGTGTCCGCTTTTACCCATGCCTGTAACCACCACACGCCCCTGACACGCCAAAATGGTGCGACACGCTTGCGTAAATCTCTCATCAATCTCACACTTTAATAATTCCAATGCTTCTTGTTCGGTGCAAACGGCTTCTAACCCCATCGCAATAAAATCAATATCAGCATTGGGGGTTTTTGAGACATGGTATGGCATGGTCAAATCACATCAATCACAAATTAAATTGTTATCATATCATATTTGGCGGATTTTTACTTTGATTTTTGTGAAAAACACACCCTTGGATAATCCCAAAAGAATATAATCAAAGCACCGATTAAAAAAGCATGCCTTGTGGCATGCCTTGATTAATTAAAATATTCTGTTTAGACCATTTAACGCCGCCACACGATACGCCTCTGCCATCGTAGGATAGTTAAAAGTGGTATTCACAAAATATTCAAGTGTATGACCGCACTTCATGACCGCTTGACCGATGTGGATAATCTCTGAGGCGTGGTTGCCATAACAGTGAATACCCAAAATTTCCAAAGTTTCACGATGAAATAGGATTTTTAGAACACCCGAACGCTCGCCAATGATTTGTGAACGTGCCAAATGCTTAAAGAATGCCTGACCCACTTCATAAGGAATTTTATCTCTGGTCAAGTCCTCTTCGGTTGCCCCAATACTTGAAATCTCAGGAATGGTATAAATCCCTGTGGGTACGCTACTGACAAATTCAGCGTGTTTATCCCCCACCATAAATCCTGCGGCGTTTCGCCCCTGATCATAGGCGGCTGACGCCAAAGATGGCCAACCAATCACATCGCCCACCGCATAAATATGCTCGGCTTTTGTGCGGTAAGTCTTATCCACCTCAAGCTGTCCACGACTGGTCGCTGTCAAGCCCACCGCTTCTAGATTTAGACCATCTGTGTTGCCCGAACGACCATTGCACCATAAAATCGCATCGGATTTGATTTTTTTACCACTCTTTAAGTGTAAAATCACACAATCGTCAAATGTTTCTAAACGTTCAATTTCTTCGTTATTGCGAATACGCACGCCAAATTGACGAAAGTCATGGGAGAGTGCATCTGAAATTTCATTATCCAGATAGCTTAAAAGCTGGTCTTTGCCGTTGATTAAATCCACCACATAGCCAAGCCCTGCAAAGATGGAGGCGTATTCACAACCAATCACGCCTGCCCCATAAATGATGATTTTTCGAGCCACATAATCCATTTGCAAAATTTTATCCGAGTCAAAGACACGAGGGTGGTCAAAATCCAAAGAATCTGGACGATAAGGGCGTGAACCCACCGCAATCACAGCCTTTTCAAAGGTAACGGTTTTTGCGCCTTCGCCATGCACTTGCTCGACTTCTAGCGTGTTTTTATCAACAAAACGTCCCCAGCCTTGAATAATTTCCACACGGTTACGCTCATAAAATAGCTTATGGGTGTTTACTTGACTGGTAATCACACGTCTGGCTTTACTTAGCACTTTATTTAGAGGAACTTGAAAATTATCCGTAAATGAGCTAAATAGTGGGTCTCGACGCATGGCAATGATGTTAAATACCGATTGACGCAGTGCCTTACTAGGGATGGTACCCACATGGGCACAGTTGCCCCCCACTTGGTCTCTGGGGTCAATCACCGCCACTTTTAGACCTGATTTGGCAAGTTTCATGGCGGCCGCTTCGCCAGCAGGACCAGCACCGAGTACTACCGCATCATACTCAAAACCGTGTCTTGATTTGCGTTTTAGGGAATTGATGGCAATACGCTGACCATCTAGTGGACTGATGAGCAAATGGCTTGTATCATGCTCATCGTGGTGAGGCTTCACAGCTTCTTTTGTGGCACTTGGTGCATCTGCCGCAACCTCAGGTGCTTTTTGGGCGGGTTTTTCGGTGGTTTTAGTCATTTCAATTTTACCTTATTATCAATAAATAGGACATCCTATTTTTGCTGTACTAATATCTCTTCTAATTGCCAAAATCCTGTGGGAGTATTTGTATTTCGGTCGATTTGTTGGCGAACTTTAATTTGGTAAGATACACCAACTTTTGCTTCAAAGCCTAGGATATCGTTATAGCCAATCCCAAAAATTTCATCATCAGCTCCCCCTGCTTTTTTGACAAGCAGACACTGCATCGGACTTGCTGAATTGCAAGCACCACGATAAGGCAACACTTCCAATATCTCGCTTGGCTGTAATGCCACATCAGGAATATAACGTGGCTGTGGCTTAGGAGGCGTACTTTGACAAGCTACAAGACCCATCGCCAACACCACAGGCAATATTCTTAAAATTTTCATACTCTCTCACAATTTAACTAACCAATCCGCCGTGCCAGCCCTGTAATCTGCAAAATACGAGTGGCAATTTCCTCAATACTCATCTCAGAGACGTTAAGGTTGGGGATTTTTTGGGCGGTATAAATGGCTTGAATGGCTCGCTGTTCTTCTTGACATTGAGCGAGCGAAGCATAGCGACTGCCCGCTTTTCTTTCTTGGCGAATGCGTACCAATCGTTCGGTATCGATGGTAAGCCCAAACAACTTATGACGATACGGTTGTAATGCCTTCGGAAGGTTGCTACTATCCAAGTCATCTTCGGTCAATGGATAATTCGCCGCTCGAATGCCAAATTGCAATGCCAAATACAGACTGGTTGGCGTCTTGCCAGAGCGAGACAACCCCACCAAGATGATGTCCGCCCCATCGTAATGCGTGGTTCTCGCCCCATCGTCATTATCTAAGGCAAAATGCACCGCATCAATACGAGCCTTATAATCATCACTATCCACACGCCCATGTGCCATGCCCGCATGAGGATTTGGCTCTTCGCCGATTTCGCCTGCAATGCGTGCGATTAACCCTTCATAGATATCCAGATTGGTTGCGTCCGCTTCATTGATGATATTGCGAATCTCATCACTAACGATGGTATCAAAAACTAGTGGCTTTAAACCTGATGCCTGATGTGCTTCATTGATGCGTTTAACCGCCTCACGTGCCAGCTCATCGGTATCAACATAAGGAATGATTTTAATATCAAATTTGACATTGCCAAACTGACTAAGCAACGAGCGTCCCAGTGTCTCAGCGGTAATGGCGGTACCATCAGAGATAAAAAACGCACTGCGAAGCATGGTAGAATTACCCTGCAAGGTAGAATGTACTTGCTCGGTGGGCGATGGATTGTGAACGTACATGACTATCCCTTATCGTTTTCATCATCACATAAATTCCTTGCAGTATAGCACAAAAATAGCGAACTTTGTAGGTAAATTTGTATGCCTATCAAACCCATAATCAGCTTGCAATTTGCATAAAATTTGTTAAAATTTAGCGTTTTATAAACATTGTCTAATCACCAAAAAGCTAGGAAGCCACATGTTTTCTTTTTTATCCGTAGAGTTTGCTTTATTTTTCTTTGTATTCTTTTTGGTGTATTGGTCATTTAGAAAAAGACCTGACATTCAAAACATCATTTTGTTATTTGCAAGTTATTTTATCATTTATTTGATGGCAGGAATTGTTGCCATATCCGTATTATCACTATTTAGTGTACTCATTTTTATCATTGCCAAATTTATCATCACATCAAATTACAAAAAATCATGGTTAATCACTGGTATTATCATTACACTTGCTAATTTATCCGTCTTTAAGTATTACGACTTTTTTAGAAACAATATCAGCCATGTCATGCAATCACTTAGCATGGATGAAAGTGGTTTATTGGCAAATATTATTTTTCCATTAGGGATTTCTTATTATTCATTTCAAGCCATTAGCTATTTGGTAACATTGTACCAATACAACAAAAAACCAATCTTGGAATATGATGAGATTCCTCAATTATCATTTTGGCAAACCCTGACTTATTTTTCATTTTTTGCCACCATCTCATCAGGACCCATCAGTCGAGTAAACCCAACAAAAGGATTACATGACATCGAAGGCAATAAATATGGCATGTACGAACAATTAAATACACCCTACCAACGTGATTTATTATACCCCAAAATTGCTTTTGCACTCATTTTAGTTGCTCTTGCCAAAAAATGGTGGCTTTCAGGCTACTTGGCGGATAATTGGGTTAATCCTGTTTTTGCCAATCCCACAGGGTTTCACAGTCTAGAAATTTTGGCGGCGATTTATGGTTATACTTTGCAGTTGTTTTTGGATTTTTCTGGATATAGCGAAATGATGGTGGCATTTGGGCTATTGCTTGGATTTCGATTGCCAATGAATTTTAATGCCCCTTTATTGGCACATAATATCAGGAATTTTTGGGATAGATGGCATATTAGCTTATCTACATGGATACGAGATTATATTTATATTCCATTAGGTGGAAGCAGAAAGGGCTTTCTTATCACGCAACTAAACCTCATTATTGCGATGGTGATATCAGGTATTTGGCATGGCTCAACATTAAATTTCTTCTTTTGGGGTCTTTTGCATGCCATTGCCATCGCCCTTCTAAATACAGGGGATTTAATCTGCCAAAAAATAAAGCATTCCACAGAGAGAAATTTCTTGACTAATACTGGAAAAACTGGGAAAACAATAGGCGTGATTGCAACCATACACTTTGTAGTATTTGCTTTTGTATTTTTTAGGGCGACCACTCTCAATGAAGCCATATTAATCTTTAATGCTTTGATATTTAACCACACCAATGTTTTATGGACAAATAACCCTTTGTATTTACTAGCGATATTAGGATTATCTTGGCTGCTTTATCCCATATTTTATCGACGCAGAATGCACATCGCTCAGACAATCAATCAAATGCCATCTCTTTGGTTTTATGCGGTATGTTTTTTATTATTTATGACAGTGGTTATTTTAGCACCATCTGGCATACCCGGATTTATTTATGCTAATTTTTAAAGGAATTTGTCATGCAAACCCACAATGAACATAAAAAAAATGATGCCAGTTATGACGACGATAATGAAAACGAAATGGATTATGATGACTTTAAATCATCATTGATGAGTGCGGTATTATTTTTACTACTATCCATCACAGCAGGTGTTTGGATAATGCAAAAATCTATCAATAACTATTATTTACAAACTTATCATACGCCCAGTCCTTTGAGTAAAATAAACCACTCATGGTGGCAAATGGGCGAAAGAATTGGCGATGGCTTATATCGTTATCATGATAATGCTGTCAATTACATTGAACAATTTAACCAAAACATCATTAACAATTTTAATGATAATTATGCTTATACATCAGTATATAAAGCACAGTTATTGGAAAATGAAATAAAAGAAAAAATACGCCTCCAAAAAGAAAAAGAACTTCTTGACCAAAAAATCCTTGCTGACCAAAAACAATCGGAATTGACCCAATCTTTAACCATCAACAAAACCCAAAAAGTATTTTTTGCAGGGGATTCTCTTATGCAAGGAATTGCCCCACACATGCAAAAATATTTACAAGGCTTGGGAATAGATTCCATCAACCTTAGTAAGCAAAGCACAGGATTATCCTATCCAAAGTTTTTTGATTGGAACAACACCATTAAAAAAACCTTAGAATCTGATGAAAATATCAAAGTATTAATTATTATGCTCGGAGCAAACGACCCATGGGACATGCCAGCCAAAAATGGCAAATACCTAAAATTTGAAAGCGATGAATGGATAGCTGAATATCAAATGCGTATGAGAGACATCATTGAGTTCTCCAAAAATCGTCATGTTGGAATTATCTGGATTACCCCACCAAACATGAAAAAAGACAAATTAAACCACCAAATGATTCATCTCAATGACGTGATGGTTTCAGAGTTAAATAAACACAATATCCAAATTATTGATTCACGTCCAATTATGGGTGGCAGCAACAATCATTACAATGATTATCTTGAAAAAGATGGTAAAAAGATTAAAGTGCGTAGTGCCGATGGCATTCATTTTTCGCCTGAGGGACAACGCATTCTTGCCAAAGAAGTACAGTCTTACTTAATCATTAATTAATTAATTCAAAAGAGGCAAATCATGACATTATTTAATAAAACTTCCTCCAGCATACTGTTTTTGTCCTGTCTAAGCACCTTTGCTCATGCCAACCTTACCAACTTTGGCGACCCAAATACACACACGCTCACACAAGCCATGACCAACCATTCGGTGCATGTCGTACAACTAGGCGACAGCCACACCGCAGGCGACACCATGACGGACGCACTACGAGATAGATTGCAAGGCGTGATGGGCGATGGCGGCATGGGCTGGGCGATGCCAATGTATTTTAGCGGTCAGCGAATGGCAAGATTTAGCTATGACAATGTGGATTTTTCCCCCATTTCTAGTCGCACCAACCAAAGTATCAGCTACACACTAGGAGGACTTGTCGCCACACCCCAAACAAATGGAGCAAGCCTCACCCTAAAACCCAAAAAAGGCAATGAACCCACCCAAAAAATTTGGGTAAGTATCCGCCAAAGCCCCAATGATGGTCGTTTCACAGGGGTGGACGCACGAGGCCATCAATTTATCCTAGAAGCCCCCCACAAAAACAACAGCTGGCAAATGGTTGTTGTAGATGCCATGCCTCCTTTTACCATTTATAGCGAAAATGCCACAAATTCCGCCATCGGTGGCTGGTGGGCGTTCAATCCAAGCGGACGTGGTGCAGTCGTATCAGCATTAGGCATTAACGGAGCAGAATTATCACATTGGAGTCGCTGGAATACAAATGCATGGAAAAACGAACTTGCCATCATCAGCCCCAATCTCATTATCCTCGCCTACGGCACAAACGAAGCATACAATAATGTATCCGTCGACATCGTACGCACAACACTTACCGAAAAAGTTCGTCAAGTCCGCACCGCAAGCCCACGTTCAGCCATCATGATTTTGGGTGCTCCTGAATCCCTAAAAAGCACCAATGGCGGTTGTGGTACACGCCCTACTCATCTATCTGAAATACAAATCGCCCAACAACAAGTCGCCCAAAACGAACGTACCCTATACTGGGATTGGCAATCTGCTATGGGTGGATCATGCACCATGAAATCCTGGATAAATCAAGGACTTGCCAATAAAGACGGCGTACATTTCTCCAAATCTGGCTACCAAAGATTGGGATATCAACTTGCCAATGATTTGCTCTCTTTACAAACACAAAACGCCCCCATCACGTACAATATCGGACAAACCCAAAGCACGTCCACTTCTCATGCTAACGCTAATGGGCAAGGCAGGGGTTTTATCCGCATTGAAAGAGCGAAATAACCTCACAACAGCGGTTTATATTTTTGAGTATTGCAAAATGGGTGTATTTATTTAAAAAATATACCCATTTTTTTATAAAATAAAATTGAGTATTGGTAAATTAGCCGTTATAATTTAGCAAATTTTTCACATTAATAAGGGTGTTTTATGGCACAAGTCATTCCATTTAGCAAACTTGGCAAACATGATGTAGAGATTGTCGGTGGTAAAAACTCATCTCTTGGCGAGATGATTAGTAATTTGGCAAATGTGGGCGTGTCCGTGCCAAATGGTTTTGCGACTACCGCAGAAGCATTCAACCGCTTTTTGAATGAAACAGGACTGCTTGACAAAATCAATGCCGAGCTTAAAGGGCTTGATGTGGACGATGTCGAAAAATTAGCCGAAGTTGGTGCTAAGGTACGTGGCTGGGTTGTTGACCAAGAACTCCCCAAAGACCTAGAAGATGAAATCCGCACTGCTTATGCTGAGCTGACAGGCGGTCAAGACGTGGCGGTGGCGGTGCGTTCGTCTGCGACTGCTGAGGACTTGCCTGATGCGTCTTTTGCAGGTCAACAAGAGACATTCCTCAACATTCGTGGCATTGACAATGTGCTGATTGCCATTAAAGAAGTCTTTGCCAGTCTGTACAATGACCGTGCGATTGCCTATCGTGTTCATAAAGGCTTTGAACACGCAGGCGTGGCACTCTCAGCGGGCATTCAGCGAATGGTACGCTCAGAGACGGGCACCTCTGGTGTGATGTTTACGCTTGATACTGAGAGTGGCTTTAATGAAGTGGTATTTATCACCGCAAGCTACGGTTTGGGCGAAATGGTGGTGCAAGGGGCGGTCAATCCCGATGAATTTTATTTGTCCAAAAAACTCCTTGCCGAAAATCGCCCTGCGGTGGTTCGCCGTAATCTTGGTTCAAAACACATCAAAATGGTCTATGGCGATGAAGGTAGCACCAAACGCTCCACCAAGATTGTCGATGTCGATAAAGCCGACCGCAATCAGTTTGCTCTGACCACCGATGAGTTGACTCGTCTTGCCAAACAAGCCCTCATCATCGAAAAACACTACGGCTGTCCGATGGACATCGAATGGGCAAAAGACGGCGACACAGGCGAACTCTTTATCGTCCAAGCTCGCCCAGAAACGGTCAAATCCCGCCAAGACAAAACCAGCATGGAGCGTTATGTCATCAATAGTAAAGGAGCAAAAGTCCTTTGTGAGGGTCGCTCTATTGGTCAGCGTGTGGGAGCGGGCAAAGTGCGTATCGTTACCAATCTAAATGAAATGAGCAAGGTAGAAGAGGGCGATGTGCTGGTGTCCGACATGACCGACCCAGACTGGGAACCTGTGATGAAACGAGCCAGTGCCATCATTACCAATCGTGGTGGTCGTACCTGCCATGCGGCGATTATCGCTCGTGAGCTTGGCGTGCCTGCGATTGTGGGTTGTGGTAATGCCACCGAACTGCTCACAGACGGCCAAGAAGTTACCGTCTCCTGTGCTGAGGGCGATACAGGCTTTATTTATGATGGCATTTTGGATTTTGAGGTGCAAAAAAATTCTGTCGCCACCATGCCAGAGCTTGGCTTTAAAGTGATGATGAACGTGGGTAATCCTGACCGCGCCTTTGACTTTGCTCAAATTCCAAACGAAGGCGTGGGCTTGGCTCGCCTTGAATTTATCATTAACCGCATGATTGGCGTACACCCCAAAGCCCTACTCAATGTTGATACCCTGCCCCAAGAAACCAAAGCCCAAGTCTTTGAACGAATCGCAGGTTATAACTCGCCTGTGGAATTTTATATCAACAAACTCATCGAAGGTATTTCTACCCTTGCGGTGGCGTTCCGTGATAAGCCTGTCATCGTGCGCATGAGTGATTTTAAATCCAATGAATACGCCAACCTCATCGGTGGTAAGCTCTACGAACCGCACGAGGAAAACCCCATGCTAGGTTTCCGTGGGGCGAGCCGTTATATTTCGGAAAATTTCCGTGATTGCTTTGAGCTTGAATGCCGTGCGTTGAAGTATGTCCGAGATGACATGGGACTGACCAATGTCAAAATTATGATTCCTTTTGTGCGTACCACAGGCGAGGCAAAAGCGGTTATTGAACTGCTTGAAAAAAATGGCTTAAAGCGTGGACAAAATGATTTAGAAATCATCATGATGTGCGAATTGCCAACCAACGCTCTCTTGGCTGATGAATTTTTGCAATACTTTGATGGTTTCTCCATTGGCTCAAACGACCTAACGCAATTGACGCTTGGTCTTGACCGTGATAGTGGTATTGTCTCGCATCTATTTGATGAGCGAGACCCTGCGGTCAAAAAACTGCTTGGTATGGCGATTGAGGCGTGCCGCAAGCAAGGTAAGTATGTCGGTATCTGCGGTCAAGGGCCGTCCGACCACCCAGACCTTGCCAAATGGCTCATGGAACAAGGCA
Organism: Moraxella sp.; assembly: GCF_030525845.1. GTDB lineage: Bacteria > Pseudomonadota > Gammaproteobacteria > Pseudomonadales > Moraxellaceae > Moraxella. Next base: position 26,893 of record NZ_JAUNDY010000010.1, read on the forward strand.
TCAGCTCAGTATCGCTAAACCCTGATACAGTGTTGGATACTTGGTTGTTCTTAGCGAATAAATAAAACATATGGGGACAGCACGATGCTTGTCCCCATACTTACGTTTTACGCAACACGGAATAATGATATGATGAAATTTTTAACAATAGTAACTTTTGCCCTATTGCCACTCTCAGCTCTCGCCAATCAAGTGTACTTTCAAAGCCCATCTGGTAATATTTATTGCGAAGGTGGAAACGGTAGCGTTGGGTGCTTTATTTTTGAAACCAATCAAGGCGTCAATGATGGTTGTGCTTACATTATTGAAAGCGGTGCTAGCAAAGCTCGCCGAGTATGCGGTGCAGATGGTTCAAATGATGATGAGCCAGTTACCACCTTGCATTACGGCAAGTCCATCAACGGTAAGGGCTGGACTTGCACCAGTCAGCAGGTAGGCATGCGGTGCGTAAACAAAGCAGGCAAAGGCTTTCAGTTAAGTCGTGCCAAACAAAGCTTATTTTAAAAAGCATAAATTTAAAAAAAATTGCAAAAACCCCTTGACTAAATTTTAAAATCAGCTATAATATGCACCCATAGCAAGCAACAATGCTAACCACTCATGCCAGTGTGGTGAAATTGGTAGACACGACGGATTCAAAATCCGTTGCCTAATAAGCGTGTCGGTTCGAGTCCGACCACTGGTACCATCTATTTTTCCGCTTACGTTCGTGGAAGTTCACAAAACCCCTAAAAATCAATATTTTAGGGGGTTTTTTAATGCCTTATTTTTCCGTTTTCGTTCGCAAAAGTTCGTTGCAATCCGCAAATAATGACAGTACAATTAACAGTATGAGATTTTTGCATACTGTTAATTGAAAAGGCTGTTCTATGGCTCGCCAAACCCTACCCCTTACAAGCACTCAAATAGACAAAGCCAAGCCCAAAGATAAACTCTATCGCCTGTATGACGGCGGTGGACTTATCTTGAACATCACCCCGACTGGGGGCAAATACTGGTACTTGCAATACAAGCACCCCATCAACCAAAAATCGCAAATGCACAAATTGGGCGATTACCCCACCCTATCGCTTGCAGACGCTCGCAAGGCTTGCCAAGACTGTCATAAGTTACTTGCTCAATACATTGACCCCAAAACCCATTTCAGACAATTGAAAAAAGAACGAAAACGCTTAGCAAAAAACACCTTTGGTTGGATTTGTGCGGCGTGGGCAGACAAACAAAACTGGAAAGACAATACAGCAAAAAGGCGACAATACCGCCTCAATTTATTTAACGAACGTTTTGGGCAAACGCCCATTGACAAAATCACCACCGCCGACTTGATAGACTTATTGCAAGACATAGAACGCACCCACCGCCAACGCAACGACCCCACCAAACCTAGTGATATGGCAGACAGGTGCAGGGGGCATTTGATTGACATTTTTGCGTGGGCAACCTTGCACGGCTATTGCAAGCAAAATCCGATGAGCGACATCGCCAACGCCAAAACTAGCCATGTACTTACCGTTGTTAAATACGGTAATCGCAAAGCATTAGTAAAGCCGTCCGAATTTGCACACTTACTCAAAGATATTTTTGATGATAATACGATGGACAGCCACACTCGTCATAATATGCTACTGCTTGCCTACACCGCTGTGCGAAATGGCGATATTCGGGCGATGAAGTGGGTGGATTTAGACTTGGACAACGGCAAATGGGAACTTATCCCCATCAAGGGGCAAAGTAATAGCGGGATAAAAATGGTTGAAAAAATGACCGTCCCTCTATCCCGTCAAGTCATCAAAATTTTACAAAAACAGCACGAACTCACAGGGCATTTACCTCATGTGTTCGCCAAAGACACCAAAGACGGCTATATATCAGATGGAGCGACCTCCACCGCCCTAAAACGCTTGGGCTACGGCGGATTACACCAGTCGCACGGATTTCGGTCATCTGCCAAAAGCATTCTGATGGGTGAGCTGGATTATAGCGATTTGATTACAGAAATGATGTTGGGACACCAAGTCAAGGGGGATAATCCCTATATGCGAGCGGATTTGTACACCAAGCGGTGCGAACTTATGCAGACGTGGGCGGATTATTGATGACTTGGCAAGAGGTAAGGACACAACGCATTACAAGGGCGTATATCGTGAAAAACCAAGCGACATCTTACAAGCATTAATCAATATGATGGGCAAAGATGAATTGATGAGAATTTTGCAAAACAATAAAATTTAGCCAATAGCATAAAAAACCGCCCCAAAGGACGGCTTTTATCGGTTTATCGGTCAAAATCAGGCATGACCCTGCAAAGTACCCACCAAGACAATGGTTAAAAGTCCTGCTTTTTCGCCTTTGGCAGGCGGAGTGGTTACTTTGAGCTGGACATCAGAAATTGGGGTGAATATTTTGGTGATGAAAATGAGTATGACAGCGAAATTTGGCGGTTAAGGGGTAGAATAGCTGATACATTGGGCTTTCGTGCGGTCAGCTATGTGGACAATATGGGGTTTGTGAATTATTTGGTTGTTAGGTAGGAATATAAAAGAAATTATCTGACCCTACCTAAGCCACAAATGAAAGGGTGTTGCACCCAGTGCAAGAAGTTAATGAAGGGATTTATTGCAAAAATGAGCGAGATTTTTCGCGGCGGGCATCACTATTTTGCACCCCAAGAATTTATAATACCAAAAAGTAAAATCAATAATGCCATTGCCTTACAAGCCAATCTGAGTAGGGTGCTATTAATAAACCTCAATGATTTACCATCAACACATGGGAAAATACTGTCTTTCGTTTAAAGTTCAACCAAAAAACTCTCTAAATTTTTATCAATATCAGCACGCCATTTAAAAAGTAGCATAAAGGCTCAATCAGTAAAGCAAATAAATAACAGAAAAGCCTGCCAAATAAAAGCCAAAATCATTGCTTTGTACGAAACACTAAATATAGGGGTAGTAGCACATCTAATAGCAAAATTTGACAAAGCAGAAAAGCGACATTTACCAGAAAACAGTCAAATACAACAAAGCTGTGTCAGCTCCTAGTTAGATTGCCAGCAAGCAACCCATCTAATAACCAACACAGCTATAACAAAATACTCCAAACAACCCCTATAAGGTTTAATAGGTTAGGGGTTCAGGTGCGTAATTTGAGGCTAACTCCTTTAAAATCTATGATTTACTTGGTTTTAATCACAAATGAACGCACCCCGAACAGTCAATCAGTTACTCGCCATCACTTCCGCCACTCTGATGACTTGGGTGCTATACCCCATTTCGTTATCATACCACACATAAAGGGTGGCACGGTTGTCGCTAGCAATGGTCGCTTTGGCATCAAAAATCGCCACTTTTTCAGAACCTAAAAAGTCGGTAGAAACGGCTTCTGGACTGTCTGAGTAGTCAATTTGCTCTTGCCACTCGATACTTTGTGATTTGGCTTTGATAAAGGCATTCAACTCATCGGCTGAACCCACTGCTTTTTCAAAGTTAAGATTCAAAATTGCCAATGACACGTTCGGTGTTGGCACACGAATGGCATTACCCGTCAATTTGCCTTTGAGCTCAGGAATAGCTTTGGATACCGCAGAGGCTGCCCCTGTGGAAGTCATGACCATGTTGAGTGGTGCAGCACGTCCACGACGGTCGGATTTGTGATGGTTGTCCACCAAGTTTTGGTCGTTGGTAAAGGCGTGGACGGTTTCCATGTGTCCACTCTCAATACCATAAGTGTCATGCAAGACTTTAAGTGTTGGCGTGATGGCGTTGGTGGTACAGCTTGCTGCTGACACGATGGTGTCCGTACCGATGGTATCGTGGTTGACACCATAGACCACGTTTTTGATGTCGCCTTTGGCAGGGGCGGTCAGTAGTACTTTTTTCACGCCTTTGCTTGCCAAATGCTTGCCAAGTCCTGCTTCATCTTTCCATTTGCCAGTATTGTCAATCACGATGGCGTTATCAATACCATGAGCGGTGTAGTCCACTTCCGATGGGTCAGAGGCATAGATAAACTTGATAAAACGACCGTTGACAATAATACCACTATTGGCACTATCAATTTCCACCGAACCATCAAACCAACCATGCACGCTATCACGCTCTAAGAGTGAACCACGCTTGGCAAGGTCGCCTTCGCCTGCTGGACGCACGACAATGGCTTTAAGCTGTAAGCCCTTATCGCTGGCAGGACGGCTCATGAGCAAGCGAGCCAAAATTCGTCCAATACGACCAAAGCCATAGAGCACCACATCGGTGGCAGGGACTTCTGCACCGCTGGCAAAATCGCTGGCTTTTTTGCCTGCTTTGACTGCCTGACCCAAATCAACGGTGGTATTAGCCACAGTCAACTCTTTGGCAAGTGCCAAGGTCTGTGCCACATCAAGCCCTGCTTTGGCATGCTTTGCCAAGATGTCCGATACCGACAAAGAAACACGCTCGCCAAAAAACAAGACATTCACGTTTTGGGCAGATAATTTAGCAAGGGCAACCAGTAGCTCGGTGGCAACGGCTTCGCTTGCTTGACGTTTGGCAAGATGGTTTTGATAGATACTCATGGTAATGTCCTTTTATAAAAAGATGGAATAATAGCCATAAAACGGCTAGATTTTAAAATAAATTAGACGTCTTGACAAGTTATATTAAATTAAAAAATATATCCATTTTTTAAATAAATAAATATTCACCAACCACCCTTATCATCACAAAAACGCCCGTATCCCTGCCACCGCCACCGCCCCATGTTGGTATGCTGTCTCCACATCAGACGGACTAAGTCCACCCAATGCAATCACAGGCGCGTCCGCAATTTCTGCCAAATGAGCAAAATCCTCCCACCCCAAATGTGGTGCATTTGGGTGCGTTTGGGTAGGCAAAACAGGCGAAATCATCACCGCCATGACGGGGTGAATTTTTGCCAATGCGTTGATTTTTTGGATACTTTTTTCATCATGACAACTGGCAATGACTGGCAAATTAGGTAAGGTTTGCGATGATAAATCTAGTGTCATCAGCTCATTTTGGGTCAATCGCACCGCCGTGATGCTGGAATTATCAACAATGTCTTGTAAAGACACCACCAACCTTAAATCAGCTCTTTGTGATGACAAAGTATGGATAAGTTTGGCATTGGTTTGGTGGTCTGCCTGTGTACGCACCATCAGCGTACGTCCTTTGGGCAAAGATAAATAAAAATCCAACCAGTCGGTTTGTTTTTCAAATTCACTCAATGGACGACTGATGGTGATGACAGACGGCAAGGCAAGCCAGTTTAAAATGGGGGCATTGGCGGTGGGAAAACGCTCAGTTTGACTTAAAATCCCCTTATCATAAAAACCAATGTGCTGACCGTCATTACCTACTTTTTTATCTTTAAAATCAAGATATTGCTCATCATTCAGCCAAATTTGATAGACAAATAACCGCACGATTTTATCGCCATAATCATGACCAATCCGCCCAAGTTTGGTTGCCACATTGTGAGAAATATCAAGCCCCAATTCCTCGCCCACTTCTCGGATTAGGGCATGATTGGGGGTTTCACCCTGCTCGATTTTACCGCCCACAAATTCTAATTTACCGCCTTGATGTTGGTGGTCTAGGCGTGTCGCCAACAAAAAAAGTTCGCCATAGCGAAGGACTGCCACCGCCACAGGGACGATTTTGGGGGTATTTGTTGATTTTGTCGTCATAAAAATACCTTTGGTCTGAAAATACGTAAATTTTGCCAAATTTTGCAATTTATATTTGCAATCTTTATAAAATTTGTTATCATATTATCAAATGATAATTTTTATTGTTTGTAATTTTTTTATATTTACATAAAATTATCATTTTTAGCCAATATTTATTATCAGCTAGACGGCTCGGAAAAATATCCGCATCCCGTCCAAACACAAGGAATATCGTCATGACCATGACCATTGCCCGTTATTTTAGCAACCGTGAAGCAACTCGCTTGCCAACTTTGCACTCACAAAACCTATTTGCCCTGACTAAGGAAGTCCGCATCGAACATCAAGGAGAGGAGTACCGCTTGCGTTTGACTCGCAATAACCGCTTAATTTTAACCAAATAACCCGTCGTCACAAAAAAGCACCTAATATGGGTGCTTTTGTTTTTGGTGAGTTTATTAAGACTTCGCTTCGGTTTTATGGCAAATGTTGCATCGCACCACACATCAAAACTTCCAACGATAAATCATATCCACCATTTTTTCGGTGGCTGATACCGCCTCAACATACACACGTCGAGTGAGCTGATACCGCATAGACAGCTCAGTTTTGGCGTTAAACACACCCACCCCATAGCGAATGTACAAATCAGGCGTAATATAACCTGTGATATTGACATGCGTGTCATTTGAGTTGCCGGAGGCATCTACCGTCAAACTTTCTAGACCCAACGCACTACCAATTTGATTGGTTAGTGAACGAGTGCCTGACAGTCCTAGACTTAGACCTGCTGCTGCAAGATTGTTAGCAACCTGCGAGCGAAAACCCTGCTCGGAGATTTGACTATCCGCAGAGGGATCCAATCGACCCGTTACAATGGCATTCATCGCTTGTTGCTCGGTCAGTCCCGCATTATTAAAAACGCTAATCTCTGGCGAGCTTGCCACGCCCTTAATACGTAGCCCCACCGTTTGACCCTCCACTTCTTTTTGAGCCTCCATGGATAGGCGTGGATTTAGCAGGTCGCCATTAAAGCGGATTTGGGCGTAGTTAATTTCTAGATTTTGTCCCACACCATCGATTTTGGTGCGCTCAGACACCTGTATCACACCACGAGCCTGCATGCTACCCTGCCCGCTTTGGGTAAGAAACAATGCCCCAGCCAATGGCACCTTTGCCCCAAAACCACGAAACACCACATCATCACCCAAATCCAGTCCAATATTTGCATTGATGCTCCATGGGGCAGATGCCGATAAAACCTTTGAGGCATCGCCAAGCATACCACGGTCAAGCACCGAAACATCAGTAGACTCTGCCACTACATCATCTTGTGCTTGTGGCGGACGAATGATGGCACTAGGAACGGCAAGCACACCTTTGATGTCCACATAACGTGATAGTGGTTTGACCACCACCTCAACCTCAGGACTGATTTGAGCAACCATCACTGGCGGTGAACTGATGGCTAAGTCATTGGCAGAAATATCAAATTTAGCTTGAAGTTCATTTTGCCAGTCTATTTTACCTGTCAGTTTACCCGTGCCTTGCCCTCCCATAAAGCGACCCACCAAATCCGCTTGCGTGCCAGAAATGGTAGCATCTAGCTCAATGTTGGTTAAATCCATCGGTACACCCCTAACAGCCACTCGCCCATTTGTCATCTCGGCATTGCCATAAAATAGTGGGCGACTAAGCGTACCCCCCAACCCCCCTTGCAGGGTCGCCATACCCGATAAAGCACTAAAACTTGGCAAAAACGGTCTAAGTACAGACAAATCAATATCGGTTGCCACCATTGCCCCTGATATAGGCTTATCTTCTTTAAAAGGATTGACGATCACATCAACATACCCCTCTCCGATAACACCTGCCACATCGGCACGAAGTTTTAGACCTGCTGGCGTGCTTTGGGCGATGAGCGAAACCCTCTCATAGGGCACTTCCACATAGCCTGTGTCATCGGCATATAAACCAACTCGCCCATTATCTGAATACAATACTGCTTGGATTTGAGGATAGGCATTGCCCTTTTTGTGGCTGACTTTGGCTTTACCATTTAGTTTGGAACGCCAAAAAATACCTGTAGGTAAGGCGGGAGATAGCACGGCTGTATCTAGGTTTTGAACAACCACATCGGCGTGTATTTTTTCATCGGGCAAATAAGTGAATGTATCGTTCAAGCACACCACTCCCACATCGCTGATGCGAGTTTGGGTGGTTTGCCAGCAGTGCGGTGCTATTTTTAGGCTTTTGTCCAAGCCCACACTAAACTGCGTAGGCTGTCTTTGGGAAAGTAGCCCAAAACGTGTCTCCATACGACCCTCGCCAAGCACCCCCTCATACACCCCCAACCTCTCGTCAAAGCCCCCCGCTACTTTGGCACGTACTTCAACATTGGTATTTTTGGTGGTAATGGCAAGTTCATGCTGACTTTGAGTACCCTTAAAATCAACCCTTGCTGATTTTAGTACACGCCCCATCGCAATGACATCAGAGACTTCCACAAGAAACTGACTGGGCGAATTTCCCAGATTAACCACTTTACCCACCACATTTGCCTTTTGCAGGATGATATCTGCCGTACGCACGTCATTGGCATTAATGTCCACATAGATTGTCGGCAGTGCTCTACGGTCATCAACCAAAACCAACCCCCCCTTGATAGCACCACGTGTGGTTGGCATGATTTGGCTTAAATCTGTCAAATTTAGGGTGGTGGTTAGATTTTTTTCGGTGCCATGCATGTTCATGATGTTATCGCCTAAGCGAAATTGCACGCGATTGGCGTTTAATTCATGGATAAATTGACGTGTTTTTTGGGTGTTTTTATCAAGCTGTTTTTGAAAATCCGTCAAACTTTGCAAATCAAAACTCTCAGGTGTATTTTTTAGACCGTGTAAATACCCCCTAAAATCTTTCGGCAAACTAAACTTCGCTGACAGCGACCCTGTGGCAAGCACCTTTTGTCCACGCAGATGACCTGACATATCAAGCTCATTAATGGCAACTTGCTGAACATCATCTCCCCACGCACCCACAGTAGCAAAATTACCCGTCAAATCACTGTCCATGCCCTGCACAAGCCCACCCAAGTCAAAATGCTTAGTCTGTGCCACCAAATCCCACGCCATTTGTTGAGCATCAAGATGACCTGACACAGACAGAGACGAAGGTTCATCGGATGTTGTGCCAGCATAAGTCAGGTTGTGAAGCTTAAATCGTTGATTTTCTCCCGCCAAATCAAGTACCAGTGTACCCTCTGGAAGTTTGGCGTGCGACACCTTGCCATTAAAGTTGGCAGTCATGTTGGTAAGTTTATCATCTTTGTAAGCACCCACGCTTTTGATGTCGCCAGAGATTTTTGCAAGCAAGGCATGATTATCACTAAAAATGACCGTATCTAGTCCATCAAGATTGGCATCAATATCCCAGTCAATTCCACCAGCAAAGCCCACCTTACCTTCGCCTGTCAATCTACCATTGGGCGAATGCAAGGAAAGTGTCTTAATGTCCACATGGTTGGTATCGCCCCCCATCACAAGATTCACATCACTGACGCCAAGTTTGGGTAAAAAATCCTGCCTAAGCTTGCCACGCACACTCATCTCAAAACCATCTAATGCAGCATCAAGCAAGGTAACTTTGGTTTTTGCTTGTCCGTTTAGAGAAATGGTATTGGAGGTTTGTGCATTGCTTAGGGTCGCTGTCAAATCAGAACGCACCACCTCAATGTCGTGGAGTTGTTTTTGGCGGTTTTGGGGGGTTGTCTGGGTTAGCATTCGCCCTGTCAGCAGTGCATTTCCTTCAATCAGCTCAATCGGCGCATTCAAATAATCCTTGGTTAAAACACCTGTACTACTCACATCAAATTGCCAAGTTAATGGTTCTTTTGCATGAGCAAGGTCAATTTGCCCCTTGCCTGACAAATCACCCATCTTGCCTTGATAACCAAAATCATTAATATGAATTCTATGACCATCAACCACCATCTGCACCTGATAGTCACCACTAGGGGCGGTGGAGAGCTTATCAATATTTGCCTTAGCATCGATGCGTGTCTGCTTATCTAAGATGATGCTTGCCGACCCATGCGGACTGTTAATACCATCCAAATGAGGCACACCCTCTCGCACAAGGTTTTGCCAATTGGCATTAATATGCCAAGGGGCGTGAGATTTTCCTTGATGTTGGGATAGGTCTGCCAAAACACGTTCGCCGTCTTTTTGGGTCAAATCAAATTCTAAACGTGTCTCGTTTTTATCTTTATCCAAATAAAAATAACGAAAATCCAACGCACCCGTCAGCGTCTGCGGCAAATAGGCTTGATATTCACGGTACTCACGAGGCATAAAATCACGCACATGAACGCCCTCCCCCACCGCTTTGGCGTGCAGTACAAATTCATCAGACCAATCCATATCCCCATGAGCATATAGCTGACCGCTGGCAGTATCAGCAGTCAATGACACCACCTCCATGCCATCATGAGTGATGATACCTCGACCATAATACCGACCAGTCGGTATGTATTTTCCTGTCAAATCGGTATTGACACGCAGTTCAATCCGTGAAACCACGCCATCAGCCGTAATAACCCCATCTGTGATGGTCATATTTTGCTCATTGGCATATGGCAAAACTGCATTTGGCACGTACAACTTAGCACTAAATGGTACGCCTTTATCCAAACTTTGCACGCTAAACTCGCCATGTATATCATGTTTATTGTATTGACTAATAACCGTGCCATAGGTGCGTTTTAAAGTGCCATAGGCTTTGGCGTGCAAGACATCAAAATACGCCTTTTCAATGACAGGGATTTGGACGGCAGCGGTAACATTAAGCGGATAATCCCCCTGCAAATCAATCTTACCATCAGCTCCGCTGATTGACACCATGCGATTGACATCTAGCGACACCCCAGAGACTTCTGCGTGGGTTTTTGACCACTTACCGTCTGCTAGGGCAATGTCATATAAATAAAAGGCTTCTTGGTCTATTTGTTGGTAGCTGACGACATTTGCCCTAATATTTTGTAGGCGAAGCGTCATGGGGATATTTAATGTGGGGTACTCAAAAGGGCTGTCCGTAGGTGGTTTTTCGTTGATAATATCAAGACGGTCAATGTGAGCTTTTGATAAATGAACCTGCCCTGCCAATAGCGAACGCCAGCCAAGCTGTATGTCAGCATGATTCACCAAAATCTGCATGTCTTCATTTGGTGCGATGACAACATCAGCAACCTGTACGCCACGATAAAGTGTGCCATCTTGATAAGTTAGCGTAACGCCTGTGCTTTTAATGATTTTTTCTAATACAAACCTCGTACCTGCTTCACTGGCAATAAAGCCCCACACACCCAAAAACACCACCACAAACATCAAAAACACGCCAAGCACAAACCGTCTTAGTGGTGCAAACCTTGTGGATTGAGGAGGATTTAAGGGCAAATCTGCCTCGTTGCCACCAGCTTTGGCGACATCGTCATGATGATTATGTGGCTGATTTGTCATGATAAAGCTGTCTTTTTATGTGTGTTTGGAATGTGTTTAAGGATAGTAGCAGACTTAAAACATCTGAGGTCTTTGGACAATCATAAGGTATATCTTAAATTTATCAAAGCGGTACATTAAACCACATTCCACACCGATTTTCAATTTATGATTAGCGAAATGGCGAACCAATAAAAAAGTGCAACTTAATGGAAGTATCAGGCTCATTAATGCCAGTCGCCACATCAAGTCGCACTTGCCCCACAGGAGAGGCATAACGCACGCCCACGCCTGCACCGATTTTGGTGTCGTTTTTAAAATTCTCATCATAGGCATTACCCACATCAGAAAACAAAGCAAGCCTAAGCCCCTCCAACACCTCGTAGTTGTACTCAGCACTTGCCACCGCCAAAGCCTGACCGCCCATCAAATAGCCCTTATCAGATAAAGGTGATAGACTGTCGTGATTGTAGCCACGAATGCTTTGGTCGCCCCCTGCAAAAAACCGCAGTTTATAAGGCACATCACCAAAATCATCTGCCCACAAATAGCCCATATTGATGCTACCAATCAGCTGATGTTTGCGATTTTTGCCATAGGCGTTATCGCCAAAACTGTACACGCCACTTAGCCCCGCTCGCAAAATCGCCATGTTGGTATCGGTCAGTAATCCTTCTTTGGCAAGCTCCAAAGAATAGTACTGGCGGTAGCCTCGCATGGGGTTTGCTAGGTTATCTGCCTTGATTTTATTCATGGCATAGCCCAAAAGCAATGCCTCTTGGGTGGGACGACCACTTTCAAATTTGACAGGCAAGTCCTGCCATGTCTCACGTGGTGCTTGGGTTTGGAGCTTATCCAAGCGATAACGAAGTGAATAAGTGCGATTCCAGCCATTTTCTTTGATGATATTACGGCTTATCCCCGTCTCTAAGGTCTGGCTAGATAGCTTAAAATTACCAATGCCTTGATTGATTTTTTCGTCAGAATACCTCAGCGAGGCTTTTAACTTGTCATTTAATGGGTGCGACATCGGACGTGTGATGTATACCTCCGCCCCTTTGGTTTTTTGGGAGATGCTAGTATCTATGCCTGCTTGCATGCCATCACGATTAAGCAGATGATGCTCCACTTTGGTTAAAAGTCTCGCCCCATTATCAGACCCCCAACCCACACCGATTTGGGCATCTCTTGGTTTATCGGACAGCACAAAAATGTACAATGGTACTTTTTTATCCTGATAAACCTCCTCGCCCAACTTGCGTCCTGCCAACACAGGTGGTTCTTCGCCGTCTGCCAGAGTTGGCAACACATCGCCTGACTCATCAGGCAGTATCATCTTGGCGACACTACTAACCGCATCGGAGATACGCCCCAAAATGCTTTTTGATTTGGCACTACTATCCACCACAAGCAAGCGGTCATCTGGGGCTTGGTATAGCTGTTCGGCTTTTTGTTTGACAAGCGAGAGCTTATCGCTGATTAACTCACTTGTGGTAAAATCAATAGGGTCAATTGTGGCAACCACGCCCTCTCCCAAATCCACCACCTCCGCCATGCCGGTATCCGCCTCGCTAGGCAAGCTCTCAAACGTGATACGTTCTTCGTTTTGACTGGGGAATACAACTTCGGTATTTACCGCATTAAAATACCCTGTTGCCAAAAGGTTGTTACTAAGGTTACGCACAGCGGTGCGATTATAAGCATCTCCCATATTAAACGTAACCAATTTACGCAACACCTCAGGCTTGACAGGCAATTTATCAGGGTCAGCGGTCAGTTGGCGTGTATCAGGGTCAATGGTAAAAAACACCACTTCATCAAATAAATACTGCTCGCCTGTGTCATAGACCAAACTCACATCTGCCACGTTATCAGGCAAGACCACATCTACCGAATGGTTGAGCCACCGCCCATCAAAATAGCCATGCTCGCCACTAGTCTCATCAATAAGGCTTTTATTCGCCTCGTATTTGCCATGATGAAAAACCCCTCCTTGTCCAAGCGGTGCATTTACTACGGCATTGGTATATACTAGATTGTCAGCACCCTGTCCACGCACATCAATGACCGACATATCCACCATCACAGGCTTGCCCACATCGTGCATGACAAGGTTTATCTCCCCCGCCGCCTCTCTTTCAATGCTAAAACTAATGTCATAATAACCAACCGCCCTCGCTGCACTAAGCACCGTCTGCCTAAGACGTGCCACAGACTCACGAAAATCAAGTACGCTATCTGCTTCGATTTCTTGCAATGCGCTGCGAATGTTGGCAAAAGGCTCGGTATTTAGGAGGGATTTTGGGATTTTTTCGGTGTTGTCGGTCGCTTTGAGGTTTTGTTGTTGTTTTTGCTCCATCTTGGCACGAAGTTTTGCAAACCCATCTAGGTCGCTAACCGCCGTATCCCAGTCTAATCGCTCACCACCTTGATAAAAATTCACTTTTAGACGCTCGCTAGCTGCCATGCCGTCATTAAATAAATGATTATACGCACGCCTAAAAAGATTGGGCTGTTTAAGCTCGTCCACCACATGATTGGTGGAAGTTGGCACAGGCTGTTCTTCATACTGATAATCTGGTAAATAATCATCAACATCAAGCGTCTGAACCTGCCCATCGTCGATTTTGGCGACCATCTGCTCATAAGTAGGCAAGCTAGACAACGCCACCTCATCAAGCCCTGTTGGGGTCTGCCCCCCATCGATGATGGCGATGTTTCCCTGCTCAATCTTAGCAAATTCATCTTCTCGGCTAGTGTCATCGTATTCTACATCAGCAACCTGATAAAAATAACCATCTGTATCAGCCTGTTCTAATTTTTGCTCGATTCGCTCTATGGTGGACATGCCAGAGGCGGTCATATCCTGCCAATCATCTAAGTTAGTCGATTGTGTATATGTTATCGCCTCGTCAGCGAACAAAGGCGTACTAGCCCCCATCGCAGACATCAAGCACAAAGATAACGCAGTTTTGGCAAATTGAGACATAACAAATCACAGTACTCACTCAAAATCACGCTTATTATACAAATCTTTTAAAAATATTCCCATTGTTTTTTGCCATTTTTACCAAATACTGCTATCATAATCAAAATTCAAAACATTACTTTTATCATGTCCTCTCAATTCTCCTTATTTAAGACACGCCGATTTGGTGCCATGTTTGCCACGCAGTTTTTGGGTGCGTTTAATGACAACGTCTTTAAGCAAGCACTCATTTTAGTACTCACTTATACTGCTGCCGCCAAAATCGGTGCATCAGTGAGTTTATTAAACAACCTTGCTGCCATGCTGTTTATTTTGCCTTATTTTTTATTTTCGGCATTAGCAGGACAAATTGCAGATAAATACGAAAAATCACGGCTGACACGTGGCATTAAGTTACTTGAAATCATCATTATGACGCTATCGGCAGTTGGATTTATTTTTGAGGTTTATACGCTATTATTTGTGGCGCTATTTTTAATGGGGACACATTCGACTTTTTTTGGACCGATTAAATACGCCTATTTGCCAGAGGTCATGCATAAAGATGAGCTGGTGGGTGCCAATGGATTATTTCAAACGGGTACAAGTCTTGCTATTTTAACAGGCATGATGCTTGCAGGTGTACTAACCCAACTGGATAATTCCTTGATGTGGATTGCGTTTATTACATTGATGATTGCAGTTTTGGGATTTATCGCCTCTTGCTTTTTACCAACCGTACCACCGCATGCACCCAATCTAAATATTAATTATAATATATTTCAAACCAGCTTTAATCTGATTAAATATCTATACAGCCTGCCATTATTGTACTTTATTATTTTGGGAAACAGCTGGTTTTGGTTTTATGGGGCGACATTTCTAACCCAAACCCCAGAATTTAGTAAAGTGATTTTACATGGCAATGAATCTGTGGTTATTTTGTTATTAACCCTATTTTCGGTAGGCACAGCCATTGGCTCGCTACTTTGTAAGACTCTTACCAAAAATCAAATCAGCCTAAAACTTCTACCCATTGGCATGATTGGTTTGAGTATTTTTGCTATTGATTTGTATTTATCCTTAAATGGCATTCATATCCCTGCCACCAGCGATGGCACGACATATAACATCAGTCAACTTATCAATATTGATGGCAGTATCAGAGTATTTGCTGATTTATTTTTATTAGGGCTTTCTGGCGGTATTTATATCGTACCATTATACGCCTGCATGCAAGCCTATTCCCCCATCAATCATCGCTCTCGTATCGTTGGGGTCAATAACATCTTCAATGCTCTGTTTATGGTAAGCTCTGCTATTTTCTCTATTGTTATTTTGGCGGTATTTCAATTATCCATTCCACATTTATTTCTGATTACAGGTATTTTAAATGCGGTGTTTGGTTTGTTTTTATACAAAAAATTAATGCAACATCAAAATAGCATGGAAATTTCTACCTAAATTAAAATTTGAGGCATTTTTATTTTTCGTCATTATCATGGTTTTTGGGGATATAATAAATATAAAAACTTAAAAATATCGCCATTAGACCCACCCACAGCAAATAAAGTGCAGGGGCAAGTGGAAAATAAAATGTCGCAAAGCCCAACATGGCTGGCAATCCACCAGATACCAGCACATAAGTCGTGCTGTGCGTCAGGGCAATGCTTGTCAGGCGAATTCTACTTGGAAATAAACGAATCAATATTGTGGGTAGTGCAGCAATAAAACCACCAGAAAATCCAAGTAAGGCAAACCAAAGTAGCATAAGATTGCTACCAAATTTTAATTTTACAAAAAATAGTGAAGTCTGAAAAATCAGCAAAACCCCACCAACAATCATCACTTTACCAGCATTTACCCTATCAACCAAATATCCATAAAACAAACTACCAATTATCATAAAAAATATACTAATCCCCGATCCAAAGATTAAAATACTCTCAGAAACCACAAAACCAACGTTTAATAAATCTGGCAAAATCATGGCAATAACCACAAAAATACTCAGCATTATCCACGAGGTCGCCACCGCCAACACAATACTGGCAAGGTGGTTTTTGTTGATAATTTGACTGATGGGCGGTTTGACATTATTATCATAAAAAATGTTATTTTCCACCAAATCCTGTATTTGTCTAGATGTCAGACCGTTTAAATTGACAGAATGTTGGGCGTATTCTTCTTGGGCGTATGAATGTGCAGAAATAGGCAATCTTTGAAAAAATTTAAATAAAATCAAAAGCCCCGCCGACAGCACGCCACCCACCAAAAACGGTATCCGCCAACCATAATCCAACATGACAGCATGACTAAGATAATTTTCAAAAAACGCAGTAAGCATCTTTAAGGAAAGCACGCTTACCAAAATCCCAGCCACCACAATACCACAACCAAAACCCACATGTCGCTTAGGCAACTGCTCAGTAACCAGTACTAACGCCGAAGGAATTTGACCGCCAAACGCCAACCCCTGTCCAAAGCGTGCCATCAAAAACAAAATCGGTGCTACCACACCAATGTCTGCATATACTGGCAAAAACGCAATGATGAGCGTAAATACCGTCAACCCCAGCAAACTCAAAAACATGACCGCTTTTCGCCCATAAAGGTCGCCATACTGCCCCAATAAAAATCCCCCCACAGGATTGGCAATGTACGCCCCCAAAAACAGCCCCACCGTCTGAATGAATGATAGCCACGCCAAATGGCGACCCCCAAAAAAGTTTTGAACAATCAGCTCTTTAAAATAAAAAACAAGTGCATAATCAAAAAACGCCATCATACTGATGAGTGTTGTCATCACGGTTAGGCGAATATAGTGCGTGGGCGAGGAGGTATTTGACATAAGTATTATTTATATAGATGGCAGAATTTTCACAGAATAAATCAAGGCAAGGCAATCATCAAAAATCTTATAAAAATCCATCAATGGGAAGTAGGCTGGCAACATCAATGCTAAGTTTTTTTAGGGTGCTGGTGTTAGGCTCGCGCTCCAAAATGACCAGTCTGCCATCTTGGAGTGTGTGCCATTGTAGTTTGCCGTCCACCAAATGCACTCTATAAGCATGACGTAGCAGTCCATCATCACTCTCGCTGGTATTGCCCAATGCGTGATGAAGTTGATACGCCAAGTCTTTATCGTAAATAACCACGCCAAGCTCGGTATTGATATTGGCAGAGCGTGGGTCGATGTTGTACGAGCCAATAAAGACCTTGTCATCATCTACGGCGAAGGCTTTGGCGTGCAAACTGCTTGTCAGAGGAGGGGTTTGGGCTGCATTTAGTTCATAGAGCCTAATCCCTGCCGACAACAACGCCTCTCGCCAATGTCCATAGCCTGCATGCACTATCTTGACATCTGTGGACGCCAGTGAGTTGGTTAAAACGCTAATGCTAACCCCATCATTGGCAAGTGCCATCAAGGCTTGCACACCCTCTTTGGTGGGGGCGAAATAAGGCGAGATGATACTAAGACGCTTTTTGGGCGTAGCCAGTTCCTCACGCAGTTGGTTTACCAGATAGCCTTGTTTGTTGTGGCGTTTTTTGTTTTTATGCAGTTTGGAGGCATCGTCCACCAAAAACTTCATTGCCACAAATCGGTATGGTACGTTTTGATGGGATAATGCCTCCACGATGGTACTGCCATTCATCAGCTCACGATGACGTGTCGTGTCATGCTCGCCATCAAACACCCCCTCATCATAAGACGACAAAGCCTCAATGTCATAAGCATGAGCAGACTGCCAATATTCATTAAAGCTTTGGGTAATTTCGTCCACCACATCGCCTGTGAGCAATACATCTAAGTCAATAAAACGAAAATCTTGATAATTATTTAGGTATTCATCACCAATATTCCTACCGCCGATGATGCTGGTATGATTATCAAAGGTCATGCTTTTGTTATGCATGCGGATATTGATGCGTCTAAGAGAAGTGAGGTAGTTGATGGGCTTATAACGACGATAGGTAAAAGGATTTACCACACGCACAGCGATGTTTGGGTGTTTGGCAAAGGCACTTAGATGTTTATCCAAAGCGGTGCTGCCATTTAAATCATCAAGTAGTAGTCGAATCAACACGCCACGCTCTGCCGCTTGCCATAGGCTTTGAAGCATAAGATGCCCCACTTCATCGTCCTGCCAAATATAATACTGCACATCAATGGTGTGCTTTGCCATATCCGTTAATATACTGCGAGAGGCGAGTGCATCTGCCCCAGTGGCAAGCGTATAATAACCTGACACGCCATCAGAATGAGTGTCGATGGTCTGGTGTATGCTTTGAGTTTTTTGGGTTAAAAACTCACTTTTTGGCAAGTGCGATACAGACGGCAAAAACTGGCACGCAGTCAATAGCCCACATGCCAGCACCAAACACATACGCATTATCACAGATAAGCACTCAAAGTGTTTGAATTATTCTTGCAGATAACCAATCAAACGCAAAAACTCAATGTACATCCACACTAATGTGGCAAGTACGCCAATGCCGTAATTCCATTCAAAATCTTGGTTTACGCCATACATCACGCCATCTTCGATGTTTTTAAAATCAATCAGTAAAAAGAATGAAGCAATCAGCGTGGTAAAAACACTAAACCCAATGGCAATCATGCCACCATCGAATAAATAAGGAATGGTACTGCCAAAAACCAGTCTCATAATCCATTGAATAGCATACACCACAAAAATAGCAATGGAAGCTGACACCACCAACGAGCGAAACTTCTGCGTAACCTTGATAATACCTGTAACGTATAACGTCAGCATGACCGCAGCCGTAACAAAGGTCGCCGACAGAGCCAGTAATGGCACACTAGGCGCTTTATAAAAAGCAAATGCCGAAGCCACGCCCAAAACCACGCCCTCCAAAAGAGCATACGGCACAGCAAGAGCCTTAGACAAATGAGGCTTAAAGGCACACGTCAAGCCAATGCCCATTGTAGCAAGCATCGCCACAACAAACAGCCCAATTAAAGCCCCTGCCGACATGCCACTAAGCAAAGCATAAAAAAACAACCCAAAACCAGCCGTCGCAGAAAGACCGAGCAGTAGTGCCGTCTTTTTTATCACGCCAGCGACCGTCATGGGAACACCGCCCGTCATTAGCTCGGTACGACTTACGATAGGATTTGCCATAGTATTCCTTAGTTAATTCGTTAAATATAGCATGACTTTTTACTATAACCCACCAAAAAAATCAAGTATTTTTTAAGAACTTTACAAATCATCACATTTTTGCTCAGACATATTTTATTTTGTGATGAAGTCCCAACAATCATTTATTATCATGATGTTTTTTTACTTGCGGTTCGTACCAACTTTATGTATCATGAATGCTTTAAAACTCACAGGATTTGTCGCCAGTCATGACGCAAGCAATCATCTCCTCTGTTCCCTTCAATCCCCAAAAAAGCCACTTTAAACGCATTGGGCTGATGGGGCGTGCTGGCAAAAAAAGCATCATTACCACCCTAAACGACCTCATCGCCCTACTACTACGCTGGGGACTGGACATTGTCATTGACACCAGTACAGCCAGTATTGAGGGGGTGCATATACATTCCGACCAAGCCAGCGATACCATTAAAGTTATTCCCAGAAGTCGCATGGGCGAGCATTGTGATTTGATGATTGTGGTGGGTGGCGACGGTTCTATCCTGCAAGCAGGGTCACTACTGGCAGGAACTGGCGTGCCTGTACTCG
Source organism: Moraxella sp. (assembly GCF_030525845.1). Lineage (GTDB taxonomy): Bacteria > Pseudomonadota > Gammaproteobacteria > Pseudomonadales > Moraxellaceae > Moraxella. The sequence goes on from NZ_JAUNDY010000010.1 coordinate 46,738, forward strand.
GTGTCAATCGTGGACGCTTGGGGTTTTTGGCCGATGTCAATCCCGACCAACTAGAAGTAGAGCTGTCAGAGATTTTTTTGGGCGAATTTCACGCCGATAAGCGTTTTTTATTAAAAATGCAAATACTCGGTCATACTCACGATGGCAGCCCTCACGTTTTTCACGAAAGCTACGCCCTAAATGATGTCGTGCTACACGCTGGCAAATCTGTGCATACCATTGATTTTAAATTACAAATTGACGACATCGATGTGTATCGACAACACGCCGATGGATTGATTGTTGCTACACCCACAGGCTCGACCGCCTACTCCTTATCAGCTGGCGGTCCTATCATTCATCCCAGTCTTGATGCCATTTGCCTTGCTCCCATGCACCCACACACCCTATCTAGCCGACCGATTGTGGTATCAGGCACCAGCAAAATCGCCATCAAGGTGCACAAAGACAACCGCACACAACCGATGGTTAGTGCCGATGGCGAAGCAAGTGTCCCCCTTGACAGCAACCAAACCCTGCTTATTACCAAACACGACAAGTCATTTACCCTACTGCACCCTTTGGACGTGGATTTTTATCAGGCGTGTCGCACTAAGCTTAATTGGAGTTTGTATTCTGAGGAATTCTCACTGGATAATGAATGACCATCATCGAATGATAGACTTGCAATATTTGATAAATTTGACAGTTGCACTAATGCTTTTCACAAGAATTTTCCCCATCGCAACCAGTATTTTTTTATTTTTACCAATTTTTAAACAAAATCATCATGACTTTCCACTGGGTAATTATTTTAAAATAGATGTTTACACCATTATTTAATATCATAAGGCAAAAACAAAAAAAAGAACATTACAGATTTTTGGAAGTTGATTTAATAAAAAACAAAACCCAGCCTTAGCTGAGTTTTATTCTTTAATCGCCAACAATCAAACACTATGATACCCACGATTGCGATAAATCAACGCCTTTTCATCATTACCCTGACGAATACCGACAATCTCACAAATCAAAATGGCGTGCGTGCCGACTTGTTTAATGTCTGAGATCTTACAATCAAAGCCAATCAAGGCATTGCTTAGCATTGGCGAACCTGTCGTCAAAGTCGTCCAGCTTGCTTTGGCAAAACGCTCTTCGGAAGTGAGTGGCGACGCAAAGGCATTGGACAGTTCGGACTGCTCAGCGGTTAGTGTATTGACCGCAAGCACGCCATTTTTGACAAAATTGTCATAAAAACGAATGCCTGCATTCATACATACCAAAAGCGTGGGCGGTGAGTCGGTTACGCTACACACCGCAGAGGCGGTAAAGCCATAACGACCATGCTCGCCATCGGTGGTTACGACGTGGACGGCGGTGGCAAGCTGTGCCATTGCGTCCTTAAACGCTTGTATTTCTACCATATCCGCCCCAATTATTTGCCAAGTTCTGCACGCAAAATGCTCGCTCCTTGTGCAAGAGCATTCAATTTGCCGCGAGCCACGGTGCGAGATAGCGGAGCCATACCGCAGTTGGTGCAAGGGTAGAGATTTTCAGCGTCCACGAATTTGAGTGCTTTACGCAAAGTGTCCGCCACTTGCTCTGGCGTTTCGATTTCATTGGTCGCCACATCAATCGCCCCAAGCATGACTTTTTTGCCACGCACCAGCTCAATCAAATCCATTGGCACTTTGGAGTTTTGGCATTCTAGCGAAATGATGTCAATTTTGGATTTTTGTAGGAGCGGGAAACTCTCTTCGTATTGACGCCACTCTGAGCCAAGCGTTTGTTTCCAATCAGTATTTGCCTTAATGCCATAGCCATAGCAAATATGTACGGCGGTTTGGCATTTTAACCCTTCTACCGCACGCTCTAAGGCGGCAATACCCCAATCGTTTAGCTCATCAAAAAACACATTAAAGGCAGGCTCATCAAACTGGATAATGTCCACGCCAACCGCTTCTAGTTCTTTGGCTTCTTCATTCAAAATTTTGGCAAATTCCCACGCCAGCTTCTCACGGCTTTTGTAATGTCCGTCATAAAGCGTGTCAATCATTGTCATCGGGCCAGGCAACGCCCATTTGATGAGTTTATCCGTATGCCCACGCAAAAATTTGGCATCGTCCACAAATACTGATTTTGGACGAGAGACATCGCCTACCACGCTTGGCACGGACGCATCATAGCGGTTGCGAATACGGACGGTTTCTCGTTTGTTAAAGTCCACCCCGTCCAAATGCTCAATAAAAGTCGTTACAAAATGCTGACGGGTCTGCTCACCGTCACTGACAATGTCAATACCTGCATTCACTTGCTCGGCAAGCGAGACCAAAAGAGCATCTTGTTTGGCTTGTAATAATTCTTCGCCTTCAAATTTCCAAGGCGACCATAACTTTTCAGGTTCGGCAAGCCAAGACGGTTTTGGCAAACTGCCCGCGGTAGAAGTGGGAAGTAAAATGTTGCTCATAATTTATTCCAATTTAAAATATTTTCTACAAAAGTTTTAAAAATTTATTTATAGAAAATTTAATGTTAAAATTCTTACTTATTATATCCAAAAAATTTAAAAATTAACAGATATTTTTTAAATTTAATAAATATAATTTGTCCTAAAATTAAATCAGCCGAGCTTATTATCATCGGCTGATTTTATGAATGCAATCTATTATTCATTTACCCAAGCGGTTAAAATATCTTGGTATGGTTTAATAAATTGCTCTTGGGTAAGTTTGCCTTGTTTGATAGCAAGTTCAGTACGCTCAACACGGTCATATTCAACACGAGTTAGCGAATAATCATCATAAGTCAAACTACCCTTATAAGTTTGACCTGCCACCGAATTGGCATTATAAATCTCTGGACGATAAATCTTTTGGAAAGCTTCCATAGTTGCAATGGTACCGATAAGTTCCAAATTGGTATAATCGTTTAACAAATCTGCCGTTTCATCATAATAAAACGCATAAGGGGCAACCGAACCTTGTGGCATAAAGTAACGCACTTTTAAGCCCATTTTGGCAAAATATTCATCAGTCAATGAATAATCATTTTGCACATATTCCACGCCTAAAATGGGGTGGGTGTTGGTGGTGCGATGATAAGTGCGAGTGGTCGCCACACTTAGGCATAATACAGGTGGCTTTTCATTACGAGCTTTGTATTCTGGCGAATCAAGCAAATATTTGTATAATTTACCGTGCAAATCGCCATAGCCTTTTGGTACAGTAAATTCTGGTTTGTCTTTATTATAATCAAGCAATAATACACTAAAATCATAATCACGGACAAATGACGAAAAACTATTACCAATAATGCCGTCAATTTTTTTGCCAGTTTTATTATCAATAATATAAGTTTTTAACCATTCAAGACCAGAAAAATATTCGCCCTTGCCTGCCACGTCAATATCAATGGAGACAATTTCCAATTTGACCGAATAGCGGTCGGCATTTGGATTGTCCCAACGTGCCAAATCATTAAAGCGGTTGTTAATCATCGCAATGGCATTTAATAAATTTTGTTTGCGGTTTTCGCCACGAGCTAAGTTGGCAAAGTTGGTGGTTAGGCGAGTGCTTTGGGCGGGTTCATAATTTTCGTTAAAATCCAGCGTATGCACTTTGCATTTGAAGTTTGCAGTCATGAGAACATCTCTCCTTCTGTTTAAGATGGATATATTAAATCACATTTTTAACATGAAAAAAATTGAAGTTTTTTAAAAGTTGGTTGAAAAAAATTCAATTTTAAAAAAAACATATATTTTTCAATGAGTTAAATTTTATTTTTGCGATAATTTTTTTTAAATGCATGATTAATTAACCAAAACCAACTCACGTTACTCCGCCAGTCAGCACCCATCCTAAGCTAAGAAAATAACCTTCCACCCTTTTTTGTCGCCTCTTTAAAGGCTGTCCGAGCTTCACAGCGATTGAGCCACCGCTCCACATTCGCCCAAGCATCAATACCGCCCCGACTTTGTAGGGCTTTTACCGCAAAATAAACTTGAATGTCCGCCCCTGTAAAATCCCCTGCAAGCCATTCTTCGTCTTTTACATGATTGTCCAATACGCCAAAACTTTGGGCGATATTGCCCTTAATCATTAAGTTTTCTACCTTATCAGCGATGGCTTTGGCGACAGGGCGAACGATAAGGGGGGATTTGGTGGCGACTTTACTCATGACAAGACGCATTACCAAGGGGGGCATCATCGTACTTTCGCCAAAATGTAGCCAAAACGCATAATCCTCCCAATGCTCATCGCTTGGCAAAAAATACTGGTCGGTGTCATAATATTTTAATAAATATTCAATGATAAAACCTGATTCTACTAAGGTTTTCCCACGAGCTTCGTCCACCAAAATGGGGGCTTTACCCATCGGATGAATGGACTGCATTTCATCGGGGGCAAGGTGGTTTTTGTTGCGGTTATGCGAAATGACTTGAAAGGGCGTACCATAACGAGCCTTTAATTCACACAATAACCATAAAATACGAAAAGAACGAGAATGGTTGAGATGGTGGAGGGTGAGCATGAAATTGACCTTTTGATATTTGGACAATCATAGCATATTTTGATGATAAATGCGATAAAAATAAAAATTATTGTCATTTTAATATGGTGATTAAAATGACAATGTTACATTTTACATTACTTATTTTTAAACAAAGTCCAATACACACCACACAAAATCGCCACCCACACAGGAACAAACTGCAATCCTCTTAATGTGTCCTCACTTTGGGAAAATAAATATAAAACCCAAATAAAGAAAATGATGGTTAAAACAGACAACACTTGACCAAAAGGCATTTTATAAATTGAGGATTGGTGTAATTGTGGTGCTGTTTTTCGGTATTTAAGATAAGTGATTAAAATCAATCCCCAAATTAATAAAAAACAAACCGATGATACCGTACTAATGAATACAAAAGCCTGCATCACACTATCTGTACCATATAATAACAAAAACGATAATGATAAATATAGCGATGAATAAATCACGCCATTAATGGGTACACCAAATTTATTTAATTTGCTTAGTATTTTTGGGGCGTTTTTTTGCATGGATAAACCATAAGCCATTCTCGCCGATGAATATAGACCGCTATTGGCACTTGAAATGCCTGCCGATAATGCCACAAAGTTAATCACGCCAGCAATCGCTCCAAAACCCAATAATCCAAATAACTGCACAAAAGGACTGACCCCAACTTTAATGTCGCCCAGTGGAATGGTCATTAAAATCACCGCCAATGCCCCTACAAAAAACAACGCTACTCGCAATGGGATTTGATTGATGGCTTTGGGTAAATTCTTTTGTGGATTGTCAGTTTCTGCGGTTGCCGTACCAACAAGTTCTGCCCCTGCATTAGCCTGCACCGCTAATTGAAATGCCGCAAAAAATCCAGCCAATCCTTGTGGCATAAAATTTTCAGGTTTAAATAAATGAGTGATACTTGCTGGATTTTCGCCAACTTTTATGCCTGCAATCACCAAAATTATGCCCGTAACAATAATGGCAATCATGGTAAACACTTTAATTAACGTTAGCCAACTTTCTGCCTCCCCAAACCATTTGACCGCAAGACAGTTAATAAAAACAATTAAGCAGATATTAAAAGTTGCAGGCAACCAAAGTGGTACATCAGGGTACCAAAACTGCACATAGCCAGTAATGGCAACTGTATTGGCAATGGCGATAATGAGCCAGCACAGCCAATAACTCCACCCCACCACAAATGCAGGCAATCTCCCTAAATAATGCTCAATCACGTCAATAAATGAGCGAAAATTTGAATTGGATAACAATAATTCCCCCATCGCTCTCATGACAAAAAACACAAACAACCCAACCAAAGAATATACAATTAATACCGAAGTACCTGCAAGACTGATTGTTTTACCTGCCCCAAGAAAAAATCCCGCTCCAATGACCCCACCAATAGAAAGTAATTGCAAATGTCGAGCTTGTAATTGGCGTTTCATTTTTGGATAATTTGATGGATTATCTATTAAATTATCGGTTGGCATTTTGCTGACCTCTCATTAACTATTGAATATTTTTTAATTATAATTGAATTTTAGTATATATATAAATAACCGTTTTTATCATGGTTATGCAAAATATTCATAAATAATTTAATTAAAATCCACCATAAAATTTAATGAATTTTAAAAGTAAAAATACCACCCTGTTATGAGTGGCATTTTTAAACAATCATGCGTTTTTGTTTATGCAACTTTTTCTTTATAAAACGGCTCATCGCCAATCACCGTTGCACGGTGCATAATACGATGAGCATCGCCATAATCAAATAATGCCTTATGCTGAGTCGCCCTATTGTCCCAAATTACCACATCGCCTTCCGCCCATTTGTGGCGGACGACAAAGTCATCTTTGATACTGTGGGCGAACAATTTGTCCAAAAGTTCACGGCTTTCGTTCTCACTAAGTCCGTCAATGTGGCTGGTAAAGCCTTCGGTAACAAATAAGCACTCTTTGCCCGTCTCAGGGTGGGTGCGGACGACAGGGTGTGATAAGGGTGGATTATTGGCAATGGCTTTTTGCAATTTTTCATCGTCTGCCTGACTTTGTCCAAAGCGTTCGGCAGGGAAGGATAGGCGAATGTCGTGGGTGGCGGTTTTGCCCCGCAAAAAGTCTTTGGTGTCATCGTCTAAGGCGTCAAATGCTGAGCTTAGGCTCGCCCACAAGGTGTCGCCCCCAACAGGTGGGATTTTGACCGCACGAAGGACACAGCCAAGCGGGGGCGTTTTGCTAAAAGTAACATCGGTGTGCCAAAGCTCGTTGTCTCGTAGGTCGGTTTGGTGGCTGTCAAGGACAATCACTTCTTTGACATCAGGCACGGTGGGGAACACAGGGTGAATGTGCAGTTCGCCAAAGGTGCGGGCAAGGGCGACTTGCGACTCGCTGGTCAGATTTTGCCCTTTAAAAAATAGCACTTGGTGCTTTAATAGAGCGTCTTTAATCGCTTGGTTATCGCTGTCTGTGAGCTGGTTTAAATCCACGCCAGAGACGGTCGCACCAATGGTAGGCTTAATGGGGGTAACGGTTAGAGTCATTTTTATTTCCTTGCAATGGGTTGGTAAATGTATTATAGGAAATGACAATAACTTGATGAAATATTGTTTTTGGTTTTTATTATTCTATTTTTTCATAAAAAAACACATGGAATTAGGTTATTCCATAATTTAACATGAATAATGCCAATTTTATTAAAAAACCGCTTATTCATAATTAGAATAAGCGGTTTTAACTAATTAAAACGAGGCGATTTTATGATTTAATAATCACTAAATCTGCCAATCTTCCGCCCCAATCTCCAAAAATTCTTTCACAAACGCACTTTGCGGATTACGCACCAGCTCAACAGGCGTGCCAACCTGCTCCACCACGCCGTGATTCATCACCACAATTTCATCGCTAATCGCTGCCGCTTCTTCTTGATCGTGCGTTACCATAATGCTGGTGACACCAAGCTCGTGCTGAATGTCTTTTAAAGAACCACGCAGTTCCTTTCGCACCTTAGCGTCCAACGCCCCAAACGGCTCATCAAGCAAAAGTAGCTTGGGGCTAGTTGCAATCGCCCGTGCCAAAGCAATGCGTTGGCGTTGTCCGCCTGACAATTCGTGCGGATATTTGCCATAAGTGGCAGGCAGTTGCACCATTTCTAGTAGTTCTTTGACCCGTTTTTCAATGCTTGCCTTGTCCTTTTTTTGTAATTCCAAGCCAAAAGCAATGTTTTGGGCAACGGTTTTGTGGCGAAACAGGGCATAACTTTGAAACACAAAACCGATCCCCCGTTTTTGCACAGGCACATTGGTTACATCTTGTCCGTCAAACAAAATTTGCCCACTATCGGCAATTTCAAGCCCTGCAATGATACGCAATAAAGTCGTTTTACCACAACCAGAAGGCCCAAGTAGCGTGGTTAATTTGCCTGTGGGGACGCTGATATTGATATTGTCAAGGGCGACAAATTGATTAAAGCGTTTGTTAATTTGAATAATGTCAATGCTCATATTTTTTCACTAAGTTTTTAAATTAAAAAGTTTATTCATAAAATGATAAAATTGGTATTAAGTTAATTCGCCCCTACAAATTCCGATTAAGTTTTGGATTTGTTGAGAATTAAAAAATATTAACTTTTGGTCTTTTTGGTCATCAAAGTTTGAATTGCCAAAGTAACCAGTGCCAATAACGCTAATAAACTACTCATTGCAAAAGCGGTAGTAAACGCATAATCGTTATAAGCCACTTCAATCAAAAGTGGCATTGTATTGGTTTGCCCACGAATATGCCCAGACACCACCGACACCGCCCCAAACTCGCCCATTGCCCGAGCATTGGTTAAAATAATGCCGTACAATAACGCCCATTTGATATTGGGTAAGGTAATGTGCCAAAACACTTGCCAGCCATTCGTCCCCAAACTAAGCCCCGCCTCTTCTTCGCTGTCGCCTTGTGCTTGCATTAAAGGAATCAACTCACGGGCAATAAACGGAAAAGTAACAAATAAAGTCGCCAAAACAAT
>NZ_JAUNDY010000011.1:0-12101 GCF_030525845.1 Moraxella sp.
GCCCATTTAATACCGCATTGACCGCAAAACTGCCTACCAATGGATATAATAAAAATAAGATATTTTCTAAGGCAACCAAAGAAAATGTCGCACTTAGTTTTTTAAAATGTGTTTTGCCAATATGAATGAGCGTGGCGATGGCATTTTGCTGACTGTTATTCATCATTGTGATTCACTTTGGTTAGGCTATTCATCTGCTCTTTAAATAATTGCTCCAAAACCCTAAATTCGCCAATCAACTTCTCTAATCGTTCAATTCCAAAACTTTGGGCGGTATTATTTTCCACCTCTAATAATGGATTGATGATTTGTTTGGCATATTGTTCGCCTATTTGCGTTAGGCTTAATAATTTGGTGCGTTTATCATTTTTGCTGTCTTTGATTTCAACAAAAGACTGGGCAATTAAATTTTTACAAATGGTGTGTACGGTTTGTTTGGGCAATGCCCATTCATCGCAAATCTCTTTTTGGGTTAAGGATTGTTTGTGATAAAAACTGTATAACACAAACAATTCACTTAATAACACCGTTTGGATTTTGGCATAACTTTCAAAGGTGCTATCAAGGCTTGCAGTCAATTCAGCAAGGCGAGCAAGTTGGGTTTTGGTTGGCATAATATTTTCCTTTTAGTGAATGGTTTGGGTAAATTTATTTAATATCATCATATCAATCAAAAATTATGATTTCATCAGCATTTGCCATTTACCTATCGTCAATGACCGCCAAAGCCATTCTAAAATACCATAATGAAAGTATTTTACCCAAAAATGGCTTAATATCATTTGACCCATAAAAATCATTAAAGCAATGACCAATAATCCAGCCGTTTGTACTTTGTTTTGATAATTAAGCCCTTGAAAAATAAACACACAAATGACGGTTTGTAATACATAATTGCTCAGTGCCAATTTACCAATATTGGCAAGCGATTGGGTAAATAAGGCTAATTTGTGATTGACCAATAACAATCCCAATACCGCCAAATACACAGATGACAATGCCATATCTGATAGGGTTTTTGGTAAAGTTGTCATTGGACTATAAGGGTCTGATAATAAAGATAAAATACCAGTCAAACTTGCCCAAATAATCACCCCAATCACAATAACTTTTTTTATCAATGCCTTTTTATCCGCCAAATTTTTTAATAGCCCCATTTTACCGACCACTCGCCCCAATAAAAATAAAGCAAATGCTGTTGGTGCCATTTGAATTAAAGCAAAATATAAAGTTTTAAAAATGGTATCGTTTGCCGTTGGGCTATCAAATTCGCCAAATAAATTCGGGAATATAGCAATGATTTGTGCCAATATCAAAAATAATGCCGATAATAGCAATAAGGCTTTTAGCGATAAATTCCGACATAATAACAAGCCTAGCCCCAAAATGGCATATAGCCTTAATACATCGCCCCACCAAAAATAAGCGTGAATTAAACCAATGGCAAATAAAATTGCCAAGCGTTTGGTATAAAAGCGGTTGATGTTTACGCCTTTTTTGGCAAGGCTTTCTATTTGCACCGAAAAACCAATGCCAAATAAAAACGAAAAAATAATATAAAACTTACTTTCAAAAAATAAGGAACTGATATGACTTGCCAAAGTGTCGTACCACAATGACGAGTTTAGGGTTAGTTGTTCAAAATTATGATTGAGAGCAGAAAACGCCATAATATTCACCACCAAAATCCCAAAAATGGCAAAGCCTCGCCAACAATCCAAAATGGCGATGCGTTCCGCTGGGGGCGTAATGAGATTGGGCGGATTGGGGGTAGATTTTGACATAAAAAGTCCTAAAAATTACTAAATTGAGCGTATTTTAGTAAATTTTAGGACGAATTGCAAGGGGTTTTTAAATTTTTTAGGCTACCAAAAAAGGGTTATTTTTTCCCATTTTAAAAACAAAAACACCGCTTGGCAAGCTGTTCTTCCATTGCGGATTTGAAAAAGCGGTTTTTGGCGGTCGTGCCGTTTGGGAAAGTGAAAGATTGAAATAGCATAGAATGTCTCTTTTAAGTTGATATGTTTAAAAATTTAAACATATTATAAGGGGGAAGGTGGGGGAAGTCAAGGGGTTTTCAGACTGCTTGAAATGAATTTTGCAAAATTTTAAAAGAAAAATACCGCTTGAATTTCTTCAAACGGTGTTTGTTATCAAGGTCTTGCCAACCTTAACTGCAAATTTAATTTAAAATAAAATTTTCCATTTTCTTGATATATCAAACCAAAACGATGACGAGACGATGACGGTGTATCAAAAAAAGTATGTTGATAGAAAAAATCCTTTAAAATCGCATCTTTATTGGTATGATAAAATAACAATTCGCCCATTTCATTAACCAATAAAATCGAATTGGCGGTTAAATTGCCGTCCCATTCAACCGTTGGAAAAATCCCCAAAATACTGGCTTTAATAAAATCTTTTAATCGGCAATGAATTTGATTTTGTTGTTCCAAGTCAGTCAGTTGTTGCGTTGGATAATCCGCCAAACGATTGCCAATTTGTTTTTGAAAAAATGCCAATAATGCCCCTGCCAAAATTTCTGGCATACGGCTATCTACTTTTCGTAAAGTGGATTCATAAATGGGATTTTCGCATTTTGTAAAGATGAAATTGCCACCCAAATCTGCTATTTTTTCTATTCTGTCTTTAATTTTTGAGCGAGTATCAATGGCGTTAATTATCGCCATATTTTCAGTATTAAAATTTTGAATTTCATAAATAAAGTTGGTTGCTTGTGATGCGTTAATCAAAGTGGGCGAATTACCCAAAAACGATTTAATACTGGCATTTTGATTGTCAAAAATTTGTCCATTTTCATCAAAAGATAAAGCAATGTCGCCTTTTTCGTAAGAAGTGCCTTTGCTTTTTTCCAAACCCAATAAAGCGACTTTATTATCCAAAATTTCACTTGAAAAAGTACTTTTTCCCTTTTTAATATCGTCTAAAATTTGATTTACTTCATCAATTTTAATCACATCAGACAATACAATATTTTTTTGTTCGCCATTTTGATGAATGATGATTTCACTTTTATTTAAATCAATATCTGATTGATTGGTATGTATTTTTAATACGCTGATGTAATCATTGCTTAATTGTGCATTTAAATTACCATAATGGATTTTTTGCTCAAAAATCACTTTGCACAAGGCATAAATTTCACTCAATTCGCCTTTATTTCGCTTAATTGCCATATCGGTTTGCTCGTTAAAAAAATCTTGATGATGATTTAAATAGTTAATCACAGAATGGGCAACTTGTCGCACCACTTCCACGCACACACTATTGCCCAGTTGTTTCATTGCTTGGGTTTTGGATACAGGAAAATGATAGCTTTCGGGAAATGCCATCATTTTTTTACTTTCATCAATGCCAATGCGTTTGACTTCGCCATCAACTCGGTAAAATTCCCAATTTCGTCTGTCATCAATAGTTGAACCTTTTCCGCCCACTCGCAAAGTAAAGCCAATTTCTTTTTCGCAGTTACCGCCCCAAATATCGCTCATTGTATAAGTCAAAGGCATTTTTGGCGGAAAACAAAAAGGTGGCAATTCATCAGCATTTCTAAAACCAACAATAAAAATGCGGGGGCGATGTTGGGGAATATTATAATCCGATGCTTTTAATATTTGATGATAAACAGTATAACCTGCATTTTTTAATAATGTTTGAATGATTTCAAAAGTTTTGCCATTATCGTGAGCGAGTAAATGCCGAACATTTTCCAATATAAAGGCTCTGGGTTTTTTACTTTCAATAATATCCAAAATACAAAAAAATAAATTGCCCCGTTCTGAATCATCGCCATCATCAAAGCCTTTTTTTAACCCTGCTTGTGAAAATGGCTGACAGGGAAATCCTGCACATAAAATATCGTGGTCTGGAATTAAATTGGGGCTGATTTTACGAATGTCGTCATTAAATTCAAAATGCGTGGTATCAAAATTATGCGAATAAGTTTGGCGAGCGTGCGTGTCTTTTTCGCTGGCAAAAACGCATTTTGCCCCAAGTGATGACAATGCCAAATGAAACCCCCCAATTCCTGCAAATAAATCAATAAATTGAATAGGCTTGATGTTTTGATTAGAAATAACAAAATCGTTGTCTTTTGGCAAATCAAAAGACAACGGCAGTTGCATAGCGGTTGGGGTTTTGTCAGCAGAAATTCTCAAAATAACACGCCTTTTTTGATAATTTTAAGGTGCTTATTATAGCGTTTTTGAGGGTAAAAATCCATTTTCAGGCTACCTAAAATCCTATTTTTTGATTGCTCAAACACCAAGCCCCCAAATCTCCCCTTTCTCCAAAACCCCAATTTATAAAAAAGAAAGTGGCGAAATTTAAGGGGATTTTTACTCTCAATCCACCTTTTTTAACTGACTTTTATGAATATAGCCTTCTGATTCTTCATCTTTATTTGCCAATCCCTGCTGGCTATAAAAAAAACCAATCGCCTTTATTAAGTTCTGGAATGATTTGCACACGAGTACCGTTCGTCAATACTTTTAAAACATTCGTTTTGCCAATAGATTCACTATAAGGAAAATGACCATCTCGCACATTTGCCGAACCGTCCTTACTGTCCACCACATAATAATGCATTATCATCACTTGACTTTTATGCACATAACCCGATTTTTGATTTGGCAAGTCAATATGATACCAATTTCCCTGTTTCCCCAAAACTTTATGGGCTAAACTTTGGTAATTTAATTCGGTTAAAATGGTGCTTTTAGTCGTGGGTTTGGCACGAACATTGGCACTGCCATCACATTCAATAATCGGTAGCACATAATCACTTGCTTGGGCGAATGGTGCCATCAATAATGCCAATAACAATACGGCTTTTTTCATTGTTTGCTCCTTTAAAAAAAATTAACACTGATTACTCGGACAATATTTTTTCATCAATTCAACGAGTTCACCCATTTTATCAATTTCATCTTTCATCGCCAAAGCATAAAAGCGTTCTTTGCCGATTTGTTCTACGCTGACGGCATTGGCGGAAAGCATAATTTTTAAATGGTGCGATACCGCAGGGCGTGATAAATGTAGGTTTTCAGTGATGTCATTAACCCTCATTTTACCGTTTTCTAGCAAAAGTTTTAAAATCAAATGGCGGTTTTCGTCCGAAAGCACGGTAAAAATGGGAATGCAGTCTTTCATTAACTGCATTGTGTGGGCTTGTTCGTTCATAATTATTGGGCTTATAAGTTTAAAAATTTGGACTTATTATAGGCGGTTTTGGGGGAAAGTCAAGGAAAAACACCGCCTGCAATGTGCAAACGGTGCTTTTATCCATTTAAACCACCTCAATCCAATCTCTATCCGCCAACGCCCCAAGTGCGATTTGATGAATCAGCTCGGTCGGTGCGGTGCAGAGGTTTGATAGTACACGGATTTTATAGTCTTTGGCAAGGGGTGAAAGTGCGGTATGGGTAACACAGTTTTGAGTCATAATCCCGCAAATGTCCACTTGCTCTATGTTGTGTTTTTGCAAAATATCGTTTAGCGTGGTATTTAAAAAGCTGTCGGCGTGTCTCTTTTGCACCAAAGGCTTATCCGCCAAAATGCCTGCTACCGATGCGTGAATTTCTGCACCGTGTGAACCTTCGGCAAAAATCGGCGAACCCTCTGGGGTAAGGTGCTGAACACCGATGACAAGCTGTCCGTTATCGCTTGCTTTTTGGGCATAATCGGCAATCTCTTGGGCGATTTTGTCCACATTAAATTGGTCAAATTTGCCGTTAGCGGACGCAAAATATTCGTTTTGTACATCAATGATTAAAAGAGCGGTTTTCATAGGGTCTCTCCAATAAAAATTATTTTAATTCAATCACTTGACCGTCATCAGGCACAATCACTTTATCTGTTAATTTTTCGCCAATCACAAATTTACGCATATCATCACGACTGGTTGCCGTGTGATTGACCGTATCCATATGCACCGTGATGATTTTGGCATTTGGGGCGATTTGTGTGGCTTTTAGCACATCTTCTACACCCATAATAATGCTATCAGGCAAGCCGTTAATGCGAGCAAAACCTGTATTCATGACCAAATATTCAGGTTGATATTTGTGCAAGGCTTTATTCACATCAGCCGTCCACACCGTATCTCCCATAATGTAGGTAGTTTTGTGTCCGTCTTTTTTGATGACTACGCCCATTGCTTCGCCCAAAAGCTGTGCCATTTGTGGGTTGGCGTACATTTGTTCTGTACCGTGTGAACCGCCTGTTTTATGAAGTTCTACGCCATTAAAGGTTAATGTTTCGTGCAATACTTGTACATTTTTAAAGCCTTGCGAGCGGATAAGTTTGGCATCATCTTCATTTTGGGCAAAAATCGGCAAATGCTTTGGAATGGCTTTTTGGGCAGTTTCGTCCCAATGGTCTTCGTGGGTATGGGTTACGATAACCGCATCTACACCTTTTAAAATCTCATTTGTGGACATCGGCAAGTCAATCAAAGGCATACGCAAATGACTGTTAAAAGTGCCTTCAAAGCCTGCCATAGAGCCTTTTTTGGCAAAAAATGGGTCTATCAAAAAGGTTTGTCCTGCATACTCAATTTTGGCGGTAGCATTACGAATGTGCTGATAACTATCAAGGGCAAAAGCCGAAATGCTCATTGTTAAGGCAAGAGCGGATAAGGCGAGTTTTTTTAGCATTTTAAAGCTCCAATACGGTTAAGATTGGTGCGTATTTTAAAGAATTTGGGGCTGTGCTAAAATAGGCAATATTGCCAATCAACGCAAGGATTTTGCCAAAATGATTTTTAGCAACCAACCGCCAAAACTTGTCCTTTACGCCCAAAACGGCTGTAACGATTTTGTCTTTAACATTCCCTTTTCGCTGTTTCAAGCCACTTATCAAGGGCAAAAACTGTTTGATTTTGCGGTATGTAGCGACAATGGTAAGGCGATTTTAAGCGAATTTGGAGCAAAAATTGCAGTAACTGGCGATTTGTCACTGTTAGACAAGGCTGACATCATTGTCATTAGTGGCTTTGTGGGCGATGTGCCAAATGCTAAACTTTGCCAAAAATTACAAACCGCCCACGCACAGGGCAAAAAAATCATTGGGCTGTGTTATGGCACTTTTGTGCTTGGATTTGCTGATATTTTGCAGGGCAAAACGGTGGTTACGCATTGGGCAGGCGAGCGAGCATTTAAAGAAAAATTCACACACATTCAACTAGATAGCAATCGGCTTTATATTGATGACGGCAATATTTTGACATCGGCAGGGGCGTTTGCGGGCTTGGATTGTTGCTTATATTTTATTCGTACGCTGTATGGGGCTAAGGTTGCCAATGAACTTGCCAGACATTTGGTCTCCGCTCCGCACCGAGAAGGCGGTCAAGCTCAATTTGCCAACAAAACCCCCATTCATCATACCAAAGACGAAAAAATCAATGAATTATTACAATTTTTAAGTGATAATTTGGCGGACAATCATAAATTGGACGATTTGGCAAAACGAGTGCATTTATCAACACGCAGTTTTGCTCGCTATTTTAAAAACGCCACCAATATGACTTTAAGCCAGTGGCTGACCGCCAAGCGTTTGGCAATGGCACAAGAATTCCTAGAAAGTTCTACACACAGCATTGAGATGATTGCCCAGATCACGGGGTTTGGTACGGCAAGCCATTTTAGAATGCAGTTTAAGGCACATTTTGGCGTAAGCCCACAGCAATGGCGAAAGAATTTTGGAGAATTTAAGGCATAAAAACACCGCCCAAATTTTTATTTAAGCGGTGTTTTATTTATTTTACCAATTTTTGCACTTTACCAAAAGTCAAAGAACGCCACACCCATTCCAATAAACCATAATTAAACCATTTTAACCAATAATGGCTATACATCAGTTGAATGGCAAAAATTCCCACAGAAAGCAAAAATAACGCCCCCATTTGTAATTGCCCCGTCAAGCCAGCTAATTTAAAAAACAATACACACATCAGCGTATGCATCACATAATTGGTTAATGCCATTTGTCCGACTTTGGCAAGTGGATTTAAATAATGAGCGATTTTGTCATTAACGGATAATAAGCACAAAATACCCATATAAATGGCGGTAAATGCCATATCATTCAAAGTTTTTGGTAGTGTTTCTATTGTACTATATGGCTCTACCCATAAATACAATGCCAATTTTAATACCGCCCAAATAATAAATGCGATGATAATGAAACTTTTTAATAAAGAGACTTTATTTTTTAATTGGTTAAAAAAGTTTAATTTACCCACCACTCGCCCCAGTAAAAAGAGTGCAAATGCCGTTGGTGCCATTTGAATTAAAGAAAATAACAAACTTCGCCACACATCATCAGCATTAGGGCTGTCAAATTCGCCAAAAATATAGGGAAATGCCGATACCAATCCTGATAATCCCAAAAATAAACCAGCCAATATCAGCAAATATTTAATCGATAAATCTTTTAATAACAATAAACCAAGTCCTAAAATGGCGTACAATCTTAAAACATCGCCCCACCAAAAATAAGCGTGCAATACCCCAATCACAAATAAAATCAACAACCGTCTTGGATAAAATGACCATAAATTCACGCCTTTTTTAATGGCACTTTCTAATTGCACCGAAAAACCAATACCAAATAAAAAAGAAAATAAAATATAGAATTTGCCTTCAAAAAAATGCGTGCTAAACCACATCGCAATGCTGTCATACCAAGCCGTTGAAGTAAAATTCATCAAATTTAAATCGTGCTTAGGTAGGGCAAACGCCATCATATTAACTACCAAAATCCCAAAAATGGCAAAGCCCCGTATGCTGTCCAAAATGGCAAGGCGGTCTTTTGGCTGTGTGATGGGGGCTTGGGTGGTTGGGATTTGGGTTGGGGGTTTTGACATAAAAATAGTCCTAAAATTTACCAATTTTGCGTATTTTAGTAAATTTTAGGACTAATTGCAAGGGTTTTATCATACCTTAGTACGCCAAGTCATGTCATGACCGCTTAGTCATTTATCATGTAATTTAGATTGCTTATGTTAAAATAGTTTTATTTATCTTGAATGTCAAACGCCATGATTTCTTTTTTTAAGAGTAAGCCAGCAGAATCCATCGCCAGCCCAAACCCCAACGATACGCCTTATCCGCACATTTTTCGCCCCCTAGACTTAGGTTTTACCACCCTAAAAAACCGCATGGTCATGGGGTCGATGCATACAGGACTTGAAGATAGGTTTTTTAATTATGGTAAGCTCGCCTGCTATTTTGAGGCACGTGCCAAAGGAGGCGTAGGGCTGATTATCACAGGGGGGATTTCACCCAACAAAGAGGGCTGGCTCACTCCTTTGGGCGGTACGCTCAATCGCACCGCTGACACCATTCATCACGCCAGAGTGACACGTGCTGTCCATAAACATGGTACCAAAATTCTGCTACAACTTTTGCATAGTGGGCGTTATGGCTACCACCCTTTTGTGGTCGCCCCAAGCCCCATCAAGTCGCCCATCTCCCCCTTCAAGCCACGTCAAATGTCCATCAAAAACATCAAAGCGACTGTTCAAGATTTTGCCCATAGTGCCAAACTTGCCAAAAAAGCAGGCTATGACGGAGTTGAAATCATGGGTTCAGAGGGTTATCTCATTAACCAATTTTTATCAGGTCGCACCAACAAACGCCTCGATGACTACGGAGGCAATCTAGAAAATCGTGCCAGATTTGCCCTTGACATCATCAAAGCCGTTCGTGAGGCGGTGGGTACAGATTTTATCATCAGCTTTCGCCTATCCATGTTGGAGCTGGTCGAAGATGGGGCTGCGATGTCAGAGATTATCACTTTCGCCAAATGGCTAGAAGAGGCAGGGGTTACACTGATTAACACAGGCATTGGCTGGCACGAAGCTCGCATTCCCACCATCGTAACTAGCGTACCACGAGCCAGCTTTATTCGGTTTAGCCAAGCCGTCAAACAAGCGGTCAGCATTCCTGTCATCGGAGCAAACCGCATTAACATGCCTAAGACCGCCGAGCAAATTTTGGCAGATGGGTGCGTGGACTTAGTGCAGATGGCAAGACCATTTTTGGCAGACAGCGATTGGGTATCTAAGGCACAAATGGGTAAAGCACACCTGATTAACACCTGCATCGGTTGCAACCAAGCCTGCCTAGACCATACATTTGGCGGTAAACGTGTGTCGTGCCTGGTTAATCCTTTGGCATGCTTTGAGAGCGAGTACAGCATTCGTCCCACCAAAAAACGCAAAAAAATCGCTGTTATCGGTGGGGGTGTGGCTGGTATGACAGTTGCCATTACCGCCCAAAGTCGTGGCCATCAAGTTACGATTTTTGAAGCCAAGAATACACTTGGCGGACAGTTTAATTTTGCCAAAGCCATTGTTGGAAAAGAAGAATTTTTTGAAACCGTTCGCTACTACCAAAACATGATAAAGGAACTGGGCGTTACTGTCGCACTCAATCAAACCATCACCGCACAGTTTCTACAAAATAGTGATTTTGATGAAATCGTGATTGCCACAGGGGTAGTGCCACGCTCCATTTCTATTGAGGGTGTGGATTTGCCAAATGTGATGACTTATGCCCAACTGCTATCAGGAGAGAAGGTGGCTGGCAGACGTGTTGCCATCTTGGGGGCTGGCGGTATCGGCTTTGACGTGGCAGAATTTTTGGCACATGGAACAGACATCTCGCCAGACATTAATGACCCCAAATATCGACCCACCGCCCAAACACCTGATGAGTTTTTTACCAAGTGGGGCGTGAGTACCAATCCTAGCAATGATGATATTGGCGGTCTTACCAAGCCTGTTCACGCACCCCCTCATCGCCAAATCTACCTATTACAACGCAGCAAAGGCAGACTCGGTCAAGGACTAAATAAAACCACAGGCTGGGTACATCGAGCCACCATCAAACAAGCCAAAGTTATCCAAATTAGCGGTGCAAGCTACGATAAAATCACCGATGAGGGGCTGTGGATTAGTGTTGATGGACAGGTTCAACTACTGCGTGTTGATAGTATTGTTTTGTGTGTCGGTCAAGAATCCGTCAATACACTCATGCCAAACTTGGGAGATACCCCCCATGCCAACTACCACATCATCGGTGGTGCTAAGAACGCTGAAAAATTAGATGCCAAACGTGCCATTAAGGAAGGGTTTTTACTTGGGATTAGGTTGTAAATTAACACAGGATTTATCATCAACCAAAATAAAGCATCAGAATATCCGTCAAATCATGACAACAGTGGCTTTGATTATGTGACAACAAACAATAAATATTGATGTTTATTATTTGTAAGAAACTCACCCGCTATTTACACTTTGCTTAAAATAAAACTCCAACCACTCATAAGGAGTAAAAGTTAAAGTCTTGCCAGTCATCTTATCTTTCTTACTTAAAGATGGGTGTGGTCTAACTGTGTTGTAGAAATTAAGAAATCTGATTAATTCTTGCTTTCTGTGTTCACTGCTGACAAATTCATGCTTATCATGCCAAAGCTCCATCAATGTTCGTATGACCCTTTCAGCTTTGCCGTTGGTTTGTGGTCTGCCTACTTTGGTAAATTTTTAATTGATGTTGTTTTGATAACAGGCTTTGACACAGATTCATGGTCTTTTGTGCCCTTAAATTCAGTGCCATTGTCAGAATAAACCACATCAATTTGGTAGGGACAAGGCTCTATCACTTGTTCTATAAGAAACTCTGTGGCACTAAGGGCTGTTTGTACTTTACCCCTTAAGCAAAGGCAAGCGTTTGGTATCCACATGCACCATTTCGCTAGGATAGGACTTGTTATAGCGTTTTGCTTGTTTTTTAAGTTTGTCCTGTATGGATTGTTCAACCTTGGAAAGGCGTTTAATACCATATTTGGCTTGTTTAAAGCGATTGTTGGTACTGGTTTGGGGCTTAAATAGCTTAACACGAGCAAGTTTTAAGAGCTTGTAAATGGTAGGTCTTGATACTTTGTACTCTAATGCCAGCGAAGTAACTGATTGCTTGTTTTTGTGATAAGCAGTCCAAATGACTTCTCTTTGGTAAGGAAGTAGTCTTGTGTTTTTGTGTATGTTCATTTGCAGTATTTTACCTTAATACTGTAAATAA
>NZ_JAUNDY010000011.1:12201-54083 GCF_030525845.1 Moraxella sp.
TCTTGTGTTTTTGTGTATGTTCATTTGCAGTATTTTACCTTAATACTGTAAATAACGCGACTGTTTCTAACATATTATTGATTTTGGAACTTGGCCGACCATCCTTTAAGATAAGACCGCACACTTTGGTAAATTTACCAAAGTGCGTCCATCATACTTTATTTTATCATTTTATCAAACAACCCATTTAATTCAAAAATGAGTCATAATGTCGTTTTTCTTTAAATTAGAGATACCAAAACTGCTTTAACACACCCTCACAACAACAATGGCACAATCACAGGTGCTAAAAATGCCGTCAAAATCCCATTTAAAATCAGCCCCACTGTCGCATACGCCACAAACCTAGACCCCATCTGCATGACACGCACCGTCCCTAGTGCATGCGACGCTGTTCCCATTGCAAGTCCCCACGCCATCGGACGAGATGAACGCACCAGCACCAAAATCGCAATCCCCATCATCTGCCCCACCACACCTGCAATCAGCACCGTACTGGCGGTAATACCCATCACGCCACCGAGCTTATTGGTAACTTCGATGGCTATTGGCATGGTTACCGATTTGGCGGCGATGGCAGTGCTACTTTGCTCACTACCACCAAGTATCCAAATGAGCCACACCCCTGAAATGATGCCCGTGAGCGAACCGAGCACCTGAGAAATGATGATGGGTAACCACTGCATGCGAATCTTTTGCCATTGCACATACAAAGGCACCGCCAATGCCACCACCGCAGGTTGCAACCAAAACGTAAGATAGCCACTCGCTTTCTCAAAAGCCATCCAATCAATATCTAAAATATTTAATACAGCGATAACAATGATGGTTGTGATTAAAGTGGGATTGATGAGCTGACTTTTTAGGCGAGCTTTTAAAATCACACAACCTTCAAATACCGCAATCAACAAAAACAGCAAAAAGAATGGGCTGTCAAACAATGCCATGATATCCATCAAACGCCCTCCTTGCTTTGTGTGATATGCCGACGCTTTTGCCAGGCTCGTAGCCATTCGTAAGATTTGGCGGTTACAACAAGCACCAACACGGTACTGACCGCTGTTGCCACGATAAGCACCCATAAATCAGCACGAATGATGTCTAAATATTGCATGATAGAAATACATGCTGGCACCACCATCAACACCAAATAATCCAGCAAAGTCTTAGCTAACGTTTGTACGCTTTCTAATTTTATCACACCCATTTGTAACCCACTAAACAAAATTAGCAATCCTATCACGCTTGGTGGCAGAGGCAGTTTGGTTATGGCAATAAAAATCTCGCCTAAAAACACACAACCAAAAATAATCAAAAAAGCCTTTAAAATCATCTTAGCCTATTTCATCTTCAAGAACCTAAATCATTGTACAAAAAATCCCAATATTTTGCACCGCCTATTTTAAAAAAACACCCCAAGTCATTGAGGTGCTTTTATTACATTTAAGAATTTTAGCCCTGACGATAATTCGGGGCTTCTTTGGTAATCTGCACATCGTGAACGTGCGACTCTTTCATACCTGCCGAAGTAACACGCACAAATTTGGGCTTTTCCTTCATTTCACTGATGGTTTTGCAGCCTGTATAGCCCATTGATGAGCGAAGTCCGCCTGCCATTTGATTCACAATCCCTGCCACAGGACCTTTATAAGGCACACGCCCTTCGATGCCTTCTGGCACAAGTTTCTCCACACCATCTTTACTGTCTTGAAAATATCTATCAGATGAGCCATTTGCCCCACTCATCGCCCCAAGACTGCCCATTCCACGATAGGCTTTGTAGTATCGCCCTTGATACAGCTCCACTTCCCCAGGGGCTTCTTCTGTGCCAGCCAAAAGACTGCCAACCATAATACAGCTTGCTCCTGCCACAATCGCCTTTGCCATATCGCCAGAAAAACGAATACCGCCATCTGCAATCAGTGGAATGCGGTCTTGCAAGACTTCTGCCACATCGCTAATCGCCGAAATCTGTGGAACGCCCACGCCTGCGATGATACGAGTGGTACAAATAGAGCCTGGTCCAATGCCCACTTTGACCGCGTCCGCCCCTGCGTCAAACAAGGCAAGTGCCGCATCGCCTGTGGCAATGTTACCGCCGATGACTTGCACTTGTGGGTAGTTTTTCTTTACCCAGTTCACACGGTCAATCACACCTTTGGAATGTCCGTGAGCGGTGTCCACAATGATAACATCAACGCCCGCACCGACAAGGGCTTCCACACGAGCTTCGGTGTCCGCCCCTGTACCAACCGCCGCCCCTACACGCAAGCGACCTTTGTCGTCTTTGCAAGCATTGGGGTTGTTTTCAGCTTTACTAAAATCATTAACGGTAATAAGACCCTTTAAGTGACCGTTGTCATCAGTCACAATCACTTTTTCAATGCGGTGTTCGTGTAGCAAACGTTTGATGTTTTCGGTAGATTCACCTTCACGCACCGTAACGAGTTTTTCTTTTGGGGTCATCACGCTTGACACGGGCTGACTAAAATTGTCGGTAAATCGCACATCACGGTGCGTTACAATGCCCACCACTTGCTTGTTTTCGTCCACGACAGGCACGCCGCTGATTTTGTGTTCGGCGGTGATTTTTAAAAGTTCGCCCACCGTCACATCAGGCGTTACGGTAACAGGGTCAGCCACCGTGCCTGCTTCAAATTTTTTGACGTGGCGGACTTGGCGAGCTTGACGAGCAATGTCCATATTTTTATGGATAATGCCCATACCGCCAAGCTGTGCCATAGAAATGGACATTTTGGCTTCGGTAACGGTATCCATCGCCGCCGAAATTAGGGGCAAGTTTAGGGTAATTTCTCTGGT
This sequence comes from Moraxella sp., assembly GCF_030525845.1. GTDB lineage: Bacteria > Pseudomonadota > Gammaproteobacteria > Pseudomonadales > Moraxellaceae > Moraxella. Next base: position 15,022 of record NZ_JAUNDY010000011.1, read on the forward strand.
TAATTTCGTGGTAAGATTGACCTGCTTAGGCAACACTTCTGAATAAGCAGGGAGCAATAGCACATCATCAAAGGTTAGGGCTTCGTTTACAATTCTTAGCATAATTTTTTCTCTCTTGGTTAATAAAACGGTCATTTACCCCAAAATTTTACCCATCTTAAAACCGAAAAAGGCTAAGCAGTCATCTGCCTAGCCTTTTATGCTTGCCCTGTGGGGCGGTGTGAAATGAGGTATCGGTTCATATCAATTTATCAAAACAAATTTTTTGGGTATAAATTGACGGTGTATTATAGCATAGATGGATAAAATTGCAAGCAAAATTATATCGCCAAATAACAAATTGCCACAAAAAAGATGTACTTTAGTAAACCATCTATGTTATATTTTATCATATTTAATCTTAGCAATACTGGATAAACACCCATGAAATTTCCACTGATGGTCTTAGGCACTACTTTATTGGGTGCTTGTGCAACCAACCAACAAGCCAATCAACACAATGTCATCATTGATAAACCTGTGCATTGCCCCATGTACTATCAGCCCATCTGTGCCACCCTACAAAAAGATGGGCAACAATTTAAAAAAACCTTTGGCAATCATTGCTCCGCCCATGCCTTTACCCCTGATGATACTCAGGTAATTGACATCATAGATGGAGTGTGCGATGGGGGTACACTTACCCCCACAAAACTGATACCACACCAATATCACGACTAATGACACATCAAAAAAACCACCTGCAATGCAAGTGGTTCTTGTGCTAAACTCTTCGCCAGCTTGTCCCAGCTCGCCCATCTTCTAACTCCACGCCTTTTTCTTTTAATTCATTACGAATGCTATCGGCTAGGGCAAAGTTTTTGTCTTTTTTAGCATTAGCACGAGCCTCAATCATCGCCAAAATTTCACTCTCGGACAAGGCATTTTCATCGGTACTGCTTTGCAAAAATTCATTTGGGTTTAATTGAGCGATGTTTAATACACTTGCCAAAGTCTTTAAAATCACCGCATAATTTTTGGCAATTTCCATCTCATCATTTTTTACCGCTTTATTGACTTCACTTGCCAATGAAAATAATACGCTAATGGCTTTGGCGGTATTAAAATCATCATTCATCGCCTTTGTGAATGCCCGCCCAAAGTCTGATTGCCAAGCCGTTTCGTCAAGTTCAACCGTATCAAACGGCTTTAAGGCGTGGTATAGACGAGAGAGTGCCGAATGACTTTCTTTTAAAGCGGCATCCGAATAATTAATCGGACTTCTATAATGACTTGACACAATAAAAAACCGCACCGTTTCGGCGTGAAAATCTTGCAAAACTTCTCGCACGGTAAAAAAGTTATTCAGCGATTTGCTCATTTTTTCGCCATCAATATTAACAAAGCCCATATGGAGCCAGTTGTTAGCATAAGTTTTGCCCGTTGCTCCCTCAGATTGGGCGATTTCATTTTCGTGATGGGGAAATTGCAAATCGTGTCCACCGCCATGAATGTCAAAGCTCTCGCCAAGGCAGCAGGTACTCATCGCCGAGCATTCAATGTGCCAACCAGGGCGACCTGCCCCCCAAGGGCTTTGCCATTTGGTCTCATTTGGCTCGCTTTCTTTGGCGGATTTCCACAGCACAAAGTCAAAGGGGTGTTTTTTGTCGTCCACCGCATCCACCCGCTCTGATGCCCCTGCCTGCATATCGGCAAGTTTGCGTTTGGAGAGTTTGCCATAGCCGTCAAAATTTTCTACGGCATAATACACATCTCCCCCCTCCCCTTGATAGGCAAGGTTTTTGTCTTGTAATTTGCCAATCAAATCTTGCATTTGGTTGATATAGTCGGTGGCTTTTGGCTCATTGGTGGGGCGAAGACAACCAAGTTTGTCCGCATCTTCGTGCATTGCCTTAATAAAGCGGTCGGTCAGCTCATAAATACTCTCGCCATTTTCGTCCGCTCGCTTGATGATTTTGTCATCAATGTCGGTGATGTTACGCACATAATTGACATCATAGCCAAGTTTCATCAGCCAGCGATAAATGACATCAAAGCCAATCATCACCCGTGCGTGTCCAATATGGCAATAATCATAAACAGTCATTCCGCAGACATACATGCCTACTTTGCCTGCCGTCATGGGGGTAAATGGTTGTTTTTGGGCGGTTAGGGTATTGTATAAATGCAGGTCGGTCATTGTTTTGCCTAGTCAAATAAAATCAGATTATAATACCTAATTTTTGTTAAAATTTCCACCTTTTAGGGTAAGTGATTAATTATGTGCCAAAGCATCCACAGGATTTAGCCTAGAAGCATTGCGAGCGGGTAAAAAGCCAAAAACCACCCCAATGAGTGTTGAGCAGACAAAAGCAACCACGATGGAGAGTGGCGAATAAATCACAGCAAAGCTACCACCACCAAACTTGTTAATCACTCCGCCAATGCCAAATGCCATGAGTATCCCAAGCACCCCACCCAAGATACACACGAGTACCGCCTCAATGAGAAATTGCCCCATGATATCGGATTGCCTTGCTCCTACTGCCATGCGTACGCCAATTTCGCTGGTGCGTTCGGTTACGGATACGAGCATGATGTTCATCACGCCAATACCGCCCACGATGAGCGAGATGATGGCGATGGACGAGATGAGTAGCGTCATGGTGGCGGTGGTGGATTGTATCGTTTCTTTAATGGAGTCGGTGTTCATGATGTTAAAATCTTCTTCGCCATGACGAGACTTGATGAGTTCAGTAATGGCGGTCTCAGCAATAGCAGATGATGTATCATCATCAATAAGTACCACAAAACGGTCAATGTAGCTTGTGCCAAGCATGCGATACATCACGGTTGTATAAGGCATATAGACGGTGGGCGAGTTACTGGTGCGAGCAAAAGATGAGTTTTTTTGCGACAACACACCCACGACACGAGCAGGGACGTTGCCGACAAGTAAAGTTTGTCCGATGGGATTGCCTTGACTATTGAAGTAGGTTTTGTAGGCGTTTTGGTCAATGATGACATCTTGGGAAGCTGTGGCAATACTTTGGCTATCAAAACCTTGCCCCATAGACAAACTTTCACCCGTTACTGACAAATAGTCCTTGCCTACGCCGTTAATCGTGCCTGTGGCGTCAATGTTTTCAAAGCGAATGCTCATGCTTTTATTGACCATAGGGCTGACCGATAGGGCGTAGGGTTGACCCGCCACCGCTTCTGCATCCGCTACGGTAAGGTTGTCTCGCCCAAATCTACGGCGTGGGTCGCCAAAGGGATAGCCATTCATCACGGTAATGGTGTTTGTGCCAAGTGCGTTGATGTCGGCTAGGATTTTGGCTTGTGAGCCTTGCCCAAGCCCTACGATGGACACCACAGAGGCAATGCCAATGATGATGCCAAGCATGGTCAAAAGCGTCCGCATTTTGTGGGCTTTCATGGCATAAATGGACATTTTGAAGGCTTCTTTTAGCCTGTCCATGACCCCAAGCCACGCACTTTTTGAGCCAAAGGTATTTTTGCTCACAGGATTGGCATGGTCGGCGTGCGGTTTTTTGTGGGCGGTATAATAATCGGCAATGACATGACCGTCTTTTAGCTCAATCACACGCTCAGCTTGCTGTGCCAATGCAGGGTCATGCGTTACCATGATGATGGTATGCCCTTCGTCTTTGAGCTTGTGCAAAATGTTCATGACTTCTTTGCCAGAGCCGCTATCCAAAGCCCCTGTTGGCTCGTCCGCTAGAATAATGTCGCCACCATTCATCAAGGCACGAGCGATAGAAACACGTTGCTGTTGTCCGCCTGAGAGCTGATTGGGGCGGTTTTGGGTTTTTTCGCCAAGCCCAAGTTGAGTGAGTAGTTCTTTGGCACGTTCACGACGTTTGGCGGTGTCCATGCCTGCATAGACGGCAGGTACAGTTACGTTGTCAAGGGCATTGATGTCGCCAAGCAAATGATAGCGTTGGAAAATAAAACCAAAATGCTCACGGCGAAGTTTGGCAAGGTCTTCTGCGTCCATGTCGTCCACCGATTTGCCAAAAATGGTATAACTGCCACTTGTGGCTTTGTCAAGACAGCCCAAAATATTCATGAGCGTACTTTTGCCTGAGCCTGATTGACCGATGATAGCGACCATCTCGCCTTGATAAAGCGTCAAATCAATACCATGCAAAATGCGAATGTTGGTGTCGCCTGCGGGAAATTCTCGCACCAGATTTTTGACTTCGATGAGTGGGGTTTTCATGTCTTACCCCTTATCGCATCATCGGTGGACGGTTGTTTTGTTTTTGTCCAACTTGGGGCGTGGCTTCGCCAATGACGATTTTATCGCCCACGTTAAGCCCTGATTTGATTTCAACATTAACACGGTTATTTAAGCCAATTTGCACTTCCACAGGTTTGGCGATGCCATCTTTACCCACCACACGCACGCTGTATTTGCCATTTTCGTTTTTCAGGGCGGACGAGGGAATGGTCAGTACGTCTTTGACAGCGTCTGTGATGATGTTGACTTGGGCGGTCATGTCAATGCGAAATTTGCGTTCGGCATTATCCACGTCCAGATAGCCGATATAATACACGGCAGAATCGGTGCTGCTGGTGGTGCTGATGTTTTCGGGGGCAGGTTCTACACCTGTCAGCACCGCATCAAACTGCTGGCTAGTATTGCCAATGATGTTAAAGCGAGCGGGTAAGCCTGCTTTGACATTGACCACATCCGCCTCGCTGATTTGAGCTTTGATACGAACAGAGCTAAGGTCAGCGAGCGTTACGATGGTGGGGGCGGATTGGTTGGCATTGACCGTTGTCCCTTCTTTTTGGGTAACAGAAACGACCGTGCCGTCCATCGGAGCGACAATGGTGGTTTTGTTCAAATCCTCACTGGCAGTAGAAAGGTCATTTTGGGCTTTGTTGATGCCTGCTTTTTGGCTAGTGATGGTAGCACGAGCGTTGGCAACGTCATTTTTGGCGTTGGCAAGGTTGGTTTTGGCGATGTCCACATTTGCCTTGGCAACTTCAACGGCGATTTTGGCATCGTCATAATCTTGGCGACTGATGGCATCGATGGCGATAAGGCTTTCTAGACGGTCAAGGGCTTGCTGGGCTTTTTTTAGTTCAGCAATGCGTGCGTTTAGGGTGGCTTCACTGCTGGCAATACTACCCAAAGATGATTCGAGATTTGCTTGGGCTTGGGCGAGATTTGCCCCTGCGTTGGAGACGGTATTTTGTTTTTCAACTTGACTGATTTGAGCAATGATGTCGCCCTTTTTGACCTCATCGCCCACGTCCACATACAACTTAACAATGCGTCCTGAGACCTCCGCCCCCACATCCACGCTTTGTATGGCTTTGACTTTGCCACTTGCCATGACGGTATTTTCAATGTCGCCCATCACCACCTCTGCGGTGAGATAAGATGGCGGGGTGGGCTTGGGTTTTAAAAATTGGTACACAATCAACCCTAAAACGCCCAAACAAACAATAATCATGACCCATTTTAAAGCAGTAGATTTTTTGGTGGTAGACATGGATTTTCCAAAATAAGACAAAAATTTAACCATCAAGTTTTGACATGATATCAAATTGATTTTGATAAAATATAAAAAAATGGCATTGTTTTGTGGGAATTTGTTAAAAAATGTTAACTAAATAAAAAGGCAAGTCATCGCCTTTTGCCAAACATCAAGAAGTTACCACGTTTTTTGGGCGGATTTGCTCACAAAAAATCCCCCACCCAGATGATTGGTACACGTCATACCTGCACTTTGGCTGGTGCATTGCCAGCCGTTGCCTTTGATGGTTTGACCATATTTGAGGGCAGGTGCGTCCACCTTCCAAAAAACATCGCCATGACACACGCCCTCATATTTGCCACGACCTTTGGCAAGCACCGTAAATCCTGCCGTCCAATCCAAATCGCAATCCTTTTCACGTTGGGTGGCTTTGATGGCGTTGGCATGCTCAAAGATAAAACAACGCACGCCCTGACGTGGATAATCCTCATAGGTTACGCCATCGCCCTGACAGACGATGTTACCCGTAGGCGAGCGAAAATTTTTGGCAAAATAACCATCAGCAAAACTGCTGGCAATCGCTGGCATGCTCACAAGCCCTACACACAGCCCAGCACACAATAAGCTCTTTTTCATCGCAAGCCTCTATATTGACAAACAATCAATTTTAACGAATCCCACACATCGCCAAACACAGTCGTTCTAGCTCGCCCCATGCGTCCATGCCTGACACGCCCTTGATGGCTTTATCAATGGCATAGATTTGGCTTAGCCAGTCGCCACTCATGCCCTGCGTGCGCTTGGCAATGTTTGTGTATAAATGTACTTTATTTTGCCAAATGCCAAGCTCACTTGGATTTTTGCCTGATTGGATTTGCAAAATGAGGCGAGCGTCTTTGGCTAATGCCCAAAGCACGATGCTGGGGGCGGTGTCGGTGTGTTTAAGATGATTTAAAATGGTCAAAGATTTGTTGATGTTTGTCGTTAAAATATTGTCAGATAGATGAAATACCGTAAAATCCATACCATCCACCAAAGATACAGACAGCTCCTCTATCCCCGCCTGCGTGTACAAAAAGGAAGTTCGCCACAGGCACTGGTACGCTGACAACAGATTATGCTCGGTGTGTGATAACAGCATTTGCCATGCATCGTCTGTGAGGGTTAGCCCAAGCTCACGTGCTTTGATGATCAGAACTTCCTTGCGAATGGCTTCATTGATATTGCCATCAATGAGTAGTCCTTCATTATCAAAGAGTTTTAGTGCTTTGGTATTTAGGGATTTTTTATCCTGTTTAGATAAGCACCAAAGCAGATGATTGGCACTATGTCCAGCAGACACATCATCGGCAAATCTAGCAAGTTTATCCAAAGTTTTGACATCAGGCTTGTGATTGCCAGAGACGATGACAGCGACATTATCGCCAAATAAAGGTAGGTCGTTTAGCTTGGCAAGCACATCTAGCCATGACTTTGGCGAGGTCAGCTCCATGCGTACCGCCAGCTGGTTGTTATCTTGCCAATGCAGGCGACACGCATCAACAAGCCACTGATGAAGCAGAACCTCATCAGTATGAATGACCCAAATCCCCTGCACAGGCGTGCGATGTTTGTGTTTTAGGTCGTCAAAAATCGATAAAAATCGCTGTTGCACTACACGCTCACTGACCCAACGTCATGGCTCGATAACGTGCCACAATCCGCTCGCCAAGCTGGTCATAAAGCCATTTTTTACCCTCTTCGCCCTGCTGGTCAAGCGTAACGACGCTTGCTTCATTATATTGATAACTTTGCTCAACCTGCATGGGCATGCTCGTGGCAGTCTCCCCCATACGGATGGTGATGTTTGCACTTAACACCAGACGAATCTCGGTCAGCGTCCCAACCAATCTATAACGATGAAATTTCAGGTTTTGCACGTCAATTTGGTTGGTGCTAACACCGTGTTGCAGACCCATCATGGACAAGTGCTTTGTCAGGGCTTGTTTTAGGTGGAGAGCCTCTTGATTATCATCAAGAGATAATTGCACAGTCTGATAAGCGACAGGCGTGTTCAAATCCTGAGTGCCACGCAATGTAAAACCACAGCCTGATGTAATGAACATGGATGTGCAACATAAAACGGCAAGTATTTGTTTTAGCATGAGAATTTATTAAATTTTATTTGGTAAAAAATGCAACACCATAACCTATCCAATAAGTCGCCAACGCCAAAATTACTGCCGTAATCACGCTTGCGATGTTGCGAACCACAGGAGGAGCGATGGAGGTTTGGGTGGTATTTTCATCACGGACGACAAGCTCGCTTTCAGCTTTTAGGTAGCCTAAGCGTAATAGTGCATGTACGCCCGCAAAAACAAGGATAACCGCCCAATGAATTTGCAAAAATCCCACCACCAAATTGACCAAAATGGCGACATTGGATAACAGGCTAAATAATTTGGTTTTTGGCATGGTAAACAAAAATAACATGAAATTCCCTTTATTGTATCCAACTTACCGTTCATTGTCAAAATATGTATTATTTTTCAAAAATCTCAAAACCCAAGTTTGTGGCTTTTTCCAAATCGGCTTTGTCAATGGTAAAGACGTTCACGCTACCCGTTCCACCACCACATACGGATGGATACATGCGGTCCAACTGGTCTTTTCGGCTGCCATAAATGGCAATGCCGTCCAGCTCTTTTACCATCGTCTGTGGTTCAATGCCCGCCCCTGCACATTGACGAGAGCCATCGCTTTTATACACTTCAATGCGGTTTGCTCGCTCCTCTGCCAGCATTTTTGCCATCGCCTCCTCCCAATCTGCACAAGGATGACGCACATAATCCACCTTGTCCGCCAACTCATCGGACGAAAGCTGACCGTCTTTGTTGTCATCAAGGCGGTTAAAGGCTCTTTTGTTAACTTTAAAATTGAGCTTATAATCATCAGCTTGTTTTATTTTGATAAATTCAGCACGGCTCAACTGCCCATCTTGGTTTTTGTCAAATTGATGAACAAACCCAAATTCAGGCGATACTGCCGAACACGCAAAAGCGGTGGGAGCGGATAGGGCAAAAACTAGGACAAGAAGTAACTTTTTCATAAAATACCCATCAAAAAACATCATAAAGATAGGGAGTATCATCACCCCCTATCTTATCAGCACATCAAACCACGATACTCACTAGCTTGTTGGGGACAACAATCACTTTTTTAGGCTCGCCTGTGATGAACTTGGCAACACTCTCCTCAGCCAGTGCCATTTGCTTGATGGCTTCGTTGTCCGTGCCTGTTGCCACCTCAATCTCGCCACGCACTTTGCCGTTGATTTGGATCGCCATCGTGATACTGTCAGCGACTAAGGCAGATTTGTCAAGGGCTGGGAAAGTCAGCGTACGGCTATCAAAGCCAAATTGTTCAAGCACATATTCGCCCACATGCGGAGCGTATAGAGCCAGCAAACTAAACAGCGAAATCAAGGCTTCATGACGCACCGCCAAATCGTTGTCGCTTGCCACCACAAACGTCCCAATCTCATTGGCAAGCTCCATGAGCGATGACACAGGCGTGTTCAACGCCAAATGCTCGCCAAGTGCCACGTCAATCTTGGCAATGGTTTCGTGCGTTTTACGGCGAAGGTCTTTGGCAGGCTTGGACAAATTAGCGGTATCGATGACGAGGGCAGATTTGTCTTTACCTTCGATGGCGGTTAAATGCTCATCAGCAAGTCGCCAAACTTTTTTCACAAAATTGTGCGGACCTTTTAGGGCAGAATCCGACCACTCTAAGGTTTGGTCAGCAGGGGCGGTAAACATGGTGTACAATCGTACGGTATCCGCTCCGTATTCGTCCATGATGGTTTGGGGGTCTACGCCGTTATTTTTGGATTTGGACATTTTTTCGATTTTACCAATCGTAACAGGCTGACCGTCTGCAAGTAAAATCGCTTCGTTGCCACGCACTTCGACTTCATGAGGGAAATAATACGTGGTTGAGCCGTCCGCATTTTCACGATAAAACGTCCCAGCCAATACCATGCCTTGAGCGAGTAGCTGCTCAAAAGGCTCGCTACCGCCCACCAAGCCCTCATCACGCATGACTTTGTGGAAAAAGCGGGCATAAAGTAAGTGCAAAATGGCGTGTTCGATACCGCCCACATATTGATTGACCGACAGCCATTTATCCGCCCCAGCACGTCCAACCATTTGGGTGTCGTCATGTGGCGTGGTAAAACGCTGGGCGTACCAGCTAGACTCCACAAAGGTATCAAACGTATCGGTCTCACGCTCGGCAGGTTGTCCGCATTTTGGACAAGTACAGTTGACAAATTCAGGCATGTTTTTGAGGGGGTTGCCACGCCCATCAGGCACGACATCGGTCGGTAGCACGACAGGGAGCTCATTCTCAGGCACAGGCACCGTTCCGCAGTATTCACAGTTAATCATCGGCACAGGGCAACCCCAATAACGCTGACGACTCACGCCCCAATCTCTTAGGCGGTAGTTAACGGTTTTCTCGCCCAAGCCTTTTTCGCCAAGTAGCTCGGCAACTTTGTCAAAGGCACCGTTAAAATCCAGCCCATCTAATGCACCGCTATTGACACACACACCCGTTTTTTCGCCATACCACTCTGCCCAAGTCGTGCTGTCAAAGTCGGAAGTTTTGTCTTTGTTGTCAATCACTTGAACGATTGGCAAATGATATTTGTTAGCAAATTCAAAATCACGCTCATCATGTGCAGGCACGCCCATTACCGCCCCAGAGCCATAGCTCATGAGGACATAGTTGGCGACCCACACAGGTACATCTTTACCTGTAATCGGGTGCTTGACCGTCAGCCCCGTGTCCATGCCCAGTTTTTCGGCTTTGGCAAGGTCAGCCTCCGCCACCGAGCCTTGTTTGCAAGTGTTGATAAAGGCTTGTAATTCAGGATTATTTTGGCTGGCGTGCGTGGCGAGGGGGTGTTCGGCGGCAACAGACAGATAAGTTACCCCCATGAGCGTATCAGGACGAGTGGTAAATACGCTAATCGTATCCGCTTGACCATCAATCTCATAAGGAAAATGAATTTCCATGCCATACGAACGACCAATCCAGTTGCCTTGCATGGTCAGCACTTGTTTTGGCCATTTGCCCTCTAATTGTTTTAGGTCATCAAGTAGCTCATCGGCATAGTCAGTGATTTTAAAAAAATACATCGGCACATCACGCTTCTCGACCAATGCCCCAGAACGCCAGCCACGACCTTCGACGACTTGTTCGTTGGCAAGAACAGTATTATCCACAGGGTCCCAGTTGACAGTAGCGAGCTTTTTATAGACCAAGCCTTTTTTATAAAGCTGGATAAATAGCCATTGTTCCCATTTATAATAATCAGGCGTGCAAGTGGCAAATTCACGAGACCAATCAATAGAAAGCCCCAACGCTTTGAGCTGACCACGCATGTGCTCAATGTTGGCAAAAGTCCATTTGGCAGGGGCAACGCCGTTGTCAATGGCAGCATTTTCGGCAGGCAAACCAAAGGCATCCCAACCCATCGGTTGCATGACATCATAGCCCTTTTGGCGATAATAGCGAGACAGTACATCGGTGATGGCGTAGTTACGCACGTGTCCCATGTGGAGCTTGCCACTTGGATAAGGGAACATGGAGAGCATGTAGCGAGTGGGCTTACCGTTGTCGTTGTTGTCGGTAACGTAGCGGTTGTCGGCTTGCCATTTGGCTTGCTGGGCTTTTTCAACCGCTTTAAAATCGTAGTCGTTTAGGCTCATAATCGTCTCAAAATGATGTAAAAATAGAAAAATGCGGATTATTATAGCTTAATTTTGTTATAATTTGCCAATATTTTTCAACTGACGATTTGGAGAAATTCATGCTCACTGTCTACGGCATCAAAAATTGCAACACCATGAAAAAATGCTTTGATTTTTTAAACAACAAAGGCATGACTTATGAGTTTTTTGATTATAAAAAATCGGTGTTATCACAAGTGGATTTTGAAAAATTTATGGCGACTTTTGGCGACAAAGTCATCAACCGTCAAGGCACGACTTACCGCAAATTTGATGACGACACCAAAGCGATTTTGGCAAGTGGCGATATGTTCGCCATGTATAACATCATCAAAGACAACCAAAGCGTGCTAAAACGCCCCATCATCATGGGCGAGTTTTACGGTCAAGCGGTGGCGTTGATTGGTTTTGATGAGGGGGCGTGGCATGAAGTGTTTGGCGTGTTGTGAGTATGGCATAATATAATAAATCAATCTGCTTTTGGTGGATTTGTCGGAGTAGATGTTGAGTTATGATATCTAAGAGAGTGAATTGGGCGCGTATGATGAAAAAATATGTATTGGGCGTATGTCTTGCGTTATCGGTACAGGCAAGTGCCTATGATGGAGCAATGGTGGATTTTACCGCAGATTTGTTTGGTCAAGCGATTGCAGAAGGCATACTTACAGCTTTTGAAAGTAATGATATGGATAAAAGGGCGTGCGTCCTTGAGCAACTAACACCCATCGCGAATAATGTTGTCAGGCGTTATGTGAGGCAAAGCTTGACAAAAGAGGAAAGGTTGTTAATGGACGATTTCCTTGATATGCCACTTGGTCAAGCACTCTACGATGAATTGAACTTTTCAGGCATTCGTGAATTTGGCAGTAGCTTTGATGACAGTCAGTATTATCAGGCTGAGTATGTCAAATATCTTGATGTCATTCATAAATACTTTAATGAAATAAGGGAAAATACTCCAGAGTTGCTTGGTGGTGAGATCAAAGATGAAATATTGAATTCTGCGGTCGAATGCCGAATGTAAATTATTTTAGAGTAGATTTTCATAAGTAGACATACAGTTTTATTCACAGCAAGATAACTTTACCATGAATAAAACTGTTTTGGTATATTATGATTTATTATCCATCTCATCATTGACCTTATTTTCTATTTTCTTTGCTTTTATCCTAAAAGGTTTATGCCGCAAGGGTTTAAACACCTTTTTCCAAAGCACAACCAGCACCACCAAGCCTGCGACAAATGCCCAAAGGTTGGCAAGCCATAGGATGAATTGTAAAAAGTACTGCCAGCCATACCCAAGATTTTGGCGGAATTGATGTCCAAAGTTGTGGCGTTGGTCTTTGGTGATGTGGGCGTGCGTGTTTGGCGTGATGCTCTCAAAAATCTCTGGATTTTGATGAAAATTAAGCTCAATCGTGCTAAACGCCACCTGTTCGGCAAGAGCCTGACGGTCAAGCTCGGCTAGGGCTTGGCGGTATTTGGATTGGGTCATGGTGTCAATGTGGGCAGATTTGTCCGCCAAATCGTCCGTGTTGGTGACGGAGAGTTGGTTAAGTGCTTGCTGTTTTTGGGCTCCAATGTGGGCGTGTAGTTTTTCACGTTGTAAATCTAAGGCGACATCGGTGGTGCTAAATGATTGGGATTCCAAAAAGACCACTTGTCCCTGCACGCCCTTTAAAAACTCGCCTACGTTTGCCTTTGGGATTCGCACAATCATCTGTCCATGACGCACAAACTGGGTCAATACTTTAAGCCGTTCGTTGCCAATGGGGTAACTTTGGGTGTCGGTGGTTTGGTTATAGACGTGGCTTTTTTGGACATAACCACCCATGCGTAGGGTGAGCGTTTCTAGCGTTTCCACACTTTTGACGACATCTTGGACGCTAAAATGAGCGTTGGCGTTGATGATGAATTGTTTGTCGGCAAGGTGGGCTTGCTCATGCTGGTCGGTGATGTGGCTTTGTAGGGTGAGTTCGGTGCTATCGCCAGCCATTTCTGCCATTTGCGAGCTTGCCATGTCGGTATAGTCAGCATCATGCGGGGCAGGCGAGCAAGCGGATAACAAACCAATCAAAACGATGAGCGTGAGAGATTTTTGCATGGCAGGAGCTTAGTGTGGATTTGTGGTAGTGTAAATCATTTTTATTGACAATGCAATGTTAAAAAAACACGGTCATCAAACCGTGTTTTGTTGTTTAAATCTCTCTTAAAATCTGCGTACCCACCCCTTCATCGGTAAAGATTTCAAGTAGGCAAGCGTGTGGTACTCGTCCATCGACGATGGTGGCACTTCTAAGCCCTGCTTTGACAGCGTCCAGTGCCCCTGCGATTTTGGGAATCATGCCCCCACTAATCGTGCCGTCTGCGATGAGATTATCGACATCGGTGGGGGTGAGCGAGGTTAGGACATTGCCTTCTTTGTCTAGCACGCCTTTGATGTTGGTGAGTAGGAGCAGGCGTTCAGCGTTTAAAAACTCTGCCACTTTGCTTGCCACAAGGTCAGCATTGATGTTATAGGTTTCGCCCTGTTCGTCCACGCCAAGCGGAGCAATGACGGGGATAAAATCACTGTGGATAAGCATGTTAATCACGTCAGTATTGACACTCGCCACCTCGCCCACAAAGCCCAAATCAATCGGGCTACCGTCTTTGCCTGTCATTGCCATTTTGGTGGCTTTAATCAGGCTTGCGTCTTTACCTGTCAAGCCAATGGCACTACCGCCATGTTTGTTGATGAGATTGACAATCGATTTGTTGACCGAGCCACCCAGTACCATTTCCACCACATTCATGGTGTCTTTGTCAGTCACACGCATGCCGTCAATGCGGTCGGATTCTTGCCCAAGTTTGGCAAGCAGTTCATCGACCTGAGGCCCACCGCCATGCACCACCACAGGGTGAATGCCCACCGTTTTGAGTAGGACAATGTCTCTGGCAAACGAGCTTTCTAATACAGGGTCGGTCATGGCATTGCCACCGTATTTAACCACGATGAGTTTGTCTTTATAACGCTGAATGTAGGGCAAGGCGGTGGTGATGACCTCTGAGGTGTGTTTGGCTTCGTCTAGGGTTAAAGATTTGTGTTGCATGAGTGTTCCTTTTAGGGGTTGTCTTGTTGTAATAACTGTAAATTTTCACAAGCGAGTGGGTGATTTTGCTCACAGGCTTTTGTATACCAATGCTTGGCAAGGGCGATGTCTTGGGGTACGCCTTTGCCAAATTCATATAGGATTGCCAAATTATTTTGGGCTTTGGCATGATCTTGCTTGGCAGAGAGCGTGAACCATTTGGCAGACTCTACCAAATTCTCTGATATACCATGGCGACCCATATAAATCAGCCCCAAATTATACTGTGAGCTGGCATGACCTTGCAGGGCGGATTTGCTGTACCATTCTATTGCTTGGGTAGATTCAAACTTTTGGTCATAATGACTGCCCAAATAATACTGAGCCCCCATATGACCTTGCGTGGCGGATTGATGAAGCAGTTCAATGGCTTGATGATTGTCCTCATAGGTGTTTTTGTCAAGATGTGCCAAGGCAAGCTCAAACTGAGCTTGGGCGTTATCATTGACACTTGCCACCTCAGTAGCATGAGCACTCAGCAAGGTGAATAATGCCAATAAGCCAAATGTTAGAACATAGGATTTCATCATGATTTGCCCCAATGTTGCCGTTAATGTAGGGAGTTTGATTATTTAACCCCAGAACTACCAAATCCCCCTGCCCCTCGTTCGCTAACATCGCTAAACTCCTCCACGATGTCAAAGGCAGGACGCACCACAGGCACGACCATGTACTGAGCCATGCGTTCGGCAGGATTTAGGGTAAAATCGGTCTTGCTTCTGTTCCATACCGACACCATAAGCTCGCCTTGATAATCCGCGTCAATGAGCCCCACCAAATTACCAAGTACAATGCCATGCTTATGCCCAAGCCCTGAGCGAGGCAGGATAAGCCCTGCAAAATTGGGGTCAGCGATATAAACAGCAAGCCCTGTGCCAATGAGTTTGGTTTCACCTGCACGGATAATCACAGGCTCATCAATACACGCCCTGAGGTCAATGCCTGCTGAGCCGTCTGTGGCTCGGGTGAGTAGGGGGAAATCTGGATCAGTGCCGATTTTGGGGTTTAGGATTTTGACTTGGACAGAGTTCATAGGCTACCCTTGTTGTATAAGATGGTTCATTTTAAGGATTTGCCCTCAAAAAAGCAACGCCAAAGCCCCAAACTTACCCCTTTTTTATCGATTTAAAAAAAAATTTATAAAAAACGCTTGACACCACAAAATTTCGGTGTATAATACGCACCACATTTAGTGATAAGGGTCGTTAGCTCAGTTGGTAGAGCAGTTGACTTTTAATCAATTGGTCGCAGGTTCGAATCCTGCACGACCCACCATTTATCCTAAATTTACCAAAGTAAGCCTTGTGCTTATTGGGTCGTTAGCTCAGTTGGTAGAGCAGTTGACTTTTAATCAATTGGTCGCAGGTTCGAATCCTGCACGACCCACCATTCCCCAATAGCTCAGTCGGTAGAGCATCGGACTGTTAATCCGTGTGTCCCTGGTTCGAGCCCAGGTTGGGGAGCCATATTTAAAAACCCTTTTCTGTCATGGAAAAGGGTTTTTGCTTTCTTGTGGTTTTTATTCATACAAATAAAACACCCTTTCAAACAAATCAACTTGCGGGGGGGGGGGGGGAGATTTGCTACAATAAAAAAAATCTCTACAAAAAGGTAATTTCCATGCAACAAAACTCATTAAAGATGTTGACCTGCATAGCTCCCCTGCTGTTTCTTGTGGCTTGCAGTTCTGCTGATGACACAAACACCACCAATGAACAAAACACCCCAGCACCAGTCAGCACTGCTTACGAGGCATTCCAGCCAAAAACCGCTGAGGATTTTTTAGATGGCGACCCACGTTATCCATCTGTCAATATTGATTCAAAATTGCAATATTTGCGTTATTTATATATGGCAAAATTCCCTGATAAATTAACCGACGAACAAAAAGTTGCAGAAATGGTTGAGGGTTATTACGATGAAGGCAATGCCTTTACCAAAAAAGAAATTTTTGACCGAGAAATTGCCATCATCAATCAAGAAATCGCCAAATATCAAGGCGATTATGCTTTTAAAGTGCCGTTAATTATCGCTGACAGAGATGTTAGCTATAACATTAGTGCCGATTTTACCCAAAAGCAGACAGAGCTAAACTTAACCTCTTATATGCTCTCTTATATCAATGCATTATACATGGAATTGGAAGCCTATGATTTTAAAAAACAAGGCTTTCCTAGAATGAGTTGTGAATTTTCCGCAAATGATATCGGTGAATTTAAACTTGATGAACCCTCTGTTAAGATTGGTAAATTTAATGTGGTGGACACAAAAGCAGTCTTTGAACCCAATGAAGACTGTGTATTTGTGGTTACTGACGAAAACCTTGCCAGAGAAATTGAGGAAATAAGAAATAACAACCCTGAATTACTCATGACTATCGGTACGGTATATTATTCTGTTACCGCCAAAGACGATAAACTATTTATTAATCCCACTCATGCTGATTTGGCATTGATACATATTGAAAATCCAGAAAATATATTATCAACATTGCATTTAACATGGGACAAGCTCAAATAACTACTTAATACCATTTTTTTGGTTGTTTTACCTTAAAGAAAATATTATTACAAAACCAAAATCATCACAGTATTCTTTTGGGGCGTAAAAATAACTACATTTATTCATTTGAAAAAAATTGCCATTTGGTTATTGCAAACACTCTACCAATCCTGTGATGATTTTAGGTCTCAAATTATAATTACTCCCCATAATTATGGTTGATGATTTTATTTTGCGATTGCATTTTTGCTCATTTAAAGCCCCAGCATTTTAACAATCACTCCATAATGATCTTCAAACATCATCGCACCATCTAGTTCACCAAGTGGCAACCAAAAAGCACGATTGGCATCATCGCCCCCTTTAACCTCTGGCAAGGCATCGCCAAAAAGCTCAAAATAAAACACACTCGTTACGGTTCGCCCACGAGCCGAGCGGTCTGGCTTGTCAAAAATTTGCGTATCTTTTAGGGTATTTTTATCAATTACCAGCCCTGTCTCCTCATACAGCTCCCGCAACGCACATTCAAGAAGCGTCTCATTTTGGTCTAAAAATCCTCCCGCCAACGCATACAGCCCACGCCCATACTCGCCCCCTCGCTCAATGAGTAGCACATGACCTGCCTGCACCACCAAAGCATCCGCCGTCACAAAAACTGGCGGATAAGGGGTGTGTTGCCATGCTTTTTGACAATCTAAAATGTGCTGATGTTCACGTTGTAGGTTGGTAAATTCCTCACTATTTTTAAAATTTACCAAAAAGTCAGCAACATTGGCAGGTAAATTTTTATCAATCAACCCTTGCCCAAAATACGCTTCTCGCATGGGTGTGGCGGAGAGATTGGCGTGATTTTCGGCAAAAATTTGCTCCATGTGCGGAAAAAGCGACAAATAATAAGAACTTTTATCCTTATGATAGCCAATCATTCCCACCCGCCCCACTCCGCCTGTGGTATGAAAAACAGTCGATTGGACATTGGCAAGCCATTTGACATCATTATAAGGGTCATCATCAAGTGGCGTACATAGGATGCGACCATCATACTCCTTACCAAAGGCATTTAAAATCATCCCCACCCGTTCCTCATAGGTAAAGGGATTTTTAAGCGTGCGTGGCGAATTGACCGAGCCGATGAGTATCATGACATTTTTTGCCAAAGTCAAAGCATGACGCACCACCGCTTGATGCCCATCATGAAAAGGCTGAAAACGACCGATAAATACCAAATAATCAAATTGAAACATTTTAAATCCCATCATTAGAAAAATTAACCTTGATAAAATAAATTATGCTACCATAAAGACTAAAATTTTAAAAATAAACCCTTAAAAAAGCGAATCAAACCATGAGCGACATCCCAACCTGCAACATTACCATTACTGAATCCGCCCAAGCTTACCTTGCCGAACTTCTTGCCAAACAAGAGGTAGAGGGTATTGGCGTGCGTATCTTTGTCGAACACGCAGGCACGCCCCGAGCCGAGTGCTGTATGAGCTACTGCCAACCTGACGAAGTGGATGAGGACGACCTACAAATCCCCTACCCTGCCTTTGTTGCTCACATTGACACGCCAAGCATTCCATATTTGCTTGATGCGGTGATTGATTATAACAAAGACCGCTTTGGTGGACAACTGACCTTTCGTGCTCCCAACGCCAAAGTTCCCCAAGTAGGCGAAAACGCCAGCATTGAGGAGCGTATCAACTACGTCCTTCAATCCGAAATCAACCCCCAACTTGCCAGTCATGGCGGTCATGTTGAGCTGATTGAAGTGGTCGAAGATGAAGCAGGCAAAACCGCCGTACTCAAATTCGGTGGAGGCTGTCAAGGATGTAGTGCGGTTGATGTGACACTTCGTCAAGGCGTGGAAGTTCAGCTTAAACAACAAATCCCTGAGCTAACCCAAGTCATTGATGAGACTGACCACACTCAGACGAGCAATGCGTATTATAAATAATAAAAGGGCGATTTGCCCTTTTTGATTTTTTACACTTTGACCGCATGGCAGATTGGCATACTTTACCAATAACAAAAATATGATATAATATATCAGTTTTATGAATAAAGAGGTTATCATGAAAAAATTATCGGCTCTTTGCCTTATTACCACGCTTGTTTTGACCGCCTGCCAGCAACCAAACTCCGAAGCCCCAGAGCAATCCAATCAAACTGCCACGCCCACTGAGCAGACTCATGACCATAACCATAACCATGACCATGACCATGCTCACACCCATGAGCATGAGCACGATAACCATGAACACCACGAACATGGCGACCACGCTCACAATCACGACCACGCCCATCATGATGGCGACAAATATCAATGTGGCGACAAGGCAGTGCATATTGCCGTACATGACCACGAAGGAGAGATTGAGGCTCATCTAACTTATGATGGCATTACCTATGATTTGACAGAAGACGTACAAACCAAAGGACGATTTACCTCTGATGATGGTATCATGGGCGAAAATAAAGGTATGGTTCTTACCATGAGCGATGACAAGGCAACACTAGCCACGCTTGATGGCACGACTACACTTGAATGCACCAAAAGCTAAACCCTCCGAGCATTTGGCTGTCAGAGGGTTTTGAGTGCTACCATATCTACCTTTTAAAAATTTTCACATTGTCAAAGCCTTTATCTTTGAGATAAACGGCTTGTAAACCGCTCATCACGCCTTTTTTGCAGTAAAGTAGGTAGGTTTTGGCTTTGTCTAGTTTGTCAAATTCGCTACCTAGTTTATAAAAAGGCACATGAATGTGGGCGATGTCAAGTGGGTCGTTGTCCACCTCGTCTAGCGAGCGAATGTCAATTACCACATCATCATCACCCACCACACCGACCGTCTCAATGGCGTGCGTGTCGGTGGCTTGATGTTTGATGTCTCTGATGTCAATGGTGGTGGCGGTGTCAATGGCGTGTTGTAGCACCTCAAAATTAAACGCACTTTCGGTGGCGATGAGTTTGTGCTCCACTGCTTTGACGGTGGGCGATTTTGAAATCACCCCACAAAACTCAGGCATGGATTTGGCGATGTCTGCCGTGCCAATGCGTTCGGCGGTGGCAATAATATCGGCTTTGTCCTTAGCGATAAGTGGGCGTAGCACGAGCACATCGCTGGCTTTGTCTATCATCGCAAGGTTGGTTAAAGTTTGGCTGGCAACTTGTCCTAAGGCTTCGCCTGTAACAATTGCTTCAATGCGGTTTTTTTGAGCGATGACACTCGCCACTCGCATCATCATGCGTTTTAGGACGACACCCATTTGACCGTCATCGATGTTTGTTAAAATTTCAGCGACCACAGGCTCAAAATCCACCGTCGTAAAACGCACTTTGTGTGAACTACTGTACCGCTCCCAAAGCTGATATGCCATTTGCTTGGTGCCAATTTCGTGCGTTTTACCTCCCATGTTAAAAAACAAATAATGCACACGGCTACCTCGTCTGATGAACTCATGGCTTGCCACGCCTGAATCAAATCCGCCCGAGATAAGCGATAGTACATCCTCTTGGGTACTCATCGGAAAACCGCCCATGCCCTCATGGCGAGCCTTAACAAAGAGCATTTTGTCATTTTCGATTTCGATTTTGACGGTGATGTCGGGGTTTTTGAGCTGAACTTTGGCAGTCTCAACCGCTTGGTTAAGTCCACCCCCAACATACTGAGCCACTTCCATAGAGCTAAATGGGTGTATGCCACGGCGTTTGACACGCACACAAAAAGTCTTGCCTGCGATGTCGTCTTTGACTTTGGGTAGGGTTTGGGTAAAAATGTCGTGCAAATCGGTAAAGGGCGACTCCTCCACTTCCAAAATATGATGAATGCCTGAGGTGCATTGCAATTTGTCAATCATCGCCTTATTGTACTCGCTGTTTTTGTGGCGAATTTCAATATAATCCCAAGATTGCACAACCACCGTCGAGGGGTCAACGGCTTTTAAAATTTGGCGTAAATTACCTGCCAATACTTTGATAAAACGACGACGCACGGTGTCGCTTTTCATCATGATTTCGGGGTGGACTTTGATGATGTATTTCATAATAAATAAGTAAAATAAAAAGGGTATATTATACACCCTTTTTGATACAAAACCCACCTAAGCCAAAAACCGCCCACAGCACGCCTTAAATTTTTCATGACTACCGCACAGACAAGGCTGTTTGCCTGTTAAATTGACAGGTAAAGTAGGGTCTAAAAAATACCAGCGTTCGCCCACTTTGACAAAGGCGGAACGTTCGTCATGGATGCCTTGTTGTCCGTCATTGTCAAAATACGCTTTAAAATGCACTTGGGCGTGGCGTTTGCCGACTTTATTGTGGCTGATGACCGTCAAATGTGTCCAGTTCATCGTATCCGCCCACGCCTGCAAAGCGGATTTATCCAGTAAATCCTGCTGAACAGGGACGGTGGTGGCGATGATATAATCCACCTTTTTAAGATAAAAAGAGGCAAAGCGAGACCGCATCAACTGCTCGGCACTCTCTGGTAAAGCGGTCATGGCGTGCAAAGGCTCACAACATTCCCCATAATCACGCTGTGAGCCACACGGACAACTCATCGCACCTCCCCACAGATTTTATCAAGCAATATCGCCTGTGCGTCATGAATGGTCTTGCCTTGCGTTGCTTGGTGCCATTCGCCACGACCGTCTAGCTCCCACGCTTGTACGTTGTCGCTTAGGTAGTTGATGAGTCCGTCCTCATAGATTTGGGCGAATAATGCCTTATCCAAAATCGGATACGCCACTTCCACACGGTGTAGTAGGTTTCTGTCCATGAGGTCAGCACTAGAACAGTAGAGTTTTTCATCGCCGTCATTATAAAAATAATAGACCCGAGTATGCTCCAAAAACCGCCCCACGATAGAGCGTACTTTGATGTTTTCGGATAGGCCTTTGACCTGCGGACGCAAACAACAAATGGAGCGGACAATCAAATCAATCTCTACCCCTGCTTGGCTGGCTTCGTAGAGTTTGTTGATGATACCACGCTCGGTAACGGCATTGCATTTTAGGATGATGCGTGCTTTTTTGCCTGCTTGGGCGTGGCGGATTTCTTGGTCAATGAGTGCGACCAAGCCGTCATGGAGCGTAAAAGGAGCGTGCATGATTTGCCGAGACGGAAGTGGTCTGCCCATGCCTGTGAGTTGACCGAACACGCCTGCCACGTCCGCACACATCTCCTCATGAGCGGTAAACAGCCCGTAGTCGGTATAGGCTTTGGCGTTGCCAGCGTGGTAGTTGCCCGTCCCCAGATGAGCATAACGGCGGATTTTGCCGTTTTCACGGCGGACGATGAGCATGAGTTTGGCGTGGGTTTTGTAGCCGACCACCCCATAAACCACGATTGCCCCCGCATCTTGGAGCATGTTAGCAACGGCGATGTTGCTCTCCTCGTCAAATCTGGCACGAAGTTCAATGACGGCGGTCACTTCTTTGCCGTTTCTGGCGGCTTGGGCGAGCGCTTTGACGATGTCGGAGTTTACCCCTGAGCGGTAAATGGTTTGTTTGATGGCAAGGACATCAGGGTCAGTCCCTGCTTGCCAAAGCATATTAACCACAGGATTAAAGGCAGAAAATGGGTGATGAACGAGTACGTCTGAGCGACCAATCACATCAAACATGCTTTCTTTACCCAAAAATACTTTGGGGGTGGCGTGGTTAAAGGGGGTAAATTTAAGCTCAGGTTTGTCAAAACTCGTCAACATACGAGTGAGGTTGACAGGACCATTGACACGGTAAAGCTGACTTTCATTTAACCCGAATTCTTTTAACAACAGCTCATACAGCTCTTTGGGGCAATTGGTGGTAACTTCTAGGCGAACCTTGTCGCCAAAACGGCGGTTGCCAAGCTCGCCCTCCAACGCTTTGGCGATGTCGTCCACGTCATCAGATAAGTCAAGGTCGGCGTTACGAGTGAGGCGAAACTGATGACAGCCTTTGACTTTCATGCCCAAAAACAGCTCGCCCACATGCTCATGAATCACCGCAGAGAGCATGATGTGGTGTTCTTTGCCGTCTGTCAGTTCATCAGGCAGACGTATCACACGAGGCAGAGAGCGTGGGGCAGGGACAATGGCAAGCGACAAATCTCGCCCAAACGCGTCTTTGCCTTCTAGGCTGACGATGAAGTTTAGGGATTTGTTAACAAGGCGTGGAAAAGGGTGAGCAGGGTCAATGCTAATGGGGGTCAGCACGGGCATGACTTGCTCAAAAAAGTAGGTTTTCATCCATGCTTTTTGGGCTGGGGTCAGCTCATGGCGTTTAAGATAGCGAATGTCATGCGTGGCAAGCTCGGGTAAAATGTGGTCATTTAAAATGCGATACTGCTCCTCAACCGCACGGTGAGCCACTTGGCTGATTTCATCAAGCAGTTCAGACGGTTTGCGTCCGTCCAGACTGCTGGACACATCGCCATTTTTCATTTTTTGAATCAGTCCTGCCACCCGAATTTCAAAAAACTCATCCATGTTTGATGAAAAAATCGTCAAAAAGAACATGCGTTCAAGCAAAGGATATCGAGGGTTGGTTGCCTGAGCCAGTACCCGAAGTTGAAAGCGGAGCGTGGATAGGTCACGGTTGATGTAGCATTTTGATGTAAACGCTTTCATCTCATCAACCACCTGACCGATACAATGCAAATCAGTCGGTGCGGGCACTTGCCCTAGCACGCTTTGCATGGCTTGATTTTCGATGCTTATCGCATTTTTGCCATCATCTTGTGAAAATTGAGAGTTAGAAATACGGCCATCACTCATTATACATACTCCTTAAATGAATCAAACTCCCCCTATCTTACCATTTCTTGCTGTTATTTTGCAAAAATTCGTTAAATTCTAAAATATCTCACACCAAAAACTAAGATGCTTTTATTGCAAGACCATGACCGACTAAAATTTACCCTCAAAGTTATCACAACCAATTCCCAAAAATACTTGCCATTTGCCAAAATTTTAGCTATAATGACCGCTGTTTTTGAGAGCCCTTCGTTTCCCCAACTCATAACACAAATAAAATCAATGCCTTACGGTATTTTTTTATTTGTAAACTCTCAAACGTAACTAAATAGGTTTTATATGACTACTACTATTAGCGCCAAACCCGCTGACGTTGTACATGACTGGTATGTCGTGGACGCTGAAGGTAAAACACTGGGTCGCCTAGCAAGCGAAATCGCATCTCGTTTGCGTGGTAAACACAAGCCATCTTACACTCCTCACGTTGATACTGGCGATTACATCATCGTTATCAACGCCGATAAAGTGGCTGTTACCGGCAAAAAAGCCCAAGACAAAAAATACTATCGCCACACTGGTTATCCAGGTGGTATCAAAGAAACTAACTTTACCAAGCTTTTGGCTCACAAACCAGAAGACGTGCTATACAAAGCCGTTAAAGGCATGCTACCAAAAGGTCCTCTTGGCTATGCCATGATTAAGAAGTTGAAGTTATATGCAGGTACTGAACACCCACATACCGCCCAACAACCAAAAGTGCTAGACATCTAAGGAGATACACATGGAAAAGAATTACGGAACAGGTCGTCGTAAGACTTCTACCGCTCGTGTCTTCCTATCAAAAGGCACTGGCAACATCGTCATCAACGGCAAAAGCCTAGACGAATACTTTGGTCGTGAAACTTCTCGCATGGTGGTACGTCAGCCCCTAGAACTACTAGAATCTGCTGACAAGTACGACCTTTACATTACCGTAACTGGTGGTGGTGCAAGCGGTCAAGCGGGTGCAATCCGTCATGGTATTACTCGTGCCTTGATTGAGTCTGACGAAACCCTAAAACCTGCACTAAAAGCAGCTGGTTTTGTTACTCGTGATGCTCGTGAAGTTGAACGTAAAAAATTGGGTCTACGCAAAGCACGTCGTCGTCCACAATTCTCAAAACGTTAATTTTACGTCTTGCAAAAAACTCTCGTTTATTCGGGAGTTTTTTTATGCACATAATTATGCATGGCAATTGATTTTTATTTGGACAAACCACAACTGTCATTATTGGATTTATTATTGAGAAATATTCTTAAAAAAAATTAATTTTAACACCAAAAATCCGACATGATTGACCGCACAAATTTACAAAAAAATAACAAATAAATCTGATAAATTTAGTTTGGTTTGCATAAATTTTATACAATTTTCAACTTTTTTTGTAAATTCACGATAATTTTTAAGGATTTTTTTACAACTTTGCAAAAGAACAATTTATTTTATTACAAAAATAGCTTAAAATAGTCATGTTAGAAAAATAGGCACAGCAAATGTGGTCTTTATGATGAAACTGTTTTGTTATAGCCACACACCCAGTATGGGATAAGCCCCCATCATTTTCTGGAGGAAGTTTTAATGAGCCATGCCGAAGGCGTGAATATTAAACGCCGTAGAGTCCTGATTGCGTCCACCGCTGCTGTTGGTGCAGTTGGCGTCGGTGCGATAGCCACCCCATTTGTACGTTCTTGGTACCCAAGTGCTAAGGCAGAAGCTGCTGGTGCAGCTGTTGTTCAAGACATCAGCAGTATCGAAAATGGACAAATGATCACCCTAAAATATCGTGGTAAGCCCATCTTTGTGGTGAAACGCACCGAAGAGATGATTGCAAATTTAAGCAAAGTTACCCCAAAACTTGCCGACCCAGAATCTAATGGGTCTGTCCAGCCTGAAAACTGCAAAAATGAAACTCGTTCCATCAAACCAGAAATTTTGGTGGTTGAGGGCGTTTGCACGCATTTAGGCTGTGCCCCAATGTTTCGTCCTGAGATAGGTGCGGCAGATTTAGGTGGTGCAGACTGGATGGGTGGTTTCTTCTGTCCTTGCCACGGTTCGATGTATGATTTGTCAGGTCGTGTTTATAGTAGCATGCCTGCACCTTTGAACCTACCTGTACCTATCTACAAGATTGAAGATACTATCTTGACTGTTGGGGAGGCATAATATGAGTATTGCTAAAAAATTCATGAGTTGGGTAGATGCTCGCTTTCCTGCGACAGAAACCTACGAATACCACATGTCAAAGTACTATGCACCAAAGAATTTCAACTTTTGGTATTTCTTTGGCGTACTGTCTATGGTGGTGCTTGTCAACCAGCTTGTTACAGGCATTTGGCTAACCATGATGTTCAACCCTAGTGCTGAGGGTGCGTTTGCTTCCTTAGAATACATCATGCGTGATGTCAAAGGAGGCTGGCTCATTCGCTACATGCACTCTACTGGTGCATCGGCATTCTTTGTGGTGGTCTACCTACACATGTTCCGTGGTCTCATGTATGGCTCATACAAGAAGCCTCGTGAGCTTGTTTGGATCATCGGTATGGCAATTTACCTATGCCTCATGGCAGAGGGTTTCTTTGGCTATCTACTTCCTTGGGGTAACATGTCATTTTGGGGTGCTCAGGTTATTTTGAACCTGCCTGCCGCCATTCCATTTATTGGCGATGGACTTGCTGAATGGGTAAAAGGTGACTACATCATCTCAGGCATTACTCTAAACCGTTTCTTTGCCCTGCACGTTGTTGCCATTCCTTTGGTGCTTGTAGGCTTAGTATTCATGCACTTAGTTGCCTTGCATCATGTCGGCTCCAACAACCCTGACGGCATTGAAATTAAAAAACTCAAAGACAAAAACGGCGTACCACTAGACGGCGTACCTTTCCACCCCTACTATACTGTGCATGACATGGTTGGTATCGTGGTGTTCTTTATCTGCTTCTTTGCAGTGGTATTCTTTGTACCAGAAGGTGGTGGTTACTTCCTAGAAAAACCAAACTTTGAAGTTGCTAATGCTCTAAAAACCCCTGCACACATTGCTCCTGTTTGGTACTACATGCCGTTTTATGCCATGCTTCGTGCAACACCATCGATGTTTGGCTCTGCCTTACCTGGCGTCATTGTGATGGGTGGTGCGATTGCAATCTTGTTTGTTCTACCTTGGCTTGACCGCTCACCTGTGAAGTCCATTCGCTATAAAGGCACACTTTCAAAAATCGCTTTGGTTATTTTTGTTATCAGCTTCCTAACCTTGGGTTATTTGGGTGGTATCGCCTCATCAACCACAGCAACTTTCGTGGCTCGTATCTGCACCATCTTATACTTCTTGTACTTTATCCTAATGCCATTTTATACATCTATGGAAACGTGCAAGCAGCCACCAGAACGTGTTACAGGAGGTCATTAATGAAAGCTTTTAACCTAAACACACTTGTCGCTGGTCTATTATTTGTTGGCGGTGTGATGACAAGCTCCTTAGCACTGGCCGCTGGCGGTCATGGCTGTGGCGAATACACAGAAGCTGACGGCACTAAGGTTACCCTAGAATGTAGCAAAGCTCCTATTGATGTTACCAATAAAGGTTCGCTACAACGTGGTGCTCAGACTTTTATGAACTACTGCGTAGGTTGCCATACCGCTCAGTATGTGCGTCATTCACGTATCGCCAAAGATTTGGATATCCCACCAGAGCTTATGGAAAAGTACCTCATGGTAACTACCACTCAAATCGGCGACCATGTTACTGCTGAGATTGATGCAGATACGCAAGCAACATGGTTTGGTGCAGCACCACCAGATCTGTCGCTAGAAACTCGTCTGCGTGGCGATGACTGGGTATATACCTACCTATTGTCATTCTACGAAGACCCAAGCCGTCCGTGGGGTTCTAACAACCTAGTGCTTGCCAACGCTGCCATGCCACACGTTTTGCATAATATGCAACAGGAACTTGGTAAAGAAGAGTATGAAGCTCGTATTGGCGACCTTGTAAATTTCATGGCATGGATGGCAGAACCAGTACGCCACGAACGCAAAGTTTATGGTGCGTTTGTACTGTTATTTTTGCTTGTTTTACTCATTCCAGTTTATCTTCTTAATAAAGAATTCTGGAAAGATGTCAAATAACATCGCAAGCCCCAAAGCCGATTATCAACCGATGGTCGGCTTTGTTGTTTTATCGTGATTAATACAGACAAACCGCCAAAATTTTGCTACACTAACGATTTATCTGATGTATTGCTATGCCACCCACCCTACTTCCAAGCCAATTCCTACTCTACGGCGATGATGGTTATGACAGTCATGTGGTGCGGTTTTTGCTAGAAGAAAAGACTCTTGATTACCGCTTTATTTATCTGCCCGATGACCGCCCTGAATATCTTGCCGAATTAAATCCCTACGCCACTCTTCCTATTTTAGTGGGAAGAGACGTTACTTTGTATGAATTGACGGTTATTTTTGAGTACTTAGAGGAGCGATATGGAGCAAATAAACTTCTGCCCACCATGCCCGATGAGAGAGCCAAAACACGCCAATTGGCATGGCGACTTCATCAAGACTGGCTTTCGCTGGGGCGAGTTTTAATGACACACCCTGACAGCATGGATCAGACACAGGCACAGCACGCCAAAAAAACCCTAACTGACTTATTTATCACTCTCTCGCCGCTGTTTGCCAAGCACGAATATTTCATGCAAGACACCTTTGGGTGGTGTGATGTGCTGATATTACCCCTACTTCATCGTCTGCCACAGCTTGACATTCATCTCCCTCCCAAGCCATGTCAGTCACTTCTAAATTATCATGCCAGATTATCCCTGCGACCGAGCTTTCAAAAAACGCTCATCAAACCACCCATTTATCAAGATGAACCCTAAGCGACCAAACGCCCATAAAACAGCAATCTCATCGCAAGCCATAAACTTTATCGTGATAAAAGCCGATACAAATATTTGCATAAATATAGTAAAATAAGTCGCTACAACACATCAAAAAGGATAAACCCATGTTGCCTCCAAAACGCCCTTACCTTATCCGAGCCATGCACGAATGGCTAAGTGATAATGACTTCACACCATACCTGATGGTAGATGCAACCCACCCCCAGTTGCTCGCCCCTACCGAGTACGCCAATGATGGCAAATTAGTCCTCGCCATCTCCTATCAAGCCACTCACAACCTTACCATCGCCAACGACGGTCTATCCTTTAAGGGGCGTTTCGGCGGAGTTTCAAAAGATATTTGGGTACCCATACAAGCCGTCATTGGTATTTATGCCAAAGAAGAACCCAGCGAAGGTTGCTTCTTTGATCCTCATGAATATGATGGTTATGAATTTGATGACACCAAAAATGACGACAGTGATGATGACGATGAGCCACCCAAAAAAGGCGGTCATTTAAAATTTGTATAACCTCATGGGGCGTGTTCACTCCCTTGATGATGACATGCCTCAATTTAGCGTTTCTCTCCCCTGCTTTATCGTGGTGTTATGAGTGATTTTAGGCTATAATAGCAAGTATTTATACTCATTAAGGTAATACCATGACAGCCAAACGCCAAATTCTCGTAACCAACGCCCTACCCTATGCCAACGGCTCAATCCACATGGGACATCTACTTGGCTATATCCAAGCCGACATCTGGGTGCGTGCCATGCGGTCGGCGGGTCATGATGTGATTTATGTCTGTGCTGATGACGCACACGGCACAGCGATCATGCTACGAGCCGAAGCGAACGGCATTAGTCCCGAAGAGCAAATCAAAAAAGTCCAAGCCGAACATGAGCGTGATTTTGCTGGCTTTAATGTTGCCTTTGACCACTATGACAGCACACATTCGGACACCAACCGTAAGCGTAGCGAAGAGATTTACCTTGCCAACTTCAATGCAGGCAACATCAGCATTCGCCCTGTCAGTCAGCTTTTTGACCCCCAAAAACAAATGTTCCTATCTGACCGTTTTGTCAAAGGTACTTGCCCAAAATGCAAAGCAGACAACCAATATGGCGACGCTTGCGAAAAATGTGGCACAACCTACAACGCCACCGAGCTACTAAACCCCTATTCCACCCTAAGCGGGGCAACGCCTATCCTCAAAGAGTCCGACCATTATTTTTTCAATTTGCCAAACTTCGCTGAATTTTTGCAAACATGGACACGAGACCAAGGACGACTACCCGTCTCTATCGCCAACAAATTGGACGAATGGTTTGAGGCTGGTCTGTCTAATTGGGACATTAGCCGTGATAAGCCTTATTTTGGTTTTAAAATCCCCAATACCGAAGACAAATATTTTTATGTATGGGTAGATGCCCCGATTGGCTATATGGCAAGTTTTGAAAATTATATCAAAGCCCACCGCCCTGAGATTTGCTTTGATAATTATTGGAAAAAAGATTCTGATAAAGAAGTGTATCATTTTATTGGCAAAGACATTGTCTATTTCCACGCCCTATTTTGGCCCGCCATGCTTCACGGGGCAAATTATCGCACGCCCACCTCATTATTTGTCAATGGCTTTTTGACCGTCAATGGCGAAAAAATGAGTAAATCTCGTGGCACATTCATCAAAGCCGAAACTTATTTAAAACATTTAAATCCTGAATATTTGCGTTATTATTTTGCCTCCAAACTGTCCGACAAAGTAGAAGATTCAGATTTAAATCTTGATGATTTTGTCTTAAAAGTCAATTCGGATTTGGTGGGCAAAGTAGTGAATATCGCCAGTCGCTGTGCCAAATTTATCAACACCCAATTTGACAATAAACTTTCTGACACTTGTGTAGAGAGTGAGTTGGTCAATAGCTTTATTGCCAAAGGCGATGACATCATCAAACATTATGAAAACCGTGAATTTGGCACCGCCATTCGTGAAATCATGGCTTTGGCGGACATTGCCAACCAATACATCGATGAGAAAAAACCGTGGGCATTGGCAAAAGAAAATCCCAACAGCAAAGAAGTCCAAGACATTTGTTCGGTGGGATTAAACCTATTTCATAAAATCATGGTTTATCTAGCACCTGTATTACCGACTTTGGCAAAACAATCCCAAGCATTTTTGAATGTGGCGAATTTTGATTTTAATGCTCGTTTTGATGTTTTGACGCATTCCATTCATGAATTTACCCCACTTATGCAACGGGTTGACCCCAAAAAGGTACAGGCAATGGTTGATGATTCCAAAGAAGATTTGCAAACTGCCGAAAAAACCGATAAAAAATCCAGCAAAAAAGAGAGCAAGACTGTGGAAAATACCAATTCAACCGACAACTTCATCGGTATTGATGATTTTGCCAAAGTCCAAATGAAAGTTGCCAAAGTCCTAGAATGCAGTAAAGTAGAAGGTGCGGATAAACTTTTACAATTCACCCTTGATGTTGGTGAAGACAAAACCCGTAATGTATTTAGCGGTATTGCCAAGTTTTATTCGCCCGAAGAGCTACAAGGCAAAACCGTAATTTGTGTAACCAACCTTGCTCCTCGTAAGATGAAATTTGGCATTAGCGAGGGCATGATTTTATCTGCCGAAAAAGACGGGCAATTAACCGTCGTGCTACTGCCTGATAGCATGGTGGCAGGGGCGACTTTGGCTTAATGTTTTTGCATACCAAATCCGCTTAAAGCAGTTTTGACAGTAAGTGCTTTAAGCGGATTATTTACCCCAAAGAAATTATAACGAAAGTCCAGCCCCACAAACATCAAACACAAAAAAACCCTTGATTTACTCATCAAGGGTTTTTCTGATAAAGATTATCGAGAATTATTCATCATCTTCATCAGCTTTAACTTCGCCATCTTCCGACAAAATGGTAACAACAATGTCAGCAGTGATGTCGTGGTGTAGCTGAATGGTAACTTTGTACTCACCCACTTGACGAAGTGTGCCTTCTGGCAATTTAACTTCGGCACGGTCTACTGGCAAGCCAGAAGCGGTCAAAGCGTCAGCAATATCACGAGTACCGATAGAACCAAACAGTTTACCTTCATCGCCAGCTTTGGCACGCATGATAACATTCACATCAGTCAATGCCTCAGCACGAGCTTTGGCATCTGCCAATTCTTTGGCTTCGATGGCTTCAAGTTCAGCACGGCGAGCTTCAAACTTAGCAATGTTTGCTTCGTTGGCTGGTAGTGCTTTACCTTGTGGAATTAGGTAGTTACGACCGTAACCTGCTTTTACATCAACGACTTCGCCAAGTTTACCAAGATTAACGACACGCTGTAATAGAATAACTTGCATGATTTTTCTCCGTTAATTACTTGTGGTTGTCGGTATATGGCAATAGAGCCAAATAACGAGCTTGTTTGATGGCAACAGCCAACTGACGTTGATATTTGGTGGAAGTACCAGTGATACGGCTAGGGGTAATTTTGCCATTTTCGCTGATGTATTGCTTCAAGAGCTCTACATCTTTATAATCGATATGGGTAATGCCCTCTGCGGTAAAACGACAGAATTTACGACGACGATAAAAACGTGCCATGAGTTATCTCCTTAAATATTATTCGCTTTCGGTAGCGACATTTTCGCTTTCAGTGCTACGAATGTCGTTACGACGGTTGGCTTTACGAGTGCGTTTATCTTCGGCTTCTTTTGCCAAAGGAGATTGCTCAGTAATCGCACTTTCACGGCGGATAATCAAGCTACGAATAATCGCATCATTGTATTTGAACAACTCTTCTAGTTGTGCCAAAGTTGCATCATTACACTCAATGTTTAGTAGAACATAGTGTGCTTTGTGAACTTTGTTGATTGGGTAAGCCAATTGACGGCGACCCCAGTCTTCTAGGCGATGGTTAGTACCACCATTATCTTCTACGATAGTGCGGTATTTGGTTACCATGTCGGCAACTTGGTTACTTTGGTCTGGATGTACCAGCAGTACCACTTCATAATGTCTCATAAGGACTCCCTACGGATTAAAACAGCCATCAGGTCATGACAGCAAGGAGATTGAAAATTGACGAACTTTTAATTTCAGTCATTTAACAAAGCTCGGCATTATACACGAAAAATTCAAGAAAGAAAAGCCTATTTTTAGTTTTGTGGGTTTTCTTGGGCTTGTTCAAGGAGCTTTTTTTCTTCTTTTAGGCGTGCTTTTTCTTTGGCTTTAATGATATTAATCTCAATCACGCCACGTAGCACCTGCCAGATGGCACCCACCATAAGCAAAACAGCAAACACCATCAAAATCGGCAAAAACATACCCACTGCCGTCGCCATGTCGCCCATCAACACGCTGTGAGCCACGCCAGCGATGGCTGGGGCGATTTGCCCTGAACCTGTCAGCGTATCCCCTGGCGTCAAAAGTACTGCTACCGCCAACGCCCACAGCATACCACCCAACGGACGAGGCAACACTCTTACCACAAAAATAAGCAACACCAATACCAACACAGACGCACCAACATACGCCAAAAATGGCAAATCATTATCTGGCACATCTTTGACAAAGTTTGACCACCAAATCACAAGTTCAGCAACGTACTCACTGATGGTTTCAAGTGGCAAGCTCTTTATAAGGTCTTTTAACCAATCCATAATCATCAATCACAAAAATAATCGCCCATTCTAGCACAATTTTGCAAAAACTTCACATGTTTGCCAAGTTTTCAATCAATCATATTTTTTATCTTGACTGTCTTTTGCTCGGTTTAGGGCTTGGGCAAGTAGCACGTCGCTGGGCGGAGCTTGGACATAGTAGCCTTGTTCGGCAAGGCGGGCTTTGACGGTGTTAATGTCCGCTTGGGCGAGTTTGTCTCGGGCGGACAAATCTAGGTGCATGACGAACTGGCTCATGCCTAGTTTAGCACGCATTTCGCTGGGTAGCACCCCAAGCCAATCTTTGAGTTCGTTTGTGTCGTCAGGGTAGTGGGGGCGGGCGATGTAGACGTACCAATCGGGGCTTTTGGGGAATTTATAGACATCACAATGCATGGTTTACTCAGCTTAACTTTTAAAAAACTTAACTTAGCGAATTATTTTACAAAATCATAAAAATTTTGCTTGTAAATTGTAGCATTTTTTTTCATAATAGGGGTGTTTAAATTTTCAGGAGAGACTGATTTGTGGGTGGATTTTATCCTGTCATATGATTGATAAATCCCATGACATCAGCACCGAAGGCGTAAATCACTCCCATAATCGCTCAGGTAAAAGGACTGAAAATTAAGATAAATCAATGATTTATCAAAACAAATCTGGAGAGAACGACATGCGTTCACCGAAGGGAAAAAAATGACAGTAAGTCATTGAAAATCTCAGGTAACAGGACAGATGGGTGCTTAACATGGTTAAATTTGACTTTGTTGATGGGCGTGTACAACACCCCTACACGGTTATTTAAATTTAACAAAATAATTTTAATTTATTGTTTTATAAGCACTTTTTAAGGATAAATCATGTCTACTTTGCAACGCACCCCCCTATTTGACGCCCACACCGCTCACAATGGCAAACTTGTGGATTTTGGTGGTTGGGAATTGCCTGTCAATTATGGCTCACAAATCGCCGAACACGAAGCCGTCCGCACAGACGCAGGTATGTTTGATGTCTCACATATGCTTGTTACCGATGTGACAGGCGACAACGCCAAAGCCTTTTTTCAAAAACTGCTCGCCAACGATGTTGCCAAACTTGGTTTTGTCGGCAAAGCCTTGTATTCTGGTATGCTAAACGAACAAGGTGGCGTGATTGATGATTTGATTGTTTATCGTACCAGCGAGGATGAAAAAACCTACCGTATCGTCTCAAACGGAGCAACCCGTGAAAAAGACACGGCTCATTTTGCCAAAGTGGGAGCAGAATTTGGCGTAACCCTTACCCCCCGTTATGAGCTTGCAATGCTTGCCGTCCAAGGTCCAAAAGCGGTTGAAAAAATGCTGACCGTCAAGCCTGAATGGGCGGAAAAAGTAAACGCCCTAAAACCCTTTGTAGGCGTGGACTTAGGCAATGATTGGTTTGTCGCTCGTACAGGCTACACAGGCGAGGACGGCGTGGAAGTGGTAATGCCAGCAGGAGAAGCGGTGGCGTTCTTTAACGACTTAGCCAAAGCAGGCGTCCAACCTTGCGGTCTTGGGGCAAGAGATACCCTAAGAATGGAAGCGGGTATGAACCTATATGGCAACGATATGACGGACGATGTCAGCCCGCTTGAAGCAGGTATGGGCTGGACGGTGGATTTAAAAAACGATGCCCGTGAGTTTATTGGCAAATCGGCACTTATGGCGTTAAAGTCGGCAGGTGTTAAAGCCAAACAAGTCGGACTGCTTTTGGAAGAAAAAGGCGTAATGCGTGCGGGAATGGAAGTGGTTACCGACAGTGGCAATGGCATTACCACAAGTGGTGTATTTAGCCCAAGTCTAAATCAATCCATCGCCATTGCTCGTGTCCCTGCTGATTTTAATGGCGATACAGCAAAAGTGATTATGCGTGGCAAGGAAGTGGAAGTGCGAGTGCTAAAATTGCCATTTGTTAGAAATGGTAAAAAGCAGTTTGATTGATAGACAACACCCAAAAGTTTTGCTTGTCGCAAATACTTTTGGGTGGCTTTTCCAAAACAAATAACTGCTTTTAGATGAATAATTTAAATTTAACAATCATTCATTTATTGCATAATATGCGAATTTCGCAATCGGCAATTTTATCTGATGATTTTGTAGAAAGTTTAAATTTGAATATAGACAATCCAAGTTTTTCTGAGAAATTGGAAAGTTTGAATTATTTAGGAGATAGTGGATATATTCAAATTAACAAAGATGAATATATTGGATTAACGTCAAAAGGCGGTGAATTTTGGGAAAGTGAATTTTTGATTGATTGGAATTTGTATTTTGAATACGGTAGCCAATTTATCAATGATAAAGAATTGACTTTCTTTTATGCAACAAACAAAGAAACCGTACAATTAGCGATTGATAATAGCAATGTTTTATTTAATGATTGTGGAATTAAAATAGCTGAAAATTGGCAACCGATTTATTGGAAAGAGCCTTTTAATGGTTTTTATATTGAAAAAGAATTGGATAGCGAACTTTTGCCTTATTTTGATGAAGTTTTACCAAAATATTGCAAAGATTATCCATTAGAATAATCTTTAACCCCAACCCTAACGGAGTTTTTTATGAGTAACATTCCCAGCGAATTGAAATATGTAGCCAGCCACGAATGGTTACGCCTTGAAGCAGACGGCACGATTACCGTTGGCATTACCGACCACGCCCAAGATTTGCTTGGCGATGTGGTATTTGTGGAATTGCCAGAAGTGGGTCGTGTTGTAGAAAAAGACGAAGAAGTGGCTGTTGTTGAGTCTGTCAAAGCAGCAAGCGATGTCTATGCCCCAATCGCAGGCGAAATCGTTGAAATCAATGAAGAATTTGTGGACAATCCAGAATGGGTTAATGAAGACCCTTATGGCAAAGCATGGTTCTTTAAAGTCAAGCCCGCCAACCCTGCCGATTATGACAGCCTAATGAGTGCAGACGAATACGAAAGCAGTCTGTAATAAAAAATGGCGTAAGTTCAATTTGGGCTTACGCTATTGGTTTTATGGCAAGGTGCGTATTACGCACCGTTTTGGAATGATTGTTAAAATTGGTGCATGGTATGTACCTTGCCCCAAACTTGATTTAAATTTAATTTAAAATAGCATTTTTAAAAATAGTATTTTCAATTAAATTTAACCCAACCTTAAATTAAGGAATAATTTATGTCATTCTCAAAATTTACAAAAACCGTCTGCTTAATCTCAATGACTGCAATGATATTACAAGGCTGTGTATCAGGCGCGGTTTATTCAATGACTACCAATAAAGAACTTAAAACCTTAAATGACAATATTAGATATATTGTTAATCCTGTTGTGAATGGTCAAAGAAATTCTGATGAACTTATTATTTTGGGCGATAATTATAGTTACAGGATTTGGGGGCAAGATACCGAAGATTTGGAATGGCTTGCAAAAACACTAAATCCAAAATTTATCAAGGCAAGCCCCATTCAATTAACTGCCCAAAAACAATTAACAACCGTATCATTTCACTTTGAATATGATACACAAGGGCGAAACTTTAATCACGATGAAGCCATTTTATTGGATAAATATTGCACCAATATCAATAATAACAGTGCAAAAAGTTGCATAATGCGATTTAACAGCCAAATGCACGATAAATACACACCAAAACAAACCCTAACCCCATTACAAGGCAATTATCCAATCTCAATTACCGTTAGGGGTAATCACACTTTCACAAGAGCCTTATTGATGCCATTAGCGATTGCAACTGATATTGTAACTTCACCCATTCAACTTTTAAGTGGTGGTGCATACATAGGAGGATTTTTGTGGGCTTGTACTAGCAATCCAAATTGTGTAAATTAACTTAAAATCCCCTTTTATTTTTAAATCTCAACCCTAAAAGGATAACTTATGTCATTTAACACCTTTTCCGATTTATTTTACGAAAATGCCTTTGTTCATCGTCATCTGGGCAATAGCACCGATGAAGAACAAGCCCTACTGACTGCGGTGGGGGCAAAAACTTTGGACGAATTTGTGGACTCTGTCGTGCCACAGTCGGTGCGTTTAAACAAAGCCCTTGATTTGCCTCCTGCGATGAGTGAGCATAACGCCCTTGCCAAACTTCGTCAAATGGCGGACAACATCACCGTTGCCAAAAGCTACATCGGTCAAGGCTACTCCCCTGCCCGTCTGCCTGCCGTGATTCAAAGAAATGTGCTAGAAAACCCCGGCTGGTACACCGCCTACACCCCTTATCAAGCCGAGATTGCCCAAGGGCGTTTGGAAGCCTTGCTAAATTTCCAACAAGTGTGCATTGACTTGACAGGAATGGACTTGGCAGGTGCGTCATTGCTTGACGAAGCCACGGCAGCCGCCGAAGCAATGGCAATGGCACAGCGGTGCAGTAAATCTAAATCCAATGCCTTTTTTGTGGACAGCCGTACCTACCCACAAACCCTTGATGTGATTCACACTCGTGCCAAATATTTTGGCTTTGAGGTCGTGGTGGGCGACTTTGAGACCGCCAAAACTGGCGAGTTCTTTGGGGCGTTTTTCCAATATGTTGGCAAAGACGGCGATGTCGTGGATTTGACCAATGTCATCAGTGCCGTCAAAGCCAAAGGGGCTTATGCCATTGTTGCAAGCGACATTATGAGCCTTGTGCTATTAAAATCCCCTGCCGAAATGGGAGCGGACATTGCCTTAGGTAGCACTCAGCGTTTTGGCATTCCGATGGGCTTTGGGGGTCCACACGCTGCCTATTTTGCCTTTAAAGACAAAGACAAACGCTCCGCCCCTGGACGCATCATCGGTGTCAGTAAAGACGCACAAGGTGGCACGGCTCTAAGAATGGCTCTGCAAACCCGTGAACAGCACATTCGCCGTGAAAAGGCAAATTCTAACATTTGTACTTCACAAGTCCTGCTTGCCAACCTTGCTGGTATGTACGCCGTCTATCACGGGGCGACAGGGCTAAAACGCATTGCCAGTCGTATTCACGCTTTGGCGGTGGCGTTTTATAATGCCATCAAAGGTGAGTTTACGCCTGTTAGTGATGTGTTTTTTGACACGGTAACGGTCAAAACCGACAAGGCAAGCGAGCTTGTCAAACTTGCAAAATCAAAAGGGTATAATCTGTTCCACAAAGGCGACTTGGTCGGTGTATCGTTCCACGAATTGACCGATGAGAAAGAATTTAATGAGCTGTGTGAAATTTTTGGCGTAACTGGCAATCTTGACAAAGTAGAAAATGTGCTTGGCGGATTAAACCGTACGGACGACATTTTGACGCACCCCACCTTTAACAGTTACCACACCGAACATCAGATGTTACGCTACTTAAAATCTTTGGAAGACAAAGATTTGGCGATGAACCGCTCAATGATTTCGCTTGGCTCTTGTACGATGAAGCTAAACGCCACCAGCGAGATGTTGCCGATTACTTGGAATGAGTTTGCAAATGTACACCCATTTGCCCCAAGTGAAGACACCAAAGGCTACATTGAAATGATAGCCAGCCTACAAGAGCAGTTAAAGGCAATCACAGGCTTTGATGAAATCAGTATGCAACCAAACTCTGGGGCAAGCGGTGAATATGCAGGACTTCTTGCCATTCGCCGTTATCACGAAGCAAACGGCAACAATGACCGCACGGTCTGCCTAATCCCTCGTTCGGCTCACGGCACCAACCCTGCCACCGCCCAGATGATGGGAATGCAAGTGGTGGTGGTTGCCACAGACGAAAACGGCAATGTGGACATTGACGATTTAAAAGCCAAGTGCGAACAGCACTCGGATAAACTTGGGGCGTTGATGATTACTTATCCGTCCACGCACGGGGTGTTTGAAG
>NZ_JAUNDY010000037.1 GCF_030525845.1 Moraxella sp.
CCGCCATTCGTGGCTTTAATGACATTTTACCCACCGAGTCCGCCAAATGGCGTCAGGTGGAGGCGATTTTAACCCAAGTGCTTGATGGTTATGGGTTTAGCCAAATTCGTTTGCCCCTTGTCGAGCAAACTGAACTCTTTGCACGGGGCGTGGGCGAGGCAACCGACATCGTGGAAAAAGAGATGTTTGGTGTGGTGCATGGCAACCACAACACCGGCAAAGACGAAAAAGAGACATCATTTACCCTACGCCCAGAGGGGACAGCAGGCTGTGTGCGAGCGATTGTTGAGCATAACATGACTCGTGGCGATACGCCAAAGCTGTGGTATCTGGGCAATATGTTCCGCTATGAACGCCCCCAAAAGGGTCGCTATCGTCAGTTTACTCAGCTTGGGGTGGAGAGTTTTGGTTCGGCTTTGCCTGATGCGGACGCTGAGCTGATTGCGATGACGGCGATGATGTGGAAGCGACTGGGCATTGATGAGCATGTGACTTTGCAACTCAACACACTTGGCGAAGCACACGAACGCTTGGCGTATAAAAATGCGTTGGTAGATTATCTAACCGCCCATTTTGACGGGCTTGATGACGACAGTCAAAGACGTGTAACCACCAACCCTTTGCGGGTGCTGGACAGCAAAGACCCACAAACCCAAGACATTTTGCTTGGAGCTCCCAAATTATCAGACTTTTTGGGTGAAGAAAGTCGTTTGCATTTTGAACAAGTGCAAAATTATCTGCACACGCTCGGCATTGATTTTGAAATCAATGAAAAACTGGTGCGTGGGCTTGATTATTATAACAAAACCGTGTTTGAATGGGTAACGGACAAACTGGGAGCTCAGTCCACCGTGTGTGGTGGTGGGCGTTATGATGGACTGGTGGGCATTATCAAGGGCAATCCTGAGCAGTCTGAGCCTGCGGTGGGCTTTGCGATGGGTGTGGAGCGACTCATGCTACTCATCGAGACGGTAAACCCAATCGCTGATACCCCTGATTGTGATGTCTTTATCGTGGCAGGTGAGAATGTCTATATGAATGCGGTGCTTTACGCTCACCAATTACGCACCCGTCAGCCTAAGTTGCGTGTCAAAATGGCGAGTGCAACCAGCCTAAAATCACAAATGAAAAAAGCGGATAAATCGGGGGCGACCTATACGGTGATTATTGGTGAAACAGAAGTGGCGAATGACCAAATCAGCGTAAGAACGATGGCGACAGGTGAACAAAGTTTGCAGGGCATGGATTTTGTTTTTGAGATTAATTAAGTTAATTGCGAATTGATGATTTAACGAATAATGTAATGGCGTGTATTATCAACGCCCTTAAATCAAATTTGGAAATGTTCAATGAATGATGAATTGGTTGTAAATGACAAACAAGCAATGAGCGCCCTAAAAAAGCACGGCGGTAATATTGTTTGGGCGATTATTGTGGTATTGGCAGGTTTTTTTGGTTTTCAATATTATCAAAAAAATTACGCCAAAATTGATACAGCGGCAGCGGACAGTTACTTGCTCATCAATGAAAAAAATGAAGCATTAATGAGTGAGGTGGATACGGGTGCAGACGTATCGGCACAGAAGCAAACGTTATTTGCTGATGTCGATAAATTGGCCCAAAGCAATGACGGTATTTATGCATGGCAAGCACTCATGATAAAAGCACGTCATCAATCCGATGATGGTCAGTATGATGAGGCAGTAGCAACCTTAAAGCAGGCGATAGCCATTGATTTAGATGATAAGGGTCTAACTGCCATCAGTCAGCTTAGATTGGCTCAGGTATTGCTTGCATCGGATAAGAGCGATGAGGCATTGTCAGTGGTTGGTGGCGATTTTCCAAGTGCTTTTGATGGCTCAAAACAAGAACTTCTTGGCGATATTTATGTCGCTAAAAATGACGTAGAGGGTGCAAAAAAAGCCTATCAAATGGCATGGGATTCTTTGGCAGAACGTGGCGAAAATCGCTCGCTACTTAGCCTAAAAATGCAATCTTTGGGTATGAACCCAGCACCCATCACGCCCAAAAATCAAGTGGTTGCCACTCCTTCTTTATCAGAGGATGCCGCTAAGACCGCAGAGGTGTTGCCTGATACAGAAGGTTGATTTAAGATTGGTTGATGTTTTTAAATATTAATACACATTGATAAAACCATGTTATACTTTATGTCATGACATTTAATTACCCTACGAAGGATTGCTATGAATCACATTAAAAAACCTCTATATGTCGCCATGTTTGCCACACTGCTCTTTACGATGACGGGGTGCGAACGTTTTAGCCGTGATGCCAAACCTGCTCCCCAAAAACCTGCTAAATTGGTAAAAATCGCCGATGAGGTGTCAGTACTAACCAAAGTTCAACAGGTCTCCCTACCTCAAAGTGGTGGGCGTATTAAGGGGGTTAAGTTTAATAAAAAGGACGTGGCGGATTTACAAGTTGCTCAGTTTCGTGGTAGTTTGGTGGCGGCCAGTCGTGCAGGCACAGTAACCAGATTTAGCGAGCAAGGTCAGCTTTGGTCGGTCGGTGTTGGCGAGGTTATCAGTAGTGGCGTGGCTACCAACGAAGAGATTGTGGTGGTGGGTACTCGCTCTGGTAAGATTATCGCCATTGATGGCGACACAGGCGTGGTGTCATGGCAAAGAGAGTTGTCTAGCTCATCGCTTGCTCCTGCCCTTATTAGTGGCAATCAAGTTATGGTATCAACCAATGACGGTATGATTTATGCATTAGATGTAGCTACAGGTAAATCCGTTTGGCAATTTTCCACCCAAAGTCCAGATGTGAGCGTGCGTGGCATGGCAACACCCATTGCACTAGATGGGCGTACTGCTTTGTTTGGCGCATCAGATGGGCGTATTTATGCCATTGACTCAATGACGGGTACTCCGCTGTGGAATCGCCGTGTGGGTCGTGCTGTGGGCGGTAGTCAAGTTCATCGTATGAGCGATGTTGATGGTACGCCACTGGTGGTGGGTTCGTATTTGTTTGTGCCAAGTTATAGCGGACAGCTTGCTGGTTTTGACATGAGCTCTGGTCGTACCATGTTTGTGAGTGAAGTTGCTAGCACCAAATCCCCTGCATGGCTAGGTGGTAATGTCGTTGTATCAAGCACTACTGGCGAGGTGGTGGCATTTGATGCCATGAGCGGTCAAAAAGCATGGCAAAATGACGAGCTAAAATACCGCAAGCTTACCAACCCTGTAAATATCGGTAAATATGTAGCGGTGGGCGACTTAGAGGGGGTGATTCATGTGCTTGATAATGAGGGCAACATCGTTAGTCGCACCCAAACCAAAGGTGCTTTGACCAGCCTTAGTGTCATGGGAGGGCAGTTGTATGCCCAAAGCAGTGAAGGTGTCTTAACGGTGTGGCGTATCCACTGATACATTTCATTAAAAACGGCTTACGTGATGATGTGAGCCGTTTTTTTTTATTGAGAAATATTAGTCAATTACTTCGATATATGCCCCAGCTCGAAGCTCTTCCATCCAGTCTTCCTCAGCTTGTGGTGCTTGGCGACTAAATAAAATCTCACGTGCTTTCTCTTTACGAGCCTCGCCACTCATGTCCAGTTGGCGAGTGTTATTGACTTTTAGGATATGATAGCCAAACTGGGTGCGAAACGGTACAGAGAAATCGCCTGCTTCGGTATTTTTCATCACGCGTTCAAACTCTTGTACCATCTGTCCTGTACCAACCCAGCCTAATTGACCGTTTTGCGTGGCAGAGCCTGTATCGTCAGAGTAGGTGGCAGCCAGTGAGGCAAAATCCGCTCCTTTTTGGAGTTCGCTGTATAAGGCGTTGATTTTTTGTTCGGCAAGGCTCTCGCTTTGGGTGTCATTGACCGCCACAAGGATATGACTGGTTTGCCATTGGGGGACAAGCACGGATTCGTGAGGGACGTTTTGACCTTCTGGGGAATTTAAAAAGGCATTCACTTCTTGTTCGCTGATATTAATGCGTGGACGTACCTGAGCTTGCCACAAGGCAACGATACTGGCTTCCTCGATAACGCTTTGGCGTAACTTCTCGTAACTGCCTGCTTTTTTGTTGTCCAAAGAACGCTGAAAATCAGATAAGTTGTTAAAACCTTGACGCTGGGCGATGGCGAGCAGTTCTTGGTTGATGATGTTTTCGTTAGGGACAAATCCTGCACGGCGGATTAGTCCTAGTTGTAGTTTTTTGTTGATGAGCGAGTCTAAGGTTAGGTTTTGTAGTTCTTGACCAGATAGGGCAATGCCTCTGTCTCGGTATTCACGAGCGATGGCAACGCCAGCGTCCAAAAATTCACTTTTTAAAATGATTTCATCATTAACTTTCGCCAAAATACCATCGTTGGTGGTATTTGCAAAGGTTGCCACGCCAAAAGATAAACTCATGGCAAGTA
The DNA here is from genome assembly GCF_030525845.1 of Moraxella sp. Lineage (GTDB taxonomy): Bacteria > Pseudomonadota > Gammaproteobacteria > Pseudomonadales > Moraxellaceae > Moraxella. Next base: position 4,394 of record NZ_JAUNDY010000037.1, read on the forward strand.
GGGATTTGATAAAAAATGCGTGTTTCATTGTTGTTCCTGTGTTGGGTAATAGGCTAAGTGTAGCATTTTCATGGTTGTTTCGTCAAATGATGATTGGCTTAGTATGCTTGTTGCCATGCCTGATTGACGCTATCATAACCCATGACTTTATCAGACATGAGGCGACTTAATTTGCCACCGTTGGTAATGCCATTTAGGCGAATTTCCGCCATGATGGCGTTATTAGCACGTGTGTCGGTATCAAGGTCATTGCGGTATCTGCGAGCATAGACAGACAGACCATAACAGCAATCTTCATAATTAATGCCAACTAAGGCATCAAGCAGACGGTCGTTTTTATGGTCGTATTGCACCTGTGTTAGTGCTTGCCAACGGTTATTGATGGGAAATACGGCTGAGGCAGTATAAGCAGATAGGGCAAGCTGTCCTGTGGGCAGGTGGTCTTTTCGTTCAATAATGCCAAAATTGTATAATCTTTGCTCGTCAGGTTGATAGCGAAACTGAGCAATGAATGAGTTTGGGCGGTAGTTTGAGCTAAATGCTCCGCCAGCCTCTACCCAAAGATGGTGCCAAGGTTGGGCTGAGGCACGCCAAGCAAGCCCTGAATTTTTGTTGGTAGATGACTCGTCATTATCAATGCTGACATGTGTATCGTCCAGATAAATCTGCTGGGCGATACCGCCGTCAAAACGTGTATTACCCATGCGATCAATGTAACGATAATTTAGAGCGGGCGTGATGGCATGCAGGTCTTGAATACGGTCATAACCCAAAAGCCATGAATCAGACAATAAACGCTCATAGCTGATTTGTCCGATGGCAGTTTCAAAATTAGGGATTTGTTGTTGGTCTTTGTAGGGAGTGTGAATGTATTTTAGTCTAGGCATGATGACCTGATAGCCACCTAACGTATCATCATACAGACCAAATGGCGACCCCGCCTTTTCAAAAAACAACCCTGCATCTATACCAACCTGAGGCACAAAGACAGAATAAGTACCCTCCTCTTTGGTGAGTTCTTGGTCAAGTAGGCTGTCCTCATCATAAGAAGCGTATAGATGGATAAGGGAAATCTTAGGTGTGATGTAACCCCAGCTTTTGGTCAAAGAATGACTTGCTGACAGCTGGTTGTACATGCGAAATCCTGATTTTTCAGCTTCGGAATTATCACGAATGGATTTTTTAAAATAAGCAGAATTATGTACGCCCTCAATATTTAGGCGGTTTAAAAATCCAAAATCTCTCATCAGTGGTGGTAGGCGATAATTTACCGACAGCTGAGGCAGGCGAGAGTAGGGCTTGTCTTTATCTAAGATGGTTGTGCCATCGTTGTTTTTGCCGTGCAATGTCTGAAAAGTCTCAGCACGCAAATCAGCACTGATGTAGTCATTATAGTAGTTGGCTCCGATGTTGCGTGGTAGATTTAGGGGGTTGCCCTCAATGCCAAGCGTATCAAAGTCGTTTAGGTAGTTGCTGTCTGAGACGTAGCGATAATTGGCATAAGCGGATAGATGGGGGTAGCGTGCCGATTGCCATAGATGATTATAAAAGAGGCTTTCTCGGTTTTGGTGGTAATATTTACGATCAGATGGCAGATAAGAGCCACGAAGCACGCCTGCACCTAGATGTTTTGTAAGGTAGCGAAATTCGCCTGTGAGCATGGGGTTCTTGTCGCTAAATATCGTAGGCGTGATGGTGACATCGTAGTTTGGGGCAAGATTGAGATAATAAGGCGTACTGACTTCAAGGCTATCTGAATTTAGTCCAACATTGGGTAATAAAAATCCACTGCTACGTCTGCCATCGATGGGAAAATTAAAATAAGGCAAATAAAACACGGGTGTGTTGCCGATTTTTAGGGTGCTGTTTTTGGCGATGCCACGCCCTGTGTCGTTATTGATGTCAATGCTGTCGGCATCGATGTGCCACTTGCGTTCGTTTGGCGGACAGGTAGAAAAAGTAACTTCCTGCATACGGTAGCGGTCATCATCGACCTTGCGTAGCGTTTGGGCGTATCCATGTGCGTTCATGGTGGTGCTGGCAAATGCCACATCATGGGCGATGGCAGTATTGCCGTTATCAGCATAATGCAAGCTGTCCGCCATACCAATCATGCCAGTACCGATAGATTTGGTGTTGTGGGGGGTAGTGCCATCACTAAACAGTACCTGACCTTGTGCGGTAATAGCACCTGTACTGGGTTGGTAGATGAGCTTATCGGCACTGATTTGCTGACCGTTTTGTTCGATGATGGCGTTACCTGACAACTCAGCGTAGTCGGCATTATCATAATAACCATAATCTGCTTGGGCAAAAAATGTCCCCATTCTGTTGCCGTGCGTGTCTAGGGAGACGTGATTGGGCGATACCCACTCCCCCTCACAGCGAGCAACCTGATGGGTAGTTTTGGGTTGGTAGTATTTGGCAAGTTTGGTTAGACTTTGGTGTTTGGTGGTTGTGTGGTCGCTTGTGGTTAGGTAGTTATCATTATTGATTTTGATGGTGGGCGTACTAGTAATCACATCAGTGGGGATGGCACGATTTTTGCCAGCGGTATCGGAGATGACATCGGAGGTAATGAGGGTTTTATTGGGGGTATCAAAGACGCTTGGAGTGTTGGAGGTAACAAAAGTGGTTGGCGTAATGGTTTGGGTGTTTTTGTGGTTGGGATTATAGGAGATGACATGGTCTGCATGAACTGTGATGTCATCAGAGGTAACAAATCCTTGTGCATGAGTTAAAGTTGGCATGACACCGCACAATGCTACGCCCACACAAACGGCAAGCTCATGTTTTTTTGGGGGTAGCTTAGTACAGATTGGGTTTTTTATTGGTCCGCTCATCATGGCAATGCCCTAAGTATTTTTAAACTTATTATTCTAACCGATTTTTATTTAAAAATTAATAGTTTTATGAAGCATGGATAAAATTTTTAAAAGAAATTTACTGGTTAAAATCTCAAAAATCCGCTAAACTATGTCAATTTATTTGTAATAAAGGGCATGCCATGACACGTCATGATGAGATGATGAATTTTTTAAATAGCCATTTGAGTGCGGGTTTTCGTGTGGAGAGCTTGGCAGGAGATGCCAGTTTTCGCCGTTATCATCGCATTTATTTTAAATTGGCAGAAGATGCCGATGGGCGTGAGATTAGTTATTTGTTGATGGACGCTCCTCCCCAAAAAGAGAGTGTGGATTTATTTTTGGCGATTGCCGATGTCATGAGTGAGGCGGTTAATGTGCCAGATATTCTTGCCAAAGATGTGGCACGTGGGTTTTTGCTGCTCCAAGATTTTGGCACGGTAGAATTTGCTCATCTTATCAAGCCAAATAGCGACAATAATGACATTTATCATCAGGCATTAGCCACCCTAAGAGACATTCAATCCATCGATGTTCAAGATGATAAAGTTTTGCCTTATGATGATGATAAATTTGCCGTTGAGATGAATTTATTTACCGAATGGTTTTTGCCTTATATTGGCGAGCGTATGAGCGATGAGCTATGGGATAATCTTAAAAACACCGTCATTGCCGATATCCAAACCCAACCAAAAGTGCTGGTTCATCGAGATTATCACAGTCGCAACCTCATGCAAGACAAAAACAGCGACAAGCTGGGCGTGATTGATTTTCAAGATGCCCTGATTGGTCCTTATACCTACGATTTGGTGTCGCTGGTGCGTGATGCGTACATCGATGTTGATGAAAACTGGGTAAATGCACAAATTCATCATTTTTATGATTTGATTGAGTCTGATGTTAGCTTGATGGATTTTACCAAAGAAGTCAATATCATGGGTATACAAAGACATCTTAAAGTCTTGGGGATTTTTATCCGCTTGTATCAAAGAGATGGTAAAGACAGATATCTGGCAAATATCCCCAAAGTCATGCAGGATTTGCTGATTGAACTGCATTGGTTGGTTGAGCATGAAGCCCACCCAATTTACAAAGAGTTTTTGGCATTTATCCAAAACATCATGCCAAGTTATGAGGCTAAGTTTAAGGTGACTGTATGAGCATAAAACAAGCCATGATTTTGGCGGCAGGCGAGGGCAGTAGAATGCGTCCTTTGACCCTAACCACGCCCAAGCCCCTGCTAGAAGTGGGGGGTAAACCCCTCATTGTCTGGCACATCGAAAAACTCATCAATGCAGGTGTTGAGCGTATCGTGATTAATGCACGATACCTCTCCGAAAAACTTACCGAGTATTTTGCCGTGCGTGATTTTGGGGTGGATATTTATTTATCGCTTGAAAACGAATTTGAGACACCGATAGAGACTGCTGGCGGAATCAAAGTGGCACTAGATAGAGGTTTATTAGAAGATAAACCGTTTATTTTGGTCAATGGCGATGTGTGGACGGATTTTGATTTTGCTTGTTTGGCAGACGTGGCACTTGGCGAGAGGCTAGGGCATTTGTATTTGGTGGATAATCCTAGCCATAACCCAAATGGCGATTTTGGTTTGCTCGATGATGGCATGATTGGTGCATTGGGAGAGCCACTGACTTTTGCTGGCTTGTCGGTGCTATCACCTAATCTTGTGAGTGATACCCCCATCGGCACAAAAGCACCGCTTGCTCCTGTGCTAAGAGAGGCTATTTTGCAGGGGCGATTGTCAGGCGAGAAGCTATTGGGTGGTTGGGTAGATGTGGGTACGCCAGAGCGACTTGGCGAGTTGAATGCCTCCTTAAAAATCACGCCCTAAAATTTTTTTTAAAATTTTTTTAAAAAAATGCTTGACGTGATAAAATTATCCTGTATAATACGCACCACAACGAACGATACAACATTTAAACATTAAGTTTAAATAAACATTGTAAGTTCGGGCGGTTAGCTCAGTTGGTAGAGCGTCTGCCT
>NZ_JAUNDY010000003.1:0-7072 GCF_030525845.1 Moraxella sp.
ATCGGGGCGTAGCGCAGCTTGGTAGCGCATCTGCTTTGGGAGCAGAGGGTCGGGGGTTCAAATCCCTCCGCCCCGACCATTTAAAGCCTACTAAGGCTTTTTTTGTTAGTGAAGCAAGACGTTCAGCGCTTGTAGCTCAGCTGGATAGAGCATCCGCCTTCTAAGCGGGTGGTCGCAGGTTCGAATCCTGCCAGGCGCGCCATTTGCCTGTTTTATACAATCATTATGGTGGGTATAGCTCAGTTGGTAGAGCCCCGGATTGTGATTCCGGTTGTCGTGGGTTCAAGTCCCATTACTCACCCCATATTTAAAAGCCCCAATCTTCGGATTTGGGCTTTTTACTTTTTAAAATCCACGTTGATGACTTTTACCATAACTACACACAACCACAAAAGTCATTCGCACACAAAAGAGACGTCGACACCCAACCTCAACTTTATAAGAATAAAACTTAACAAAGATAAAATACAATTTTGCCCTTAAAAACAACATAAAATCAAAGATTGATGCTTCTGATCAAAAGCAAGACTGCATTTCTTACTTGACATGATTGATTTCTTCTATCAAATCATCAAACAACGCATCAAAAATATCCTCGCCTGACAGCTCTTCAATAGGCGGATGATGAGGTGCGGAAGTGTTTTTGGGTGGCATGGGTGGATTTATCTCGTGTTTTTGGGTGGCAACTGGCGATACTGGTTCAGAAGCCGTTGGTGTTTTTGTGGTTTGCGTGGTCGTGGGTGCTTGATGGGGCATCGCCCGAATCTCTGTTGGGTAAGTAGTGTAATTTTTCCAAAATTGGTAACGATTGACCACCCACCACGCCAAAAATTTAGAAGCGGTAACACCATGCAACTCAACAGGCAAGGTCGCAATCGCCAGCTCCGACACCCCAGTACTACCAGCCCCCTCACATGATTCTTTTGCCACAAAAATTTCATCAAGCAACCCTGTGTACACCACACGCCTATCCCATGACGCTTGGGTAAGCTCCATACGTACCAACTGATAAAAACAATCATCGTGCCAAATCACATAATTTCGGTGTTTAGGGTGGACAAAAATTACATCAATAGTTTTAGAATATTTCATAATACATCAAACATTTTTTTCTGAATATTCTAACAGCTTCACTCTCATTTATCAAAATTTTTAAATGAAAACACCCTTGCATTCATGTGGGATTTTGTTATACTAAAACCAGATTTCACATTCAAGGAGTTTTTATGTATCAGCACGTCCTGCTTGTTACCGACCTCAATGATGACACTGACATTGTCGCCAGTAAAGCTAAGTGGATTTTGGATTCATCGCCGTCTGCTCATTTGTCTGTGCTACATGTCGTTGAAGAGACCATGTTGGGTTTTGGCTATGAGTTAATTCCTGCTTCGGCATTACATAAAGAAATCGATGACGAACGCTGTGATGTGGCACGCACTCGCCTTGCCGAAGTACTGGCACGTAACAACCTACAAGCCCACGATGCTAAGATTAAAACCGCCATTTCAGGACGTAAAGGTATTGTGGATTATTGTCAAACACATGCGGTGGATTTGGTGGTTATCGGTCGCCATAAACGTACAGGGCTCTCCGCATGGCTCGCTGGCGCGACCGCAGACAGTATTTTGCCTGATGTGGAGGCTGACTTACTGGTGGTGCAGTTAGCGGGTAATTAATAAATAAAAAACTGGATAAGAAATTGTCCAGTTTTTTTATTTTAAAAATAATAAAAAATCGTGTTTTTAAAATAAATGATTTTTAACCAACCAATTTATATTAATAATAAACTAAGCATTCAATGAAAAGTCATGTGCTATTCTTGATAATCATCAAACTCCCAAACAAAATGTTTGTTTAATTGGGTTGCCAAACTCTGCCAATCTGCCTCATCATACATGGCAATAATACGAGTTAGATGATTCTTAATACTTTGATAATCATAACGCTCCATCACAATCATGTCTCGTGTATGAAAGGTTTTTTGTTTTCCCTTTAAAACACAAAACCAATCAAAAGAGCAAATTTGTGCATAAAAAATTTCGCCATGCTCTTGACCCCACTCCCCAATTAGCATACTAATACCCACCGAAAAATAATTGGGATTATCAGGCTCATAATATTTTAAATCATTAAAATTTTGTGTTTCTAAAATTTCTTTTAATTGGGCTTTCATTTTTTATAACATCACTGGCTATTATTATTTGATGTTTTTATTATAAATAAATTTGTCTAAACTTGCAAATTGCCCCTTGCCAAATTTGCCGTTTTCCACGATAATAGCAAGCCAAATTCATATCTAAGCCTACCGCCATGCAAACTTTAACCATTATCCAGCCAGACGATTGGCACATTCATCTAAGAGACAATAACGCCCTTGCCACGACCGTACCGCACGCTTGTGCCAGTTTTAACCGTGTCATTTGTATGCCAAACCTAGTCCCACCCGTCAAAACAACCAAAGATGCGGTTGCCTACCGTGAGCGGATTTTGGTGGCATTGGCACAAGCAGACATTGACCAAAGCAGAAAGGCGAGTTTTGACCCACGCATGGTGCTATATCTGACCGACCACACCACCCCCGATGAGATTGAAAACGCCAAAGTCTCAGGCGTTGTCCAAGCCGTCAAGCTCTATCCAGCAGGAGCAACAACCAATTCAGCGGACGGTGTTACTGACATTTTGGGACGTGCCAGCGTCTTTGACGCCATGCAAAAGCACGGCATTCCCTTACTCGTGCATGGCGAAGTTACGCACGCCGATGTGGATATTTTTGACCGTGAAAAACGCTTTTTGGACGAGATTTTATCCGTCATCATTAAAAATTTCCCCGAACTTCGCATTGTAATGGAACACATCACCACAGCGGATGCGGCGGATTTTTGTTTGGCACAAGGCGACCACATCGGGGCAACCATTACGCCACAGCACCTGCTCTTTAACCGCAATCATCTACTGGTGGGCGGTGTCAAACCCCATTATTATTGTTTGCCGATTTTAAAGCGAGCTGACCACCAAAAACGCCTTTTGGAAGTGGCAACTTCTGGCAATCCCAAATTTTTCTTAGGCACGGATTCTGCCCCCCACGCCACCCACACCAAAGAGTCCGCCTGTGGTTGTGCGGGGTGCTATTCTGCCCCCCATGCCCTACCCCTATATGCCACCGCCTTTGAGAGCGTGGGAGCGTTGGATAAATTAGAAAATTTTGCAAGTCGTTTTGGGGCAAATTTCTATGGCTTACCCGTCAATACCAGCACCATTACCCTTGTCAAACAAGAACAAGTCATTCCCGACAATTACCCCTACCTTGATGGCAAAAGCCTAACCCCACTTTTGGCGGGGCAATCCTTAGCGTGGTCAGTACAATGAGCGATAAAGAAAAATCCCCACTTGCCAAACGCTTTCGGGGCTTTATGCCGGTGGTCGTTGATGTGGAAACGGCAGGCTTTAACGCCCAAACGGACGCCCTGCTTGAAATCGCCTGCATTCCCATTTTGATGAATGACGAAGGCAAGCTCTATCAGGGCGAGGCTCTAAACGCCCATATTGAGCCATTTGCTGGGGCAAATTTGGAAAAATCCGCCCTAGAATTTACAGGCATTAACCCCGACAGCCCCTTTCGCAAAGCCATCGCCCAAGACGAAAAGCAAGCCATTCGCCAAATTTTTAAGGCATTAAAAGAAGTCAAAAACGCTCACGGCTGTCGCCAATGTATTTTGGTGGGGCATAACGCCCATTTTGATTTGGCATTTTTAAATGCGGTCATCGCTCGCACCAACAGCAAAAACCAATCGCCCTTTCACGCATTTAGCGTGCTGGACACCGCAAGCCTATCGGCACTCGCCTATGGACATACGGTGCTTGCCAAGACGTGCTTGATGGCGGGGATTGAATTTGACAACAACCACGCCCATTCCGCCCTTTATGATACCCAAAAAACAGCAGAGCTGTTTTGTAAGATTTTCAATGAATTACCAATGCTCGACATCAAAGACGAGCAAACCGACAATAACACATAACCCCAAATAGGAGAACATCATGCCATCATTTGACATTGTTTCAGAATTAAATATCCAAGAAGTCCGCAACGCCATCGGCAACACCGACAAAGAAATCGCCACTCGCTTTGATTTTAAAGGTAGTGACATCACGGTCGAGCTCAACGAAAAAAATAAAACCGTTACCATCACCTGCGACAACGAACTTCAAGCGGACAATGTGTACGCCATCTTTGAAAAACAACTCATCAAACGTGGCGTGGATTTGCAAAGCCTAGACCCACAGGATAAAGCCCAATCAGGCAAACACACCAAACAAGTCATCAATCTAAAAGACGGACTGGACTCGGACACCGCCAAAAAAATCAGCAAAGCCATCAAAGAGAGTGACTTGAAAGTATCAGCAAGCATTCAAGGCGATAAAATCCGTGTGTCTGACAAGAAAAAAGACAACCTACAAGCGTGCATGGCATTTTTAAAAGAAAAATCCTTTGGTGTGCCACTGCAATTCAACAACTTTAAAGATTGATTTGTTTAAAAAATCATTTTTAAAATCAATCATTTGCCAATTATTTTAAAAATTCTTAAAATCAGTGCTTGACGGTTTAAAATAATTTGCTATAATGACGCCACTTTTGGGAGATACGGTGAAAGCGTTCAAAAGTTGGTAAAACAGCTTGATTAAGTTGATTTTACAATCCTTGTGCTCCATTCGTCTAGAGGCCTAGGACACCGCCCTTTCACGGCGGTAACAGGGGTTCGAATCCCCTATGGAGTGCCAATATTTGAAAAGCCATGTTCTTAGGAGCATGGTTTTTTTACTTGGTATTCTCGCCATTTTTAGATATCACTCACCAGATTATATTTAGCGGTATCGTTAATCTCCCTAGCAGCCAACAAAAACCGACAGGCATCGTACAGATAGTCCTCCCCACTCTCATCTATCACACGAACCATGCCGAGTTTATCCGCCATGTCATCATCAAGCCCACAATATGATTTTAGCCGATGTAGACTGGCAGGATAGCCATCATTATTAATACACAACAACCACTTTGTCATCATTTAATGCTTTTGCTAATTTTATCATTACAATTAAAAACATCATATCACAATCTGCTTCGTTTGAAAAATTTGCAAAATTACTACAACACCCACGCCTGTAATTTGTTATAATTCCCCCCTTGATTGTATTTTTGATTATCATCATGCCAAAACAAACGCTCAAAAGCTGGTTGCCTACCCCTGAGAAGCTCCGAGAAAATCGGATTATCAGCTTGTTCGCACCGTTTTTGGTCGACCCACGTTTATGGCACATGAATCGTGGCTCACTGACTCGTGCGGTGTACGTTGGCGTGCTGTGTGCGTTTTTCCCTCTGCCTGGTCAAATGCCTCTTGCCTTGATTGGCGCTTTACTGTTTCGTGCCAATGTACCGATGAGCATCGCACTGACTTGGATTACCAACCCTTTGACCACCATTCCTGTGTTTTGGGTGGCTTACTGCGTTGGCGCTATTATCATCGGCGAGCCTGTCATTGGGATTCGTGGCATGGGAATTATTTTGTCAGATTTGACGTTGTGGCTGGTAGGCAATGGCGACAACCCTTTTTTAATGCACCGTATTTTTTCACTAAAAGCATTTGTTTGCGGACTTTTGGTGTGTGGCATCTTATCTAGTACCATATTAGGCATCGCCTTTCGCATTTTTTGGCAGTATCGCATTGCTCATGATTGGCAAAAACGCAAAGGCTATAATGCCACCGCCCCCAAATTTCGCACCCAAAAAGGTCATAAACAACGAGAACAATCCCAATACAATGATGATTTCTCCATTTAATAAAAACCGTATTATCATAATACGGTTTTTATATTTGTCAAAACTAGCACAGCTTTTTAAATATAGCCAAAAAGTTCATCAAACCCTAATTTAACATATATTTTACAAAACCTTTTAACCCTGACAAACTAATAAAATTCATGCCATACATGGCACTCATTGCCAATGCTTGCTCTTTATTTAAATCGGTCACCAATAAATTAAACTGATTGGGAGAAATACCCATTTTTTTACACAAATCCAAATATTTATTTAAATCAGCACGATATTCGCCCGTTTTGCACTCAATCACAAAAAGCTCATTTTTATGATTTAAAAAGACAATATCCAGCTCATGTTTATCGCCATTGGCAAGCTGTATTTTTACGCCTTTGGCACAAGAAAATTTTGGCTTAATATCCAATGAGTTAATTTGGGTTAATATGGCAGATAGCACGCACCATTCTAGCCAGCCACCCATAAAAAACTGGCGAATGGGCGTGGCGTGCTGTAATGCGATGCTCATCTTTTGGGATTGTTTATTATAACTATACTTAGCAAACAACGTGTGATTATAAAAATCACGGCATATTTTATTGATGACAGCAGTTTGGTTTTGATTATACTTTGATAAATCCAAATTGGTGCCTGTGTGGTTTTTTTGATAAGCAAAAGCAATCTGACGAAGCAGTCTTTCCAATAGCGGATAATTATCGCCAATCATGCCCGCTGCTTCATCATAATAACCATTAGTATTTACCGCTTGGTAATCAAAGGTAACTTTGATGTTTTTGGATTTTAAATAATGAGCCAGTGGTGCATGCTGTTTTTTACTCGCCAAATAATCCGTTTGCATTAGGTCAATATCGCCCAACTCTCTATTTTGGGTGGCTGGGGTTTTATTTGAATTAGTTGATGTATTTGGGCTGTTTGATGTATGGCTTGACTCGTTTAATTTTACGGTCAGCTCGTTATTTTTGGCTTTTAGTGTTTTATTTTCAAGTTGGGATTTTTTAAGAAGTTCAACGATGTGCCTAGAAAAATTCAGTGCCGAATAAGTGGCTACAAGCCCCCCCCCCCCTCACAATTTTCGCAAGTCTGCACAGGTGTACCATCTGATGTACTGACATGCCAACATTTTTTGCAAAACGATAATAACATAATTTACTCCGATTTTACCTAACTATAAATTCACAAGATTTGTCTATTGTCGCACAACAGCCCCATATTGCAAAGGCGTGTAGCGCGCTCCCCGGGCTC
>NZ_JAUNDY010000003.1:7082-152180 GCF_030525845.1 Moraxella sp.
TACTGACAAGGCGTTACCCCCCCCCCCCCACTTTTTTTTTTGGTTTATATCCCAACAAGCCATCGCCCAAGCACAGCACTGACCGCACTTTCGGTTCGCAGTATTCGCTCGCCAAAAGTCAATGCCCTCACACCCACACTCTGCAAAAGCTCAATCTCATATGGCACAAATCCCCCCTCCGCTCCGATGATAACGACTTTTGGCAGGGTTTGCGCTTTTGTCAAAAACCCATCAAAACCCATCTGTGCATAAGGGTGAAAAACCACCGCCCTGCCACCCACCATCAACTGTGACAACTCATCTTGCACAAAGGGCTTAAACCGCTTGGCAAGTCTGATGGTCGGTGGCATGCTGTCCATGCCTTGTTGAAGCCCCTCCAACACAAACTCGTCAAGCCTAGCCAATAGAGGAGAACCCCAGTAGCTTTTGTCGGTGCGTACGCTATTGATGAGAATGATTTCGTTTACTCCAAAGGCTGTCATGTCCAACATCAGTCGCCGTAGCACCTTTGGTCGTGGCAAAGCAAGAATGACGGTAACACCCAGTTTGGGAGGCGGTGGTTGGTTTAGTAAGACATCTACCAACACACAACTCTCATCATCGAGCCGACCAATTTTACCCATTCCTAGATAACCACCCAACTCGCCAATTTTGAGGGTGTCGCCCACATCTGCCTTTAATACCGTCTTGATGTGCGTAAGTTGGTTAACATCGGTAATGATGGCGGTACCATCGGTGTGATTTATTGAGGCTTTGGGTAAAATTAATACGTTCATCATCACACCTTTAATACAGCCATTAAAAGCTCAAATTGCTCTTTATCCGCATTTGCTCTTTGTTTTGTCAATGCCTTTGCCGATTCTCCTGCCACACCAGCAGACTCTGGGTCGGTCAGCCATGCTTTGACGACCTCATACAGCCCCTCATCGTCAGTTTGGATAAGTCCGCCTACTGCCATCAAATCTGAGACGATGTCCGTACAGTTTTTGACGTACCGTCCCATGACAACAGGCGTACCGACGCTGGCAGGCTCAATGGGGTTATGCCCCCCTTTATCCACAAATGAACCACCTACCACCGCCACCTGACAGATGCCATACCACGCCAAAAGCTCGCCCATACTGTCTGCTAGATACACTTGGGTATCCCCAAAAATCGCCTCATCACAACTTCGCCGATGGCAAATGAACCCCTTGCACAACGTCGCCACTTCCTCAAAACGCTCTGGGTGACGTGGCACTAGGATAAGTAATGCATTTTCAGAATCCGCCAGTAGTTTTTGGTGCACATCAAGTGCCAACGCTTCCTCGCCTGCGTGCGTGCTTGCCATGACCCAGATGGGGCGGTTTTTGATGTGCCATGTCTGCATTTCATGATAAATCGGCAAATCATGACGTGCCTGAGTACACCATTTTAAAGAATATGCCCTACCCACCTTATCCGCCCTCGCCCCAAGAGCGATGAAATTATCACGACTGCTATCATCTTGGGCGATGATATAAGACAAGTTTGTCATCATGGCACGGCTAAGGCGTGAAAATTTTTGGTAACTAACAAAGGAGCTTTGGGTAAGTCTGGCATTTACCAGCACGCTAGGAATGTTATTTTTTGCCAAAAGATACAAAGTATTTGCCCAAAGTTCAGTTTCAATAAATATCGCCATCTTAAAAGATGTATGAGACAAAAACCGCCGAACCACTCCCACATCGTCCACAGGCACAAAACTGTGCTGAACACGCCCCCCAAGCTCATCACCAAACAGCTTATCCGCCCTTGCAAAACCAGTCTGAGTAGTGCTAGTTATCCACAGCCCAAAACCTGAATCTAGTAACATTTTTAGCAAAGGATAAGCGGTGTTTAATTCCCCAAGCGACACCGCATGACACCAAATTACCCCCCTAGCACCTGTGGGAGCAGGCAGATAATGATATCCAAACCTCTCGTTAATTTCACGCTCATAATAAGGAAGTTTGGCTCGTTTTCTGGCGAGTGATAAGCGGTATAGAGGCTTTGCAAAGGCAATAACAAAGCGATAATACCAAGGCGAATTTATGACCATATCCACCCTACAATATGATACTAAGCACAATAAGAAGCAACAACGCTCCCACGCTCACGCCCAAAAGTAGCATGCCATAGCGTTTGTCGGAGGCTTTTTCGGTGCGATAGCTGTCTTTTAGGACTTCTACTTGATTCATGTAGGCACAGACTTTTTTTGCCTCAGGGTGTCCGCCATCTGCCGATTTTTTTAGCCAATGTTCCCCCAACATCACGTCCATCGCCACACCGCCATCGTCCGCACGAAACCCCTGATAGTACAAGCGACTGAGCAGTTTTTGAGCTCGAATATCCCCAGCCTCGCTGGCTCTTTTGGTTAGCATGGTGGCTTTTGCTACATCTATACCCACGCCACGCCCTTCAAAATAATATAACGCCAAACGAAGCATGGCAGAGGTGTTGCCCTGCTTAATTAGCCCCACAAGCAAAGATAGAGCCTGCTTGCGGATATGTTGTTGTTGGTCGCTAAACGTGATATTATCTAGCAAGTCGCCTTTTGACAGCTTATCTTCGATGAATTCATCAAATTTATTAAGCGTCATACTCGCTCTTTGGTAATCGTGAACAGCGTCGCTGGGTGTGTTTATATTTTTCAAATCCTGATATGCCTCCAAAAAAAGCTTGGGTGTGTGCGAGGCCCTTGCTTTTTGCTTATAAGCTGATGGAGGCAAAACATGAGACTTTTGGGGTGTGCTTGATGTAGGATTTACAACGGAAGTTGGCATAGGGTTTTGAGGGCTTGGCGTGTTTTGTGAAGGCTGATTTGGAGCTTGGGGGATAGGCTCGGCAATGGAATTTGTGTTTGATGATACGTCTGTTTTGGGCGATTGGGAGGTTTGACAAAATAATGCTTTGGCATGATTGCTGCCGCCATCGCTACTTTGTAGAGCCTTAATTCGCTCAATAAAATCATGCACCGCCCAGTATAAGCTGTCTTCTGCCGTGCCTATTTTTTGTCCATCGTCATTTAAGTCTGAGGCAAACGCACGCTCCATAGAGCCAAACAATCGTGTGGCTATGATTGGCAAAATAAACAGCCTTGTCGCCACCTCACGCCCAGCAGGATTGACCCCCTGACACAGCACGCCAGCCCCATAATAAAAGTCATCCAATTCATCTGCCATCACAACCGAAGCAAAAGCCTCTTGCATGGACGAAAACAGGCGAGCATACACACGCCCAAAACCATCTGCGGTATAAATTGTCAGCTTGGGCTTAGGCATGGCAGTTGATTTTGCCAAAACTGATAACACCCCATCAATGACCGCCACCACATGATAAAATAGCACGACAAACAGCCGAGCAAAATCAGGGTGAGCCACTGCACGCTCCTCTGTGATGTTTTTGCCAGCCAAATCCGACTTAATCGCCGACAACAGTACGTCCACCACTTTTAGGCTGTCCAGATTTACCCCCCAAGTCGCCTCCTCTGCACCAGCAAGATTGGCAAGTCTTTGATGATAAGCGAAGTTTTTTCCGCCAGCAGGGATACTTTGCCACAGCCTAAGTACGTCATTATCAAATTCAAACTGAACAAAAGCACTCATGGCATATCCTTAATCATGTTATTTAAAAATTCTAGCACGTTTTTGGAGCTTACTTGCTCCTTTAAGCGAGTCAAATATCCATACGCCATCGTACGTCTATCAGAGGTAAGTGTGTTAAAGCGTGCCAACGCTGACAGCAGACGAGAGGCTAGCACAGGGTTTGTGTCATCTAATCTTGCCACAGCTGAGGTAAATAACGCCAAGCCCTCTTTTGTCCATAGTTGGGTGGGCTTGGTGGTTAGCCCCATCAAGGTGGTACGCACACGATTGGGGGTATGCCAATCATAATCTTCCCTATCCATCAGCCGTCCAATGTCTGCCACATCACGACTGTTTGCCTTTGCCTGCACGCTAAACCACGAATCAATGACCAGTGCTTCATCGCTAAATTCATCATAAAACGCCTGCACATATTCATCGGCACGCCCCAAATCAAACTCAATCATCGCAGATAACGCCCCCAACTTCTCACTCATGCATGTGGCATTATCGTACTGATGATAACTTAGCGGTTCGGCACGCTGTCGGTTTGTAGTTAACGCCAAGTCAAGCAAAACATTACGAAGCAATCGCACGCCACGAGCGTCAGGGCTGTCTACATATTCTGTGATTGGCAATTTATCATACCAAGCAAATATCTCATCAGACAGACCGTCTGCGATTTTTTGTTTGAGCGTATCTCTGATGTGCTTGACCTTATCAGGGTCATAATCATGCTCGTAGGCACTGGCAAGCTCTTTTTCGCCAGTCAAATCAAACAATCTGGCCGCCAACATGGGGTCGCTCTCTATTAATGTTGGTACACTTGTTTTTAGAGCGTCAATTAAAACATTGACATCATCAGAGCTTCCCATCAACAGACGCATGTTTAGGGTTTGCACCGCTTGCCAACGATTAAAACCCTGCTCCTCAAAGGCAATCAGCTTTGACAATTCCTCATCGCTACATACAAAATCCAACTGCACGGGTGCCGAAAAATTACGCAATACCGACACCACAGGACGAATATTTTGTGCGGTACAAATGCCCTCAAACACAAAACTGCCCTCCTCGTCAGTCAGATAGCACAGACGCTCTGCCAACATCTGCCCTGTGCTTTTATCAAATATCGCCACATCAATCGGCATGGGCAGTGCTTTTGGTTCATCTAACCCTGCAACACGGCGTGTCTTTTGACGAAAATTTAACACCACTTTATCATCAATAAAATCAAAATCCCCTGATAAAACTGGTGTACCCGCCTGACGATACCACGCCAAAAAGTCAAGCACCCTCTCATCGCCCACGCTCATCGCTGATAAAAAATCCTCGATGGTTACTGCTTGTCCATCATAACGGCGAAAATACTCGTCCATGCCCTGACGGAATTTTTGCTCGCCAAGTAGCGTGGCTATCATACGAACAATCTCTGCTCCTTTTTCGTACACGGTAGCAGTATAGAAGTTATTAATCTCCACAAAACTCTCAGGACGCACAGGGTGAGCCAGTACGCCAGCATCCTCAGGAAACTGCGTGGCACGAAGCACCGCCACGTCCTCGATACGCTGAACTGCCTTTGAGCGATGACTGCCCGAAAATGACTGGTCTCGATATACTGTCAAACCCTCTTTTAAACAAAGCTGAAACCAATCACGGCAGGTAATGCGGTTGCCCGTCCAATTATGAAAATACTCATGAGCAATCACGGAACGCACATAAAAACTTCGCTCATCGGTGGTCGTCTTGGGCGTGGATAGCACACATGAGGTATTAAAGATGTTTAGTCCCTTATTTTCCATCGCCCCCATGTTAAATTGTCCTGTGGCGACAATCATATAACGGTCAAGGTCATATGCTCGCCCATAATGTACCTCGTCCCACACCATCGCATCTTTTAGGGCGGTCATGGCGACATGGCACTTATCAATATCATGTGGCACAGCATAAATTTCCAGCAAAACCTCACGCCCCTCCATTGTCGTAAAACGGTCGGTCAGCACCGCAAAGTTACCTATCACGCAGGCAAACAGGTAGCTGGGCTTTTTGGTGGGGTCATGCCAAATGGCAAAATGCCTATCCTCTCCCACATCGCCCATCTCCACCAAATTCCCATTAGCAAGTAGCGTGGCAAATCGCTTAGGTGCCTCCACCCTTGTGGTGTACTCACACAGTACATCAGGGCGGTCAGGAAAAAAGGTAATTTTGCGAAAGCCCTCAGGCTCACACTGGGTAACAAACATCAACTCCCTACCCACGCCAGCTTGATACAGCCCCTCTAAGGCGGTGTTAGTCTGTGGCGTGATCTTTACTTGCGTTGCTACCGAAAAACGCTCGCCCCAGCCCTCTTGCACACGGATGGTTAGTTGCTCATCATCTTGATGATAATCCGACTCCGAAAGTGCCTCATCATTGACACTTACCGCCTGCAAATCCAGCTCTCGCCCAAACAGCGTCAGCGTCTCATGCTGATTGCTTTTGGGGTTTTTGCTTACCGTCATGACCGCCCCTACTGTGGCATATTCCTCAAACAAACGAATGTCTAAGTAAATATCATCAACCAAAAACGCAGGTGGCGTATAATCTTTTAGGTAAATCTTTTGGGGGGTTTTGTTGGCGGTGGTAGAAAGGTCGCTCATGAGACACTCGATGTAAAATAATAAAAATAACGTATCATACTACCAAATTTTTATGCCCAAAAAAAGAGTGTTTTGCAAAATCCGTCAAGCGGTGCGATTTTAATCATAAGAATTATACGCCCAAACACCGCCCATTAAATCCATTTACGATAAGAAAATTATCACAACAAAAGCTTCTTCATCCAAAATCCCAAAAAAAATCCGCTGAGTATACCCAAAAATAACCCCCAAATGACTTGTCAAAAAACCATAATTTTGTCATCATAGCACAATAATTTTCACTTAATTTTGCAAATTGTCATTAAATAGCAAAATGTGATAAAATACAGCGATTTCTTAGTTTTATGTTTTTTTCAAAGGAGCAATTATGCTTACTTCTAAAATCTCAAAAGCTTTGGTACTGGCTTTGACAGCGGGCACCTTGATGGTAACAGGCTGTGCCAGCAAAAAACCAAAATCACAAGTGGTGGTTGCTCCATTGGGTAGCGGTCATGGCGGTGGTTATACTGGCGGTGCATTGGTTAACAACTCAGACGCCATCAGAAATGCCGCTCGTAGCCTACAAAACGTGGTTCATTTTGACTTCAACTCTGATGCCATTCGCTCTGATGCTGCCGCCATTCTTGATCGCCAAGCACAGTTTTTAAATGCCAATCAAGGTGCCAGAGTGCAGATTGCAGGGCATACCGATGAGCGTGGCACTCGTGAATACAACATGTCTTTGGGCGAGCGTCGTGCTGCTGCCGTACGTAGCTATCTTGCCAGCAAAGGCGTGAACACCGCTAATGTTGAAATCATCAGTTTCGGCGAAGAACAGCCTGTTGCCACAGGTTCAAACGAAGCTTCATGGTCTCAAAACCGCCGTGCCGAACTTAGCTACTAATTTACACACACCAAAGCCCACTTTCTCAAGTGGGCTTTTTATTTGTTAATTTTAAAATAAAAAAACAGCCCCATCAGGAGCTGTTTTGGCAATCACACAATAAAGGCGATTAGAAGCGGTAGGTTGCACCCACTTTAAAGATTGGGTACCAAGAGATGTTATTGTCGTTGATTTTTTCTCTTAAATCACGTTCTAACTCCTCTACTGTACCGCCAGTAATTTGGGCATCGGTGGCAACCTCAACTTGGGTTTTGTATTTGCCAGTATATGCCGCACCTACTTCCCCAAAGAAGCCCAAACGGTTTAGGCTGTTGGTATTTGGCTTAACACCGATGGTTAGGTATGGTGCTAGGGCATTACCAGATTTGGCTCTAACCTGAACATCGCCTTTTACTTGGTATTCTTTACCATCAACGGTAATTTTGGCAAGCTCATCAGAGGTAAGTGTAGCCGTGAAATTGTTGTCTTGGAAAATCATGCCCGTACCCACAGTAAACTGATTTTTCCATGGACGTAGGTTAACACCAACATAAGGGTTGCTTAGGTCAACATCTAGATTTAGCCTACCAGTATAATCGCCCCACTCATCGCCCAATACTTTATTCCAGTTGATGATGGAGTCGTTACCACCAATGTCAGCATTGATGTCAAATTTAGCACCATTCCAACCTGCCACCACCTCTGTGGATTCGTTGGCTGACCATGCAATGCTCGCACCATAACCTAGTGTGCCCACCTCAACATTGACCGCACCTGGCTTAGATAGAGTGGTAAATACTGTCTTACCACCATCTACGATGGTACTACCTGCATCTGCAATGGTATCGCCCACATCAGAAATCACACCAGCCATTGCTACATTAGAAAGCACCGCAGTAGCTACCAAAGCACTTAATTTAAAAAGCTTCATTACATTCTCCACATTGGTTAAAAACAACAACTAAGATAGCTTTCTTAGTCTTTCCACTCATCGCCTGTACCACACTGGGTGCTTCGGCATTTTACCCCTTGATGATTATAGGTAAGCGTCCCATCATCTGCCATCATCGTACCAGAGACGGGTGTTGCTGTTAACGTCCAGCCCGTAACACGCCCACTGTCATCATTAACGGTAGTCATTTGCGTAGTATAAAGTGTCACGCCTGTTTTTGGGAAGTTTCCTTGATAATCGCCTGTATTGACACGAGAGTACGACCCCTGAGCCAACTTGGCGGACTCTATTTTGCCACCCATTGAGGTCAGCTCCGCCATCATATCAGCACGCTTGGTTTTGATGACATATTTTTGGTAGTTGGGGTAGGCGATGGCAGATAATACACCAATAATTGCTACTGCAATCACAAGCTCAATAAGCGTAAAGCCCTTTTGATTTACCATGACTCCACTCCTGCACCTGTACAATCGGTTGTATAACTAAAATCTGATTCCATACTACGACATCTTTGACCTGTACTTGACAAAAAGTACTTATACTTAATAGCAGACATCGCTTCATCATTTGGCGTTGCCAACATAACCCACTGACTACCATTAGCATCAGCATCGCCCAATGCTCTACCCTCCACATCAGTAATAGCAATGATATAACGGTTTTTGGTGTCATTGGTGTGGACGGTCTTAGAACCGTCCTCATAGGCGTATGACTCTGTGCCACCAGAGATTTTTTTAGGAGCAAAACCTTTATAAGTCAGACGGCTAGAACGATACCGCTCCATCTCCATAGACAGCGACTGCATTCTTGCTACTGCCTGAGCTTCGGCATTACGGACAATATAGCGAGTGTACGAGCCGTAAGCAATGGAAGCAAGTACCGCCAATATTGCCAAAGCTATCACTAACTCAACCAGCGTAAATCCTTGATTATGTTTCATGGCTCACCTTAGTTACTCTTCGTGCTATTGTCATACCAGCGTTGCGGCTGCATTACAAAGCGTGAATCAAATAGAATGATTGGCATAGAGCCATCGCCACCGGTAGCTGTCGTATCGCTACTTTGATTTTTTAGGCTGCTATCTGATACGCCTTCGCCATAGTCGATGCGGTTGCTAACGCTACCATTTTCGCCAACAAGAGATTCATTTACTGCCACACTTGAAATCAGAACACGCTGATTTCTACCTGTCGCTGTATCGCTGACTGGACCTAAGGTCAACTCTCTAATGCCTTGACCTGCTGACAAGAAGCCACCACGACCATTTTTTGAACTATCACTCATACATACCCCAAATGGCAGGCAGTACATTTGGTATTCAGAACCACCAATGATAGACGAAACACATGCGTTGGTTTCACCATAACTCTTATCAGGGTTGTATACAGAAGTGTACAACAGAGATGAAATCACTTCAGACTTGCCAATACCCTTAGTATACTTAACGTTAGTATAGCCATCAAAGTAGCTCAATGGATAGTACCAACCTTTCTTGCTCTTAACATTTTCAATCTTTTTCTCTTTGGTGTTATCAGTGGTAATCGCCGAAGACAAATCCTCCAAAGTGCTAGAACTTACATCTTTTACTGACAATGTCGCATTATCGCCATAAAAGTCAGCATTGGATAGACCGATGTCTGTATCCATGATGCCGTACACTCTATCAGCATTCGCTTGCGTCTCACGCATGGTGGAGGTTGGGTTACTTCTATCGCCTGAAATGGCATTAATAAGCACAAAACGACGACCACCATTATAGCTACTATCACTATATACACTCAATACAGGCTTTTCGTAGAAACGACGCACGTACTTACTAACCACCTCGCTGTCTCGTTTTAGGATACGAGTTACACGATTGGGGATACCATTTGAGGTGCTGGTAGCATCGGCACGGAAAATCTGACCACCCAAGTCTGCAAAATAAATAGCGTCAATATAACCATCGCCGTTTCTATCAATGGTGTTTACCTCACCGACGATACTGTGCTTGATGTCGCTGTGGGTAGTAGAAGCACCCTCGGTATTTGAGCTGTTAGATGCCGACCAAATCAAACTGCCCGTCTTGGCATCAACCATATAAACAGCGTTACCCACCGCTTGGGTTTTGGCATTACATGATTCGCCTCGCTGATTGGAGGCAATACCATAGCTGCCTGATAGATCTACCTGAAACTCTGCGTTTTCGTAGCATAAATCATAGCCACCGCCAAAGATAAGTACGTCTTTGGCATTGCCTTGTGCATCCCTAATCTTAGCAGAAACTGGCTTACTCCAAATCTGACCTAAGCGACCAAATCCAGCGGTGTTTGGCGTGAGGGCAAATGCCAGAGTTGGTGTGGTAGAGCTACTCTTGCCTAGATTTAGACCGTATAGACCCTCGCCACCTAGACGTAGACCACCATAGGCATAGATGTCCTCAGATGGCACCATTGCAGACTGCTGATAATCTGCCTCGTAAGAAGCTGCCACATGCCAAGGTGCATCAACACCAAACTTAGGATAACCAGTATTTACAGCATCTTGAGAGCCTCTTTCTAGGGCAGAAGGCTGTGTTTGAATCATAACCTTAGGAATAAAGGCAAACTTCTCTGTGCCGCCCCCATCGCTTGCATCTTTGGCGTCAACCACGTGCAACGCACCGTCCATTGAGCCATATACCAAATAGTCCTCACGAGACGTTACCTGACTGTTTGCGTCTATCGTACCCTTGTAAGATAATAGTGCAGGCACTGAGTGAGGGCTAGCACCCATGACTTTTATCTCTTGGGCTTGTCTAGTAAGTGTCGCCGCATAAAGATTTGAAATGGCATTCACAGTGGCAGTATCAAAGCCCAGGAATTTGAGTAGATACTTGACATTTGTACTAGTATATGTTGCTCTATCCCTAAAATCATTGGTGGCAGAATAACGCTGACCATCTAGGATAATATGGCCTTGTGTATTTACACCAAACTGACGAAGCACTGGCTTGCCATCTGCCCCTGTATCCTCGACATAGACGGTGCGGACGTTATTTACAGTGGTATTTGGGCTGGCAAGATGACTGTATACACCACCTACCGTTACCAAGTCATTACCTGAGGCACTATTACTCCATAGGTCTTGCACGTTACTGTTTAGCGAGCCATCATCTTTATAGAGACGAACTTTTTCGTAAGTACCCGAGCTGCTAGCTCGCTTGCCGTATGGCGTACCAGCGTCCAACGTGTACTTTTTGAGGTTACCTGGCCAGATGGTGTCCTTATCAGAAGCCCTAGCTTCAATCGTTGGCATATAAGCTATCGCCTGCTGGGCAGAGATACTGTACGGGTCATCAGGAATGCTGATCGTCCCTGAGATAGATGGAGGTATCTCTGTTTGGAGGCTCTTAGCAAAACTAATCACGTTATTTTTGAGAGCTTCTGAGTCCGAAGTCGCCAAAAAGCCACCCTCGCCATAGCCATAACCTCTCTCGCCCCAACGGCATAGGTTACGAGCATCCGCTGAGTTCAGTGCATCACAATTCGTTACTTGAACCTCTTCACCATCAACGATTTTGGTCACGGTAGATGTAGAGTTTTGGTGGAACTCATAACCAAAGCCCACCGTTGCTGTCTTGATGGGTTGTCCCAAGGGGTTGTTGGTTGAATTGAGTCGTTTAGCAAAAGAAGCAACCGCCGTCCAACTCCTATCGCCAGCACTGCCTGTTTCATCAGGCATCACTGTGTCATAGGAGAAAGCAGAATTTAGAGCTCTACCCATATAAGTAGCAATGGCATTATCACCGTCGTTAGGAGCACCATCTGTCAAGAAGTAGATACCGTTACCGTTACATTCATCGTCCTTAATGGGCGAGTCATAGGTCTTACCATCTGCTTTTTTGGAGTCAGCCACCGACCACTGGATACCCGGTCTGTCATCTGCAGGTGTTGTTCTGCGATAGCCTTTTATTTCTTGGGCGAAAGTAACCGAAGTATCACAAGTAGGATTAATGGATACACTGGTAGGAATTCTACCATTTACCAGCTCAATTACCCTAGGTGCTCCCATGCCCTGAGCAACACATGTCGCTAAGCTACTACCAGTAGTGATGGCATGGGTTGCATTCACAAAAAACGAAGGGTCTAGCTGAGAAATATATGGCGTTGAAGTAAAGGTGTTGTTATATTGATCGACAAACCAACCATCTGGATAGGGGTATATGCTAGTCACTGGGTTGGTGCTTAGTGGAGTCATTAACCCTGTCGCATTCGGACCATAATACGAACCATACACCATATTCAAATTCCATTTACTGACACTAGGAGTCCAATTCGCTACCATTTTTGGTATATAACGTGCCGACACTGTATCTGATAGATCCCCAGTAGCTGTACCAAACATATAAGCTGCTGCATCAGAGTACGCCAGTGCTGTTGGTGTACGACCACCACTGGATAGTTTTGCTACTTCTTGCATGATTCGCCAGCGATGGGCATCCGTTAGCTTGTGTGCTGGCACGAGTATACGAGAGGTACTATAACGCACATCAGAGTACACACCAACACCCATTCTATAATCTTCAGACAGGTTGTTGCTATCAGACACTAAGTTTAATATGGCATCTTTTAACGTAGCAAGACGATCCACCAAAACGATTTGTTGCCTATTAATGGTAGGCGTGCACTGCCGCATATAAACCTGTACTTTACCAGAGATATTCTCTTCGGTACCATCATCGTGTTTAATCTTTGTGATGGTATTACCATTAGCATCTTTTAGCGTATAAGTGCGAAATGTTGAAATATTGGTTGTACTATATTGTCGACCATTATAGTCGCAAGCACCCATCGAACCTGAAATATCAAGCATCATAGTTAGTACAGCCGCACCACCCTTGGCGGCTTCGTAGATTTCTAGGTCGCCGATGGCTTTGGTCTTGGCATGAGCGGTAGCCGTTGCCATCAAAGCGGTACTAACTGCAAAGACTAGGGATTTGATGGTGGGTGTGTAAGTGGTTTTTTTTAGTTTTTTCATTGTCTTATCTCACGTTTAGTTTAGGCAAAGCAGGCGAGTAGCCCCACTACTGTCTGTGCCCGTCTGAGCTGAACTACTCCCAAAATCAACACACGCTTGGGCGGTAGTAGTATGTGAAATGTCAGCAAGCTGATATACTTGCGTTTGAGGCACACCTCTATCCTCTAAGCATGAGGCGATGTCCTCTGTCTCAGTACTACCACTAAAACATGTACTCACGTCTGACTTGCTAGAATAGGCAGGGATAGCGGCAGTAGAATTAATCTCAAACTGCTTGCTTTTACTGGTCTTGCTGTTAATATCCTGACCTGTGGCATAACCTGATAGCGGTGCAACCTCTACTGATGAGTGCTCATTGACTGGCTGAATACTCACTTGGCTGACCATCACATCACGACTGCTGGTGTATCTCATGTTGGAGCCATTGGCACAGTACCCACTACCAGCTCCGACTGTGCCTGTACCTGACTTAATCGTCGCAGAATTTACCAAATAGGATAAGTCGCTACCTGTCTGGCAATAAATCAGCTCTTGGTGGTCTCTGGTATCATCGGAGTAAAAATACCCAATAAAACCATTGGTGTTTTCTACCAGTTTTTGGTAGTCGGCATTACTGGTATCGCCGTTAATGATGGTTTCAAGTTTTTGGTTGGCGTTATCAGCGGTTTGCAACAGCACGGTGTTAATTTGATCGCTGGTCGCCACTTGTAAATCTGTACGGCTTTGACGCACTGCCAATGCCCCCGCTACCATCACAAGGAGCAGGACAAGCAACACAACGATTAACGTTGCCCCTTGTTGCTCTCTTAGGTTGATTGATTGCTTCATCACTACTCCGTCTTAGTTAATATTAATGCCTGTGTCATTGGCGTGATAACTGATGGCTCGTGCATTTCTAAGCAAGGTGGTCGTCTCAAAGGTATTACGCACGAAGTTTGTGCTAACACCGCCATTGATTGTCTCACTCTGTCCTAGCAAAGTAAACTCGGATAGACCCTCCAAGCCTGTCATCGGTGTACTACCACGTGCGATAATACCCGCTCGTATCATGACAATTTGAGGTTTATTAGCAGCAGACAAAGCCTTGTAGTTATCTGCGGTATAAAAACGAATTGTTGTCCCACCACTAGTAATGGTCTGCACCCCAATCAAGTAACGGAACAAATCCACGTCAGAGATAAGCTCCACGCCATCATCACCGAAGTTGGATAAAGCACCACCACTAAACGTACCTGCATCACACGCCAGTACTAGATTGCCGTTGGCACCATTACGTACAAAATAACGCTCAATACTGCGAGCCTTATCCGCTACTTCATTGCCCTCACAGTCATATATCGCAAAGCCTGTTTCATTGGTAAACTGAATGGTCAGCTGGTCGCTACCTGTGGCGGTGTTCGAAGAACCTGTACCTGTGTTTGAGTGCAGTGCTGTATCCGTAACAGCAGAGGCATTGGCAGATGTCAGTACAATACCGCTGTTGTCGGTCGCATCGGTAATGCTTGTAACATCGCTACCTAAGTTCGCTAGACGCAGACGAGCCTCCAAAGGCTGTACACCAAACATACTGGCACTTTGCATTTCGCTACCACTTCTTTGGGTGGCAAGGTTGCGATAATTAGCAAGATAAACCCCCACCGCCGCAGCGATGATAATAAGCCCCAAAGCCATGGCAATCATCAACTCAATCATCGTGAAGCCATGCTGTGTCGTTGTTTTTTTCATTAATATGCCTCCATGATGAAGCAAGTCGCTCGTGCCTGATACAAGCCGTTGGCATTGGCACATGAGTTAGTATTGCCATTAAAATCTGGCTGTGTATCGCCCCAACTTACTATCATGCATTGTCTTGTTTGGTTGCCTGATGTGCCAGCACAAGTATCGATGTTAATTTGAACCTCGTTATCAAAGGCGTAGTTATGCAGCATGGTGGCATCGTACTGTGCCAATTCAGCAAAGGTACAATCATTGTCCATGCAATCAGTGTCAGGCGTAGCTTTGGACTGACCTTGCAGGCTATTTAGTTGGCTTTTGAAGTCGTCAATGACATCATGGTGCAGTCGCATGACCTCAGCACCACTACGCATGACGGTCATCGCACGGCTACGCAGGATACTCTCGTCAGTTGTTCTAAGAGCATTCATTTGCAATGCACTAAACCCCAAAATTGCCACTGCCAAAATCAGGAGTGCCACTAAGACCTCTATCAAACCAATACCCGCTTGGTGTTGCTGGGAAGTTAATTTCATCTCATGTTCTCCTGACTTATAAGTTACAAACCACAGATTCGCTGGTAGATTTTTGGGCGACTGGCACGCTACGGTTTTGGAATTTTAGACCGATACTGGTGTTACCATTGTAAATGGTGTCGCACGCATAAAACACCTGTGTGGTGGGTGCGTAACTACTGCCTTGCTTGCTCTGAAAACTGCCCGCTGGCACAACTCTAAGCGAATTATCGGCGTTGATGACATTGCCACCACTATCAAGCAAGCGAATGGATTTTGGCAGGGGGTTGCTTGATATAATTTTATCAGCGTCCACAGTTGTTGAGCTTGGCTCATCGCTTGTCAGCACCAAAGAAAACTTGTCATCACTGTCTTTTTCGATGACAATCCACACAGGCTTTCTAAGAATAGAACTTTGGGCCTGAGCATCTTTAATGGTACTGGCAATGGTGGTCTTAGCACTTTTGATACGCATATTGGCAATCTGTGATGTCATAGAAGGGTAAGCCATCGCAGCCAAAATACCCATAATGACAATGACAACCATCATCTCAACCAAAGTAAAGCCACGTTGACGAGAAACACCTGTTAAATCCATGACAAACACCTTTTGGGGGAATTTTTACAATACATTGCAAGATAAGCTGCAAGAATCATTCCTAAGGTTCACCCAGCTAAATACTAAGCAGCCAAAACACATCAATAAATAAAAATTTGTTCACTCATTCTATCAAAAACCGCAAACAAAACCAACACCACTCATCTGCGTAAATGGCATTACGGCGGAAAAGTCGGTAAATGCATGTCGGCTCGCCCATGCAGTACGCACACGGCGTGAATGTTTGTTTTGGGGAAATTTTGTGTTAAGGCATGAGCCATCGCACTTAGCGTTGAACCTGTGGTAACCACATCATCGACCAATATCGCATGACGAGCAGACAAGATATCTGCCACATAAAAATCATCTTTGACGTTATTTAGGCGGTCATCACGTCCCAAGCCTCGCTGATGGATTTCGTTGTCAATACGACCTACGCCCTGCCAAATAGGGATTTGCCATAAAAAAGATAAGTATCTAGTCAATACACCCACAGGATAAAAGCCACGCTCTGCCAGACGGCTGTCGGTGGTTGGCACAGGGATTAGTACGGTGTTAGTGGCGTTTAGCTTGGGTGGCAACTTAATAAACCTAAGCAAATGATATAACACCATCAATGCAGACACCTCGCCTTTATCCTTAAAGGCACTCATCACGTGTTTTAGGGGCGTATCATAATAAGAGGCAACATACAGCGGAATATAGCCATCTGTCACCTCAATCCCAAAAACAGGCAACCTACCCACCCATGCTTCATGACAGTGATGGCAAAGCAATGGAGAGCGAGCGAGCATGTTACCCTGTACGCTCTTGGCTGGGTTGATGGGTATTGCCTGCTTACACAGATGGCACATGCCATGCACATACGAAGCCAGCATGGCAAGCGTATAAGGAGGCAATTTAGACACGCTCAACGATTATAAGCCCATCCAGTCATTTAACATTACACCCACACCAATGGCAGTAGATTCGTTGTTATAATCCACAATCGACTGTCCATAGCCATGAAACAACTGTACATAACCACTGATACCACGACCGATGGGACGCACATAATCTAACTGTAATGCCCCCTTGCTGGTTGATGGGTTGTAGCGTGCCAATCCTGAAATGTGGTTGCCTTGTTTAAATTGATACATGAAACGAACATCGCCATAACCATAAAAATCACTGATGTCAGGGTTATCATCTGGTCTGCCACTATCACTATCTTTGGCAACTCTCGCCCATAGGCGTGGCATGATGGTTAGGTTGCCCCACTCTGCCCCCGCCATGACATAAGCACGATTCCACGAACGTGATAATGGGTCGTTCTCGCCATTGGAATGATGCACTGCACCCACGCCAAGCATACGCAACTTACCATTAAAAGGTAAATCCGCCACCACAGGCTGAGTTAAAAAAATCTCTGGCTGATAGTCATGCACCCTAAATGGGTGAGAGTTATCCTCATTGTACACCTGCCAATGCGACTGCTGAGTATAACCAAACCACAAATCTGCATTACTGCCAAATAAATCCTCGGCAACTTTTGACTTAAAAGAAATTTGGAATTTGAGCTCTGTGTTACGAATCTCATTATCCGTAAATGTACGCACTTCTTGGGTGGGCGTTGCAAACTCACGATTGGGCTTGGCATTGACATAGACAGGCAAGATATACATTGGGTTATGCGGACGCACTTTCCACAGCCCTCCGCTGTTTTTATCAAGGTCATAAGAGAGGCTAAGTGGCGTATATTTACTGCTATCCACCACATCAAATGCCTTAGTATCCGACATGGATAGCTTTTGCCAGCTGTCATCTTGACTTAGAGAGGTCGGTTCATCTAGATTATCCGCAAGGATAATCTGGGGGTTACCCTTGATGGTGCTTTTGACGGTTTTGCTCAAATCAAGGGGGCGTTTTTCTTGCAAAATACTTGGCACTTTCCCCTGTGCAATGCTGTCATAGCACGCCAACCTCTCGCCATCACCAAGCACAGAAGCACAATCAAAAAACAACTGCTCTCCCTGTTCTGGGGTGCCAATTAAAGAACTATCAACGCCAAACACATCAGATGCCGCCGTATCATTTGCCCACGCCTGAATGTTTACCACGCCAATAGATAGTGCCACCATGACACTTAGTTGATTTGGGATAAATTTCATAAAAATCTCATCTTGATTTGTTGATGTTTGAGTGTACGTGTCTTATCCGCCACATATCGCACGCTTATTCGTATTTTTGACCACCGTACATAATCCAACCGCCTTGATGCCTGCCAGCGGGGTCATGGTGCGTCCAATGAACCACACCACCTTTTTCGGTGTATTCGTATTCACCATAAAACGACACTTCATCGCCCTTTTTAAGTCCGTGAACATAAGGAGCTAGGTCAATGTTATGGGCAATCAGCACGGTGTGATTATCCGCCACTTTTACGATGAATTTTTGGTGGCGAGAACCTTCATTATCATCAGGCAAGGTCGCCACCACCACACCACAGCCCCTAACTTGCACATCAGAGCGTCTATCAACAAAACTCTGCATGATAAGCTGGTTTTGACAGTCAGTTGATGAGGTTGCTACCGTCTCTTTTATGGGTTCTTTATCCGCCACAACAGCAGTCTGAGAAATTGGCTGGGTTGTTGATGGCGGTACACTGCCCTCTTGACACGCCAGCAACCCAAAACCCACCATCAAAAGAAATGCAAGTTGCTTGGCTTTGTGACGAAATAGATGCATGAATTATCCGTGTATTTGTTAAATCAATGGATATTTTAACAGAAGCCTAAGAGTGTTGCAAAATAAGCGTGCTGACTTTATGTTAATTTTTGAAAAATATGACAATTTTTGTCAATATTCATAAGCAACTTACAATTTTTGGCAGTCAAATCAAAACCTCGCTAGTGCATTCTCAAAATCTGCTCGCCCCACTTCTCCTAGCAGTACAGTTTGGAGTTGATTGTGTTTATAAATCAATAAAGCAGGTGGCCCAAACAACTGATAACGAGACAGCACCGCACGACTATCGTCATTGGTATCGCTGATGTCTAGTTTTACGACTTGATAGTCGCTAAGCACCGCTGGTCGGTTGGTAAATAGCGTCCGCTCCATGATGCGACATTCTACACACCAATCAGCGGTAATATCCACCAATACTTTATCATGGTGAGGCAACACTTCATCAAGCTCGCCCAATGTCGTGATTTTAATGTCCGCTCGTGCCACAGACCCAGTATGCTGGGATTTAAAATTTGCCAATGGTCGCCATGCGTCATTTGCCCCCATGCTTGCCCCCACCACAAGACACACCGCCCAAATAGCAGCAACCAAGCCAAAACCTTGCGAGGCTAGACTTTTAATTTTAAATAACCAAACCGCCATTACCGCAAACCACACCGCCCACATAACCAGTATCAAAGATGAAAAAATCAATCTTTCAAGCAATGATAGTGATACGGCAAGTAACAACAAACCACAAAATTCCTTGACACGGTTCATCCACTCGCCTGCTTTTGGCATGAACCGACCTTGTGCGACACCAATAAGCATCAGCGGTAATGACAGTCCAAGCCCCAACGCAAACAACGCCACAAAACCAAAGTACACATTAGAGCTTGATGATACCGCCGTCAAAGCCCCTGCCATCGGTGCAGAGACACAAGGCGACACCACCAATGCCGATAATGCTCCCGCCAAAAAACTACCGCCCAACGTACCTAACTTACCATCGGCACGCTGGGAATGTTGATGAAGTCGGTTTTTGATGACGGCAGGCAATCCTATTTTTAGCACATCAAACATGCACAACGCCAATACCGCAAATACGATGGCAAACACACCAAGCACATAGGGGTTTTGTAGCATGCCAAGCACACCGACCGCCTGACCCACCCACGCAATCATCGCTCCCAAAAAACCATATGCTGTCGCTACGCCCAAGCCATAACTGCCTGATAACGCCAATCCCTGCATGGAGCCACGTTTATTGTGCGTAACGATATTGGCAACAATCGGAATCATTGGGTAGACGCACGGTGTCAGCGACAACAATAACCCAGCCAAAAACAACAGTAATACCGCAAGCACAGGATTTTTATGGACGCCAAAAGGGTCAGGATTATCCATGATGGCTTTATGGTTATTTTGAGAGTTTGGGGTAGTTTGAGGGGACTGGGAGCTGAGATTCTCAGATGGAGCAACTTCCTTTTTGTCTTGACCCTCCTCAAAGATGTTTGGCTGATGACTTGTTTCGTTCTCCACCAAATCCTGCCAAACCTTTGTATCATTGGCAATATCGCTGGCGGCTTCCAAATCAACATCAGATGTCTGAGAGCCTACCACCTGCACCAGAGGCGATGATGATACATCTGACAAACTTGACGCATCAGCCGACTGCTCATCAGTTGTGGTTTTGATGGATGTTGATTTGTCTTGTATATCTTGCGATTTAAAGAATTGGAGCTTAGAGGTTTGGGAATATGCAGCGTTTTGCTCGGCAGCCTCTTTGATGTGTTTGGTGCTTGCCGTTAGATTGGCTGATGTTTTGACAGTCTCTGGCGGATAACACAGTCCTGCCTTGGCACAACCCTGCCATCTGACACTAATTGGAGCTTCAACATCAGCGGTAGCATGCAGTTTGGTGGTCGCCACAACATCTTGTTCAAAGACCGCCACACGCCCAAACTCTGGGTCGTCAATCATCGTATGTGCTTTATCAAACGTCCATGTATCTGCACTAACCCCATCAGGCAGGGTAAGCTTGATTTTATCTTTGTAGATATAATGCTCTGGCGTAACACGAAATGACACCGTCAGCACATCGCTTTGCACCATTGCCTCCACCCCAAAGGCCTGATGCACGGGCAAAAATTTGGATTTTTGAGCGAATAAACCTACCAACTCGCCACCACCAGACGCAGCTAGACTGACCGTAGGAGCAAACACACCCACACTCACAGATAATAAAGATAAGACAGCAAAATGAGCAACTTTTGACATATATTTAATTTTCACAAAAAAAACGGCTCATTATAACATAAGCCATTTTTACAATTTCGCCACAATTTGTCTGTTTTTGGTATCCAGCCATGACAACTAGTTTTGTTTTAGGTATGGCCACGCCGCCCTTAGATAAATCATCATCGACCACAATGTCAATACCACTGCAATGACCATCAGTACATAGCCAAGCGTTTGCAGGCTTTCCCAGTTGAGTAAAAGTACCGTAATGGCTATCATCTGAAAAGCGGTTTTGAGTTTGCCAACATACGACACCGCCACCGATGTGCGGTTGCCCAATTCCGCCATCCATTCACGCAGTGCCGACACCGCAATTTCACGACTGATGATGACAATCGCACTAATCGCCATAACGATATTAGCATGCCATTGTACCAAGATGATTAACGCTGCCGCCACCATGAGTTTATCTGCCACAGGATCCAAAAACCGACCAAATGCCGAGGTTAGTCCCATTTTACGAGCCAAATACCCATCAAGCCAATCCGTAACTGCCGCAAGCACAAACACAAAGGTAAGCAAAAAATGCCGAAACATACTCTCGCTATAATCTAGCATACCAAGCCGTGCAATGGCATTATCAGAAATGGCTGGCATGCCAATGCCAAGTGCAGGTGGATAATAAGCAATTGCCACAAACAGCGGTATCATCACAATGCGAGCGATGGTTAAGTTGTTTGGTAGGTTAAAAATGGTATTGGATTTTTGGGGTATATCAGTCATGATAAGATAGCGTTATTTTTTGGTGTATCATACCTTAAAATGGTCGTTTTTGGAAAATTTTTGTGTAAAAAATAAGACAATTGAGCGGTTTTTGGATAAAATAAAGGAATTTAAATTATATTTTGAGAATTATTATCATGCAATCATCACATTTTGATGTCATTATCATCGGAGCAGGGGCATCGGGACTTTTTTGTGCCATCAATGCAGGCAAGCGTGGCAAAAGCGTGCTGGTCATCGACCACGCCAATAAAGCAGGCAAAAAAATACTGATGAGCGGTGGCGGACGTTGTAATTTTATCAATATGACGGTCAGTCATCAAAACTTTGTGGGGGATAATCCTGATTTTACCCGTTCGGCATTATCCAAATTTACCCCACATCATTTTATGGATTATATTTATAAACATGGCATCGCTTTTCATGAAAAAGCACACGGACAATTATTTTGTGATGATTCATCCAAAGACATTTTAAATATGCTACTTACCGAATGCAATGATAATGGCGTGCAAATTTCTTTAAATACCCATATCCAAAACATTGATAAAAACAACAATCTTTTTCACCTAAAAACCAAAAAAGACCACAAAGAAACCACACTCACCGCCACCTCGCTAGTGGTTGCCACAGGAGGGCTGTCTATTCCTACGCTTGGGGCGAGTGGCTTTGGTTATGACATTGCTCGCAAGTTTGGGCACAAGATTGTCCCCACCCACGCTTCCCTTGTGCCAATGACATTTACCGATAATGTCGGAGAAATGATAAAACACCTAAGCGGAATTAGCATTGATGTGATTGTTTCTAATAATAAAATTAGTTTTGAATTACCCATGTTATTTACCCATCGTGGTTTATCTGGACCTGCAATACTGCAATTATCCAATTATTGGGAAATAGGCGAAAGTATTCATATTGATCTTTTGCCCAATCTAAATATCGGTAAGTTTTTAATTGGTTATAAAAAAGACAACCCCAAAAAGCTCATTCGTACAGCATTAATGCCTTATTTTGCCAAAAAGCTATTAACCGCCTTAGAGGCTCATTTTTGGGAAAAAGACAAAGATACCGAGCTTGCCAACATCAAAGACAAAACCCTATTAGAGATTGGGGCAAGCCTCAATGACTGGCAAGTCAAACCGTCAGGGACAGAAGGCTATCGCACCGCCGAAGTGACTCGTGGGGGCGTGTCCACCGATGAAGTGAGTAGTAAGACGTTTGAAAGCAAACATTGCCAAAACCTGTATTTTATCGGCGAAGTGCTGGACGTGGCAGGGTGGCTTGGGGGTTATAATTTTCATTGGGCATGGGCAAGTGGCTTTGCGTGTGCAAATGCGTTGCCCTAAACAGCCCCCTCAATCATCGCAATCTCATCATCACTTAGCCCATACAGCTCATACACCATTTGATTGATTTCATTATCGGTTTTGTGGATTTGATTTTGTAGGGCGATGGCTTTTTGTTGTTCGGCGATAAAGTAGTCCTCCCATGTCGCTTCATCGCCCAAAGAGAGTTTAATTTTCTTTTTGGCAAGCTCTTTAATAAAGGCTTTATAATCGAGCAAGTGCCAATTTTGTAGATTTTTTGAGAAATCCGACAAATCAAATCTGCGATTTAGCGTACGCAAAAATTTATTTATCGTCTCTTGCAATTCTTTATTTAACGATAACATTAAATCGGCTTTTTCGATAAAGGGTTGTTGTTCAGATAAGGGGATTTCTTTGATTGGGAGTTTCTCCAAATAAACTTTTTTAACCTCTGCAAACAATTTACCTTTTTCTTGTGATAAACTTTGATAAATTATATTCATAAATTTACTATTCAAAATACACAAAAGGTATTTTAAATTGAAATTATCATTTGTTTTTCCGATATTATACACATTATTTAGATTAACTCTTTTTAAATCATCAATATTACAAATTAGACTATCGGCGGTCTGCCTAATAATAATTTTCTCATCATCAAAAAATGGAGCCGTAAATCTAGGTTCTGCCAACCATTCTCCATATTTAATAAACATGGTTGGCTCATTTAAAAATTTATACCTATGAAAATCCTTTCCAATCACACATTGAATGTATTCATCATTGAGTTGGATACCAAAAGTGGTAAATATTTTATCCTTTACAACCTGTGCAGTTTGAGCGGGCTTTCCTTTTCCTGATTGATAAGGTTTTATCCCCACAATAATATTTGAAATACTTCCAAGCTCCGAACAACCTCCTTCAAATTTCTTAATATTCAGAGGCGACTTATTTAAATTATAAGTCAAATCATCATTAACAACATCTACATAGCTTGTCAAAGATGGTTCTCGCATGGCACTTTCAGAATTATGGCATAATTGAATAAAAATATCAGATTTTTTATTTTCTGATTTTTGAATAACCCAAGTAACTGTATCTCCAATATCTGCATCATCAAATACATCATAAAAGTATTTACTAATAAATAATTGATTGTAATTACCAAAAATTTCTCTAATATTTTTAAAATAATGCCCATAAGCAAACGTTGCTGGCGTAATATAACCCAATATGCCACCATGCCTTAAAAGATTTAAACCAAGCTCATAAAATATCACATAAGTATTTATCTGATATTCAAAAGACTGGTAGTTATCTTGAATGAATTGTTTTTGTATTATGTCCAATGTAGCCCCATAAGGCGGATTACCAATCACCACATCAAATCCACCATCGTTCCCCCCCCCCCTGCGTTACCAAACCTATTTCTTTCAAACACTTGCGGAAATTCTTTTTGCCAATTAAAGGCTTTATCGCCTGCGATGGCTTTATCATCAATCAAAGAATTACCACATTTGATATTTTCGTTAAGATTGGATAATTTACGATGTGGCTCGGCGGTGCGTAACCATAGCGAGAGTTTGGCGATTTGTACGCCCTCTTCGTTAATATCCACACCAAATAGGTTGTTTTCAAGGATATGATTGGCGATATTTTGGTAAATTAA
Source organism: Moraxella sp. (assembly GCF_030525845.1). Taxonomy (GTDB): domain Bacteria; phylum Pseudomonadota; class Gammaproteobacteria; order Pseudomonadales; family Moraxellaceae; genus Moraxella. Next base: position 31,647 of record NZ_JAUNDY010000003.1, read on the forward strand.
AGGCGTATCCTCTAATTTACTCTCCAATTCATCAATATAACGATGTTCGGTCATTAAAAAATTTAATGCTTCATTTAAAAACGCCCCACTACCACACGCAGGGTCGCAAATAGTGATTTGCAATAGCCAATGACGATAATTTTGTAGATTGGCATAAAGTGTGTTTTTGGTTTTGGTTTGGCGACCTGAATAATATTCTTTGTCAATCACACCAAATTCTTGTTTTTTATCCGCACATAATTTACCAACGGTGTTTTGCACGATATAACTCGTGATGTATTTGGGCGTATAAAACACGCCGTCTTTTTTGCGTTTGGTTTGGGTTTTATCTAGCGTATCGCCATTGATTTTGGCTTTAATCTCATCTATTTCATTAAGACTATTTTCAAAAATATGCCCCAAAATATTGACATCGATTTCGCTTTTAAAATCATAATCAGAGAGTTTTTTTATGTGCGTGCATAACACATCATCACTAATGATAAGATTGTCTAAAATGTCATCGGGCTTAAATAAACCGCCATTATAAGCAAATATTTCAATACTGTCTGTTTTGTAGCCTGTATTTAAATAATTAAAATAGTTTTTAAGATGACTATAAATGGTAATGGGGATATTTAATTCTTTGGCTTTTTCGTATTCTTTGATGATATTATGGGCGGTATTGGCAGGTAAAAGCCCACCATCTTCACAAAAGAAAATAAATAAAAATCTATCGAGTAGTTTTTGGGTTTTATTAAATAAAGTGAGTTGGTCGATGCTAGGATTACGATTTATCAAGTCATCAAATAATGCACGCTTAAATGATGAATAATCCTGATAGAGTTGTTTTGTGATTTTTTCTTCTTGGCTGATACTGGCGTTTTTTAATTTAAGAGGAATGTCATTTAGCAGATTATCCACATGCAATAATAAATACAGTTTTTTAAATTCATCAAAAGATAATTTAAACAAATCAAATTCTAAATGCTCCACCGCATTATCGATATAAAAGCGAAGTTTTTGGAAATTGGCGGTGATGACATAACGGCAATTGGGCTGATTGTTCTTATAGCCAAAGGCTTGGGATTCGATTTTTGACAAATCTGTGGTATCCATGCCTTTTAATTCAATCACGGCAATGGCATGACCATCTTTTAAAATCGCTCCATCGCACTTTTTTTGCCCTTTTTGGTTTTTAAGTTCGGTGGTAAGATTAAAATTGGGCTGTGGATTTAGGGTGTAACCCAAAATACCCACAAATAAATCCTTTAAAAATCCCTCTTGGTATTGTTCTTCCTTAGCGTTTTTGATGTTTGACTGAATGTCTTTATTGCCAAAATGTGTCATAAATCTATCATGGGCATCTGTGAGGGCATCGGCATTTTGTTTGGCGATAAAATCGGCAATGATGATGGACTGAAACATGATAACTCCTTGATAAATATACGTTTATACCAATGATGATAGCTGACGAAAGTCCCCATCTGATACCGAATTAGGATAGATGACCAGCTGATGTCTGCCCTCAAAGGGAATCATCACGTCAAACTCTAACTGCACCGCCCTGCCGACACGCTTGGCACAGCTCAGATAAGCCTGCCACACTTGACGCTCATCGTCATCATACACCCCCAAATACCAAATATCATCAGGGTGTTTGGTACTTAGCTCACGCACAGGCGTAGCATGGGAGGTATCCACCCACAGACAAGCAATAAACACCACCAGTACCGCCGTGTACTGCCACCACGTCGCACCCATCTTCGCCATCAGTGCCAAAACAGCCACCACGAGCAGTATCTTGACACATGATGCATGATGAGTGGGGCGAACAGCGGTATCGATAAACATCAAACTTAGGCATGTTTTAGAGTTTTGATTTTTTCGATAAGGTGGACAACTTGTTCATCATCAGGGCGAGCCTGCCCTAAAAAGAACAAGAGCAAATCAGGGTCTTCATACGACAACAACTGCTCAAAGGCACGTTGTTCGTCCTCGTCTGCACTTAGGTAGTGGTTTTTGACATAGGGATCGATATAAAAATCAAGCTCTTTTAGCCCACGTCTGGCTTGGTAGATGATACGGCGTTGGTGTAGGGTAGGTTCAATCATAAGAAAATCCCAAAAGGTTTGCAATGGGTGCTATTTTTGCATAAAATAATTCAATTATCAATACAGCAATGCTCTCATGCCAAATACCATCGCCTCGCCCATACCCACACCACCCAAAATCATCTTTTTTGACATCGATGACACGCTCTACATTAAAGCCGAAAATCGCATTTTAGACAGCACCATCTTTGCCCTAAAACAACTGCACGATAAAGGCATTATGGTTGCCATCGCCACAGGGCGTGGGATTTGCGTATTTCCAAAAGCAGTACATCGGCTGATAGATGAGGCTGACATCAAGATTTTTGTTACCATCAATGGACAGTACAATGAATATCAAGGCAAAATGCTGGCACATTACCCCCTATCTGCCGAACAAATACAGCACACCACCGACTATCTAGTGCGTCAGCGTATCGCCTATGGCTACATGACACGTCATGAGATTATTGCATTTAATGAAACGCCATGCATGACGCACGCCCTACGCTCCCTACACATTCCCTACCGTGTGGCAGAGGAATTTGATGGGACTGATGATGTGTATCAAATATTGGCATTTTATGAAAATAACCAAACGGCAAGCTTGGAGCTGATGGACAATCTAAAAACCGTCCGCTGGCATGAGTGTGGCGTGGACATCTTAGATGTGCAAGGCTCTAAGGCACGTGGCATTGGTACGGTGATGGGTGCGTTGGGATTGGACATGAGTGAGGCATGGGCGTTTGGCGATGGTCTTAATGACATCGAAATGCTATCAGCGGTCGGCTACGGCATAGCGATGGGTAATGCTCACCCAAGCCTAAAAACCGTAGCGGATTTTATCTGTCCTAGCCACACAGATGATGGGATTTTTAGGGGGCTTAGAGAGTTGGGTGTGATTTAGGTAAATGTGTGAAATACACCCCAATCTCGATGATGGATTGGGGCATGCCACACACATCACTTATGGCACTCGCTTGCCTGTTTTATCGATATAAAAACGCTCGCCATCTTTCTCGACTTTAACAAGCCCTACATCAAAATAACTTACATAATCATATGTCGGTGCAATCACTTGTTTGCCTGTTTTATCAATAAAGCCGTATTTACCCTCTACTTCTATGCCAACCATACCCTCTCTGACCTCATAATCCATATCATCATAGATAAATGGCGTTAGTGCTTTGCCTGTATTAACATCAAATAGAGCAACTTTATTTTGTTTGCTAACTACTTTTACCAAAGCACTAACATCATCTTCGCCAGAATAATTACTCATTGCTTGCACGTAACGATACTTTGGCGGAATAACAACCTTGCCTGCCTCATTCATGACACCACACCCAGTACCATCTTGATGGTCAGCTTGACAAAATGACACAGCACCATTATCCAAGGTGTGTGCCACAGGATAGGTTGCGATGGATTTACCCTGTGGGTCAAACACGGTATAACTACGAGTTTGGGCGACTGCCACTCCTGCGTCATTCACGCTGATTTCATGATAAGAAATAGGTAGCACCACCTTGCCCGCCAAATCCATCACGCCATACATGCCGTGCTTCTCGACAATGACTAGATTGTTCTTGGTAAATCTTAACTCGTCATAATCTGGGGCAAGCACGACTTTACCTTTGTCATTCATCAGACCATAACGATTATTCTCTGATTTGATGGCTAAATAAGGAACTCTGTCATAATCTACATCATAGGCATGATTGATGTCATCATAAATGGCAGGCACGACGACATTGCCCTCTTTGTCCTTGATGCCATATTTGTCGTTGTCATAAAATATCTGACATACCACATCTGACAGTACACATTCATATTCTTCAACACTGGCAATAGCACAAACATCACAGTGAGCAGATGCTGACATCGCCAATAAAGACAGTGCAAGTAGTGATTTTTTCATAAAATCTCCTTTTAAAATCACAAATTTTAATTACCCCAAAATATCAGAAAAAATCCAAAATGGCAAGCAAAAAAACCAAAAAAAAATAAGACAAACAACCTAAGTCATTTGTCTTACAAATATCACAAGAGTCATCGCATGGTAACAAACTCTTCGCCACCTGTGGGGTGAATCGCCAGCGTATTATCAAAATCCGCCTTAGTCGCTCCCATCTTAATCGCCACCGCAAAGCCTTGAATCATCTCATCAACCCCAAAGCCCACGCCATGAAGTCCCACAACCTTCTCATCATCGCCCACACACACCAGTTTCATTTTGCAAGGCTGGCGATGACTTGTGATGGCACTCATCATCGGTGTAAAGGTCGAACGATAAACCTTAACTTTGTCAAATTTGGCTTTTGCTTGCTCCTCTGATAAACCCACCGTACCGATGGCAGGATGGCTAAAAATCACGGTCGGAATCAGGCTGTAATCAAGGTGTTCATTGGGTTTATTGTTAAACAGTCGCTCAGAGAGTCTGCGTCCTGCTGCCACCGCCACGGGGGTTAGCTGTACGCCGTGTTCGATGATGTCGCCCACCGCATAAATGCCATCTACGCTCGTGTTTTGGAATTTATCCACGACAATCTCGCCTTTGTCGTTGGTCTGCACGCCTGCTTTATCTAGACCGATATTATCAGTTGCAGGCACACGCCCTGTCGCCCAAATCAAACTCTCCACCACCAAGCTCTCGCCTGTATTTAGCTGGACAGTTAATGTGTCATCTGCGTTTTTAATAATCTCACTAGGAGAGGACTGATAATAAAAATGCACACCATCATCTGTCATAATCTGAGCGAGTGTACCGATAATATCTTGGTCGAAGTTTTTAAGGATTTTATCGCCACGCACCACCAAATGCGTATCCACCCCAAAGGCATTTAGCACGCCTGCCAGCTCCACACCGATATAACCAGAACCCACGATTGCCACTGATTTTGGCAAGCTTTCCCACTCAAAAAAACCATCAGAGTCAATGCCTAACTCAGCCCCTTTAATGTCTGGGCGTGTGGGGCGACCTCCTGTGGCAATCAAAATATGCTCTGCACTCAAAACTTCCACCGTGCCGTCTGCTTTGGTCACTTCTACGGTGTTTTTGTCAATGAACTTGGCAAAGCCATCTATCTTAGTTACGCCATTTTTATTAAAGCCGTTTTGGTAAGAGGTATGAATGCGGTCAATGTAAGCGGTACGATTTTCGACCAATCTTTTAAAATCAAATGCCTGTACATCAACATCAAAGCCATAATCATGAGCGTATTTGTGCAAAGCTTCCGCTAAATTTGCTCCATTCCACAGTACTTTTTTTGGAACACAGCCGACATTAACACAAGTACCGCCGACATGGCGAGCCTCAATAATAGCGACTTTCTTGCCGTACATCGCTGCACGATTTGCCGAAGCGATACCACCAGAACCACCACCGATGGCGATATAATCATAATGAGTTGTCATGATTTACTCCAATTTTTAATTGCCTTATTATAACCCAAAAACAGACAAAGCATGTTGTGATTTTGTAGATAAAATACCTATTGGTTTACTTTGTTTTTTATGTTGCCTGTCAGCTCTTTGATTTGTGCCAGTACTTGTTTGTTTGCTGGGATTTGACCGTATCGATATTTGCGATAAAGTGTTTTTAGGGTGTCAATATCATCAGCATTGGCGTCATTTTTTAGGCGGTCAAGCCATGTAAGATACGCCTCGCTCGCTCCTCGTGCCATACTCTTGTCTTGCTTGGCAAGTGCATTGGACAATCTAATAAAAGGCAAGTCCAAAGCGTGATACCTCACTCGTCGCCCATACATCACCACCACCACAAATACCACCATCAATCCCACGATGCTCCCCACCAACACCCAAAATTGGCCTGCAAAACTGCTGATGTTTAGCCATTTAAATAGTGAGTTTTGTTGTTTGTCTTGGTTGTAGCCCACCACGTTTTTTTGCCAATAATAGCTCATTTGGTCAGAATAACGTCTTAGTGCTTGTAGTGTTTTAAATTGTTGATAACTCCACTGTGCCACCACACCATCGCCAAACATGGAAGCTCCTCCCATTTGAGTTACCGCATTCATGCCCTGCTCCACCCTATCTGGCGACACAAAAGACGTGGGATCTATACGTACCCAGCCTCGCCCTTCTAGCCAGACCTCTGTCCATGCATGAGCGTCCATTTGCCGAACCTCCCAGCTTTTACCATCACGTCCAAGCTCGCCACCTTGATAGCCAGCAACAATACGTGCAGGAATACCTGCCGAACGCATCAAAAAAGCAAAACTAGAAGCATAATGCTCACAAAATCCAGCCTTTGTTCCAAATAAAAACTCATCAATGCGATTATTAATCAAAATAGGTGGCGATAGCGTATAACTAAACCCTCCTGTACTGATAAATCGTTGCACTTCTTGTATGTAGGTAATGGGATTGCCTGTTTTGGCGTACAATTCTTTGGCAAACTCCTTTGATTTGTCGTTGCCATCAGTAGGCAACATGAGATTTTGGTTTTTTTGTTCTTGACTAAGATAAACGTCTATCTTGGCATCATCAAAATAGCTTGATTGGTACTGCCTTTGATTGCTGATAGGATAATAGCTTTGCAAGGTAAAATTATCTGTCATGCCCAAGCCACGTTCGGCATACAAATACGGATAATCCAAAGCAAATAGCCAATTTTGTTCGGTTGGCTCCAAAATCACACGATAGCGATGTTCTGTCCCTTTATAGGCACTCATCGCCCAAGATGGCGTACTTGCTCCATCACGAGACGACCAAAAATTGGTAGAATCATCGCCTTGTCGCCATGTAACCCCATCAAAATCACTAAATACCAAGCCACGCCAATACATCTGCTGACGGCTTGGCATTTGCCTGTCAAATTCAACACGAAAAGCAAGCTCGGTAGATTGACTAAGATTTGAAAAATCCCCAGGCGACATACTGTCTGACACCCCTGTGGTGGCGGATTTTCCTGCCATGGGCAACGACCAAAGTGGTGGCAATCTAGGAAAGAACAAAAACAGCACCACCAAAAGTGGCACAGCAGGCAAACCAATCATGGCCAAAGCTCGAAGCCTACCATCGCCATCATTATTTCCTTCATCGCTTAGTGTGATAAAGCCCAGCAAGGCAGTCATCAAGGCGACTAGACCAAGCAACATCGTGCCAAGATTCTGCCCCATCAAAAACGCCGCCGCCAGCACAAACAGCACCAGATGTAGCACCACATACGCATCACGCTTATTGTACAGCTCCCATGTTTTACCCATCAGACACAGCACCAAAAAGCCCACCGCCACATCTACCCCAAAACTGCGACCAAAGCTTACCCATAACGCCAACACACCCACCCCAAACATCGTCAGCTGAATGAATCGATAGCTTAGTTTTAGTCGTCCACCAGTGATGCGATTGACAAACGATTTTATGCTGGGTTTTTGCATAATGGCACTGATGACAAGCAGTACCAAAATCCAAATGGGCAAACCCATCAAATGCGGCAACACCACCGCGACTACCGCCATCAGCGACCAATGGTAAGCAGGCAGGGCAAACATGCTTTTTAGGGGGTGTTTGATGGTAAATGACTGAGCAAGTTTTTTACCCAGTCCAAATTCACAAAAGTTATTATTCATAAAATAAAGAGATGTTTATATTTGATTAGATATTGGCATATTTTGATGTCTGCTTTATGGTCAATTTGGCAGTATCATTGATGAATTTTTGGGTACTTTAGATGACAAAACAAATGACGATTTATTCTTAAAAATTAACCGTCAATATGGAAAATACAAAATAACATCAAGGCTCTTGGGCGAGGCGTAATAGGCACTGACGTACAAAATCATCGCCCACACCAATATCGCCATGACCACTAGGAAGTATCAACATAAATGGCACACCCAAACCTGACATGGATTGCACAGCGTGGCTAAGTTCGCCCAGTTTGGATTCGTGCATGGCAGATGGCATGTCCTCATAACGCAAACACCACTCACGCCCCCCAGTATCACTAAAATGCTTGGTAAGCATACCCATGCCTCGTGCTGTGTGAGCCCATGATACCCTAGATAGGCTCTCGCCTTGCTCATACTCATCTAACATGTCAAAATCATCTTGACCTGCCCTACTCATCGCACTTTGTTCATCGCCATCGCTGTCTACCATTTGTCTGATGCTTTGCCAATCAAAAGAGATGGGCTTGGGGTAAACATACATAGGGCTTGCCAGATAAACATACGACCACGCACGCATGACACCCAAAGGATATCGACTGCTAATCGTCAAACGAGGCAAAGTCATTACGCCACGATTTGAAGCGTAGACTGGCACTTTAACCAACATCGACCCACTCACAGCAGGTACGATAACTTGACTTTTGGTGTTTTCTGTCTTTGTCCAGCCATCAAATCTCAACACCACTTGTCTAGATGGTTTGGCACTTCTACTGGATAATTCTAAGGTTACATAGCCTACGGATTCAGCTTCCACCAATTCAGTCTCAACCAAACGAATATCCAAACCAGATATTTGCACAAAAGTATAAAATACCGAAACAAGCCAAATGCCGAACAAATAAAAACACAGCCCCAAAACTAAGTTGTTGCCGTAGTTAATACCTGTAATAAACGTTGCAATCAGCAATAACACAAACAACAGCCCTGCTCGACTAGAAAAAATATAGACGTTACGAAGCCCCAAGGACACGCTATCTTGACGTGGAGAACGGCGAGCAAAAAATGCGTTACTTTTATCTTGGAATGAGTTTTCCATCATCTCATCAATGACCAATTAGTCCACCGCCACTTCATCTAAAATCCGCCCAGCAATCGTGCTTTTGGTTAGACCACCTAGATGATGAAATGGCACAAATCGCTGACCCAGTCTATGGTCTGCCACCGCCATGAATACCGCTTGCACATCATCGATGGAGACATTATCTTGACCCAACACATAAGCATGAGCCTGACAAGCACGTTTTAGGGCAAGCACGCCACGTGGCGATAGTCCGTGATATTCTCGACTAGACCGTGTCTTAGCCACCAGTCTTTGGATATAGTCTAGCACCACAGGAGCAATGTACATCGCCTGAACTTCTTGCTGGGCTTGTCTGACTTCATCTGGCGTTAAGATGGCGGTAAGCCCACTTAGCATGGCACGTCTGTCTTGTCCTTCTAAAAGTTCTCGTTCCGCCTTTAAGGAGGGATAACCCAAGGATACGCACATCAAAAATCGGTCTAGTTGCGACTCTGGCAAAGGGTAAACCCCTGCTTGTTGAGTAGGGTTTTGGGTAGCAATCACAAAAAATGGCTTTGGAAGCTCATAAGTTTGCCCATCTTGGGTAACTTGCTTTTCTTCCATCGCTTCCAATAGAGCTGATTGAGTTTTTGGGCTAGAACGGTTGATTTCATCTGCCAAGAGTAGCTGAGTGAACACCGCTCCTTTTCTAAATGTGAAGCTATGCTCGCTTTGATTATAAATCATCATACCCAAAATATCGGCAGGTAACATGTCATTAGTAAACTGTATGCGATTAAAATCCAGCCCCAATAACATCGCCAATGCATGTGCCAAGGTGGTCTTACCCATGCCGGGCAAATCCTGCAATAACAAATGTCCATCAGCAAAAATACAAGATACCGCCAACGTTACCACTTGCTCTTTGTCAAGAATGATTTGGTTGAGTTCATGAAGTAGTTGTTTGGCTTTTGGTTGAATTTGGGAATTTAGCATAATATTTCGGTCTATCAACTGATGATTGATGGCACAACATGAATATACGAAAACCCCCAATGTAATATTGGGAGTTTTTCGGCGGTATCATCACGCCTCTTCGGCAGGTGGTGGGAATACAATCTCGGTACTGGCAGGTTGTAGATAATCACCCTGTAAATACCTCGCCCCAACCGACCACGCCATCGACATCGTAGAAGCTTCCTCGATGTATGGCATGATGACATTAGCACTTTTTTCGTTGGCACTATGAATTAGCCCTTGTAGTGCCGATAAGTTATCTGGCCTATCTAGATCTTTGGTGTAGCTTCTAGCAAGACGTACCACATTTGGCGACAGATATTCTAATATCTCAGCAGATTTTGCAGTTACACCAAAACCATTCATGCCCACAGGGCAGTCGATATTAGCCAGGGCGATGAACTGACGTTTTGCCACCGCCATATAATCCACCAAATCCTGCTCATTAAATTGCAAGGTTAATACCTGATGGTCGCCACCGATGGCTCTCACCAGCTGTGTAATGACACCTGCTAAGCTGGTATCCGCCAATGATGCTGATGATAACCCCACCAAAATACGTGCGGTTGGCTCTGTTTGGCGAATGGTCGCCAAGTGCTTGCTGGCATTGATGAGCATCCAGCGATCTAGCTTATCGAGCAAGTTATGTTTTTTGGCAATCGGCACTAGCTTATCATAAGTCATCTCGGTACCATCAGCTTGTGGCAGTGTAATAAACACCTCAAATAAGCTACTGCTGTCCGTCTCAATATCATAAAGCGGCTGATATTTTAAAATCAGTTTATTCTGGGTCAGGGCAGTCTGTATATACTCCGCCATTGCTGAGTCATCTTCACCTGCGATGCTGCTGATATCAAAGACCTTAACCTTCATACTCTCATCATCAGGATTCATTTCATGAGCGGTATCCATTGCACGGCTTAGCACCACACTCGCCTCAGGCGTGTTAGTCTCCATAACAACCACACCCACCGACAGGCTGGTTGTTACAGTACGGCTACCCACCTCAATCAGCAACCCTGCCACACGCTCAGATAACTGCTCAGCAAGTGCTTGTGCTTGTTCTTTATTAACACTCTCAACCACCACCGCAAAGCTACTATCACTAAAACGCCCAACAAAAGCCGTATGAGATTTTTTGGCAGTTTCGTCAAGCACCCAACCCACTTGCTTAATAGCAGTATCCACCCCAGCAAGCCCTGTGCTTGAATGAATTTTACCCATACCGTCCACACGGACATAAAGCAGGGCTGCTGATTTAAGCTCGCCACGAGCTACCTCGCCACGTACCGCCTCCAATCGCTCGGTAAAGGCGAGACGGTTTGGCAATCCTGTCAACGAGTCCTGACGCTCGGCTTCGGCAAGTTTTTTGGCAAGCTCAGCACTATTACCCTCATTTTGTTGGATAATCATTTGCGTAACAGGCTCGCCCTCTAAGGTGGCAGCGGCCAATTGTAGCTTGGAAGCAAAAGTCGAACCATCGGTGCGTTTACTCTCAAAAGCAAACTCCACCTGCGAGCGGTCTCCTTTGTCAAATTTACGCAAAAACTGCTTAAAACCTTTGACGTTATCGCCACCTGCAATCAAATCCACCACAGGCACGCCAATGATCTCTTCCATCGCCTTATAACCAAACATTTCAAGATAAGGGTCATTGGCAAAAATATGCACCCCTTGATCGATGTAGGCCACCGCTGATTTTGAGTTTTTGATGAGGATATTGGCACGCTGTTCTGCTTCTTTTAGAATGCTTTTTAGGTGGTTGGTTTGGCGTTTGGCACGGATATAAGCCGCTTGCAAACAGATGGTTGCCACAATGAGTTTATCATCGCCACGCACCAATGACTTAACCATATCGCCATGTATGACCTCAGGACTGCCCTGCTCGTTGAGACTTGCTTGTTCAGCACTTTGCACCAAGTGAATAACAGGCAGGCTAACTTGCTCCTCTTGAATGATACCCACCACATCGGTAAAGTTCATGTCATAGGCACGATGAAACACCAACACATCCCATTCTTGACGCAGTGATTTGACAAATTCAGCCTTATCGTCCCAAAAGCCCAAATTCACTTCATCAAAATAAGCCGATAAATGCTCAATCAAATGCTCGGCATACAGCTGTTCTTCATCGATAAATAATAAATTTAAAACATTTTTTTTCATAAAATTACGCACATCTAAAAAAATTAAGAAATGGCGGTAAACCATACCTCAAATCCGCCACCTTATCTCCAAAATCATTGCAAGATTCATGCCTGCTTGATACAAATTGTACGACTTTTGTATACCAATATTGCCAACACCTCTGCAATATCAGCTAGACAATCGCACAATTTGATATTGCTCAATTTCATCGGTGGTCAGAATATTACGCTCCAAGCGAAGTTCCATTTCTTTGTTGTCGATACGAAGCACCACATAATCGCCTGTCTTAAAATGATAACGAGGCATAATTAATGTACTTTGTTCGCTTAGACTGTCGCCGTCTACCAACAAGGCATGGACAAACTCTTGGCTTCTACCGTCTTGTTTTCGTAGACGAATGCCCACTGCCATCAGCACACGCCCCAAAAATCGACCATCGACTTGCACAGCGTTATTTGATTTTTCAACCCAATGCACCACACCCAATCGCCATGGATTTGTGTTGATAGACTCAGGTGATCTGATGGCAAACAGACCATAAATGTGCAGTTTGGGTCCAAGCGATAATATCCCCTCATCATCTTCTTTTTCTTCATCAAAATGAAAACGCACCACCGTGTCGTTTTTATAGGTAACGCTTACCATTTCTTTGGCATGGTCTGCACCGACAATGGCAGGGTTCATCTGTACACGAAACTCCGCTGGCAAACTTCGCTCACGAATCATGCTGGATAAATTTTGTCCACCTGACATTTCGTGAAATACCGAAGAAAAACCGATTAATAGTTCAGACCCTCTTTCATAGCCACCGCCCTGTTTTTCTTGCAAGGTTCTTTGTTCAAAGGCAAGTAGCACCATCTTGGCAAAACGTGCCTCAAACAGCGACTGTGCCGTACCGTCAGCATGCTCCCCTGATGACACTTGCTCCATATAAGCCACAAAATCCCCCAAATCAAAGAACAAACAACGATACTCATTGCTGTATGGGTTGATGGAGGCATAAGGTGTGATGACTTCCGGTGGCTGTGAGCCTTGCAAATTGACAAAAACACGAAACTCAGGACGTGCCTCAAAGGTGGCTTTAAAATATTTTGTCCATGATGGCAATACCTTAAAGGCATTTAGAATATCTTGTCTGCGGTAAGCAAAAAAGTTACCAAAACTTGCGGCACACGCTTGCATATACTGGTCATAAATGGAGGTTTTGGGATAGCTATGAGCAAAATCCGCCATTTGAACATCTTTTATACCCACGCTCAGCGCTTTTAAGTACCAAGCGTTAATCTCCCTCCAAATGACAGGAGAAACCTTTTGGTAGAGCAAAGCATACTCCAAAAGCAACTTAACATACAACACCATCATCTGATGAATGCTGTACGCCAAGATATCCCTATCAGTACTAAGTGTGCCAGATTTTTTGGTAGGGATAAGCTTCCCTAGCCATTTTTTGCCATCGCCTGCCCCTCTTGCAATGTCCTGATGACGCAGTGCCACATTGCGATATACCAAAATCATCAAAAAATACAAACTACGCACCTCATACACTGAGGCTTGCTGTTCACTAGATAGACTTTGGTTTTCATAGATATAATCAGCATGCATCTGTTCAACCGTACGCCCAACAAGCACCATGAGTTTATCCATCAACACTAATCGCTCACCATCTAGGATGTTAGCCACCAAAATCTCACTCAATGTGGTCTTGAGTTCTGTGTACTGCTCGTGTTTGGATTTGACAGATAGCAGTGTCGCCCACGCATCAAACACGTCGCCAGCTTGACCAATGTGCGTAAAAACAACCTCTTTTTGGGTAAGGGGGGCACTAATTAGACGTTCGAATTTTTGCAGGGTAATCATCATCTATCTCTTTACTAAGCCACAACCATTTAAAACAGTCCACTCATCTCATGGTAAAGACCTATTATAACAAAATATTAACATCTGTCCATTCAAATCATTGCATTCAAATGACATTTAAAGGCTTTTTATCCAAAAAAAATAAAGGCACGACCAAACATCGTGCTTTATTCACAAACTTGTCATTGATTACCAGTCATCATCACTATCATCATCGTCCCATTTGGCGTACGTCTTAGATGGGTCGATACCCTGTGATTTTAGGTAGGCGACTTGCTCTTCTAGGGTGCGTGATTTTTCGGCATCATGCATGACATCGGTTAGGCTATCTAGCTGTTCTTTTGAGATGGTTTGATTTGACATAGTGATACTCGGCTATTTATTAAGATTTAGGGCTTTATCAGTTGCTTGCCACAGCGAACCCTGATTGACAGATGCAATCCACTCTGCCAATTCAAGCTCATCTAAAACCCAAAGCACATCTGATTTTGAAACCTGTATACGACTAACAGCATGAACATCAGCATGTTGGCGAGCGACGATGTAACTTGCAGTCCCCTTATCAATCACTTCATTGAGAGCCCTCCCCAACACTTGCTCTGAAAACGGCGAAACCACATTAGGCAGCATAGACACCACCTGTCGCCATTTTAGGGGCATGACAAACGACACCTCAATGAGCGTACCTCCACGAAAGGCATGAGCCGTGCAATTTACCAAAAACTCTCCATCTAATACCAAAGCAGGCTTTAAAGAAGCCATGTCATTGCCAATACGTCGAGGCCGTACCATCTCCTGAGGCTCATTTTTGGTATCTGCTTTCGGTTCTGGGTTGTTTGGCTTAGGAGGAGTTAAAAGCGCTGTTTTTACACTCTCACCTGTCGCTTGCCAGCCCTTAGATTTATTAAAATCAAGTGAGTTAAATGCCGACTCTAACATTTTGATAAAATTGCTCTTGTCATCAAAATAATGTACACTCTCCCCCTCTTGCAGTCGCAGTAACGCCAAAAAATCGGGTAATTTTTGGTCGTCTGCACTCTTGGCGTCATGATGCACAAAAACCAGCACAGGCTTATTTTTTGCTTTTGCATTGGTGTAACTGACATGAAGCTGGCTTACACCTGTGGCATTGGGCTTACCATAGTGATTACCCACCACGACCAACACCACATCAGCAGCATTGATGCAACGCCAACCATAGCTTGCCGTCTCTGCACGAGACAACACCAAATCCTTGGTTAAAAAGGCACGGCTTTCAAAAAATATCGCCACATCGTCCAAAGCACCAACCAACAAAGGGTCGTCTGCAACACAGGCAACATGAACATGATAGCGATGATTTAACATGAACACCTCATAACAATAACAAATAAAAAACGGTCGTATACAAAATCAGCAACAACCATTTCCATGACACTCTAATCTAGCATATTATTATAAAGAATTTTTAAAAAAATAAAAACACCTTTTTATGGCGATTTATCAATTTTAATGACCTCTATTTTTGTCTCGCCGCTAAGCTGATAGATGGTAGACATCAGCTCATCATCTAGATAAGTAGCATACAGCGACAAAGGCTGACGCACGTTGGCGGTGGTCTCTATCCCAAAAAATGCAAGTAAATGCTTAACCCTTTGGGCGATGGCAAACCCTGAGTCGATGAGCTGTATGTCAAGCCCCTCTTTATCCAAGAATGTTTGCAAAAATCCCTTAAAAAACGGATAGTGCGTACAGCCAAGCACAATCACATCCACCCCGTCATCCGCCCATTTTTGTACTTGCTTGGTCAAAAGCCCCACCACCTGACTGTCAATAGGCATGCCATGCTCCACCCACGGCACTAAGGCTGGCTCAAAATGCTGATGCACCATCACGCCTGCTGGGGTGGCGATATGGTCGATGACATCTTTGAGCAAATATCCACGCAGTGTCGCTTGGGTGGCAAGCACGGCAATCTTTTGAGATTTGGTAATAGCACAAGCAGGCTTCACCGCTGGCACCAGCCCCACAATCGGCACAGTACAACGCTCACGAAGTACATTTAGGGCGTAGGCAGAAGCACTATTACAAGCGATGACGATCAGCTTGCACCCACGCTTACACAGCCTTGCTACCGCCTGCAAAGTCAGCAGTAAAATCTCATCGCCTGATTTGTTGCCATAAGGCACATTGGCGGTATCGGCATAATAGATGAACCGCTCATTTGGCATGAGGGATTTTAGTTGTAAGTACACCGACAGCCCCCCCACCCCAGAATCAAAAACACCGATGGGAGCGGTAGGGTCGTCCTTAAAATCAGGATGCTGAACAATCATAATAAACCAAAATTAATTAGAAACAATCCGATATTCATTGCCACCACTGGTTAGAACAAGCACAGTCCGCCCTGCTTCCTCCACCAGCTCGCCCATCTCCACCAAATGATAAAAGACATTACGATTAATGCGGGCAGTCAAATTAAACCGCATATCCACATACAATCGATGCTCCGATGAGCCATCTTGGGTGAATTCCTTAAAATACGGCACATGTTCATCTAACAACAAAACATCGCCATGCACCGTCATAAACACGATATGTTCTTTATCGTTCAAGTATGTTTTATCCACACGACTAATAAATAACGGCGTATCCACGACCGTAATTTGGTATTTGTCGGTGGGGGTTTTTAAAAAATAGTGCTTTTGCTCGCCCTCGCCTTCTGCCCATAAAACACTGGCAAATAAATCCACCAAACTTTGGCGAGTGATTTTATGCCCCTCATGATACCAGTCGCCACGCTCATCGATGACGATATCAAACGGCGTGATGGTACTCGGTGACCATTTATCCAGTGGTGGTATTTTTCGCTCATTTGTCAGTGTTGTTAAAAATTTAGTCAATGGATTATCATTAATTTTTCCATCAAATGCCATGCCAATCCCCAACGACAAATATTGGGTTAATTTTGCCTAAAATTTCCTAAAAAATCAAACAAAATTAAAAATACAGCCGTACCAGTCATTATTTTTATGGGGAATTTCTAGAATTTACTTGCCTAATTTGCTAAGATTGGTAGAATATGGCTGTTTTGATATATTTATCAAATTTATACCAAGATGACGGTATCGTCATTAATTAGCCAAAAGTGTATTAGCACCCAAGCCAATAGGATAAAGTATGCAAGATATAGAACGAGAATCTATGGAGTTTGATGTCGTCATCGTCGGCGGTGGCGTCTCAGGTCTGTCTACCGCCATTCGCCTAAAACAGCTTGCCAATGAAGCTGGTATGGACGAGTTTATGGTTTGTGTCGTTGAAAAAGGCTCAGAGTTTGGGGCTCATATCCTATCTGGGGCGATTATGGAGACTCGTGCCTTAGACGAGCTTTTGCCTGACTGGAAAAACATGGATGCTCCCATCACAGTACAAGCAAAAGAAGACCGTGTCTATATGATGCTAAACGACACACACGCCGTCCAAACCCCAAGCGGTGTCGTGCCAAGAGCCCTACATAATGACGGCAATTACATCGTCTCACTAGGTAATGTCGTGCGTTGGCTCGCCCAAAAGGCCGAAGAAATGGAAATCATGCTGTTTCCTTGTTTTGCCGCCAGCGAAATCCTCTACAATACTGACGGCTCTGTCAAGGGTGTGCGTACAGGCGACATGGGCGTGAATGCCAATGGCGAGGCCAAGCCCTCCTTTGAGGCAGGCTATGACCTACTTGCCAAGTATACCGTTTTTGCCGAAGGTTGTCGTGGACATCTGGGTAAACGCCTCATCAGCCGATTTAATCTTGATAAGGGCAAAGACCCCCAACATTATGGCATTGGTCTAAAAGAGTTATGGGAAATCCCTGCCGATAAGCACGAAGAAGGCGTGATTATGCACGGCACAGGTTGGCCTCTGTCTGACACAGGAGCAACAGGTGGTTGGTTCTTGTATTTTGCCGAAAACAACCAAGTGAGCTTTGGGCTTATTAGTGATTTATCTTACACCAACCCTTATTTTTCGCCCTTTGACGAAATGCAACGCCTCAAACTTCACCCCCTAATCCGCCCCATTTTAGAAGGTGGTACTCGCCTATCATATGGAGCAAGGGCGCTCGTCAAGGGCGGTCTAAACAGCCTACCCAAGCTAACCTTTGCAGGTGGCGTACTGGTGGGCGATGACGCAGGTCTACTAAACCCCGCCAAGCTCAAAGGCACGCACACTTCCATGAAGTCGGGCATACTCGCTGGCGAGGCGATTTTTAACGCCATCAAGGCAGGACGAGCGAACGATGAAGTGGTCGAATACCAAAGTGCTTTTGAAAATTCATGGCTGTTTGAGGAGGCTCACGAAGCTCGCAACTTCGCCCCTGCCATTCATCGCATGGGTACGCTCATGGGTGGTGCGTTCACCTTTGTTGAGCAAAATATCATGGGTGGTAAGATGCCTTTGACCATTCATGATGGCACGCCTGATTTTGCCAATCTTGACAAGGCTGACCATGCCTACAAGCCTGACTACCCAAAACCAGATGGCAAGCTTACCTTTGACAAGCTATCAAGCGTCTTCATCTCAAATACCAACCATGCCGAAGACCAGCCTTGTCATCTAAGACTGACTGACCCCACCGTCCCAATCAGCAAAAACTTACCCATATACGCAGAGCCTGCCCAGCGTTTTTGCCCTGCTGGGGTTTATGAAGTGGTGGCAGATGACAACGCCCCAGAGGGAGCAAGATTTGTCATTAACAGCCAAAACTGCGTCCACTGCAAAACCTGCGACATCAAAGACCCATCTCAAAACATCACGTGGGTTACGCCTGAGGGCGGTGGTGGTCCCAACTATCCAAATATGTGATAAAAAATGCAAACCAAGTTCTATTATAGAACTTGGTTTTTGATACCGCCGAATTTAACACATCAAGTGCATGCCACACACCAATAAACACCAAAATTTAAATGGTGCGATATACACTCTACCGATGTATGGTTGTTTGTGGGTTTGGTACCATACCCAATTTACCCCAAACCCCAAAGCTCCATGCTAAAATAGCCCCATTATGATGGCATATGAGGTAGAACTCAAACAAAAGGTATTAGCCCACTTAGGACAATGTGACAATATCAGTACAGTTTGTACTACCTATAATATTTCAAGAGGCACCTTGTATGCTTGGATTAAAAACAAGAACAAGGACGTACTGTGTATAACTCATTCCACGACTACCTACACTGGTGTAGCAGTATGGATAGAAAATTTTTAAGCCTGATTGGCACACAAGTCAGTGTTCCCCAAATTAACCCAAACACCAATCAGTTCTACCGAACAGTTTATCAAGGCTAACCAAAGGAGAAACTTTATGAAAAACATCACAGTTTTATCCATCATCTTATCATCAGTACTTTCTTTAACTGCCTGTAGTACGCTAGATGGCTATGGACAAGAGGCGGGGGCGAATGGTAAGCCAACACCAAGATTCAAAAATGCTAGGGGAGGGGAGATTTTAGGCTGTCAAAAGGAAATAATACCTGCCAGTGATGGCGGTGCGTGGCTAGAATATTATAACCTACCCCCAGAAATTGGCGGTAACTTTATCTGTGAAAATGGCAAGCCCAAACTCCCAAAAGACTGTCAAGGTCGGGAGATTCGTAGTGAAGCGGAATTTATTGCTTTTTGGGAAAAACATCAACTTCCTATTGGTCTAAAATACTTTGAATGTGTGAATGGTCAGCCACGCATTCCTGCAATACAGTTAGAAGCATGGAAGCAGATGGAAAGAGAAAAACCCACCTGCAAAGATTCTCGTGGTCGTAAACGCCCTTGTGTATAATATTGCGGTATGATGTGGGGTATACGACTACAGTTATAGACTTACCATTTGAGCTTTCTTGATTAAATCATGTTTATTTTCAGGGTAAGCGGCAATTATTTTTGCGTCCAGTCCTGAGCGGTGCATTTAAATTGACCACCAGTCTCCCAAAAATGCGATTTTCTGGCTTTGACCAGTCGTGTTGTTCCTTTTTGGGATTTTAGGACGCAAAAGCTTGCCTTATGATAACGATAACGGTATTTTTTCATATCTTCGGCGGCGACTTTTATATATATTTCATAGGGGCTATTGTAAATAAATTTATGTGAAACATCATAGCCATAACTAACACAATGACCATTATAATGAAAATTATTTTCTTGTAATGGTAGTAATTTTGGGTCTTCGCCACCCATATCCCTAAGATAAAAACTGCTGATTTCTTTATTGGCATTTAGACTAAAACAGGGATAATCATCCACCAAAGAAATCAACACTTCGCCATCTTCTTTACTAAGATTAACAAATGAATTGGCATAACCCATTGAAAGAGAGGATAGTGTCATTAAAATAATAAAAAACTTATACATCATTGCGTGTTATTGGGTGAATTTAGCAATCACAAAGAGTAGATAATTAAGAATAGGTAATCATCATTTTTGCGTCCAGTCCTGATCGGTGCATTTAAATTGACCACCAGTCTCCCAAAAATGCGATTTTCTGGCTTTGACCAGTCGTGTTTTTTCTGTTTTTAAAATACAAAAGTTGGTAGTAGAATAAATGTGGCTACTACTTCTATTTCCTTGTATGTCATTTGGACTATTTTGTATATAGGCATTATTATAACCACCGACATATACACTAAACGGAGTGTTGTAGGGAAAGTCTTTATGATGGTCTACAGTAATACAAGTACTTTCATTAAAGCCAAATTTTTCTTTGCCAATTTTATGTGAATAATTGTACTTATAACCATCCAATCCCCTAGAAGCTAACCCAATATGATAAATGGGCTCATTATCTGCTAAATAAAAGCAGGGGTAATTATTTTTTAGGATAATAAGTATTTTACCATCTTCTTTGGCAAGAGTTGATGTAGAATGAACATGACTAGAGAATAACAATGCAAGTAAATAAAAAGGTATTTTAAGCATGATTATCTCTTGGAAGTAGTTGTTTATTGGAAGGGTTGTTTTTAAGTTCTTTCAAAATGCTATCAATAAGAGGCATTCCTTTTGTGTATGGATGAGGACTAGGAGATGTGTGGTTATTTGTGGTGTCTATAAAATAATCTGCAATCATGCTACTTTTATACTTTTTACACTACCCCAAAATCGCCACCGAACTGATGTTTGACATTATGACAGGCATAGGTATTCATCACTTGCATCAATTCACAGGTACAGCAACGATTAACGGCTCTACTTTACCCAGTATCTCCAAAAGGAGGATGGGGTTGACCAACCTAGTGTCATTTAAACCACTACTTCTTACATGTTCTTACCTCTCATCTTAAACCAACCTCCCACATCGTCCATAAGCGTATAAACCACAGGAATCACCACAAGGCTTAAAAAAGTAGAAGTAATAAGGAGATGCCTACCACAAAGCGAGCGGACGGAATGTCTTTGACCGTCTGGCTAATGGCTTTTTCTATCTCGACCTTAGTAGGTCGCTCACCGTGCGTCTTTGGTGCATTCATGTTGTATTTGATTGCCTCAGGCACGAGTGGATGTAGGTGCATTTGCCACCAATGGCTACGGTGCGTTTTCGCCCGCTGGTTATAGTATGATGTCGGCATTTGTCGCAGAAGTGTTTTTGACGGCGGTATTTTTAATCATCATCATGGGTTCAACGCACAAAAATGCCCCCGCAGGCTTTGCACCGATTGCCATTGGCTTGGGTCTTACGCTCATTCATTTGATTAGCATTCCTGTTACCAACACATCGGTGAACCCTGCCCGTTCTACGGCGGTGGCACTGTTTGTGGGTGGCAATTCGTTATCGCAACTGTGGCTGTTTTGGGTAGCACCTATCATCGGTGCGGTCATTGGTGGCGGTCTGTATGCTTGGCTTGGCAGTGAAAAAGCAGATAAAGTATAACAAACTTGATAAAAACCCCAGTGCGTGCTGGGGTTTTTGATGTCAGGTGTAAGTGGTGGCTTTTATGTCCAATATAAATCCCTTAATCTGCCCCTTTCTTTGCTTAACCGTGCTTTTTGCTTAATAAAATCGCCATTCCAATCATCAACACCGCTTACTATTTAACAACTTTACTCGCCACAATCTTATTAATGACGAGCTTTAAGACGATTGACTTTTAATGAGTTTTAATTTATTGGTTTGGATTTCAATATTTTTTCAAAAGTTGTGGTTATCAATAAATAGCATGAACAGTAAACCACAAAATTCACTAGATTTTTTACTATGGTGGTGTTAAAATTAAAAAAAAAATTTAGATGAGATAATTTTATGACTGCCACCAATTTTAAAACAGTAAACCAAACCTATCGCCAATTAATTGGTAATGGACTAACTTACTCTATTCCAAGATTTCAGAGAGATTATAGTTGGACGGCTGATGAATGGGACGATTTATGGCAAGATTTATTAATTGCCATTGAGGATAAAGCAAACAACAAAGACAGCTCGCATTATATGGGTTATTTAGTCTTACAGTCAAGTGATGATAAAAATTTTGATGTCATCGACGGACAACAACGCTTAACCACACTAAGCATTGTTGTTTTAGCTGGCTTAAAAAATTTGCAAAAGCTCATTAACACCCATCCTGAATTTGCTCAACAAAATCAGCAACGCTTAGAGCAGTTACGGCAAACTTATGTTGGCTATTTAGATCCAATTACATTACAACCCAAGTCTAAATTAAATTTAAATAACAACAATGACTATTTTTACCAGAATTATTTAGTTACTTTATCAGAAAAAATACCACAAAGAAATATTAGGTCATCAGAACATTCTCTACGAAAAGCATTTGAATGGTTTGATGATAAGATTGCCAAATACATTAAAAATAGCGAACACAAAGGGGTGGAAATTGCAACCTTTATTGGCAATATGAGTGATTTATTATTTTTTACAGTAATTACCGTAAATGATGAATTAAATGCCTATAAAGTGTTTGAAACATTAAATGCTCGTGGCATTAAGCTATCATCGACCGATTTATTGAAAAATTATTTATTTTCTATCATTCACAAAGAAACTGATCATTTGGACAATAATCATGAATTAAATGGTTTGGAGAGACATTGGAATAAAATTGTGGAACGACTTGGCTCGGAGAGCTTTCCTGATTTTTTAAGAGTCTTTTGGAACAGCAAATACTCTTTTGTCCGTCAAAATGAGTTGTTCAAAAGAATTAGAGATAAAATAACCAATCGTGCAGAAGTATTTTCATTAATCAGAGAGATCGATGAAAATATTGACTTGTATTTGTCTTTAAATAATCCAAGTTCAGCAACCAACTGGTCTTTAAATGCCAGAAAGCATGCTGAAATATTAAAGATGTTTAATGTAAAACAGCCTTACTCTTTACTTATGTCTGCTTATCGTAACTTTAAGACTGATGACTTTGAAAAAACATTAAAGGCTTGTGTTACCATCTCGTTTCGTTACAATGTTATTGGCGGATTGCACACAGGAGAATTAGAGCGTGTTTACTATAAAGTATCGGAAAAAATCAATGAAAATATCCACTATTCAGACATGATTTTACTACTAAAAGAGGTTTATGTAAAAGACGAGCATTTCAAATCCTATTTTTCAGACAAAATTTTAAAAACCACTTCATCAAGGAACAAAAAAGTCGTCAGATACATTTTGACAGAAATAGAATATAAAGAAAGTAGCATCAATAATCCCGCCTTAGATGATGTGGATGTTAATATTGAGCACATCTATCCTGAGAATCCCGATGAAGGTTGGGAGGTTTTTGATTTCAAAGATGGCGAATCCATGACTTATAGACTTGGCAATATGGCATTGTGTGAAAAAAGAATAAATAGTCAAATGGCAAATTTGGAATTTGAACAAAAAAAACCTGTGTTGGCTCAAAGTCATTTTAAAACCACGAGAGCAATTGCTGATTATTCAGATTGGAATCCAGACACCATTACAAAACGCCAACAATCCATGGCAAAGGTCGCTACAAGCATTTGGCGGATAGACCAATTAAGCTAACCCTATAAGGCTTTACGCCCCCACAAACTCCCCACTATCTTTAAGCCACAGCCTTATCATCGCTTGTGTTAGGGCGGTTTTGTTGGGCTGACTGATGAGATGTTTTGCCAACTGCTCAGCGATGTGAAGTAGCCTTTCATCTCGTACGATGTCTGCCAGATAGTAGCCCATGTCCCCCGTTTGGCGTTTACCCAGTAACTCGCCTGCCCCCCGAAGCTCTAAGTCTTTTTGGGCGATGACAAAGCCATCTGTACTGTCTCTTAGGATATTTAGCCTCTCGATGCCTGTGGGCGATAAAGGCATTTGATAAAGCAGAACACAAAAGGACTTTTCTGAGCCACGTCCCACCCGTCCACGCAGTTGGTGGAGCTGGGAAAGCCCCAGTCGTTCGGCATTTTCGATGACCATCAGGCTGGCATTTGGCACATCTACCCCCACTTCGATGACGGTGGTGGCGACCAGTAGGTCAATATCACCATCTTTAAAGGCGGTCATGACAGCTTGCTTGTCGGCAGGTTTCATCTTGCCATGCACCAGCCCGATGCGTATGTCCAGCCGTTCGCACAAGTCCTCATAAAGTAGCTCAGCAGACTGTGCGTCCAGCACATCTGACCCCTCTACGAGCGGGCAGACCCAGTAGGCTTGTTTGCCATTTTTGCAATTCACCCGTATCCGCTCGATGACCTCATCTCGGCGGTCTCGGCTGACGGTTACGGTGGTAATGGGCGTACGGTTGGGTGGTAATTCATCGATGACCGAGATGTCCATATCGCCATACATACTCATGGCGAGCGTACGGGGAATGGGCGTGGCAGTCATGGCAAGCTGGTGGGGAGTCGTGCCTGTCGCCCCTTTGCCGATGAGTTTTAGGCGTTGCTCCACGCCAAAGCGGTGCTGTTCGTCAATGATAACGAGTCCCAATTTGGCAAACACCACCCCATCTGAAAACAGGGCGTGCGTCCCCACCACGATTTGCACTTCGTTGTTCGCTATGGCAGTTAGGTTTTTGGTGCGTTCTTTGGTGGTTTGTTTGCCAGCCAGATAGCCCACGCCCACGCCAAGTGGCTCAAACCACTTTTTAAAGTTAGTAAGGTGTTGCTCCGCCAAAATCTCAGTCGGTGCCATGACCGCCACTTGCCAACCGCCATCAATGGCATGACAAGCAGACAGTCCTGCCACCAAAGTTTTACCCGCTCCGACATCGCCCTGCACGAGGCGTAGCATGGGTTTGCTGGTGGTCAAATCCGCCACAATCTCATTCACAACACGACATTGGGCAGATGTGGGGGCAAAGGGTAGATCTGCCAGTAGTGCTTGGGCAAGAGGGCTTACTCGCTCGCACAGGGGGGCTTTGTAGGCGTGCAAATTTTGTTTGCGGTACAAAAATACCAGCTGATGAGCGGTCAGCTCCTCAACAATCAAACGCTGACAAGCAGGGTGCGTGCGGTCGGCAAGCCCATTTAACAAAGCGGTTTGACTAAAAATATCCGCCTGTGGATTTGGCAAATGTATGGCGGTCAATGCCGAAAGCAAATCGCCCTGTGATGTCATGCCCACACGAGCAAACTCATCATCGGACAGACAAGTCAAAGGACTTTGGCGGACAGCATTGAGAGCAAGGCGGATAAGCTGGCGAAGTTTATTTTGGTGGAGTTTTTTAATGGTGGGGTAAATCGGCAAAAGCCCACTTTCAAGCACTCTGGTGCCTGTGATGTGGTATTCTGGGTGCGACATTTGCACGCCGTAGCGACTAATCTTGATTTCGCCAAAAGCGGTGATGTTTGCCCCCACCGTCATCGTGGCGAGCAAGGCGGGATAGGTTTTAAAAAATTGGAGCACCACCGTACCTGTGCTATCGCTAAGACTGACCGAGAGTCGTCCTTTGTTGCTTACCACATCGGTAATGACCCCTGCAATCATGCACGATTGCCCATTCATCACTTGCCCCATGGGTATGGCACGGCTACGGTCTTCGTAGTCTCGTGGCAAATGCATGAGCAAATCAAAAATGCGATGAATGCCAAGCTCGGCAAGCTGACCTGCTAAGGCTTGTCCCACGCCTGCTAGGGCGGTAATGGGTAGGGTTGCGGTGGCATGGACATTATTGGCAGAATATATCATGGCAAGCACTATGGAGGATTGTGATGAATTATCATCATTTTAAAGGCAATATCCCAAATTAACAAGGAGTTAAATTTAGAAATTTTTGCCAAAATCTTCGCCACCTGCACTCATCATTGACTTACCAAACAACCTTTTAACCAAAAAAACATGCCATTCATACGAAAATGGTATAAACGGCGTAATAAACCCTACCAAAAACCGCGAATATCGCGTAAGTTTTTAGATACATTATTTACAATTTGGCGACTTTTGGTGTAAAATGATGGACAGTATACCTAATTTTGTGATGCATAAAACACATATACTGGCGGATGGCATTACCATCGCCATAACACAAAGAGAAGACACACATGGCAAAAGTAGCAACCGAACAATTGCTTGACTTTAAATACACAGGCACCAACAGCAGAGGACAAAATGTCAAG
The DNA here is from genome assembly GCF_030525845.1 of Moraxella sp. Taxonomy (GTDB): domain Bacteria; phylum Pseudomonadota; class Gammaproteobacteria; order Pseudomonadales; family Moraxellaceae; genus Moraxella. The sequence goes on from NZ_JAUNDY010000003.1 coordinate 57,977, forward strand.
GGCGAATTGACCGCCAAGAGCATTGAGCTGGCTCGTGCCCAGCTTAGAAAGCAAGGCATCATCGTCCAAGATGTTCGCCAAAAACCCAAACCATTGTTTGGTGGCAAAAAAGCCATTAAAGCCCTTGATATCGCCATTTTTGTGCGTCAGCTTGCCACCATGATGAAAGCAGGCGTGCCACTTACTCAGGCTTTCGAAATTGTCGCAGACTCTCTTGAAAACCCCAGCATGAAAGATTTGGTGCTACAAGTCAAAGCAGATATTGAGGCAGGTAGCAACTTTGCCACCGCTCTTCGTAAGCACCCTAAGTATTTTGATGATCTATTCTGCTCACTGGTCGAATCAGGCGAGCAGTCAGGTGCTTTAGAAGTTATGCTTGAACGTGTTGCCACCTATAAGGAAAAAAGCGAGCTACTAAAAGCAAAAATCAAAAAAGCGATGAAATACCCCATCGCAGTTATCATTGTAGCCATCATTGTTACTGCCATCTTGCTTATCAAAGTTGTACCAGTCTTTGCAGAAATGTTTGAAGGCTTTGGTGCACAGCTGCCAACTTTTACCCAAATGGTTGTGGACATGTCAAACTGGATGGTAAAATACTATTTGGTGTTCTTTGCGGTCTTGGCAGTCTTTGCCATTGCATTTAGTCAAGCCAAGCTACGTAGCAAGAAATTTAGAGATTTCCTAGATAGACTAACATTAAAACTTCCTATCTTTGGTGACATTGCCTATAAAGCCATCGTTGCTCGTTTTTGTCGCACCCTCTCCACTACTTTTGCTGCTGGTGTGCCACTCATTGATGCCCTCGATTCTACCGCAGGAGCTACCAATAACGTGGTATTTTATAATGCCACCCAACAAGTCAAAGAAGATGTGTCGACGGGTCAGCAAATGCAATTTGCCTTGCGTACCACCAATTTATTCCCCAGCATGGTTATTCAGATGGTTGGTATTGGCGAGGAAGCAGGTAGTCTAGAAGAAATGCTGGATAAAGCCGCAACATTCTACGAAAACGAAGTAGATAACGCTGTTGACGGACTCACCAGCCTGATGGAGCCAATGATCATGGCATTCTTAGGCATTGTCATCGGTGGTTTGGTTATCGCTATGTACCTACCAATCTTCATGATGGGCGATGTTATCGGATGATGGATCTATTGCTGGAAAATGTTTACCTCTCACTTGCCCTAGCTGGACTGCTGGGGCTTTGTGTTGGCAGTTTTTTAAATGTGGTCATTTATCGTACGCCTGTCATCATGAACAGAGAATGGCGTAAAGACACGGCATATTTTTTGGGCACACAATCAGACCTTGACCCAACCCATGTCAAGCCCATACAGGAAGTTATCGCCAAAGACACACCTTTTAGTTTATCGCTACCACCATCACGTTGTCCTAAGTGCAACCACCAAATCCGCTTTTATGAAAACATTCCCATCATCAGTTGGTTGATACTGCTTCGTGGACAATGCTCAGGGTGTGGCAACCCCATCAGTGCTCGTTACCCAATGGTAGAGTTTGTCACTGCCATTTTATCAGTGCTGGTCATTTATATACTAGGAACAAATATCATGGGAGTGTTGGGTCTCATTTACCTATGGATACTCATCGCTCTTACAGGCATCGATTTTGACACACAGTTATTACCCGATCGCTTCGTCTATCCACTAGGCATGATTGGGCTTGCTAGCAACAGTTTTGGTGTTTTTACCACCCTAAACAATGCAGTGTGGGGTGGACTGCTTGGGTTTTTGTCGCTATGGTCTGTCGCTAAATTGTATGCCATCATTACCAAAAAAGATGGTATGGGAGCAGGCGATTTTAAGCTGCTAGGGGCATTAGGTGCATGGCTTGGTGCTGGCATGCTACCCTTGCTGATTTTGGTATCCGCCCTACTTGGTTCCATCGTAGGCATCATTCTCATGAAACGCTCTGGCGAAAGCAAGCCTTTTGCTTTCGGTCCTTATATTGCCATCGCAGGCATCATTACTCTTTTGTGGGGTCAGGACATCATGAGTTGGTATTTGGGTATGTATCAAGCATAAAATCAAAAAAGTGCTTGCTATTTAAAAAATACCTGCTATAATAGGGTAAATTTTAGGCGTATAGCTCAGTTGGTTAGAGCACCACCTTGACATGGTGGGGGTCGATGGTTCGAGTCCGTTTACGCCTACCATATCTAAACCCCTTGAAACCATTGGTTTTAGGGGGTTTTGCTTTGTCTGTTTAAATCTGCTTACAAAATAAAATATGCGTATTTTTAGCTTTGCCATACTTTGTTTTATAAACATAAAGGCATAAATAACAAAACACCGCCCAAACTTTCATTTAAGCGGTGCTTTTTCCTTTATTCCAATAATCGCCAAATCGTGTGTTTGTCCAATATTCCTGTTTTATTGTTGGTAACGGCTTTTATCATCGCCTGTGCCAAAAGTGGCGTGGGTAGGGGCGTATGGGATTTTAATAAACCAATTTTATTCAAAGTTAAAATCAGTTTTTCGGCAAGTCTTTCGCCAAATCTATCGCTATTTTCTCTGACCAATAATGGCGGTCTAAAAATACTGAATTTTTCAAAATTTAATGCGATTACCGCATTGTCCAATTCGCCTTTTATTCTAGGATAAAAAGATGGGCTATTTGCATTTGCCATATCTGATGAAATCAGCACATAATGTTTAACGCTATTTTGTTTGGCGATTTTGGCAAAATTATATTGATAGCTATAATCAATTTTATATTGTGCGTCTTTACTGCCCGCTTGTTTTAAAGTTGTGCCAAGACAGCTAAATAACACATCGCCTGTTACTTTGTTTTGCCAAGTATCGGGATTGTCAAAATCAATGATTTCTACATTTAATTTTGGGTGCGAAAAATCAAGTGGTCTTCTGACAAATGCCGTTACCTTATCAAAGTCTGAATGGTTTAATAACAACTGGGTCAAAGGCTTGCCCGTTGCCCCTGTCGCTCCAATGATAATGGCATGCATTTTTACTCCAAAGTGTGTTGTGTTTTCAATAAAGCTCATTATAACCCAAATTAAACAAAAACATCAAATCAATACCGATTAAACTTCCCTGCCTTTTGCTCTGCCAATCTTTTTAACACAGCCTTGGCAAGCAGATGGTCAGAATACGGATTTTGCCCTGTAATCAGCTCACGGTCTTGCACAATAAACGGCTTATCAGGTTCGCCCACAATCACTTTACCGCCAGCATTACGCAAAGCGTCTTCCATATAAAATTCAATTTTTGCCCCCAGCCAATTTTCCACGCTAAACCCCATCACAATAAACCAACCACACACTCTGCAATAAATGGGATAATTTAAAACGATGTGGGATAAGTTAAGACAGACCATTTTGCAAGGGCGTTACACTGGGTGCAACAAGTTGAGTGGGGCATAAATTTTGAGTTTTGGGAAAAGACAGGTAAAAACACCTGTCTTTTTTGTTACCCTATTTTAGCACATAAGCTCACGGTGGTCCGGATTTTGTGCCGATTTTAGAAGACCATTGGATAGAGTATCCGCCTGTTTATCTGTATTTTTTGCAAAATAGCCAGAAAATTGGGCGGATTAAGGTGTGGATTGATTTTTTATTGGAAAAGGCAAAAATATTACAAAATCAATAAAAAACACCGCCCAAATTCCCACTTGGACGGTGTTTATTTTTCAATAAATCACAAATCAAACTCTTCCATAACTTTTACGTGCAAACGCACATCCACATTGCCACGCGTTGCATTAGAGTATGGGCAAACTTCGTGGGCTTTTCTAATCAATTTCTCAGCATCATCACGGCTAATACCTTCTACCGTAATGGTAATGTCCAAATCCAATGCAAACGCCCCGTCCGCTTTTTGACCGATACCCACCGCAACGGTAGTGCTAGACTTGGTCGGCTTAATGTTCAAGCTTGGAGCAACGTGGTTCATCGCACTGTCAAAACATGCCGCATAGCCCATCGCAAAAAGTTGTTCTGGGTTGGTGCCAACTTTGCCTTCTGTATTTTGAAAGCCAACCAAATCAAAACCGATAGAGCCATCGTCCACTTGGGTTCTGCCATCACGTCCGCCACTTGCGGTTGCACTGGTGCGGTAAAAAATTTTCATAAATCGCTCCTTAAAGCGTTGTTTGTTAAATTGATAAAAATATTATATAGTAAAATTAAATTGTGTGCAATTATTTTTTTACAAAAAAACCTAATTAAGCCTGATTTTTTAAATTCGCACACGCTGTTGCAAGATTATCAGCAGCAAAAGCAAGAGCAATCACATCCGCCCCAACAACAACAAAACTTGCACCCCATTCAATATAACGTTGTGCTTCTTCTGGTGTGCCAGCAATCGTACCAACAGGCTTACCCCAAGCACGAATATCTTGAATGAGCTTTTTAATGGTTGCTTGCATTTCTTCGCCAGAAAAATCGCCATAGTAACCCATATCCATCGCCAAATCCGCGGGACCTAAGAAAATTGCATCAACACCTTCGGTTTTGGTAATCGCTTCGGCATTTTGTACGCCCAATTTACTTTCAATTTGCAATGCCAAGAAAAGATGTTGTTCGGCAGTTACAGCATAATCAGGAATACGCCCCCAGCGTCCTGCTCTTGCCGCAGGTGCACCAAAACCACGCTTGCCTTTTGGAGGGTAACACATTGACTCCGCGATATATTTTGCTTGCTCACCCGTTTCAATCATTGGGGCGATAATCGATTGAATACCTGCATCAAGTAATTGCTTGATTAACGCACGATTGCTTTCTAATGGGCGAACCACAACGTGGCCACCATAAGGTGCAATCGCACGAGCTTGGGCAAGAATAGTCTCTATCGTATTTGGTCCGTGTTCGCCATCAATCCATAAAAAATCAAAGCCAGACCCAGCGACAATTTCAGCCACCGTTGCCGAGCCTGAAACCAAGCCAAAGCCGATTTGCACTTGGTGATTTTGTACCGCTTGTTTGAATGGATTGTTTAAGTCATTTTTATCAACTACACACATTTTATTTTCCAGCCAGATATTAAAAATAGATTGCCAAAATTTACATTCTTTTTGATAAATAAAGTGGCTCGCCCAATTTTTCAAGCAAATTCAATTCTTGCTCTAACCACGCCAAATGCTCTTCTTCGTCCGCCAAAATCTCTTCAATCAAGTTACGCGTGGTAGCGTCATTGAGCTCTGACACTTGTCTGACCAGTTCATTTAAAGCGGTACGGGCGTTCTTTTGCAATTCGTAATCGTTTTGCAAGGCTTCACGCAAATTTGTGCCGATGTTGGGCTGAGATAGGGTAAAGTTAATCACACCGCCCAAATCAAGCAAACGATTTTGTAGATTTTCAAGCGTCTGTGGCTCATCGGCAATTTTGGCGGTCATTTCGCTGGCAAGTAGGCTTGCCCCTTCGCTCTCAATCACGGCAACGTGGCTTCTGTGCTGAATAAGGGCTTTCCAATAGACAGCCAATAGGTCGTTTAATAAGGTGTGAATTGGGTTCATAACTTGCTCCTTAAAGCGTTAAATTAAAATATAATTTTGCAAAATTTAATTGCTTACAATTACCAATACAAAGTAGCACTTTCTTCTACTGGTACTCGCCCAGCACGAAATTGATTTTGTGGTGAATTAGGGTCTGGATAACCAAAGGCAATGCCGTGCAATAATTTAAGATTGGGCGAAATACCCAGCTCTTCACGCACCACATCAGCAAACATCGCCAAAAACAACATCGGAACACCACCAAACCCACGAGCGGTCAAAGACAGCAAAAAGGTCTGCGAATACATACCTATGTCAGAAGCAACATTAACATTGCCCTCGCCCACATCAGGCATAAACAAAAATACAGCGTGCGGTGCATCATACAGCTCGGCATTACGGCGAGTAACCATCGCACGCCCCGCCACATCATCACGAGCAACTCCATAAGAATCAAAAATCGTCTTATAAAGCATACGCCAACGGTTTTCGTAAGCACCACCAAAACGAGCTTGGTCATAGACAAAATCAGCTTTAAACTCGCCTTGTTCAAATTTTTCCAAAATGCGATTTTTAAGGCGATTTAAAGTTTCTCCTGACACAACATACACTTGCCACGGCTGAATATTGGTCGCAGAAGGTGCTTGCTGTGCATCAGTAAGCACTGCTTTAATTTGACTTTCAGTCAGGGCGGTGGGCAAAAATTGACGCACCGAATGGCGAGTATGAACGGTAGTTTCAAAGTCTAACATGGGTTTTCCTCGCTGACTTATTGGTTGATGTGATTATTATAATGCAAAATTAAATTGTGTGCAATATATTTTTGCAAGATTTTTCTAATTATTTTTGCACATTTATAAATTTTTTGATAAAAGTCAACAATTTATTTGATGAGCAATTTTTTGTAAGACCGCCATTTCGTCAGCTGTTAGCTTAAAACAGTCGGCAACCTTATTTGGAATATCTACAGCTTGATGTTCTAATGCTCGCCCTTGATTGGTTAGGGCAATCATTACGGTGCGTTCGTCTGTTTGGCTACGAGTGCGTGCGATTAAGTCTTTGCTTTGTAAGCGTTTTAATAGCGGTGTCAGCGTGCCACTATCAAGGTGTAATTTACTGCCAATCTCGCCCACGCTTTGCTCGCCAAATTCCCAAAGGGTCAGCATTACCAAATATTGTGGATAAGTCAAATCAAGCTCGTCCAAAAAGGGCGAATACCTACGGATGATTTCTTTGGAGATGGCGTATAAAGGGAAGCAAATCTGATTGGATAGGCGTAACTGTTCGTACATGGCAATTTATTAAAAATTAAATATTTTAGCACAAAATTATATTTTGTAAAATTAAAAAAAAGAGCAAACATCAAATAAAATCGCCAAAAACTCATCTTAGCACCCCAAAACTTTAAATCTCGCTTATCAAAGTGAAACAGGCGACTGCGTCAAAACTTTGATTGAAAAACGAATTTTATTAGAAAGCAAACGCTTGCTTGTCCATAGCAAACTATCCATCAACACCATTGCTGATGAACTTGGCTTTATTGACGGCACACAATTTGCCAAATTTTTTAAAAAATATGAAGGACGGACGGCGAATGGGTTTCGTAGTGCGTATGGTCTACACACCTGACAAAGCCAAAGCATTTTCTTTAAAACTGTGCTAAAATAACCAAAAAATTTTCTTCATTATCCATGAAAACACTACATTTATTATTGCTACTTAGTGCCATGACACTCACCGCCTGCGGTCAAAAGGGAGCATTATATTTGCCTGAAAAACCCACCACCGCCCCCACCCAAACCACCGAATCCACAGAGCCTGAGGTCAGCACCAACCCCAACGACTACTAACCAAAAGAGCATAACCATGAATCAAAAAGTCATTCCTTTACTCAATAAAGACGGCATTGAAAAAATGAAAGTGGCAGGACAGCTTGCCTCCGAAGTCCTACAAATACTAGACCCTTATGTCAAAGCAGGGGTAAGCACGGGCTTTTTGGACGATTTGGCGTATAAGCACATCACCGAAGTCCAAAACGCCATCCCTGCCTGCCTAAACTACAAAGGCTACCCCTACACCCTTTGCACCTCTATAAACCACGTTGTTTGTCATGGCATGCCCGACCATGAACGTATCTTAAAAGATGGCGACATCATCAACATTGACGTAACCGTCATCAAAGACGGCTATTATGGCGACACCTCCGCCATGTGGATTATCGGCGAAGGCTCAGTCATGGCAAAACGCCTGTGCAAAGTCGCCCAAGAGGCACTCTATGCAGGCATCAGCGTGGTAAAAAATGGGGCAAAACTTGGCGACATCGGAGCTGAAATTGAAAAAATTGTCCTGCCCGAAAGGTTTAGTATCGTGCGTGAGTTTTGTGGTCATGGCATTGGCACAGAGTTCCACTGCGAGCCCCAAGTTCTCCACTACGGTAAAGCTGGCACAGGTGTAGAACTCAAAACAGGCATGGCATTTACCATCGAGCCGATGATTAATCAAGGCGTATGGCAAACCAAAATCATGAAGGACGGCTGGACTGCCATCACCAAAGATCGCAAACTTTCCGCCCAATGGGAGCATACACTCATCGTAACCGATAACGGCTGTATCATTACCACAGGGCGACCTGATGAAGATTTGAGCTGGGTCAAAAGCTAACCATAACCCCAACCACATAAAAGGGCGAAGGTTTCGTCCTTTTTTTATTACCCATTTTAAAAAATACCCCAAAATTTTATGGGATTAATTTTCCCATATTACTGCCAAAACAGAAAAATAAAGACCATTGGCACTCTCCAAGCCAAGCAATGTCTTGGCTTTTATTAAAATCAATCCAAAATCATCGTGCAATTTGGGCTAATTTTGATTACAATGTTTTATCATCATAAACCTTGTCATCTCCATGAGCCAAATCGCCCCACCTCTTACCACCAACTATAAAGCCCGCCTTAGCGACACAAACACCAACATTAATCGCCAAATCAGCGAGCTTGGCATGATGGCAAGCCACCAAATGCACCGCTTTATCCATGAACGCACGCAGGTAGTAGATGAGATGGTTCGGCAAATTTTTGCTTGCTTTTTTGGCAAAACGCCAAACCTTGCCCTATTTGCCGTTGGTGGCTATGGACGGTGCGAGCTTTTTCCTTATTCGGACGTGGATTTGCTTTTGCTTGGCGAGATTGATCGCCATAAAGATGCTATTGAGCAATTTGTCGCCACACTTTGGGATGCAGGCATCACACCCGCCATCGCTGTGCGGACGCTGACAGATTTGCATACCAACATCACAGACCACACCGTTGCCACCGCCATACTGGACACAAGATTTTTGGTGGGCGATGATGCTTTGGCAGATGCTCCTTTGGCAATTTTTAAAAAAACTTGGACGACCCACGATTTTTATCAAGCCAAAATCAGCGAAGCCAAAGACCGCCACCTATCGCACAACGCCACCGAATACAACCTAGAACCCAACCTAAAAAACGGTGTGGGTACACTTCGAGACATTCATATTTTACATTGGCTGGACAAATGCCATCGCTTGCACCACCCTGACGCACTCACATTTATCAGCGATGATAATGCCAAAACAATCCACCTTGCCAAAGAATTTTTATGGTGCTTACGCCATCATCTACACGTTTTATCAGGGCGTGGCGAAGATAGGCTACTTTTTGAACATCAAAAAAATCTCGCCACACGCCTAAATTTCCCCCATGACAAAGACCATGCCAACGCCCAAACCGAAGCACTCATGCGAGCGTTTTATCATCATGTGATGACGGTTGCTACTTTATCAGAAATGCTGTGCGATTTTTTCGCCCAAAGCGTGCTAAATTTATCCGCCCAAACGCTGATTTTGGACGATGATTTTTGCCAAATCCATCAAAACAACGATACCTTTATCGCCAGTCGTAACCCCAATCTTTTTTATGACAAGCCGTCTGCCATGCTGACGATTTTTGTCAAAATGGGGCAACACAACATCAAAAAAATCCAAGCCAGCACTTTTTTTCAGCTTAGTCAAGCAGTAGCACGCATTGATGATGATTTTTGTAATAACCCCACCCACAAAGCGTTATTTTTGGCAAATCTACAAGACAACAACTACCTTTTTCATCGCCTAAAACTGATGAAACGTTCGGGCGTGCTAAGTGCCTATCTGCCCGCCTTTGGGCAAATCATGGGGCTTAGTCAGTACGACCTTTTTCATCGCTACACAGTGGACGCTCATACACTCTATCTTGTTCGCATTTTGCACCGTTTTGGCGACCACGACAACGCCGAATACGCCAGAAAATTCGACCTTGTCAGCCAAGTTTATCAAAAAATCCAACGCAAAGATATTTTGAATATTTGTGCCATTTTTCACGACATCGCCAAAGGACGTGGGGGCGACCATAGTGAACTTGGAGCGGTGGACGCTCATGAGTTTTGTACTTCGCACGGCATGAGTGAGGCAGACGCACAATTTGTGGCATGGCTTGTGCGTGAACATCTCACCATGAGCCTAACCGCCCAAAAAAAGGACATTTATGACCCTGCCGTCATCGCCCAATTTGCCAAATTTGTCGGCTCTATCAGTCGGCTCAACTACCTATATGTGTTGACCGTTGCCGACATGAACGCCACCAACAGCCAGCTTTGGAACACATGGCGAGCAAGCCTACTAAAACAGCTTTATATAAGCACTTACAAAGTGTTGACACTTGGCGAGCACATCGCCCAAAAAGACACCATCATCGCCACCGCCAAAACAGAAGCCAAGCAACATTTGGCAGATAAGGCGGTAGATTTAGACGCTTTACAGACGCTTTGGCAAGGCGTGGGCGATGAATATTTTTTAAAACAAAAACCCATTGATATTGCATGGCAAAGCCTTGAAATCCTCAACCAAAAAACCAATCCCCCCATCATCGCTCTAAAACAACACAGCGATGTGGCACTTGATGCCATGCTGTTGTTTGTCTGCACACCTGACATTCCCCATTTATTTGCTGATACGGTGGGTGTACTAGATAAATTTGGCTTATCGGTGCTTGATGCCACCATCATTACAGCCAACATCGATGGTACAGCGTATGCACTAGATAGCTATGTAATCATTGACCGCTTTACCACCAAAGATGTCACAGGTTACTTAAAGAGTGAGTTCTTGACCCACCCTACTCGCTATCAGGCACTACACAAAGAGCTTGGTTTGGCGTGTTTGGGTAAAACCAAAAAAACAACCTTTTCGACACGATTTGACAAAACACTCAAACATTTTGATGTGCCCACCCAAGTGCATTTTACCAAAAGCCAAAGCCTTGCTCACACAGGTCGCCATGAACTTCATCTAACCACCAAAGACCGCCCTGCCCTGCTCGCCAAAGTCGGTCAAGTTTTTAAAAAACAAAACATCGCCATACATGGGGCAAAAATCACCACGATGGGCGAGCGTGCCGAAGATATTTTTTACATTTCAGGCGAAGATGGTAGCATTTTAAGTGAAGACAAATTAACCAAACTACACACCGCACTCATTGAAATTTTACAATGATTTCATTACAATAGCCCTTTTGCCAGATGACAAGAACCATGCGATATACAGCCCTTATTTTTTTGATTTTACCTCTTGTGCTATTTACAACCACAACGCAAGCACATAGCATTTACCTTAGCGAATCCGATGATGTCTGCGAAAATGACGACAATCTCCCCAAAGGTCTTAGCTACACAGAGTACACCCCAGACTGTGAGTACACAGAGGGTCTGACCGTCATCACCAATGGTAAGAGATTTGGGTTTGCCAACAAGCACGGCAAAGTCATCATTAAGCCCACCTTTGAGGAAGCGTACGGTTTTGATGAGGGGCTAGCACTTATCAAACAAAAAGGCAAATACGGCTACATCGACCCCACAGGCAAAACAGTCATTTTACCCACTTTTGAGAATGCATGGGGATTTTGGGAGGGGCGTGCCAAAATCCACCAAAACGGCAAATATGGCTTTATCGATAAGACAGGGCAAATCGTTATCGAACCCATCTATGACGAGGCAGGTCATTGGTTTGCAGAGGGTTTGGTTTCTGCCAAAATGGGCGACAAATACGGCTTTATTGATAAAACAGGCAATGTCGCTATTGAACCCATCTATGACTATGTCGCAGATTTTAGTGAAGGGCTGGCAGTTGTTGGCAATGACACAGGGCAAACAGATGAACATGGTCAGCCCAAATACCGCTACGGCTACATCAATAAGAATGGTAAGATTGCCTTACCCATAAAATACGATTTTGCCACGCCGTTTATTGAAGGCATCGCCTCAGTCGAACAAAATACCAACCTCTATTTTATCGACCATCAAGGCAAAAAAGTGGATTTTTAACACCACTTTATCACAGCTTTTGACATTAATGTGTGTGGATTTTGTCTAGATAGTGTTGGTAGAATGCGTTCACTTCCACTTTTTGACCGTTTGGTAATTCACAAATATTGACTTGTTTGCCGTTCACGGTGGTGGGATTGACAAAACCCTTTTGTTGTAAACAAAATTCGGTGGCAGGGGTAGAAATGCCAACGAGCTTGACATCGGTAGGAATAACGCTGATAGAACAAGCAGTAAGCAATAATAGGGCGATTAGGGGGAATAAAAGTTTCATAAAGCACCTATTGAGTGGTTGAGTTAATTGCTATCACTATTTTCTTGGTTGGTAAAGTCTTTACTGTCCACCAAATAAAAATAGCCTTTATCGTCTATTTTGTAACTATTTTCTTGGATTGGCTCGCCATCATGAAAATTGGTTACTTTAATTTGTTCTTTGTCTAATAGAGCGGTAGTTTTTGACCAACTTTCCGCAATTTCATCATAAGCGATTTCAAGTGTATCAATCATATTGCCATGTTTATCAATATTAATAAGGTGGGTTTCAAGTTCATGTTCATTTTTTGTATTGGTAAATGTCATTATCAAACTTGTCATATCTGGCTGATAAGAAACCTTTCCCAAAACAACCATTTCTTTGGCGGTAGGATAAAGCCCAGCAAAGAATTTGGCTTGTTGTTTGTTTAACTGGATTAATTTTTCATAATTATCAAAGTCAATTGCTACTTCTAGGGGTAGAGATTTTTGGGGAATGGTAGTTAAATCAAGCGTTTTAAATGCCTTTTCGTCTTTTAGGGTAATTTCATGAATGGTATAAAGCTCTTGCCCATTATCATCTTTGCTAATTTTTATGCCATAAGCCTTGTTTTCACTAATAAACATGCTACCTGTATAATCGCAAAACCCATAGGGCTGACTGTCGGTGCGTGGGAGTAGTTTGTCAATAATTGGATTAAATTCAATGGTCTTGACCCATTCGCCATTAATATGTTTTTGGATAAAATAATGTGAGCATTCTTGACCGCCAAAATAACCTGTTAAACGGTATTGCTTTTTGGGTGAAGGAATGGAGGTATGGTCGGGATTGCCAACTTTTTCGGTGTGTCTACCTGTATCAAGATGATAGGCAATGTCAATTAAATGCCCGCCTTCCAAGACTAGAATCTTTTCATCAAAATAATAAGCAACAAATTTACCTTCAGGATTATTAATTTGTCCGCCGTTTTTAAAATTAATTTGTTTAATTGTGCCGTCTTCATTAAAATCTACAACATCTTCCAGTTCGGCAATAGCATTTTTTAATTCGGTAATGGGCATATAACTAACACCCCAATTATTATTGTTTTTATTAAGCTTATTGAATTCATCAAGCGAAATTTCACGTACGCTAATGGGATAATCATCAATAGTAAACCCATTATTAAAAATCTCATCGGCAATCGTTTCTTTTGACTCCATTGGTTTTTGATGAATTTCTTGATTATCTTGGGGTGTAACCTCTATTAAAGGAGTAGTCTTTTCTTGTTTGGGCTGTATATTATCGGATTGAATGGAGTTTGCCTGCCCTTGATGATTGGGGCAAGCAGTAAGCAATAATAGGGCGATTAGGGGTAAGGCTATTTTCATAAAAACTACCTTATTTATTTAAACTCAATATGAATTTATTGATTGGTGTAAATTAAATAATTTTAGCCGAACCTTATGTTTATTTTTTTCTAAAATAAACACCTGCTCGCTTGTTTTTAAATCTTCAATAATAAGCACATCACTGACAAACCATTTATTTTGTTGTGAAAGAATAAGGTTAGTCATAAAATGGCGGGTAAATTAAAATATAATAAAAAAGATAGCCAAAAACTATCTTTTTTATTAAGCTACCAAAACTCTACATCTTACATACCATTACACCACGCAACGGAACAAAATAATCCTTGTAAGGGAAATGTAATCACATCAATCGCTATCGCCAATGGTGTCAGTAGAATAATGCCTGTATTTGTTGCGTATTTACGCCCCTTAACATTTTGAGAATAGCTGACTTGAATGGTGCGAGAGGTATTAAGCTGCCGCATTGCTTGCGTTGAGCTTTGGCTTTTTGTAATGGCGGTTAAGTTGATTTTGGTTGGGCGTACGCACCAAGTATAAACGGTTGGGCTTTTATCATACGTATAATCGCCATTCCGTCTATGAGCCAAGCGGTCGCTGGTGCATCGAAAACCGTATTGCTGTAATTTGGCTTTTTCTTGGGTGGTGATTTTATCAGCAGGTTTGACAAATGAGATATTGAGCGTCGTACCGACACCAGATTGTTTAAAGCTTTGGTCGGCGTATTCTCTGTACTGAATTGACGGGTCAATTTCAAAATCAATACGGCTAACTGGGCGATGCACCCAATCATAATCAATATGCTCAATCGGCACGCTAACATGATTGCTGATGATGGTCAATGCTTTGGCATCTAAATTGCTAAATAAATGCTCAACAATGGTGGGATTTTGTTCGGCAGAAGTGATTAAATAATCATTTTCTTCACCAAGCAAGACCAATGCGTTGGGAAAGTTTGGTACGGGTTGAGCAGGCTTGCCCAATGCAGAAACTCTATCTTTTAAAATAACGGTTTTTTCTGAATCTTGAATTGCTTCTGCGTCCCACAGGGCGGATGTTGCTAGACAACCTGACAATAAGCTACTGGTCGCAATCGCCATTAGGCTCATTTTTGCCATTTTCATACTGTTTGCTCCTTGGTTGAGGATTTTTATTGTATATCGTTCCTTTTTTGATTGCAACTGCTTAGATTTGGTTAAATTTGCCCAAATCTCAACTTAAAATTGTGAATGATTGATAATGCTGATGTTAATTTTGGGCTTAAAGGGGAAATTTTGCAATTTACCCCTTTAAAATCAAATGCTTATATTAGGTTAAGATGGGTGTTATTGGTACATTTTACACATTGAAACGAAAATGCATCACATCGCCATCTTGCACCACATAAGTTTTGCCTTCTAGGCGAGATTTGCCCGCCGAGCTTGCCCCTTTTTCGCCTTTATATTCAATAAAGTCATCAAAGGCAATCACTTCGGCACGGATAAAGCCCCGCTCAAAATCGGTATGAATAACCCCTGCCGCCTGTGGTGCGGTCGCCCCAACAGGCACCGTCCACGCCCGCACTTCTTTGACCCCTGCGGTAAAGTAGGTTTGCATTTTTAGAAGTTCATAACCTGCACGGATAACCCTATCCAAGCCAGCTTCCGCCATTCCCAAACTTTCCAAAAACTCTGCCTTTTCGTCTTCGTCAAGCTGGGCGATTTCTGATTCTAATTGATTGCACAATGGCACGACAATGGCGTTATCGCCTTTGGCAAATTCACGCACCGCATCTAGGTGGGGGTTGTTTTCAAAGCCGTCTTCGCTCACATTGGCAATGTACATCACAGGCTTTAAGGTAATTAGTCCGTACGATTTGATGAGTTTTTTCTCATCATCATCTAGATCTGCCATTCGTGCAGGTTTGCCGTCCGCCAAAAACGGCTCAATTTTTTGGAATACATCAAGCATGGCTTTGGCTTCTTTGTCGCCCCCTTTGGCTTTTTTGCCCACATTGGTAATGGCACGGGTTACGGCTTCTAAGTCTGCCAACGCAAGCTCGGTGTTGATGGTTTCAATGTCTGACAAGGGATTGACCCGTCCGTCCACGTGAATGACATTGTCATCATCAAAGCACCGCACGACATGGGCGATGGCGTCCGTTTCACGAATGTTGGCAAGAAACTGGTTGCCCATACCTTCGCCCTTACTCGCCCCAGCGACAAGCCCTGCAATGTCCACAAATTCCATACTGGTGGGAATCACTCGTTCAGGCCCCACGATTTCGGCTAATTGTTTTAGGCGTGGGTCAGGCACAGGCACAATGCCTGTGTTGGGGTCTTTGGTGCAAAAGGGGAAGTTTTCGGCGGCGATGCCTGCTTTGGTGAGTGCGTTAAAAAGGGTGGATTTACCCACATTGGGAAGTCCGACAATACCACAATTAAAACCCATAAAAATCTCTCTTAATTTTCAAGTTGAACTGTTTATTATAGCAGATTTTCACACGCAAATTAAGGCAAATCATGCGTGTGATGCTAAGCGATGGCAAAATCATGCTAAAAAGTTTTTACTTTGTGTATTTTTGTAAAAAATGGGGTATAATTCACTCCGTTTTATCAATCATAAAAGGTATAAAATGAACGCAGTATTATTGGCGGTCATCGTCATGGTAGGACTATCTTTGGCACGAGTGCATGTGGTGCTTAGTCTCATCGTGGGGGCGGTCGTGGGCGGATTGTTGGCTGGTTTGCCACTGACAGACGCAGGCGAGACGGTGGGGACGCTGACCCATTTTCAAAACGGCATCAAGGGCGGAGCGGGCATTGCCTTATCTTATGCCATGCTGGGGGCGTTTGCGATGGCGATTGCTCATTCTGGTGTGCCAAAGGCTCTGTCCGATAAAGTGATTGTGTCGGTCAAAAATGCCAAAAGCGGTGGGGTAAAATGGGCGGTATTTGCCATCATCGTGCTGTTTGCCTGCCTTAGCCAAAACCTCATTCCCATTCACATTGCTTTTATTTTACTACTCATTCCGCCACTATTGACGGTGTTTAATGAATTAAAAGTGGATAGACGGCTGATTACGTGCCTTTTGACCTTTGGACTGGTTAATACTTATATGTTTATCCCTTATGGCTTTGGCGATATCTTTTTAAACGAAATCATCATGGCAAACCTTGCCAAATCAGGGCTTGATACCTCTGGCATTTCGGTGGTAAAAGCAATGGCAATCCCTGCTTTGGGCATGCTTTTAGGGCTATTAACAGCGGTATTTGTCAGTTATCGCAAACCCAGAGAGTATGACAACACCAAAACGCTCGCCATCAAGTCAGATGACACGCCCCAAGCTCGTGATGACAAAATAGGCTTTAAAATCGCAGTAACGCTCATCGCCATCATCGTGGCGTTTGTCATTCAGCTAAAAACGGATTCTTTGATATTAGGCTCACTCTCTGGCTTTGCGATTTTTATGGCGACAGGCGTAGTCGGTTGGAATAAGGCGGACGATGTCTTTAATGATGGTATCAAGATGATGGCGATGATTGGCTTTATCATGATTAGTGCTCAGGGTTTTGCCGAAGTGATGAAGGCCACAGGGCATATCGAGCCTTTGGTGTCGTCTGCGGTGGAAGTGTTTGGGGGAAATAAGGCGTTGGCAAGCCTTGCCATGCTGATTGTGGGACTGGTGGTAACGATGGGGATTGGTTCATCTTTTTCTACCGTGCCGATTATTGCCACCATCTATGTGCCACTATGTATGGCGATGGGATTTAGTCCGATGGCAACCCTTGCTCTGGTGGCGACGGCAGGTGTGCTGGGGGACGCAGGTTCGCCTGCTTCTGACTCGACACTTGGACCGACAATGGGGCTTAACATGGACGGTCAGCACGACCACATCAAAGACAGTGTGATTCCGACTTTTATTCATTATAATATTCCTTTGATTGTGTTTGGGTGGATTGCCTCGATGGTGCTTTGAGAATCCATCACAAACAACCAAACCCAATGAAAATATTTTGGCAAATCGCTACAAAAATTGTATAATATCAAGTCATGTCAAACACCGACAATCTTGATTAACACATTAAATTTTAAGGTATATTTATGGCAGGTCATTCCAAGTGGGCGAATATTAAACATCGCAAAGCCAAACAAGATGCCGCAAAGGGCAAAATTTTTACCAAAATTATCCGTGAAATCGTCTCCGCCTCTAAGGGCGGAGACCCAGACCCAGCGAACAACCCCCGTCTGCGTGCCGTGCTAGAAAAAGCCAACGCCGCCAATATGACCAAAGATGTCATCAAGCGTGCCATTGAGCGTGGGCAAGGCGGTGGCGAGGGCGACAATGTTCAAGAAATCACCTACGAAGGCTATGGCGTCGGCGGTGTGGCGGTGATTGTTGAGACGATGACCGACAACGTCAATCGCACCGTTGGCGAAGTTCGCCACGCATTTAGCAAACACGGTGGCAATCTTGGAACAAGTGGCTCGGTGGCGTATTTATTTAGCAAACGAGGCGAGATTATTTTTAATGATGTGAGCCTAGAAGACAAAGTGATGGAAGTTGCTTTGGAGGCAGGGGCAAGCGACATTGAAAATGATGGCGAGAGCTTGCTTGTGATTACCGAACCCAATGACTTTGGAGTGGTGGTGGACGCACTCGCAGAAGCAGGGCTAAAAGCAGACAATGCCGAAGTAACCATGTCGCCTTCCACAACTGCGGACATTGATAATATTGATGACGCCCAAAAAGTGCTAAAAATGATTGATATGCTAGAAGATTTGGACGATGTCCAAGAAGTCTATACCAATGTCAATTTTAGCGATGAAGTGATGGCACAGCTTGACGCTTGATTTGCCTGTCGTGCTTTTTTGGATATGGCAGAAGTGTCATATCCAATTTTTGTTTTTAATTCATTAAATTTATGATGCAACCTTATTTAAAATCTGATTTGCGAGCATTACACAAATTATCCAGCTATCATCGTGATTTATTAAGAGACAGTTTTGAATGTGTGTGTTTTTCTTGTTTGTCTCGTTTTGATTATAAAAACATTCAAGACTATGATTGGGTGGATGATGGCAATACCGCCACTTGCCCAATTTGTGGCATTGACAGTGTTTTGCCAAGCGATTTTAATCATCCTATTTCTGATGAGTTATTAAAAGCAATGCAAGACTATTGGTTTTAGAAAATTGTTTACCAAAAAGGAAATCCAATGATAATCCTAGACCTACCCCCACAAACCGTCCAAGTGATTGAACAAGTCGCTCATAAAAATGGACAAAGCATTCAAGATTTTATTACCCTAAGTGCTTATGAAAAAGCCTTACAATCTTTTGCGAAGCCAAAAGAAGAACCCAAAAAGAGCATTTCTTTAATAGAGTTTATTGAACAATTTGACAATCGCACCCCAATTGGCGATGGATTGGCAATTCAAAAGGCATTGCGTGATGAGTGGGATTAAATATTTATTAGACACTTGTTTTATTATTGAACTTTATAATGGTCATCAAGGCGTTATTCAAACCATTAAAAGCAATAATATTGATTTAGCTTTGTGTGCAATTAATCCAATCAATCGTATGGAAGTCTTGGGGTTTGGCGATTTGACAGAACATAATGCCAAAAACCTTGAAAAATTATTGGATAATTTAACCAATTTACCCATAGACAGAACCATAGAAAACACCGTCATTGAATTAAGAAAACGCCATAAAATCAAATTACCTGATGCGATTGTATTGGCAACCGCATTAACCCACAATTTAGAATTATTAAGCCTTGATACGGGTTTAATAAACAAATACCAAAAAGAAATTGCCAATTAAAATTAGGAAAAAAACTATGCTAACCCCCCATATCCGTGCCATTTTGCAAGCCACCGTTTATGAAGTTGCCATCAACACTCCGCTTGACAAAGCCCATAAACTCTCCGCCAAACTTGGCAATGACATTCGCCTAAAACGAGAAGATTTACAGCCTGTGTTTAGCTTTAAATTGCGTGGGGCGTACAACAAAATCAGCCAATTATCACAAACCGAAAAACAAGCAGGCGTCATCTGTGCGTCTGCGGGCAATCACGCACAGGGCGTGGCGTTTTCGGCAAACAAATTGGGGCTAAAAAACCTGATTGTTATGCCCAAAACCACACCCGACATCAAAGTGGGGGCCGTCAAACGCTTAGGCGGAGAAGTCTTGCTACACGGCGACAGTTTTGACGAAGCCAACCGCTTTGCCATTAACAAAGCCCAAACGGACGGTATGACCTACATCGCCCCCTACGATGACCCCCTTGTCATTGCAGGGCAAGGCACGATTGGGGCGGAAGTTTTACAGCAATGGCGAGAAGTAGACTATGTCTTTGTGGCATGTGGAGGTGGTGGCTTACTGGCAGGTATATCCGCCTTTTTGGGGGAAATCGCCCCCCATGTCAAGGTGGTGGCGGTTGAGCCAGAGGGGGCAGCTTGCCTAAAAGCCGCCTTAGAAGCTGGTAAACCTGTTCGTCTGCCCCAAGTATCAATTTTTGCGGACGGCGTGGCGGTGGCAGAAATTGGCAAAACCCCCTTTGAAATCATTAACTTACAAAAATCTGACAACTCAGGCATACTCATCGAGCCAGAAGTCGTTACCTGCACCAATGACGAAATTTGTGCGTCTATTAAGGACATTTTTGATGAAAACCGAGCCATTGTAGAAACGGCAGGGGCGTTATCCGTTGCAGGTATGAAAAAGTTTATTAAAAACAATAACTTGACTGGTAAAAATTGTGTCGCCATCATCTCAGGGGCAAACATGAACTTTGACCGCCTGCGTTATGTTGCCGAACGCACCGAGATTGGCGAAAACAAAGAAGCGATTTTTGCGGTGCGATTGCCTGAAAAAACAGGGGCGTTTTTGGACTTTTGTCGCACTTTGCAAGGGCGTAACATCACCGAATTTAACTACCGACTGGACGCCACAGACCCAAGCGTTGCCAATGTCTTTGTGGGCATTGGGTTAAAAGACGGGCAAGGAGAACGCACCACACTGATGGACATTTTGGATAGAGGGGGCTACACCGCACACGATTTGACGGACGATGAAGCGAGCAAGACGCACATTCGCTATCTGATTGGCGGACACGGTCGCTTGACGGATGAAAAACTGTTCCGTGTGATGTTCCCAGAACGCCCCAACGCCCTATTAAACTTCCTAGAAAAACTCGGGCAAGACTTTAACATCACGCTGTTTCACTATCGCAATCATGGCGCCGCCGAAGGGCGGGTGCTGGTTGGTTTACAAGCCACTGCCCATTCGTCACGGCAAATTGTGGACGCTTTAAATGACATTGGTTATTATTGTGAAGATTTAAGTGAGAATGTAGGTTATGGGGTGTTTTTGAAATAAAGCATAGAGAAAAAATAAAGGTGCGTAAATGGTGCGTGGTACGCACCTTAAGATTATCCTAATTTTTGAATTGTGGGAAAATATGACTTTAATTCCAAAAAGCATTGCCAGTGATACGGTTTATTTTTATAAATTACAATATAAAATAATGTATGTGATTGGCATAGCTTTTATTAGTATTTTTGCTTTAACTGCTTTATCAATGTCAACAAATTCATCAATCATATTTTTTATCTTTATCATTGGAATAATTGCCTTTCATATGATGACTTTTAAGTATATGAAAGAAAACATCTTAATCCTTGCCGAAGAAGTAAAAGAAGTGGAAAACGGTTTATTTATCAGAAATGGTAAGATTAGTGAAACAATAGAATATTCAAATATCCAATCTGTTACCTATCGCTATTCGTTTTTTTCCATCAAAAATAATGTTGTGGAATTGAATTTTATCAATCCTACCATATTAGGCGATAAAGTCAGATTTATCAGTTGGGCAGATGCCAGTAATTATCAAAGGGAATTTAACCCATTTCCCGTAAAAACTCCAGAAACACGAGCATGGGTTAATGCTTTACAAGAAAAAATTTCACAAAGCACCAAATGAGATTTACCGCAAAAATATCTCTTGATAATTCATCAAACCTTATCATTTTCTGTCAAACAGTCGTTGATAATTTATCTTTTACCCACAGATAGTAGAGATTATAATAAATCACGTTTTGTCTTATTAAAAGAGCCAAATCATGCCCACACACACCATAAAAATCACAGGCATGACCTGTCAGGCCTGTGCCACTCGCCTAGAAAAGGTATTAAACAAAAAGCCCAGCGTGCAACTGGCACAGGTGAATTTTGCCACCGAAACCTTATCGCTTGATTTAAATGAGGCTGTCAGCGATGAAGAGGTTTTAACTTGGATAAAAAAGACAGGATTTACAGGACAAATCATAAAAAATACCGCACAAAATCAAGAAACTAATCATCAAAACCTCCCCTACCATCTCATTGCACTCGCCGTACTCTCTACCCCTTTTTGGCTCGGCATGGTTGGCATGATGTTTGGTACGCATGCACTTATGCCTCCTAATTGGGTGCAGTTTATGCTGGCAAGCATCGCTCAATTTGGTCTAGGCCGGCACTTTTATCAAGGGGCATGGGCGAGTGTGCGTGGCGGCTTGTTGGGTATGGACATGCTGGTGGTACTTGGCACGAGTGCAATTTGGGCGTATTCGGTCTATGCATGGCAACATGGCGAACATGTGTATTTTGAGGCAAGCGTGATGATTTTAACTTTCGTCAGTCTTGGCAAATACCTCGAACACCGTACCAAAACAGGTAGTTTAAACGCCCTACACAAACTCATGCAACTGCTCCCCCAAACCGTCCCCAAAAAAGAAGGGGATACTTGGATTAGTACGCCTCTATCTAACATACAAATTAATGACATCTTGCAAGCGAAGCATGGCGATAAAATCGCTGTTGATGGCATTGTGATTGGCGGGCATGGCGACATCACACAAGCACACCTGACAGGCGAAAGTCATTATCTTCCCAAAAACATCGGCAATACGGTGCTAGCAGGCAGTATGGTGGTAGATGGCAGTATCATTTACCAAGCATGTGCCACAGGCGATAAAACCGCCTTAGGACAAATGACCCAAGCACTAGCCCACGCACAAGGCACAAAAGCTCCCATTTCACGACTTGCTGACCGTGTGGCTGGTATTTTTGTACCAATAGTAATGACACTCTCTTTGCTGACTTTTTTGGGTAATCTGTACCTACTAGGCGAAGTTAATGCCGCTCTTATGAGGGCGGCTGCGGTGCTAGTCATCGCCTGTCCATGTGCATTGGGTCTTGCCACACCAACTGCAATCATGGCAGGCATGGGCGTGGCAAGTCGTCATGGGGTGCAATTTCTGGACGCTAGCACATTAGAGATGGCAGGTCAAATCAAAATCATGGCATTTGACAAAACAGGTACACTCACACAAGGCAAGCCATCGGTGGTCGACATACACACCACCATCAATCAAACGCTGTTTTTGGATATGGTTGCAAGCCTAGAAAGCCACAGTAATCACCCCCTAGCACTTGCCATCTGCCAATACACCAAACCCACTACCACATTTAATATCACGAACATCACAAGTGTGTCAGGGCTTGGCATGCAAGGGGACATTCAGGATATAGGCACCATCAAGGCAGGGACAGCGGATTTTGCGAATGCTCCTACTGATTTTGGAGAGTTTAGTAAAGCACACCCCACCGCCAGTTTGATATTTGTCTCCCTAAACAACCAACCCATCGGTGTTATCGCCCTCTCCGACACCCTAAAATCCAGTGCCAATACGCTCATACACCACCTAAAATCAGAGGGAATTTATCCCATCATTCTAAGTGGCGACCGTCAAAGCGTGGTCGATGATGTGGCAAAAAAGCTGGGCGTGGTCGGCTTTGGCGAGCTTAGTCCACAAGATAAAGCCAACAAAATCAAAGAATTACAAATTCATCACAAAACTGCCATGATAGGCGACGGCATTAATGATGCACTTGCCATGACGCATGCCGACATCGGTATGGCGGTTAGCGAAGCCACCGATGTCGCAACAGGATCTGCCAACGTCAGATTGCTGACCCCCTCAGGCGATGCCACAACCATTTATTACGCCTACAAAATCGCCAAAATGACCATGACGAACATCAAACAAAACTTGTTTTTTGCCTTTATTTACAACATCATCGGCATACCGCTTGCCATGATGGGCGTGCTAAATCCCATGTTTGCCAGCCTTGCCATGACACTAAGCTCGCTGTCGGTACTGGCAAACGCCCTAAGATTACAAAGGGTTAACCTAAAAGACACTTCATGACACAACGCAGTACCCCCATTTTGTCAAGTTATTCCATGCACTGATGTTTTGCAGTTGAGCATTTAAAAAATCATTAGGATTATGTTAAATAAATTTTACCCAAAAAAAACGGCAACCATTGTTACCGTTTTTTGACTACTTAAAGGTCATCTGAAATTTTGCTGATGTCAATGTCAGGATTTTTGATGAGATGGAGCGTTGAAAAAATCAGCCCACCCCAAATCAATACCATCGCAACCAGCATGACGACTAGTGCACTACCACTCATACGATTCTCCTTATTTATTTTTACCATCATGGTTTGGATGGCTCTTGATGCGTGGCAACACAAGTGCCGACAACGCAAACAGAGCCACCACACCCCAACCAAACACCAGTAGCGTGCCTGTGGTATAGCCCTCGTAGTTCTTTTGAAACAATTCCACAAGCGACAAAGACAAAGTTACGATGAGTGATACAGGCGTAATCACCGTCAGCATAAACGCCCAACCTTTGCCAAGTTTGATGCTTGAAATACGGTTGTTATGCTCAATGAGTTTTGGTAGTAGGCTACGGTGTACCCATGTTACCCAGATGATTGACAAAATCGCCCCAAACACAATGCCGATATTGTTGGCAAAATGGTCGATGATGTCCACCAAAATGAGTGCACTGGTGGTTGAGAATAGGATGATTGAGATGATGGCACTACCCCCACCGACAATGGTCACGGCTTTGTTTTTGGACCAGCCGAATTTATCCTGCACGGCACTGATTGGCACTTGTAGGATACTTGCCATGGACGTAACGCCCGCCACAAACAGCGAGGCAAAGAACAAGAAACCAACTAGATTGCCCACACCCCCCATCGTGGAGATGATTTTTGGAAACACCATAAAGGCAAGACCAGGTCCGCCTGCTGCCACGTCTTTGATACCCACACCTTGCGTATGTGCCATAAAGCCAATGGCAGAAAAGATACCAATACCAGCAAGCAGCTCAAAGGACGAGTTGGCAAAGCCCACCACCAAGCCTGAACCTGTCAAGTTGGCATTCTTTTTAAGGTAGGAGGCGTAAGTTACCATGATACCAAAGCCAATTGACATCGAGAAAAACACATGTCCATAGGCAGCAAGCCATACTTTGGAACTGGCAAGACCTGACCAATCTGGCTTAAAAAAGCCGTCCAAGCCCAGCGACGCACCCTCCAATGATACCGCTTTGGCAACCATGATACCAAACATCACGATGAGCAAAGGGATAAAGATTTTGTTGCAAAGCTCCACACCCTTTTTGATACCGCCATACATGATGAGCAGCACCAAAGCCCATACCACCACCAAGCCGATGAATAAGTTTGGCAGATAAGTGAACTCAACCGCACTCGCCATTTGCAAATATTGGCTTAAAAAGAAAGTTTTTGGGTCATCGCCCCAAGATTGGTCAAGAGCAAAAATGGTGTAGTTACCCGCCCAGCTTAGTACGGATGCATAATAAATACCGATGACGGTACATACCGCCACCTGCCACCAGCCAATGCCTTCGGCGGATTTAACCAAACGGCGATAAGCGGTGGGCGGAGCACCTTTATATTTTTGCCCCACGATATAGTCCAAAAACAGCAAGGGAAAACCCGCCGTCAAAAGTGCAACCAAATAAGGCAAAAAGAATGCCCCACCACCATTTTCATAAGCGACATAAGGGAAGCGCCAAATGTTTCCAAGCCCCACTGCCGACCCAATCGCCGCCAAGATAAATCCTGACCGAGCCGACCAACTTTCACGTTCTGTACTCATGTTTTTTCCTTTCGTGTTTGTCGTGTTTTAGTTAAGAACTGCCATTTACCAAAAAAATCATGGCAAATTTTAAAAACAATCCTGTCAGCATAGTTTGATTGACTTAATCAAAAAAGTCAAGCCCAAAAAAGCAAAACCCATAAAATGATTTTATGGGTTGATAATTCATTGATAACTTTATGGATATTTTAGCGAATCAAACCACGCTGGCTATTTGTCAAAGAATCAATAAAAAGCTGAATTTTTGGTTCGTCCGCCACCATGTCAGCAAGGCTCGCCAATACGTCTGCCTTGATTTTGCCAGAGCGAAACACCAAATCATAAGCCTCATCAAGTTTGGCGATGGTTTCTTGGCTCCACCCTTTGCGTCTCATGCCTTCTTTGTTCATGCCGTGTACTTTGGCAGGGTTGCCAGACACCGTAGTAAAGGCACAGACATCTTTTAAAATCAAACTCGCCCCACCCACCATCGCATAATCATCAATGCGACAAAACTGATGTACGCCTGACTGCCCACCAACAATCACATAATTACCAACATGAGCATGACCTGCCACACCCACGTTGTTGGCAAAAATATTATGATTGCCAATCATGCAATCATGGGCGATGTGGGTATTTACCATAAATAGGTTGCCATTGCCAATCTTGGTAAGATTACCCCCATCTGCCGTGCCACGATGAAACGTGCAAGACTCACGAATGCGGTTGTCATCGCCCACTTCTAAGTAGGTGGTTTCGCCTTTGAATTTTAAGTCTTGTGGCACTTCGCCAATGCTGGCAAACTGAAAAATTTCGTTGCGTTTGCCGATGGTGGTATTATCGCCAATGATGACATGGGATTTTAAAATGGTGTCCTCGCCAATCGTGCTGTTTTTACCCACGATACAATATGCCCCAATCGTGGCGGTGGGGTCGATGGTTGCGGTTGGGTCAATGATGGCGGTAGGGTGAATGTTCATAGCTTATCCAAATTTACCCAATTAAATCTTTTGGCGAGCAATCATAATCTCAGCACTACACGCCAATTTGTCATCGACATGGGCGGTGCATTCAAATTTATAAATTTCACGCTTGGCGGTAACGAGCTTTGAGCGAATGACGAGCGTGTCGCCTGTGCTGACAAGTTTTTTAAAACGCACCTTATCCACACCTGCAAACAGATACAAATAACCATCCTCACTCGATTGCCCTGCACTCACAAAGCCCAAAATGCCAGAAAGCTGTGCCATCGCCTCCACCATCAGCACGCCCGGCATGACAGGGTTGTCAGGAAAATGTCCGTTAAATAGCTCTTCGTTAATGGTAATGTTTTTATAACCTGTAATCCAGTTATCTGCTGAAACGGCAGTAACTCGATCAATGAGCATAAAAGGATAACGGTGTGGCAAATAACGCTTAATCACGTCATAATGAAATGGCAAAGTTAAATTTTGCTCAGCAAGGCGTGCGTGGTCTTGCTCACTCATTAAATTAAGGTCTAAAATACTGTTACTCATTGGGTGTTCCTAGATTTGAATGATTGTTTTTGTCCAGAATGACGAAACTTAATGGTTGCTCGTTGCCAATCACTCGTTGGCATCGCCACCGTCCCTGATGAATATGAGCCTGCTTTATCAATGCTTTGAGCGACAAACGTCCGCCCTGTCAGCGTTACGCCATCGGCAATGGTCAAATGTCCTGCAATGCCTACACCACCACCAATGATACAATTCGCCCCAATGTGCGTACTACCCGCCACACCTGTCATGGACGCAATCGCTGTGCCACGTCCGATGTGGACATTATGGGCGATTTGGACTAGGTTATCAATAATCACATCATCGCCAATGACCGTATCGCCCACCGCTCCTCTGTCCACGCAGGTATTTGCACCGATACGGACACGGCTACCGATGATGACTTTGCCAAGCTGATGGATTTTTTGCCATGCCAAGCCCTCTGCCCCCATTTTGGGAGCAAAGCCAAAACCCTCTGCCCCAATACTGGCATGAGCATGGATTTGCACGTCATCACCAAGTATCGAGTGATGGTGAATGATGACATGACTATCAATCTTACAATCATCGCCAATCTCTACAAACTCACCAATGACCGCATACGCCCCAATGCTCGGATTTTTGCCAATCTTGGCGGTGGGAGCAATGATGGCGGTGGGGTGAATTTGGGGGGTGGTTTGATAAGCAAATAACCCACTCACGGACGCATACGCCAAATAGGCATCTTTGACAATGACAATCACGGTGTTTGGCAAATTTGGCAAATCATGTGCAAACCGCTCGGAAATCAGCACCACGCCTGCTTGTGTGTTTGCCAATTCAGGCAAATATTTGCCCTTTGCCAAAAACGCCAAACTGTGCCCATCTGCCATCGCCAAATCCGCCACACGATTGACTAAGCAAGTAGCATTTACTAACTCGGATTTATTGACAACCGTTTGGCAAAGCTCAATGGCGTTGATGATTTGGGATAATTCAGCCATTAAAATACGCTACCGATTTGGAATTGGACGTTTTCTACTTGGTCGTTATCCTTATTATTTAGTGGCTTGGCATAACTGATGGAGATAGGACCGATTGGCGTGTACCACGTTACGCCCACGCCTGCACTATAACGAAGTTCTTTGTCTTGTTCAACGTAGGTTAGGTTGTCATAAGCTATGCCAAGATTAGGCATATTAATGGTTTCTGTGTCTAATTTAGTGGTGTCAAATACCTGACCTGCATCAAAGAAAATCACAGGGCGTATTTGATCAGCCCAATCTCCCTTAAATGGCACAGGCAAAATCAGCTCAGTCCCAAAAGTAGCAACGGCATTACCGCCCATCTCTGCACCACGCACAGTACGACGACCATTCGCCAAGTAGGTATAGGCTTGTGATTGTGGACCTAAACTTGATGCCTCAAAGCCACGCACCGAACCATAGCCCCCTGCATAGAAGTTTTCATAAAATGGCAGATTATTGCCATAACCCAAACGAGCATGACCACGTAGTACCATACCCTTCCAAAGTGGGTAGTAGGCGTTGGTGCGGTAGGTTAGTTTTTGGTAGGTTTGATCGCCAAAGCCTAAATTTAGGTCAACATTATGGCTTATCCCTTTGGTGGGAAATACAGGTCTGTCAAGACTTGAATAGCTCCAACCCAATACACCACCATAAGTGGCATAGTCATGTGCAAAACTATCATCATTAAAATCAGTTGTGCCATTACGGTCGATGCTGCCACCATCTTCTAATAACTGCTTGACATTGGCAATACCCATATAAGGACCGCCACGCACTTTGGTTTTATCTAAGGTAAAACCACCGCTGATGCGTTGTTTTTCGTCAATAGGATAACCATAAATCAGACTTGCCCCATACGAGTCAAGCACATAATTTGAGATGTTTTTGTCATCGTATTTGGTTTTTCGATAATAAGCATTTACACTCTGAGATACGCCATTGACCGTAAAGTAAGGGTCGGTCATGCCCAAGCTATAATTATCACGTGTCTCAGAACGGCTAAATGAAATATTGGCTTTGTTGCCCGTACCCATGAAGTTTGATTGCGACAAATCCACTTGGAATGTCATACCACCGCTTTGTGAATAACCTGCGGCAATGGTTGAAGAACCTGACGGTTGCTCCTCCACGATATAATTGACATCTACTTGGTCGGGACTGTTTGGTACAGGCTTAACATCGACTTGCACGTCCTTAAAAAATCCTGTACGCATGAGGCGTGCACGAGACAGCTGGATTTTTTGGGCAGAAGTCAACGCCCCTTCAAGCTGACGCATCTCACGGCGTAAGACTTCATCTTTGGTTTTTAGGTTACCCGTAAAATTAATATGACGAACATAGACAGGGCGAGCTGGGTCAATATAATAATCCACATCCACCGTCAATGTTTCATCATTAATGCGTGAGATAGGACGAATTTGGGCGTAATAATAACCATCATCGCCAAATTTCGCACCAATCTTGGCACTGGTTGCATCTAGGTCTTTTTGAGAATATGTTTGCCCTTCCTTGAACTCAATCAACTCAGCCAGCTCTTCGCTCTTATAAGTAGGATTGCCCAAAAATTGGGTTTTACCAAACTTGTACTGCTTACCCTCGCTAATACTCGCCTCAATAAACACCTTTTGTTTTTCATCATCGATGTTTAGAGTGGCATTATCCACACTAAATCGCACAAAACCTTCATTTAGGTACTTGGCTTTTAGGTTTTCAAGGCTAGCATTGAGTTTTTCTTGGGTATAGCGATTAGAGCGAGATAAGGGATTTAGCTTTTTGTCTTTTAGAACAAATTCATCTTTTAGGTCATCATCACTAAAAAACTCATTACCGATGATATTAATATCCACCACTTTGGCAGGCTTACCTTCGGTAAAATTAATATCCAACTTCACACGGTTGCCATCAAGCTCGGTCTGCTTTACTTCAACATCAATGTTATAGTAACCTTGCGAGATGTATTGATTTTCAAGCTCGTTTTCTAGGCTTTGGACAGTAGATTGTTTTAAAACACCACCAACCATGAGCCCTGCACTCTCCAAGCCTTGTTTTAGACCATCATTAGGGATGAGCTTATTGCCATCAAAATTTAGCTCGGCGATGATGGGGCGTTCTACTACATAAAACACCACTCTGCCATCTTGCACATCTGCTTGCACATTTGAAAACTGCTCGGTGGCATACAAGGCACGAATGCTATCTGCCAATGTCTCACTATTTAGCTCGCTACCCACCTCCAAAGGTAACGCCATACGCACACTTTGGGGGGTCAGTCGGCTAAACCCTGCAAAGTCAATCGCCCTCACCACCTCAGCATAGGCATTTGCTGTCATACATGTCGCTACCGACACTGCTAAAATTTTTGTCAAAAAAGAAGTACGCATAACCCTTTACTCAAAATCATAAAATTGTCATTTGTCGCCACAACTGCGTGATTGATGTGAAGTTGTGAAATGCTGTGTTTTCATATGGTGTAAGTTAAGCTAAAAAAGTGATTTTGGCAAGCAAAATTCTCATTTTTTCGAAAAAATTCTTGCATTGTTACGCAATTCTTGCCAAATCACGCCTAACCGAAAAATCGTGTAATGTCATTGCTAATTGCCAGTAACATCAGCCCCAGCATCGCCACCATGCCGATATTTAGCCCCATGATTTGCACTCGTTCAGATAAGGGCTTACCAACAATCAGCTCATAAAGAGCATACAAAATATGACCACCGTCAAGCACAGGAATGGGCAGCAAATTTAGCACCGCCAAAGACAGGCTAATCAACGCAGTGGTGGACAGCACGGTCAAAAACCCCATCTCAAAACTTTGCTTGGACACATCAGCGATGGTAATCGGACCTGACAAATTTTCAAGACCGATTAAACCTGAGAGCATTTTACCCATTGATTTTAAGGTCATGACAGATAAGTCATAAGTGCGAGTCAAGGAAGCCATGATCGCTTCACTCGGTGTACGGTTAATCACGGTTTTATAATCGTCAGGCACGGCAATTTTATCGTGATTTGCCACTATTGCTCCAATTTGCCCCACTTTTTCACGACTGCCCTTGACTGCTTTGCCTTGTGGCATAATGCCAAGTGTCAACTCGCTACCATCTCGCAAAACGCTAAATTGTAACATTTTTTCAGGGTTTTTTCTAATAATTTCGGTAGCGTCCTGCCAAGTGGCGATGGGCGTATCATTAATCTTGATAAGTTTATCGCCCGCCTTTAAGCCCATCAATGCCCCTGCCCCATCAGGGGTCAGCTCGCCAATCACAGGGTTAATGACAGGCTCCCATGCACCAATGCCAAGCACGGTTAGGGGGTCTTTGTTTTTGTCATCGCCTTGTAAAAAGTTGTTAATGGGCAAATTAACCGCAAGTTGATTATTTAAGTCATTATTTTTTAATACTTTAATTTCAACTTCTCCTGTCTCGCCTTGACGGTCAGCAAGGGCATAAAATACCCCCTGCCAAGTGTCCACTTCCTTACCGTCCACCGCCACGATTTTATCGCCCACCACAAGTCCACTTGCAACCGCTGGTTCGGCAACTTTACCAATACGAGTATTAAGCTGTTCACTTGGATTTAAAAAAATCACAAAAAACAGCCCAATGGCGATGATAAAATTCATCACAGGACCTGCGATGACGATGGCGATTTTTTTAAGGGGGTGGGCGTTATTAAAGGCTAAATGGCGTTCATTTTCAGCCACTTCGCCTTCTCGCTCGTCCAGCATTTTGACATAGCCCCCCAAAGGCAAGGCACTAATGCGGTAATCAATGCCTGTTTTTGGCGAAGTCCAGCCAAAAATTCTAGGACCCATGCCAATAGAATAAGTCAAAACCTTAACCCCACACAGGCGAGCAACAATATAATGCCCCCATTCGTGTAAGGCAACCAGCGGGGTCAAAACACAAACCGCCGCCAAAAACATCAGTAATGCGTTCATAGATTTTTAAATTTTTAAGAAAATCAACCGATTATTAAAGCAGGTTTTTTATGATTTTTCAAGATGGGAATTGTAAGCTTAATCCGTCAGAATAAAAACACTTGGTTTTATTCGATAAATTTTTGATTATAATGATTTTTGCACATTTTCTCTTTCCACTTCCAAATGTTGTACCAAAAATGTCATTAACTTTTGGTATTTGGTTTCTGAAAAACGATAAGGATTGAAAAAGTCTATTACCGAACGAAACATTACCCCAATGACATCCCTCATATATAAAGACAAATAAAAGCAAGGGGCAATAATGAAACAAAACAAGATAATGCAAAAAATTGCATTAACAAATAATTGCCCTAATAGCTCATCAGGGTTATCTGGTCTAAAAAAATTAATCAATAAAATAGCTGATAAAGAAAACAAGGCAATCAACAATCCATTAATTCTTGGTTTTGCTTCTGAATGGTAAGTGTATTTTTTCCACTGAAAATGATAAAAATAAGGATAATTATCACTATATTTTTTCCACTCTTCAAGTCTCTTAACCAATTCATATACAGAATAATTATTTCCAAATCTATTTTTTAGCCAGTCTGCTTTAATATCATAGATATTTTGGTATTGGGTATTATATTGTTGATTGTATTTTTTAATAATGTTTTTTTCATTCATACCAATTATTTTATAATACACACCAAAAGCAGGAAACCAGAAAATCATTGGTAACATATTTAAAAAGTCATTATTATAATGAATGGATTTTGGGACAATTTTTATTGTCAAAAACACACCAAGAAATATAAAGACAAAAAATAATGGCAATAGCAACCATTGAAAACCCTGCAAATTCCTTAACGAATGCAAATCTGCATAAAACTCATTAATAATTTTAATAGTTTGATTTTCATACTTTTTATTTTTATTTTGAACAGCTTGCATATTTTCATCAGACAGCCTTTTGATTTCAATGGTTAATTCTGTGAATTTTTGCAAAAAATTTTGATAAATTTGTGTTATTTTTTCCATTAATATTACTCACTTTTAAATAATCAACTCTCTTTTTCTTTTAGTCGATTTGCCAATCTCTCCATACAATCCATTAACAAATCCCTATCACTTTCAGACAAATCTGCTAACAAATTTTCAATCCTGCGACTGTGGTCATTGATACGCACACTCCCACCACCAAGCAAATCAGATGCAGAACAACCAAAAATCTCCGCCAATTCCAATAGGCGAGCCACATTGGGCATAATTAGCCCCCTTTCCATTCGTGAAACCGTTTCGTTCCCCAATTGCAATAGCTCCGCTAGCTTTTCTTGGGTGTAGCCATTTTGTTGACGATACTTGGCAATCGTTTTACCAATTAGCTTATTGGTCTCTTGATAGTTAATAGTTGTATACATCTTAATTCCACTTCTTATGTTGAAATTGATATATATTTCAACATTTTAAGTAGATTTTTAAGGGATTTAAAAGTTGAATACTAGGCTTTTTAAGTTGAATTTTGTAAAATATCCAAAAATTTTCACGGAGCTATTCTATGGGCAAAATTTCTGCTGTAATCATATTGGTAATTGCTTTGTTTTCTTGGCAACAATTTAAGGAAAATTCAAATAAAAACAATGAGTTATATAATGAAACACACAATGAGCCAGTTGTACCAACCACCAATAAACAACAAATATTTTCCAACACCAACCAAAGTCAATTCCGCTGTGATGGGCGAACACATTGCTCACAGATGACTTCTTGTGCGGAAGCCACTTTCTTTATCAATAACTGCCCAAACACCAAAATGGACGGCAATAAAGACGGTATTCCTTGTGAAAAACAATGGTGCAAATAAACAATTATGCTTAGTCAATCCCAAAAAATACCAAATAAAAAACACCATTTTCCCATTTAAATAAAAAATGGTGTTTTGTTTGCTACCAAATACAATTTATCTTAGTTATCTAATTTTTCAACGATAATTTTAGCAATCTTTCTCACTCTTTTATCAAGCTCCAAAATATCCGCCAAATTGTCAAAACTTTTTGCTAACTCATTTGCCACTTCATCAACATTCAAACAGTTTTCTACAATACTGGCAATATCGGTCAATTTAATTTTTCCTTTTAAAAATGCGTCCACCGCCACTTCATTCGCCCCATTTAAAATAATACACGCCCCATTACCAAGTGCCATTGCTTTTTTGGCAAGGGCAAGACAGGCAAACTTTTGTTCGTCAGGCTTAATAAATTCCAATTTTGCCATTTCAAATAAATTCAAAGGCTTAACCCCGCTTTCCACCCGATTAGGATAGGCAAGGGCATAGCCAATCGGCGTTTTCATATCGGGCGTACCACACTGAGCCAAAAACGAGCCGTCCACATACTCCACCAAGGAATGCACCACGCTTTGCGGATGAATGGCGACCGCCACCTGCTCCACCCCCACGCCAAACAAATGACAGGCCTCAATCAGCTCCAAGCCCTTATTCATCATCGTGTTAGAATCCACGGTAATTTTTGCCCCCATAGACCAGTTGGGGTGATTGACCGCTTGTGCCACGCTTGCCGTACGCATTTCGTCATACGATTTGTGCAAAAATGCCCCACCGCTGGCAGTTAGCCAAAGTTTACGAATACCAAAATTTTTGTTATTTATCAAGGCATTATCGCCCTGAACCGCCTGTGGCAAACATTGAAAAATGGCGTTGTGTTCGCTGTCAATTGGCAAAATGACCGCCCCTGTCTCTTTGGCGGTTTTGATGACCAAATCGCCTGCCATCACAAGGGCTTCTTTGTTGGCAAGTAAGACTTTTTTGCCCGACTGTACCGCCGATAAAGTGGAGCTAAGCCCTGCCCCACCGACAATGGCACAGACCACTGTATCCACAGTTTGATGACTGGCAACAAAGTCCAAACCTTCGCTTGTTTTTAACACTTGCGTGGGTAGGTTTAAAGCATTGATTTTATGATAAAATTCATCAAAATACTCATCGCCAATGACCGCAAATTCAGGGGTAAATTCTTGGCAAATATCCAATAACTTTTGTAAATTAGAAAAACCTGATACCGCAAATAAACGGTATTTGTCTAAATGCAAACGAATCAAATCAAGCGTACTGGCTCCGATTGAGCCTGTCGCACCGAGCAGGGAAATGGATTGGGGGGTGGAACTAGAAAGCATGGTCATTTGTATTTTCTAAACTCAATAATTAAAAGATCTGCAATGGCTGGTGTTGGCGTTATATTCGCCTATTTTTTGTTGATAATTTGAGTCTTGGATAGATGGTTTTGGAAACTGACGCTCACAACTTCTATCCATTGGCTTATATTGGGCTGGATTTTCTTGGGGCAAAGTTTTACCCACGCATGCTGTTAAATATAAAATACTTACTACAATAAAAGCTATTTTCATTTTACAAGCTCCCAATTCAAATTAAAAGATAAATCATTAAAATACAATGGTTTAGTTTTAAAATTAAAACCGTTAGTTATCTTCAAACATATCCACAATACCATTTACAAAAGCAACATCAAAATTTATCAAACTGACCTGATAGTTTAGCTAAGTTTTATAAGATTGTCAAAGTTCAGCCCATTTTGTTATATCATAACACAATCCCACCACATCACCCTCATCTCATCTATCCATCAAGATTTATCAGAATTTACCCAAAATCCCCCTATTGCAATATATCATTTTTTACTATATTATCATTAGTAAATCAGATGAATTCAACCAAAGCGAGGTATTTTTATGAAATTGATTGTGGCGGTGATTAAGCCGTTTAAATTGGACGAAGTGCGTGAACGCCTGTCAGAGCTTGGCGTGCAGGGCATGACCGTTACCGAAGTTAAGGGCTTTGGGCGACAAAAGGGGCATACCGAAAGCTATCGTGGGGCGGAATATGTGGTGGATTTTTTACCCAAAATTAAGCTTGAAATTGCGGTGGCGGACGATTTTGCCGATGAAGTCATACAAGCGATTGCCGATGTGGCACACACAGGCAAGGTGGGAGATGGCAAAATTTTTGTCATGCCCTTAGATGAAATCATTCGCATTCGCACAGGCGAAGTGGGCGAAGTGGCAATTTAACCAAACAAATGGGGGAGATGATGAAATCACAAAAATTTTGGCTAAATGTCGGACTGGGGCTTGGTGCTTTATTACCGATGATGGCACATGCCAGCAACACGCTCAACACAGGCGACACCGCTTGGGTGCTGATGGCGACTTGCTTGGTGCTGATGATGACTGTACCGGGTTTGGCGTTGTTTTATGCAGGTATGGTGCGTAAAAAGAACATTTTGGGGACGATGATGCACAGCATTGGGGCGACTTTGGTGGTCAGCGTGCTGTGGGTGGTGGTGGGTTATTCGCTCAGCTTTGGACAGGGCAATGGCTTTGTGGGTGGTTTTGAGCATTGGCTACTTGCCGACATTGCCCTTGATGAGATGACAGGGAGCATTCCGACTTTGTTGTTTGTGGCGTTTCAGATGACTTTTGCGGTGATTGCGGTGGCGATTTTGTCTGGGTCGTTGGCGGAGCGGATAAAATTTGGCTCGTTTTTACTGTTTGCGTCTTTGTGGACACTACTCGTCTATGCCCCTGTGTGCCATTGGATTTGGGGTGGTGGCTGGCTAACTGGCGATGCTCTTGACTTTGCAGGCGGTACGGTGGTTCACATCAGTGCAGGGGTTGCAGGGTTGGTGCTGGCAGTACTGCTTGGCAAACGCAAAGGCTACCAAAAAAGCTACCTTGCCCCCGCCAATCTTACCCTAACACTGGTCGGAACGGGGCTTTTGTGGGTGGGCTGGTTTGGCTTTAATGGCGGTTCGGCACTGGGGGCAAACGGCACATCGGCAATGGCAATCATCGTCTCGCAAGTGTCGGCATCGGTGGGTGGTTTGGCGTGGCTACTGTGCGAGTATTTACATCGTGGCAAGGCATCGGCATTGGGCGGTGCGTCTGGGGCGATTGCAGGGCTTGTGGGTATTACCCCTGCGGCGGGCTTTGTGGACATTGGCGGTGCGATGGCGATTGGGGCTTTGACGGCGGTGGGGTGTTTTGGGTTTATCAGCTTTGTCAAACACAAAATCAGCATTGATGACAGTTTGGACGCTTTTGGCTTGCATGGTGTGGGCGGTATCATTGGGGCGGTGTTGACAGGGATTTTTGCCAGCGAACGCATCATGGGTAAACCGCTTGACACCTCATTTTTTGGACAATTATGGCTACAAATTGAAGGGGTCATCGCAACCGCCCTTTATAGTGCGGTAATGACGCTCATCATCGGCTTACTCATCAAAAAATTCATCGGACTGCGTGTCAGCCATGAGGATGAATATCAAGGGCTAGATTTGGCGGTACACGGAGAGAAGGTGGGCGATTGATTGGATTGAGGGATTAATGAAAGATAATGGTTTATAAAATTAACACTCGTAGAATTTTAAAATCAATACCCCATTTTTTTAACATCCTATGAATTGAATCATACCTATTTTAAATCATAAAGGCGAATTACAATTTGCCTTTATGCCTTTATAAAAATTAACCATTTATATAAAATTAAGAATAGTGCAATCAATTCTTCTAAATGTTAAGTTTCACAATTGTTTGCCCTATTGCACCCAAAAGGGCGATGGATTGGGGAAAGTTGTCATTGAGAAACTTATTAAAAATGATTGGAGAATTTATAAGGAAATTGATAAAAAAACTTAAAGCGTTTTTGTATTTAAAATAAAAGATTTATCATATTTTAAAATTGCATTATCTGTGGTCAAAAGGTATAATCTTTCTTGTTCGGCTTGGATAATTAAAAGACGGTCAAAAGGATCATTGTGCATTAAAGGCAATTCTGAAACACCCATTACATTATTTGGCGTAATTGGTAATAATTGAATGCCCACTTTTCGCATTTGTTTTAACATTAAATCTGCTTTATAAGGAAAATTAGGCTTTTTTAAAGTAGACTTAATTGCGATTTCCCAAATGGTTGCAAGACTGACAAAAAATTCATTATCCCTACGATTTTCTAAAATTTCTAAAACTTTGGGTGAAAATCGGTGCATTTCATTACCAGCAATCCATATTAAAATATGGGTATCCAATAAGATTTTCATTAAAATTCCCCATTGTTTAGCATAAGTTCAACCATTTCATCATTTAACTCATCAAAACATTCGGAAAATTCTTTAAAACCTTCTGGCAAATTACCATTCTCATCAAGCATAAAGCCAAACATAGACCCCATTTTTGGTTCGTCAATCGGCACAATTTTGACTTTTGGCGTTCCTGCTTTGGCAATGGTAATCGGCTTGCCCGTACTTGCCACTTCGTCAATCAAGCGAGATAAATGGGTTTTGGCATAATGAATATTGACATTGGCGGTAGCGGTTTGCATCATTCTCTCCAAACTTAGTTTAATAACTTAGCTAATTCTAACAAAACAACAAGCCATTTTCAATCATTTATAAATTTGCCAAAAGTGCTTTATCTTTTAAATCAACCCACAAAACTCACGCCCAACACTTGACAAATCAGCACACCCAACGCAAAAATTGGTGTCGCCGACAACAAACTGTCAATTCTATCAAGCACCCCACCGTGCCCTGGTAAGATTGTGCCAGAATCCTTGACCCCTGCACGGCGTTTGAGCATGGATTCAAACAAATCGCCCAACACACTCGCCCCCACCGTTACCGCCGACAACACCAAAAACACGACAAGTGGCACGGCCGGCAACTTCAAATACAACCCCACGCCTACCGCAACTGTGCTTGCGGTTACCACACCACCGATTAAGCCTTCCACCGATTTGTTGGGCGAGACATGGGGAGCAAGCTTAGTTTTGCCGAGTTTTCGCCCAACAAAATACGCCCCGCTAT
Organism: Moraxella sp.; assembly: GCF_030525845.1. Classification (GTDB taxonomy): domain Bacteria; phylum Pseudomonadota; class Gammaproteobacteria; order Pseudomonadales; family Moraxellaceae; genus Moraxella. Next base: position 96,768 of record NZ_JAUNDY010000003.1, read on the forward strand.
CAGCACACCACACAAGCAAAAACACATACAAGAGCCACCACGCCGACATTTGCCACAAGGCGTACATGGCAGTAATGCTAGCGGTAATGATGATTGTACCTATAATGAACAGTTGTTTACCATACCATTTTTCTTGCTTGGGATAGGTCAGCACCCACCGAGTTGCCAACAGCCAAATAACCCACGCCAACGTCCACCACAGCACCCATACTTGAGGCAACAACAAACTAACAAACGCCATCACAAACACAGGCAGTACAAAAAACATCGGCTGTTTTAGAGGCGGTGTTAGTTTTGTCCATTCTTGGGAGGCAATAAATGTTCCCACCATCAACAGGGGCAAAAATAAATACGGCTTGTCGGTTGCAAACATTGCCACGCCCACAATAATCACAAGCACGATTGCGGTTTTAATTCGTTGCCACATAAATTTACCCTTTATTTGAGATTATTGTGATTGCACCTGCTCACTGGTCTTACCAAACCGCCGTTCACGATTGCCAAAATCCGCCATCATCTCTGAAAGCTCATCGGGCGTAAAATCAGGCCATAAGGTTTTGGTAAAAAATAGCTCCGCATACGCCGTTTGCCACAGCAAAAAGTTAGAAATGCGATAATCGCCCCCCGTGCGAATCAGCATATCCACAGGCGGGCAATCGCCCAAACTTACCCCAGCCGTAAAGGCGGTTTCGTCAATGTCATCTATGCCTATTTCGCCATTTTTTACCTTAGTTATCAATGACTTGGCACTTTGGACAATGTCCCATTTTCCGCCATAGCTTACCGCAATGACTAGGGTCATTTTGTCAAAATGAGCGGTTTGGCTCTCCGCATCCGCCATTTTTTGTTGCAAGTGGTCAGAGAGTTTGCTTCTATCGCCAATAAAACGAAGTCGCATTTGGTTTTTTTGCATTCTAGGAAGTTGCTCATCAATAGCCTCCTCTAATAGCGTCATTAGAAGCTCCACTTCCGCCTGTGGTCTTGCCCAGTTTTCTGACGAAAAAGCAAATACCGTCAACACCTGCACGCCCTGCTCTGCACAAAATTCCACAATGGGGTCAAGGCTATCTTTACCCGCCAAATGCCCGCCCCCAGACGGCAAGCCTTGTCGTTTGGCGTAGCGGTTATTGCCGTCCATAATGATTGCGATGTGTTTAGGAATATTGGGAGAATAAGGAGTGTTCATAAAATCACTGGGGTTATGGGATTAAAAATATCAATGGTTTTTAATTAACTGACATAAGCAACATAATCAAAATCACCATTTAAATCAAAATTAACTTCAATTATTTGGTCGCTTTCATTAGGGTTTATTTGATAATAAAGGCTAATATGAGCTTTAAAATACCGTTCAGGGTCATTTTTACCAAGCCAAATATTAACATATTGCAAGTTTAACAAGTCATAAACCGTTTGTGGCAAAACTTGATTATTTTCTATTAGCTCTTTTAGGGCAGGAATATTCGCCCCATAACTCACATATTCCAAATGCTCATCAATAAAATAACTATCTGTTTCTAACTCATTGATAATATAGGGTTTAGCAATTTTGTGCAATTCCTCAATTCTTTGAATAAGATTAACACACTTATCCAAAATTTCAGTCGTGACCCAATCAGAAGAATTGTCCCATAACCATAATGTAACTCTTATGGGATTATTAAAATTGCTTAAAGTAAATTCTTTTTCCCAAATAACTTCGGCATAATCAAAATCAATTAAATTTAATTCGCCAAAATAAGAATGGTTCATTCATTGCCTTAAAAATAATCAAAGTTGGAATAAAACGTAGGGCGTAAATTTACACCCTACTTTTTTAAATCACAATCACACTTCCATCAACTCACTTTCTTTTTTGGCAAGGCGGGTATCAATCGCTTTGATAAAATCATCGGTCAGCTTTTGAATGTCGGTTTCGGCACGGCGTTCATCATCTTCGCTTGCCTCTTTGTCCTTGACCAATTTTTTGATATCAGCCAGCATATCACGGCGGATATTGCGTACCGATACACGGCTTTGCTCCGCTTCACTTCTGGCAAGTTTTTGCATATCTTTACGAGTCTCTTCGGTAAGTGCTGGCATTGGCACACGAATGACATCGGCACTCATTGGGTTTAGCCCCAAGTCCGCCTCACGAATTGCCTTATCCACCGCTTGCACCATTGAGCGGTCAAAGGGCTGTACCAGTAGCGTGCGAGCATCTTCAACATTGATACTGGCAACTTGGTTTAAAGGCATTTCAGAACCATAATAGCTTACCATCACGCCTGATAAAATCCCAGGGTGAGCCCGACCTGTACGCAGTTTGGCAAAAGCACCCTCCAACGCTTCAAGCGATTTTTCCATACGAGCTTTGCCATCGGTTTTGATTTGGTTAATCATAAAAAATTCTCCAAAATTATTTAAAAGTTTAAGATAATGCCATCTTTTAATTAAAAGAGTGATTGATTTTTATGAGAGAAAGTTACCATTTACCCCCACAAATCTCAATACAAAACTTATCCAAGCCACTTTAAAATAAGGCATTATTAAAATTAAAATGTACTATTAAAATTTGGCATTAAAAAATACAATATTTTATTAAAAATTTACCAAGAATTTTATTCAAAAATCAATGATAAACCTTTGTCCCTTCATTTTCGCCCATGACGACATTCAGTAGAGCATTCGGCTTATTCATGTCAAACACTTGCAAAGGCACATTATGCTCACGGCATAGGGCAATGGCGGTCAAATCCATGACACCCAATTTGCGTTCTAGCACTTCATCAAACGATAGGCTATCATATTTGACCGCATCGTCATACACGCTTGGGTCTTTGTCATAAACGCCGTCCACTTTGGTGGCTTTTAAAATGAGGCCTGCCTCAATCTCAATGCCACGCAAACAAGCGGCGGTGTCGGTGGTAAAAAATGGGTTGCCCGTGCCAGCGACAAAAATACATACTTCGCCATTATTAAGATGACGAATCGCTTCACGGCTAGAATAGGGCTCGCCAATGGTGGCAATGTTCAGAGCAGACATCAGACGGCATTTGATGTTACGGCGAGCTAGGGCATCACGCATGGCAAGTCCGTTCATCACGGTGGCAAGCATACCCATTTGGTCGCCTGTAACTCGTCCGACAAGCCCTTCTTTTTGTAGGGTTGAACCACGATACAAATTGCCCCCACCCACGACAATACCCACCTGCACACCAAGCCCACGTAAATGAGCAATTGATAGACTCATCTGGTCAAGGATAGATGCGTCAATCCCCATGTCCTTGCCTCCTGCTAGGGCTTCGCCTGAGAGTTTGAGTAGAATGCGGGAGAATTTGGGGTTTTTGTCGTTTGGATTGATGTCGGACATGATGCACCTATTTTTTTAAAATAAAATTGAGCCATTTTAGCATTTTTCATTCATATTGTAAAACTTGCATTTATACCCAGTATTTTTTATGAATAAACAAGCTAAAATTCTGGTTTGCACGCCTAGCCCAAAGCAAACTTCCCAAACATCGCTCGACATTTGGGAAGTTTGGTACGTTTGGGATTATCCGCTTTAATTGATTTTGGTTAGCTCCATGCTAATGACTTTGCCGTCATTGGTTTGGCTAACTTTAATGGGTAAATAATTTAAGCTTGGGGCCAACCAAAAACTTGTGGCACGTCCTTTATCATCATGCACACGGTCAATGCGAACGACATCATAAGTCCCTGCTGGCACGGTAATTTTGGCGTTGCCAGATTTTTTAAACTTCGTGGATTCAATGTTGGTTTTTTTAACCAATGGATAATTGCCACGAAACTTGCCATTAATCAACTCTTGGCGAATCTGCACTTCCAAGCTCAAATCATCATATGCCTGAGTTTTCATGCTGAGGGTGGTCGCCTTGCCCTTATAGGTGCTAACCACCGACTTGGCACTGTTGTTAAATTTAATGTTGTGTGTGCGTCCCACGCCTAGCACCTTAACCGACATATTGGAAGTCGCTGGGATAATCGTTCCGCCAGACAAACTAAAATTTGCCGATTGGGTTAAACTTGCCACACCTGAGACGCTTGCCTTGACATGATAAGCGTAATTATTGCCGTTTTTGGTTAGGGTGCGTGTCGCCGTGCCACTTTTGCCATCGGCTTTTACTGCATAAGTTGCCGAAAAACCTTGCAAGTCTGTTGCATTTGCCAAATTTGCCCCAGCCAATACGCTGGCGGCAACAGTGGCAGTACCGACAGTTTTTAAGAATTTTGAAATGATACTCATCTAAATACCCTCAAATTTTGACGTGTATATGATGGATAAAATTTGTGATAATTTCAATGGGGGTTTTGCAAGAATTTGTGTGATTTTGTGAGCATGATTGCTCGTATCTTGCAGATTTGCCCATGCACAACACCTCCATGATCTCAACACACGCCAAAAGAGATGGGGCTACTCCCAACATCAATAAGAGGGATAAATACGCCACGCACGTGTTTGCTGTTGCCGATGACTCTTTGGCAACGATTAAAAGCTGATTAGGATTTAGATAGGTGGGCTGCGATGGGATTTTGAGTTATTTTGCCCTAAAAGCAAGTCGCATGATGAATACCTAATCTTTGACGATGCCACCCACAAATCAAATGCCAAGATGTTAAGATTTGGTTTGTGTGGGTGGATTCATGGGGCTGTCATGACCAGAGAGGTTCTTTAATATCTCCTCCAAACCGTCAATTTGTACCGTGCGGTTCGGAAAGGGAATGCTAATACCCTCTTTATCAAACAGCCCTTTTATGCATTCTAACAAATCACATTGTACCGCAAACCAATCGTCATTTGCCGTCCAAACGTACAAAGTAAGATTAACCGAGCTTTCTGCCAATTCTGTAACACGCACAATAGGCTCAGGTTCTTTTAATGTTAATTCATGAGCCAAAGCCGTCTGCATCATGATTTGACGAGCCGTCTTGATATCGCTGTCATAGCTGATACCCACAAGCACTTCCACGCGACGATTAGGCAAAGATGAATAATTGATGCTGGCAGAAGTCATGATGTCGCCATTAGGGATAATAACCTCGTGATTGCTGTTGGTGCAAATTCGGGTATTAACAAGCGTAATCTCCTGAACTCTACCTACATGTCCACCGATTTGCACCAAATCGCCACGACGAAAGGGACGAAACACCACAATCAACACGCCCGCCGCCAAATTAGATACTTGGTCTTTGAGCGAGACACCGATGGCGACCGTCAACGCACCAAGCACCGCCACAAATGACGTTGTGCTAATACCCAGCTGGTTTAGTGATGCCAAAACCACCGCCGCCAAAACCACCCAGTACAACAAATTACTTAAAAAACTAACCGTCGTACCATCCATAGAGCTACGCATCATGGCATGTTTAGCAAGATTAACAATGCGTCGCCCTATCCACTTACCCACATAAAAAATGATGATGGCAAGCACCGCTTTGATAGCAAAGTCCACCGAATTTGCCATAAGTGTACGTGTATTTACAGATATACCAAGCAGTTCAAGGGTGTAATCACTGGCAGTCTCTACGGTCTTGGTTGCCTCTACCGCCACTTCTTTGGTGGTCTCTGCAACCGCCTCGCTGGTTTTGGTAGCAACAGTTTCCAACCGCTCCACAGATTCTTCGGCGACTGCCTTGACTTCCTCAATTAAAGGCGGTTCTGATTTGGGCGATTCGGTTTCTTTTTTTGACATGATAAATAAAATATACTAAGAATATCAATTTGTTACTTCAATCTTATCGCTATATCGCCACGTGCGAATGATTCTAAGCTCGCTAAGCCCGCCCATTTCTTCATCAAAATGACCGTAAGGAGCCGACTGGCGAACTGATTGTTTGGCGGCTTCATCCAAGACGGCTGACCCTGAGGATTCTAGCAGACGAATGGATTTGACATGACCGTCAGGCGAGATGGATACCATCAGGCGAACATCGCCCATGATGTTATTACGGCGTGCCTCATCGGGATAATATTGGTTGGCGATACGCTCGACGTGACGACGAAAATTCTCCAAATACCCTGCTGCCACGCCATGGGTGGTTGCGTTGCTGTTGACGGTGTGAATGTTAGTTTTTGAAGCAAAAACCTGCTGTTTTTGGGAAAGCTGGGCTTCCAGCGTGCGGATTTTTTTGCGGATACGCTCTTCTTGGACATCTAGGTCATTTTGTTTTTTTTCGGCATCGTTATCGTTTTGGCTGTCGGTATAACGAATAGATAGCGTGGTTCGCAGATAGCTTTCTTGGTAGGCTTGTTGGCGGGTCTGTTTTTCAAGATTAATGATGTCTTGGGTGTCCTCCATCTCATCGCTACTATCAGGGCTTATCATGGTTGTCTCTTGGCGTAACTGCTGACGCACCTCGCCACCCCCTTCTTGACTGGCATTCGCCACAAAACGTGCATCTTCGTTTTTTTCTTTATTCTGTTCTAAAACAGACGCGACCTCCTGTGCCATCTCATCAGGTACTACCCCAGCACTAAATCCAATCCCAAAAATCACAAACGCATGCACCGCCACCGCAATCACGGTCGCCATCGGCATGTCTAAGTTTTTGTTGTCTAGGGCATTTTGAAGGTTTTGCAAAAAACCATCTTTGGGTAGGCTAGGCACGAACAATCCTATGATTTATAAAATCTTGTTATTCTACCTTATTTTTATCAAGCTGAAAAGTCCAACACTTCCCAAATAAAACAATAAAATCATGCATAAAATAGATGACAACACCCAAAAAACCTGCTATAATCTGCCCCCATTGGTGATGTGGCTGAGTGGTCGAAAGCGCACGCCTGGAAAGTGTGTATACGTTAATAGCGTATCGAGAGTTCGAATCTCTCCATCACCGCCATATATAAGCCCCCACGTTACAGTTGGGGGCTTTTTGTTGAATATCTACCTCATTCACACTCTTCATCTTCTAATGCCAGCCGATGAATATAGCGTTCAAATAAAAACGGTGCAAAAGGTAGAACTGACGCAACAAGTCCAATAATAAAGACTTTGAGCGACCATTGTCGTAACTGACAAACAACCAATAGTACCACGATAAAAGCAATAAACAACACACCATGTGCCATACCTGCATACGGCACTAAAAATGGCTTATCAAATTTATACTTTAATGGCATGGCGATGCCAAGCAAGACAATAAACGAAACGCCTTCCAAAAAGCTAATTAGACGAAGGTGGGTGGGGGTCATGGTTGTTTCCTGTTTTAAACTTATTTTAATAAACGGATTTGGGTCTTATCATCATTTAATTCAAAATGTTTACTGTTAATATGTTTGAACATATCTTCGGCACTTGCAAAACCACATTTCTCTGGGTTAATCCTAATGTTTTCGTATAATGTTGTGAAATCCACCCATTGCTCAACGCCGTAGCGAGTTCTAATAACTTTCTCCACAACATTCTCAAATATTTCCAATTGATACTTCCATTCCAAAAAAGTTCTCACAAGAGAAAAAACATAATCTTTTGCTTCATCCAAAGAAAAACAATTTTTTTTATCAGTTTTCTTCGTGGTAACACCATGCCTAGACAGCAAACCAACAACACTAAAATTGTTAGCTGGTTTGGTTAACTTATCTTTATCTGTTTTGAATTCTTCAAGATTTGGATAATTAGCACTCTCCGCAAAAGTAATTAAAGACTCATAAATTTTATACAAGTTAGCCCAATCATTATCAAAATACACAAGTTTCAATAAAATATAGACATCAGCAAATTTTTTTTCATCATTTACCACCTCTTCTATTGATTTGTTTGATAAATACAATAAAGCATTAAAACCAAAAACCCTTAAAATATCATCTTTATCAATCAGGGAGCTTACATTACTATCATTCCAAGCATTGTGCAATGTGTAGTTTTCAATCTCAAACTCACCCATATATTTTGTAAAAATAGAATCATTTTTTATTAATTCTATTCTATTTAACTCCTGATATGATGACAAATGATAGTAATCATCATATAGTTTGTAATAGGCTTTGAGTAACTGTAGTAGCTCTCCTGCTACCAAGAAAGCTTCATCTTCACTAAGGTTGGCTGACAGCAGCGGGCTGGTAGCCCTATAATCCTGCAAGCTACAATCAAGCATAATATCAATACTATCATGGACGGAAAATACCCCCCCCTGTATATGAGTCAAAGCTTTCAACTCTTTGCGTTTGAGGCAATCTAATTTCATAGCGATTATTATAAAAATTATCCATTTACCCACGCCCCATTTCTCCACACAAGTGCAAACTTAGTCGCCTTACCGTCCTTTTCCGAGCCGACATATTGCTCTGACGATTTACGAGACCAACGCACAATCGTTGGATTGCCGTCCGTGTCCACTTCTGGGGCGGTCAGTAGGTAGTGAAATTTGGGGTCAAGTTCGCCTTGCACCGTTTTTAATTCACTCACTTTGGGCGGGCGGGTTTCACGCACTTTGGGGAATTTGCTTGCCGCCAAAAACAAGCCTGCCGCCCCTTCTCGCAGTACAAAATGGTCATCAAAACGAGCTGAACGCAAATGGGGCATAGCGATAGCGGTCATTCGTGGCGGAGCGGCTTCGCCATTTTTTAAGACTTTACGAGTATTGTCGCATTTTTGGCAAGCAAAATACGCCCCAAACCGCCCTGTTTTTAGCTCCATTTGCCCATCGCATTTGTCGCAGTCTATGGTTGGAGCGTCCGATTTGCCTGCTTGCTCAAACACCCCTTTTTCCAAAAGATAGCCATCGCAGTCAGGGTTATTGCCACAAATGTGCAGTTTCAATCCACCGTCCACAATGTAGCCGTCCATTGCCGTGTGGCATTTGGGACAGCGTTTTTTGGTCAATAGGTCAGCAATTTCATCGGTGGTGTCATCCTCGTCAAGCCCCTTTAAAGCCTGACTGGCAAACGCCTCCACCGCCATTAGGTTTTTGGTACCTTTACAACGCTCTTTGGGTGGTAGGTTGTAGCCCGTACAGCCCAAAAACACCCCCGTTCCGCCCGTGCGAATCTGCATTGGGCGGTCGCACAGCTCACAATGGACATCAGGCACATCGGTTGGGTTGTTGGGTCGCATACCGTCTTTGCCTTTGGCGATTTCTAATTTGCCCTTAAAATCGCCATAAAATTCATCAAGCACTGTTTTGTAATTTTGCTCGCCATTGGCAACATTATCCAGCTTATCCTCCAAACTTGCCGTAAAGCTATAATCCATCAAATCAGGAAAACTCTGTGTCAAGCGGTCGGTAACAATGTCGCCCATTTTCTCGGCAAATAGCCGTTTGTTTTCGGTGCGAACATAGCCCCGCTCTTGAATGGTGGAGATGATGGAGGCATAGGTGGACGGTCGCCCAATGCCTCGTTTTTCAAGCTCTTTGACCAAACTTGCCTCGGTGTATCTGGCAGGTGGTTTGGTAAAATGCTGGCTTGGGTTTATGCCATCCACCACCAAAGTGTCGCCCACTTTGACATCAGGCAAAAGCACATCGTCCGACTTAGCAGGGGGATTGACCCTTGTATAGCCATCAAAGGTCATCACTCGCCCCTTTGCCCGCAGTTCCACATCGGCTGACTTGACGGTCAAGGTGGCGGATTGATATTGAGCAGGGGTCATCTGACAGGCGACAAACTGCTTCCAAATCAGCTCATACAAGCGTTTGGCATCTTGCTCCACATCTTTTAAATCTTTTGCTTGCACCAAGACATTACTGGGGCGAATCGCCTCGTGAGCTTCTTGGGCGTTTTGTTTATTGCCATAGACATTGGGCGATTTGGGCAAATACTTATCGCCAAAATTTAACCCAATAAACTCCCTGACAGCCGTCAATGCGTCCGCACTCAAAAAAGTGCTGTCGGTACGCATATAGGTAATATGCCCTGCTTCGTACAGGCGTTGGGCTAGGAGCATTGTTTTTTTGACATTAAAGCCAAGCCGAGTACTCGCCGACTGCTGTAAGGTAGAGGTAATAAAGGGGGCAGACGGCTTGGAACTGGTGGGCTTTTCGTCTCGCTCACTGACAATAAAGGGGTTATTTTTTAAAATATCAACGACTTGTAGGGTTTGGCTTTCGTTTTTTAAATTCAGCTCTTTGCCGTTTTGTTTGACCGCCTCTAAGCGAATGATTTCGCTAGATTTTTCTTGGTGAGTGTCGGCAAAAATTTGCCAATATTCTTCTGGGACAAAGGCTCGAATTTCCCGCTCTTTTTCTACCACAAGGCGAGTTGCCACGCTTTGCACACGCCCAGCCGACAAGCCCCGAGCGACTTTCGCCCACAAAAGGGGCGAGACCATAAAGCCGACCACACGGTCAAGAAAACGCCGTGCTTGCTGAGCATTGACCCTGTCCATATTGAGCGTTTCGGGGTTGTTAAAGGCTTCGGTAATGGCGTTTTTGGTGATTTCGTTAAAGACCACACGGCGGTATTTGCTGTCCGCTCCACCAATCACTTCCTTTAAATGCCACGCAATCGCCTCCCCTTCTCGGTCAAGGTCAGTCGCCAGATAAATGGTATCGGCACTTTTGGCAAGGGCTTTTAACTCTTTGATAACTTTGGTTTTATTGGGCAAAATCTCATACACCGCCTTCCAGCCGTTTTCGGGGTCCACGCCCATTCTGCGGACGAGTGCTTGCTGGGCTTTTTCTTCACGGCTTAGTTTGACTTCGCTGTCTTTTTCTTTGGTTTTGGCGGTGTCCTTATCCGCACCCCCTGCTGTTTGTGAAGAGACAGGCAAATCACGGATATGCCCCACGCTCGACCGCACGACATAGTTTGACCCCAAATATTTGTTGATGGTTTTGGCTTTGGCGGGTGATTCCACGATGACAAGGGATTTGCCTTTTGCGGTGGGGGTGTCCACCACATCGTCCTGATTGTTGGTTTTTTTGGAGGTGGTTTTTTTGGGAAGTACCATGAGTCGCTCTATCTGCTTAGTCTAAAATGCCCACTTTATAAAATGGCTTTATGAATTTGTCAAGGTTTTAATAAATAATTTAACAAATTTTTAGGGTTGATTGCCCATTTCCACCAAAAATGCCTGCAACTGCATCAAATCTTGCTCGATCACTGTCATGGCATGTTCATCTCTGACCGAAAAACTTTTGACATACGGCTCATCTTGCCAATAAATCGTAACACAGTTTGCCTTTGACATGACCCCTTTAATGTAAGCCTCACAAAACTTAGGAGGCAAGATGTCTGATACAGCATCGCCCTGCCACGCACCATCTGTCCACACTAAATACCGTGCAGGCAACCGCCATTCATCATTGATGAGGGTGTATTGGGCTATCATGCCACCTTTATCCGCCACCCCGACAAGCCAGTCAGGTATGGGTACAAGTTTGGGGTTTAGGTCTAATTTGCGAGCAAACAACCTCATGTCGCCGACACGCACCTCGCTTGCCTTTGGCTTTAAGCCCATGATGTTGCCAATCACAAACAAGATGGCAGCAACGACCACCAATGTGCTAATGCTCATAAAGAACGGTTTTTGGATTTTTTGGCAAGCTCTGCCAGTTTTTTGATGGCATTTACAAGCTTCTCATCAGAAAATGGCTTATAAATAAACCCCCTAGCCCCAGCTTGTAAGGCTTGCAAGGCCGTCATGCGATCAGACATCGCCGATACCACCAAAATATTCACATCGTCCTTTTTAGCAACGATACGCTTAATACATTCTAATCCATCCATCTGTGGCATGACCAAATCCATGATGATGAGCTTTGGACGGTACTGCTCATACTTTAACACTGCGTCCGCTCCGTTATTGGCTATCGCCACCACCTCAATATTCGTCTCTTCAAAACAGCGTTCGATGCGATTACAAATCACACTCGAATCATCTACAATCATCAATTCATTCATAACTTTCTCTATGCTTATTGGGTCTTATTCTGGATTAAAATTCAGGGTGATTTTGGTGCTCATGCCACGATTGCTATCTACTTGCACCTTGCCCTCCATCTCTTTTACCCACTCACGCACCACATCCATGCCTACACCACGTCCAGCATCTTCACTAAGCGTCTTGGCGGTGGAGAGTCCAGAGCGGAAAATCAGCGGATATAGTTTGCTGTCAGGTACATTTGCCAATGCCTCAGCGGTTGCCATGCCAAGTTCCACCGCTTTTTGACGCAAAGCATCTACGTCCACGCCTGCCCCATCGTCCATGATACTCATACGAAGCTGATTGCCATAGTTAGCCAACATAAGTGTGATTTGCCCCACTGGGTTTTTGCCGACCTGTCTTCTACCCTCAGGTGTCTCGATACCGTGTGCGATGGCATTTTTAAGAAGCTGAATGCCCACATCTTGACAAAACTTCATCGCCTTTTCGCTCATGGCAATCTCGTCAAATCCTGTAACGTTTAAGGTTACTTGCTTGCCTTGGCGTGTGGCGACCTGCTGGGCGTAGTCAGCAAAATAAGCCGTCCATGGTGCTTGCGATGTTGGTACTTCTGTTGCTTGCTGGGTGTTATCCACAAATGTATCAACCCCAGCAAAACCCTCTGTCTGCACTTGATTTTGAGCTTGACCGACATTGGCTAGGCGATCAAGCAGTTTTTCAACAAATTGGGTCAAATCCAAAACATCATTTAAGACCACCGCAAAACCCAAAAAGTCCTGCCCCACCACCGTATTTTGTTTGCGTAAAATTGCAAGTTCGGTTTCGCCTTTTTCGGCAAGTTTGACAAAGCTTTCCATCTTGATGGCAGATGCCTCGCCTTTTAGGGCATGCATTTTACGAAGCAGGGTCTGGGCTTTATTGTGTAGCTGTCCTTCGTTACGCAAAATCTCATTCATCTCATCGACACGCTCATAGGTACTGGCAATGAAGCGATTGAGCAGATGAACATCAATATTGAGAATATGCCCCATCATCTCCATCTGGCGGTCATGCTGGGCTTTTTCGCTCTCCAAGGTTTTTTCAAGTACGGCAGAGTCGGTTACATCAACCACGTTGACAAAGATTTGTTTGGCATCATCTTCTTCATCTTCGTGTACCCTTAAAAAGCTAAATGACAAATATTTAACGATGGGTTCGCCCTCTTCACTCAAAAAGCCCACACGCACCTTTTTGAGTGGGTTTAGGTCATCAATCAACTCTGACACCACCCATGGATTATGCAGCTGCTCAATAAACAGCTTAGTTTCAGCAAGTTCCTGCGAGCCAATCATGTCTTTTAGCAAATCAAGTAACGTCCTACCTGCAATATCATGACGACACAAAATCGTCTCTAAGTTTTTGGAATACGACTCTGCCACCACAAAATTTCTGTCAATCAAGAATAGACCTTCTTGTACTGTATCCAAGATATTGGCAGTTTGGCGACGTGCTTGCCTAATAGCATCATCAGACTGTCCGATTTTTTTGAGGAAATAAAAGAAAAACCACGAAATATACAAAAACATCAAAATCACACCGATAATCAATGTGGATTTAGCAAATTTCGCCCAATACTCACTCTTGTTTAGTTGATTGTTCCAAATTTCATCAAAGAGTGTATACAGCTGATTCTTGTCCTCATAAATAGATTTCGCCAAAGCAGTGACGTCGCTATCTGCACTCAATGCACTTAGTTGTTTTTCATAATTTTTATCCCAAGATTTGATTTTTTGGTAGTTGGCAACATCCTCTTCATCTTCTAGCTTAATGATGGATAAGATACTACCATCATCATAATAATAATCTCCACCAGTACCAAACAGCTCAATGTACTTATCAATAGCTCGATGACTGGTAATGACTTCGTTCATCGCTATTTTTTTCTCTTCTGGGGTTTGAGCGATTTGCCATCTTTGAGTGTGTAGATTGAGATTATAAAACTCATCACTGAGTTTGCCGATGCCATCATTGATATTGGTATAATACAAGGACTGATGAGTGGCGTAGTAATTTAACCCAAGCAAAGTTGTGATTAGCACCACAAAGATAATTAACGAAAAAAATAGGTTTTTATATCTAGAATGTAATAAGCCACCCATGTACTCACCTTTATTTTATCAGCACAATTATGATAGAGGTTAAATTATCCCACACCAAATCAGCCAATCTGACCGACTTAGATTTTAAGGATGGAAGCTCACACATTTTATACTAAAATCTTAAAATATTCTAACATTAATTTGATGACTGATGGTTTTTTGACAAAATAAAAACAGCCCAATGATTTGGGCTGCTTACAAAATGCCTAACGGTTAAAATGACCATGCACAGAGACGATGACCATTTTAAAATTTGGAGTGTATTTGCCGTGCTGGTTATGTGGTTTCTTATTTGCCGTGATACAAGCCGTCAAGCTCGACCAAACGAGCAGTAGCTTTATTCATGGCATGCATGATTTGACCAAGCAGCACTTGCTGTCTTGTAACCACAATCAAAATCATTGGCTGGTTGGCATTAGGCACAGAACCAATCATGATTTTACCATTTTCGGCATCTAAAATCACAGAACGGCAACCTGTCAACTGAGCCTCACTCGTCAAGGCCTGCACCAATGCCAAAATGGATGAGCCAACTGCCGAGAGCTTATTACCATCATAATTTTTTTGAAAAATGGACGACACTTCAAAACCATCTGACGATGCCAAAAGTACGCCATCTACACCAGCGGTCGAATGCACCAACTCATGCAAGACTTCTTTTGAGATGGTAATAAACTGTTCGGCAGGCTTAACACGATTAGAATCCAACTTAAAGGGACTAAGACTCATTAATTTGCTCCAATATTTTTTATAAAATCATTTGGGTTGCTGCGAGGTTTATACCTGCTCCAAGCTTGCAATGATACTCTCAACAAGCAACAACACATCTTCACGCTTACGCATGTCCACAGGAAATAGCGGTAAATTGCGTCCAATGCTCGCCAAATAATCACGATAGATAGAAAATTCACGCTCAGGCTTTTTATCCACTTGACTAATGCCTAGTACAATGCGTCCCTCATAAATACCATCAAAGGTTTTTAGGTAGTGTGCCAAATCTGCCACAGGGTCTTGGGCAGAGTGGTCAATTAAAATCACAACCCCCAAAGCACCTTGTGAGAGAATGGGCCAAATGAAATTAAAGCGTTCTTGTCCCGGTGTGCCATACAGCCCAATACTCGCCCCACCCTCAATGATAAGCTCGCCATAATCCATGCCAACCGTTGTGAGCAATTTGGCATTGGTATCAAGGTCGGTATTCATGACCTCTGTGGATACCACAGGAATGTCAGACAAACTAGAGATGGCTTGGGTCTTACCTGCACCCATTGGACCGCTAAACACAATTTTTAAACGTTGCATAATGCTACCTAAATGATTTGATGTATTTTATTACAAAAAGCGTGAATATTCAATGCGGAAGACGCACCAATCATATCCCCAGTTTACGGCGTAAACGTGCCAAAAAGCCTAATTTTTCTTCTTGCTCAGCACTTTGTGGCACAGGTACGCCCTCTGGCTCTGGCACGCTAGACGATGAAGCACTTGGCGTAGATGCAATCACAGGCGTGATGACCGCTGTGATGACTTGATAGTTCTCATCACTAAGATGTTGAGCAAACAACAAAGACACCACTACTTTTTGGACAAATAAGCGACTAAGCCCCGTACGTGCCACCAGCTCATCTATCGTGCGAGCTTTATCTTCTAGTGCCACCATTGCACGCAATAGAGGACGTCTTTCGGTGTTGTTGTCGGGTTTTACCCACGAACGAAGCTGATAGCGAGCATCTTTATCTACAAGAGGCAGTAGTTTATCAGCATTTTCCCATGCCACCTGATAAAGCCACTGATTCATGTCAATGGCACGACTGGGTTCGTCTGGTGTACCGCCCATACGAAGTCGCCATGCCGTAACATCAACCGTCTGCATACTCTTTAACCACACCAACTGACGTGAACCGTCAATAACAGCAATTACTTCGCCGTCTTGCAGAAGTTCGAAGTTGGCTTTTGGGCGAGCGTGCAGCGTCTTTATCATCTCTATCACATCAGACAATTCGGTACTTGATGAGATGGGCTTTGGCTGTGCTGCTGCTGAGGGTCGCACAGGCTCAGATGCGGTGCTAGCAGGTGTCTTTTGGTAAGGTATGCCTTTTAGGACATTGACATTATCATGCAGCCAATTATTTAACAGTCCAATTTGTTTTAGGGGCAACACCAATACATCACCTACAATGCGACCGTCACCCATTTCACTGCGACTGACGTACAGGGTAGGTGTGTTTGGATGCGCTTCTTGCAGTTTTTGTATGCTGGTAGAATTTCTAAAATCCTCATTAACCACATACAAATCCACACGACCAACCTGAACAGACACCCAGTCCAAATCGACATCTAAGCGAAGAAGTACTCGCAAATACCCCTTAAAGGTAACTTGGTCGGCGGGACTGACGCCAACCATTGCAATCTTCATGATTTTCTTACTGTCAATATTTTCCATAGCTTACTCTTGGCTCGCTTAAAAATCGCCGATGTCAAAATCACAAACCAAGACACCAGCACTTAAAAATCACAAACTCATCATTTCACAAGCAAGCCACTCATCAACAACCAACAAGTGACTCATAATGACACACACGGCAAAACCAACCGCTCACAAATCTCAAAAACAGGACATAGTCTGTTATCTGTACTATTTTATACCATATTTGGGTTTACGGCTATACCAAACAACAAAAAGATTTTACCTTTTAGTAACATTTTTAAATACTTACAAATAGTATGGATATAAATTAAGGGTGCAAAACACCCATCATTGACACTCCCCCACCGCCATCTCCACCGATACCTTTGCCTCCGTCAAGGCAAATAAATGCTTGATTTGCTCGATTGCACTGTCTTTGGCAAGGGTCATGATGTCGCCTTGACATGCCTTTTTTAGCACCTCAATTTTACCACTTTCTTGGGCTTTATTTAAAATCTCTGGGTCGCCCGCCACCATACCAAACAGCCCTGTTTGCCAGTCATACACCTGTATGTCGTCCAAAAACACCTCAAAAATCTCTGACTTGGGCAGTTTGATACGCACTTCAACAGGAGCATTCAACTCTTTGGCGTAACGAATGTCAACATCATCGGCGGTGAGTTTGGATAAATCCACGCCTGCCAAAACTCGCCCTTTGGCGATAAACAGCCCCTTTTGTTCGTCCTGCCACAGCTTGTACCATGTGCCTTCTTTATTTGAAGTGATGATGGTATCGACATTAAAACTGACAGTGGTAAGTTTCGCCATTTTTTGAATGTCGGTTACCACCCCGTCTCGGCTGATGGCGGATATAGCAGGTTTTTCGGTCAGTTTGACCGTAAAAATAGCGGTCAAAATTACCGTCATCGCCATAAAAATGGTAATGGCAATGAGTGTCAATTTACTGTATTTGCGTTTAGAGGGTTTTTGTGCGGTCATACTTTTCCTTTTTGGATAACACTCATTCATTTTATGGGGAATAAATTTAAAATTTCCATAAAAATCGCTTGCACAGTTACCAAATTTTACTTTAATATAGTGTGTTTTGAACAAATTACCCAATTTTTGAGAAATTTTATGAAAGCCAGTCAATTTACCCTAGCTACTCTACGGCAAACGCCAAGCGATGCCGACATCATTTCCGCCCAACTAATGCTCAAAGCAGGGCTTATTCGCAAACTTGCGTCAGGACTGTATGTCTGGATGCCAACAGGCTTGCGTGTCCTAAAACGGGTCGAAAAAATCGTCCGTGAGGAGATGGAACGCATCAATGCCCAAGAGTTACTCATGCCTGTTACCCAACCTGCCGAACTGTGGCAAGAGAGTGGACGCTGGGAGGATTATGGGGCGGAGCTACTTCGCTTTAAAGACCGTCATACTCGTGATTTTGTGCTAGGTCCCACCCATGAGGAAGTCATCACCGACATCGCTCGTGGCGAACTTAAAAGCTACAAACAACTGCCAGCGACTTATTACCAAATCCAAACCAAATTTCGTGATGAAATCCGCCCTCGCTTTGGCGTGATGCGCGCCAGAGAGTTTACGATGAAAGATGCGTATTCTTTTCATATTGACAAAGAGAGCCTTGCCCAGACTTATGCCGACTTTTATGAAGCGTACAATCGCATTTTTAGCCGTTTGGGGCTAAACTTTCGTGCCGTGCAAGCCGATACAGGCTCTATTGGCGGTTTTGCCAGCCATGAATTTCACGTCCTAGCCGACAGCGGAGAGGATGACATCGCATTTAGCACAGAATCTAACTACTCTGCCAATATCGAGCTTGCCGAAGCCATCTGTACCGACACCCGCCAAGCCCCCACCGCCGTCCGTACCGATGTCGATACGCCAAATATGCCAACCTGTGAGGAAGTTGCCCTACATCTAGGCATTGACCTAAAACAAACGGTTAAGACCTTGATTGTTAAGGGTTCGTATAGCGAGGAAACGCCTGACATGCCAAAACTGGTTGCCCTTGTTTTGCGTGGCGACCATACTTTGAACGAAATCAAAGCCGAAAAACTGCCCGAAGTCAAAGCCCCCCTAGAAATGGCAACAGAAGAAGAAATGAAAGAGGCAGGACTGGTAAAAGGCTACATCAGCGTGGATTTGGCACGCTATGGCGTGCCTGTGATTGCTGACCGTACGGCGTCTGCGATGTCTGATTTTGTGAGTGGGGCAAATGTGGCAGATAAGCACACCACAGGCATGAACTGGGAACGAGATGCTATCCTGCACAGCACCGCCGATTTACGAAATGTGGTCGATGGCGATGTCAGCCCTGATGGTAAAGGCATTTTACAAATCAAACGAGGCATTGAGGTGGGGCATATTTTCCAGCTTGGCGACAAATATTCACACGCCCTAAACTGTACCGTTTTGGGCAAAGAAGGCAAGCCCGTTACACTAATGATGGGCTGTTATGGCATTGGTGTGAGCCGTATCATCGCCGCCAGCCTAGAACAAAACCACGATGACAAAGGCATTCTTTGGGCGGACACGCCAGACCCAAGCGATAACATCGCGCCATTTTATGTGGCGGTCGTCCCCATGAAATCCAAAGACGGCTCTGCTGAGAGTAAAGCGAACGAACTGTATGAGACGCTAAAAGCTCGTGGGGTCAATGTGCTACTCGATGACCGTGATGAGCGGGCGGGCGTGAAGTTTGCTGACTTAGAACTCATCGGTATCCCCCACCGCATCGTGGTCTCCGAGCGTAATCTGGTAGAAAATAAATACGAGTACGCCAAACGAGGCAGTGATGATAAAGAGTTACTAAGTCTTGATGAGGTACTTGCGAAGTTTTTGTAAAATGATAACAACTAGGGTGTGTTGTAACACAAGCAATCAATACTCAACACGTCTTATACAAAACGATACAATCACAACCAAAAACTAAGTTATAATAACCCAAGAGCCAAATAAATTCGCTCTTACCAATCAAACACTTAGGAGAAATTTATGAAACTAGCCAAAGTCTTAGGTCTTGCCATTGCTGTTGCCACCGCTGGTGTTAGCGTTGCCCATGCTGACGATGACTATCTAGAGCATGCCGCCTATCAAGACCCAGCAGTTCATCAAACTCTTGCAAAAGCACGTGCCATCATTACCCAAAAAGGCTATCAAATCATTGATGAGCTTGAAATTGACGAAAAACGTGGCAAACTTTACGTAGAAACCGAAGCCATCAAAAACGGCAAAAAATACGACATTCGCCTAGACTATCCAAGCCTAAAAAACTTCCGTGCTAAACTGGACTACTAATTAAACTAAATCAAGCCCTGTATTACGCAGGGCTTGATTTTATTGCCTCACAAATCGCCCAACCTCCCCCATAGGCACATCAAATACCCGCACAGGATTGATGTCAATACCGCCACGCCGTGTATAATTGGCAGACACTCGCAGAGCCTGTGGCTTAAACCATGTCATCAAATCTGCAAATATTCGCTCCACACACTGCTCATGAAAACCATTATGCTGTCTAAACGACAAAATATATCTTAACATCGCCCCAAAATCCAACTCGTATTCGGTATGAATGTCAATTTGCACCGTTCCCCAATCAGGCTGATTGGTAACAGGGCAATTTGAGCGTAAGAGATTGCTATAAAATTGATGGCGTTTTGGTGTGCCTTGTTTGGCATTTTTTAACCATGAATTATCAATATCATCGACAAGCTCAATGTTGTCGCCATGCTCATTTAACACCTCATCAATACACACGCCAATAGGCTGAACAATATTTAAATTCCCATCTGTTAATTGAATGATTTGCACTTGAATTGGCACACCCACACAATGTGATAAATCTTGTTCTATGGTATTTTTGACATCATTAATGTCATTAAATTTGGTAAAATTTAAACTGTTTAAATACAATTTTAAGGATTTAGACTCCACAATATAAGGCGATGTGGCAGGAATAAAAAATCGTGCCATCGCCACTTGGGAGACACCCACAGGATTGAGCCATGACAATTCAAAGGCTTGCCACACATCAACGCCCTTTGTATTGGTCTCATCAAAAACAAAGCCTGTTTCTTTGATAATTTCATCTCGTCCGATTTGTCGTGAGATGGGAAATAAAATACTAGGGTCATAGGTTTTAGAATAACTGGTACTCTCGCCAAGTACGCCATGAATGCTCATTATTATTTACCTTTTAAAAATATGTCAATCAAGAAATACGAATCCGCTTACCGTCTTTTAATATTTGATAAGCCACGCCATAAAATATCACGCAAAATCCCAAAATTGCCACCAGCGAATACATCACATTGACATCAGAATGACCCAAAATGCCATAACGAAAAGCATTTACCATATAGACAATGGGGTTTAGTAGTGATAAGTTTTGCCAAAAGGGGGATAAATTTTCCAAAGAATAAAACACCCCACCCAGATAAGTCAGCGGTGTTAAAATAAAACTAGGCACAATAGAAATGTCATCAAAAGACTTGGCAAAGACTGCATTGATAAACCCACCAAGCGAAAATAACACAGAAGTCCCCAAAATGGTTAATGCCATGACCCCAAAATGACTGATGCTCAATTTGGTAAAAAATAACGCCACCACACTCACAATCATCGCAATCGCCAAACCCCGAAACACCCCACCTGCCACATAACCCATCAATATCATATGCTTTGAAATGGGCGACACCAACAGCTCATCAATACTGCCATGAAATTTGGTGCTAAAAAAACTTGATACCACATTGGAATAACTGTTGGTAATGACCGACATCATAATTAAACCCGGCACGATAAACTGCATATAGCTCACCCCGCCCATGTCGCCGACACGAGAGCCAATCATTTGCCCAAAAATCACAAAATACAAAGTCATGGTAATGACAGGAGGCAATAAAGTCTGAGGCCAAATGCGTAATATGCGTTTGATTTCTTTATATAATATGGTATAAAAAGCGGTGAATTCTTGGGTACTGGTCATTATTTATCTCAATATTTATTTATCGTGATTGGCAGGATTGGCGTGATTCATTTTACCGTCATGAAAATGGCTATCCACCACCCCCATAAACAATTCTTCTAGGCGGTTATTTTTATTTCTCATGCTCAAAATTTCAATATTTAACTCATTAAATTGAGCAAAGATATGATTTAGGCTTTGTTCTTTATTTAGGGTAATTTCCAATGTTTTTTCATCGGCTAGTTGGGCGTAGACGATGTTATTAAAATTGGGTAAAGTAGTCAATGCCTGTTTTAAATCAAAAACAAAGGTTTCAAAAGATAATTGCGTGAGCAATGATTTCATATCAGTATTGATTAAAATCTCGCCATGATTTAAGATGGCGATGTATTTGCACAATTGCTCCGCCTCCTCCAAATAATGCGTGGTTAAAATAATCGTGGTATTTTCCTCACGATTGATTTTTTGCATAAAATCCCACATCGAACGGCGTAACTCAATGTCCACGCCTGCGGTAGGCTCGTCCAATATCAACAAACGAGGTCGGTGCATCAAGGCACGAGCAATCATGAGCCGTCTTTTCATGCCCCCAGAGAGTGAGCGAGATTTGGTGTGGCGTTTCTCCCAAAGCCCAAGCTCCTTTAATAAAAACTCAGCTCTCGGCAAAGCCTCTGCCTTTTTGATGCCATAATAACCCGCTTGGGTGGTCAGTATGTCAAGGCATTGCTCAAATTGGTTAAAATTAAACTCTTGGGGAACAACGCCCAGATAAGATTTGGCAAGGCTGGGATTTTGGTGCAAATCCACCCCAAAGATTTCTACCGTACCATCGGTGGGTGGAAATAGTGAACTGATGATACCAATCATCGTGGATTTGCCCGCCCCATTTGCCCCAAGCAGGGCAAAAAATTCGCCCTGTGGCACGGTCAAATCCACCCCTTTTAGGGCGGTAAAGCCGTTGGGATAGGTCTTTTTTAAGTGAGAAATTTGTAGGGCAGGTATGTTTGACATGGCAAAACCAAAAAGCTAAATGATAAAAACACCAAACAGCCTAAGCGATTGCTCGCCTAAGCCGTTGGCAGAAGATGAGGTTATTTGGATTGACTTAGGATATAATCAACCGCATTTTTCACTTCATCATCAGAGATGTCCGCACCACCACGAGCAGGCATGGCGTTAAAGCCGTTGATAGCGTGGTCGTACAAAGTAGCCGTGCCTTTGGCAATACGTGGTGCCCAGTCAGCCGTACCAATCTTGGGTGCTCCCACCAAGCCTGCATCATGACAGGTGGCACAGATAGCTTTATAAAGCTGGTCACCGGGACGAGCCACACCCTCTACCGCAGGAGCCAGGACAGTGATGTTAATGTCGCACTCCTCGCCATCGTAGCACACCTTGCCCACAGGAGCGATACGAGCTACAAGCTGTGGGTACATGGCAATCAGTTTCTTGACCTGAGCACTATCCTCTGGTGCTTCATTTGCCGAGCTGGTCATCATGCCAGAGATTGCCAGCAACGTGGCAAAAGATAAAGTTGCAATTTTTTTCATTGTCTTATCTCAACTAGCCTTGAGTAAAATATTACTCTGGGTTTGGAAAAATTACCCTACTATTATAAAGGAAAACACAGTTAAATTGCCATGTTTTTTATATTGTTTACAAAAAAAACGTGTGATTTTCTTGGTTTTTGACCAACATCACAAAAATCTTGGTAGCCAGCTACAAAATGTGCTATAATTACGAGAGTCATGCACCTGTAGCTCAGTTGGATAGAGTGTTGGCCTCCGAAGTCAAAGGTCGTGGGTTCAATTCCCGCCAGGTGCGCCACTTTTCCCAAAGCTCCCCTCTCTTTATTTTACGCATACCCACCTCCATCACACAAAATCACGACTTATCAATCCGCTTGCCATTTTCATCAAAAATACCGTATTTTTTGCGTTGAGCCATTCTGTGTGCCCGCTCGCTCTTAGTTTCCTCTCGAAATTCTGGGCGAATGATTTGCAAAGGTTGGTTTTTACGTCTTTTAAAGCGTTTTGGTTTGTTTTTACTTTCAGCCCCCAAAAACACACCAATACAAATACCAATCACAATACCGACAATCACATATGGTGGCATGGCTTGAATGACTGGGTCATCTAGCAACTTTTTATAAGGGCTTTGCTCGACATGCATCGTATCTTCACTATAAATACGATTATCACTAAGCTCGATAAACTCTTGATCATCATTGTGTTGTTGGTTTTCGCTCATGGTAGCACCCTAAACTGGTTAATTTTCGCTTAAAATGTAACAGTTGCTAAAAATACTTTTTGCCAAAATAAATACGCCCACACTCATCGTACGGGCGTATTTTTTTAATATTTTAACTCGATAATCTCCACCCAATATCCGTCTGGGTCTTTGATGAAGGCAATATCTTTCATGCTACCATCTTCTGGGCGTTTTTGAAAAACCACGTTATTTTTATCAAACCACGCCACCGCCTCAGCAAGGTTTGGTACGGCAAAGCAAATATGCCCAAACCCTCTTGGTTCGCCATTGCCATTATGGTAGGCAAAATCAGGGTCGTTTTCTGTGCCATAGTTGTGCGTTAGCTCCAAAATACTACGCTGACGAGACACATAAGCACTCAAATCAGCGGTCGCTGGCAAGTTATTACGCTCCTCTTCGGTCAATTTTGCCAAAAAGTACAAATCAAACTTCGCCTCAGGGAACTGGCTATGACGAAGCAAGGTCATACCCAGCACACCTGTATAAAATTCAAGCGATTTGACAGGGTCTTTGATGCGAAGCATGGTATGGTTGAAGGTAAAGCCCTCAGAGGCGGCAGGAATATCTTTGACGCCATTTGCGGTAAGTGCGTTGGCAGGTTGAGAAATGGACATGGTTTACTCCACTTGGTTTAACATATTAATATATATAGCTAGAATTTTAGATATGACAGTCAGCACCTAAACATTTTGACTGTTTTTATTCACATCATTTTAGCACATTCTCCCGAACAAGCCATGATAATTTTTCTACTTGTTACAAAAAAACAGTACAACATTTATCATGGTTTATCATTTTTCAATCATTCAAAAAAGATAACCTTACCTGTTGCCACATCATACTCTGCACCAACAATGGTTAGCTTGCCGTTATTAATCATGTCTTCTAAGCTACGAGAGCCAGATTTTAGCTGACTAACTGACATACGTACATTGGCACGCACCGCTCGGTCGATAAACTCCTCCATATCCACCTCGCCTGCACTCGCCGTTAAAATCTCATGTAAATTATATACACTAGGACGAATCCTATCCACGATGGATTGTAAATTTGGTGCATAAGACTGCTCGGGATTGACCAACATCTCGACACACGCTGTTACCGCCCCACAGTTGCTATGCCCCAAGACCACCACAAGCTCCGTACCAAATTTCTCAACCGCAAACTCCACCGAGCCAATCTGACTTGGTGCAACCACATTACCTGCCACACGAATCACGAATAACTCGCCTAACTTTTGGTCAAAAATCAATTCCACAGGCACACGTGCGTCAGAACACCCCAAAATAATCGCAGAAGGTAGTTGTTCCTCCACCAACATCGGCGGAGGCTGATAATGATTTTGGGCTTTTTTGATTTTATTGACAAAACGCAGGTTGCCCTCTTTGAGCTGATTTAGTACCGCCTGAGCATTAAGATTTTTCATGACTCTCTCGTTTACTCATCGCCTGGTATATTCATAGGCGGTGCAGGTTCTAAATCTGCTACATTTGCTTCCTGTATCGGCTTGGCAGATTTGTCATTTGACTCAGTTTTTGGAATAGGTTTATTGTCAACCTTATCCTCTTTTTTGTTTTCCTTTGGTTTATCCACTTCCTTAGGGATAGCAGTTGGTGGCATTTTTGGCTTAGCCAAGACCTCGGATTTTTCCAAATCGGTGTTAGCCATCGTTTCTTTTTCGGTGGCTTTTGGTTTTTTGACTTCTTTGGAGGCCTCTTCTTTTTTGGGTGCATCCTCTTTTTTGGAAGCCTCAGCAGGGATTTCTTTTTTGGTGGGCTTGAGAGTTACCGCACGTGGTGCTGACTCTGACAAATCAACCATGATCTCCGAACGCTCGTAATTATCTATCATGCCAGCGTAACGCTTCATCTCTTCTGATACGGGCGTAACGCTCGGAGGCAATCCAAAATCCACCACCTTAATCACACCAAGTGCCTCTTGGGGGCTACCCATCACGCCATAAGTCAAGATATATCGTTGTTCGTTATTGCTGTTGTGATAGCGAAAATAGGCGAACTTCTCACGGTCCGACCTGCCGTTTAGATACTCGGTAATAATCTCGTTTTGGGCAACGTCCATCACTTGCACTGTCCAACGCTTACTATTATCCTCAAAAAACTTTTTGCCTTTAAATTCACTAGGATAATTACGCAAGTCCCTAACCACTGTCTCAAAATCAATGGGTGGCACTTCCCTTGTAAGTTCATCAAGGTGGTCGATGGTGCTTGGCAGACTCACTTCCTCTGCTACCGCTTGTGTTTTTTTGTGCTCTTTGATGGTTGTTGGCACATGATTAAAAAGCGACGCCAAAACCCACACGATCAACATGACAGCCGCCACTATTAGCCACATGAGTGCTTGTCGTTTGCTTCTATTGCTAATTACAGATACGCTTTGGGTCATGATTTTACCTGTGGTTATGTAAATAAGTGTGTTGAATTTAGATAAATGGTTATATCAAGGCAAGGTTTTGGCATGCCAATACATCAGAGGCATTTGTATGAATACACCTACAACGAAAATCGCCCATCTTTAAACGTGCGACTTTCTTGTATCATGTCAAAATGGCAAGCTAACACAAATCAATGCGTTTTACAAAAACTCGTCTACGCCATCTAAGACTTGTTGTAATGTCGCCATTTCAAAATCCTTAGTAACAAATGCCTGACCAAGTTTTTTGAGCAATACCAAACGAATATTACCCTGCTGAACTTTTTTGTCATGACCCATCAAATCAAGTGCCACCGATGGCTCAATCACAGGGGGCTTGACTGGCAAATCAAATAATTGCAAAAGCTTAATCACACGCAAGACATCATGATGGGCAATCAATCCAAGCTTATGCGACATGACCATCGCTTGCACCATGCCTACTGACACCGCCTCCCCATGTAGCCAGTTGCCGTAACCCATGTGCGTTTCGATGACATGACCAAAGGTATGTCCAAAATTAAGCAAAGCACGCATGCCTGACTCACGCTCATCACTAGCGACAATTCTCGCCTTAAAATCACAGCACTGATACACCATCTCACTCAGCGTCTTATGATCTCTTGCGTTGATTTTATCGGCGTGATTTTCAAGCCACGCCAAAAACTCTTCATCAAAAATCAGTGCGTATTTTACCACTTCTGCCATGCCTGCTGCAAATTCTCTATCAGGCAAAGTATCGAAAGTCCGCATATCCGCCAACACGCACACAGGTTGCCAAAACGCCCCTATCATGTTTTTACCCAATGAGTGATTAATGCCTGTCTTACCGCCTACGCTAGAATCCACCTGTGCCAGCAAGGTGGTCGGCACCTGAATGAAGCTTACCCCACGCATAAAACTAGCCGCTGCGAATCCTGTCATATCGCCAATCACACCACCGCCTAGCGCAATGAGCGTGCAATCTCTGGCAAAATGATGCTCCATTAAAACGTCATAAATGACATTAATACTGTCTTGGTTTTTGTATTGTTCGCCATCAGGCAAAATACAGCTGACCGCCACTAAATCCGACTTTTTCAGCCTTACCATCAAATTTTCCAAATACAAAGGAGCGATGGTGTCGTTGGTAACAACCAGAACCTGCTTACCCTTAATAAAAGGCAAAATCGACCCCGCCAAATCTAACTGAGCAATATCTAGCGATGGGCTTGCACCGATAAAAATTGGATAATCATGACTTTGGGTGCTGACAGTCAATGTGTGGTTAATCTGCGTCATGTTTATATTCTCGTTTATGGTTGTGGAGTTTTAGCATCTTTGGCATAAGCAATCAAAACATCTAATATCTCACTCATCATTTGCTTGGGGTACGCCTTTCCCGTGGGAATAACAATATCCGCCACCTCCCTATATAAAGGAAGTCGCCTCTGATACAACGTCTCTAAGACAGTTTTTGGGTTTTCTGTTTGGAGTAAGGGGCGATTTTTGTCTTTTTTGGTGCGAGCAAGCTGAGTCTCCACGCTGGCATCAAGAAAAATTACCAGCCCATGTTTTAGGTATTCACGATTACACGCCCTTTCTACCACGCCACCGCCCGTCGCTAGCACAATGCCAGACATGGAGGATAACTCTTCCATAGCACGGCTTTCACGCTCACGAAATCCTGCTTCGCCCTCTTTTTCAAAAATCCACGGAATGTCCGCTCCCGCCTTTTCGCTGATATACCAATCAGCATCTACAAAAGGTCGTTTTAGATGTTTAGCGAGGAGCTTGCCAATGGTGGTCTTGCCAGAACCCATCGGTCCTACCAAGAAAATAGATGGCAATAAATGAGTATAATGATGAATGGGTTTTTCAACAAATATTTCTTCAATTACAGATACATCTTCTGATAACATAATTACATCACTAACATAAATTGCTCTATCATACAGGTTTTGACCAATTATGGCTAGCGGTTTTTGTGATTTTTCAAAATAAAAAGCAGACCTAATGCCTGCTTTTTATGGATAACCACTCGTTAGTAACGACCCACATTATCATTAACAATTCTTGGTGTTACAAAGATAAGTAGCTCTTCTTTGTTATTGGTTCTTGTGTCATTTCTGAACAACTTGCCAACAGCAGGTAGATCGCCCAAGAAAGGCACCTTAGCCTGATTATTACCTACAATGTGCTTAAACACACCGCCTAACACCACAGTTTGACCATCTTCTAAGATGACGTTGGTATCCACCTCATCTTTGGTAAGAATTGGCACACCCAGTGCATAACGCCCAGATTCTTCTGCGTTGGTAATTTTCAATTCCAGACCAATTTTACCCTCTGGTGTGATGTTAGGCGTTACTTCTAGTGCTAGGGCAGCTTCCTTGAAGCTGACAGAAGTGGCACCACTGGCTGATGCTTCTTGATAAGGAATCTCAACACCTGAGGCGATTTTGGCTTTTTGCTTGTCCGCTGTCAGTACTTTTGGCGAGGAAATGATTTCACCGCGGTTATCCGCTTGCATGGCAGATAATTCTAGTTGAAGTACTGTATTTGAGATATTTAACAATCCAAGAGAGATACCGCTGGTTGATGCGGCACCAACACCTAAGTCTACCGCATATCTAGATTCGTCACCTTGATAATTAGCATTAAAGCCGTCCATACCCCTAATTCTCACACTAGGGTCAAGTCGAGAATTATTATGAAATACACCCCATCTTACACCAAGTTGTTTTGAGAAAACATCTGATGCTCTAACAATACGAGCCTCAATCATGACCTGTCTGACTGGAATGTCAATTTTCTCAATCATTTCACGAATGCTAGCGATACTCTCGGCAGTATCGTTAATGATAACGGTATTGGTACGACCATCAAATACTGCACTGCCACGAGGACTAAGTAATGATGAGCGACCATTATCTCTGCTACTACCACCGCTTGACTCTTTTAATAAGTCATGCAAGTCAGAAGCTTTGGCGTAATTTAGCTTAATGTACTCTTTACGTAGTGGTGCAAGCTCAGTTACTTTCTTGGCGTCTTCTAGCTCTTTAATCTCTTGGGCAGCAAGTTCAGCAGCAGGAGCGACCAAGATAACGTTTTTATTCTTACGCTGACCTAAGTTTTTGCTCTTTAAGATGATGTCAAGAGCCTGATCCCATGGCACATTGATAAGTCTTAGTGTAATATTGCCTTGTACATTATCAGCAGCCACGATGTTGTTTTCGGTAAACTGACCCAAAACATCTAGTACCGTACGCACCGACACATCTTGGAATTCCATCGATAGTGGTTCGCCAGTATACACCTTTTCTTCAATGGTTGGCTCACGAAGCATTTTTGGTGGCAACACGGAGATGTTTAGCGTAGAACCAGACTGATAAGCCTGATATTCAAAGTCGCCTTTCATGTTAATGGTAATGATACCACTTTGCCCCTGATTGACGGCATTAATGTCAGCCACTAAGCCACTACCATTAATACGTTTTAAAAGATGGCGTGGAATAGTTGTACCACTAGTACGCACCACCAATTTATTGCCTTGACGCTGTACGTCCACAGGAATGGCTTCGTTGGTTAATGCAATCGTAATATTGCCGCCATTAGCATTGCCTGAATAATTAACCGCTGATACGCCGTCATAATTGGAAGCAAGGGAGGCAGAAGTTGGTGCAAGTAGTGGGTTTACCTTTACAGTCATGGTATCTGCCACGGGAACTGGGGAAGTACTTTGGCTAACCGATGGCAAAGCACCTTGCTTAATATTAATAACCAGGCTGTTGCCCTCAATAGTACTGGTATAACTTGCCGCATCTTTTAAATCAATCATCAGGCGTGTCATAGAACCGTTATTTAGAGCAGTAACCTCATTAACCAAACCACGGTTAATTGGCATGCTTCTTGGCAGACCTTCGCTGCTGACTTGATTAAAATCCAAAGCAAGCTGTCTACCGCCTGCTTGTTGATAGGCCACAGGTGTTACTGGCTGACCATCAAAAGCAACTTTAATCTGGGTAGTGTCAGCACTAAGCTGGCTAGCTGATAGACCTCGAATAGCAAGAGCGTGAGCCTCGCTTGTCATCAAACCAATTGCCAACGCAGAATAAGCAAAGGCAGATTTTTTATTGAAAAAACTCATTTTTTTGTCCTCGATAAATCCAGTTGGCGTTAATTCGGTGATACTAAATTGGCAGCTTTTTCGATGTATTGCTCATCTACATCTTGAATAATTTCAATCAAATTAATCTGTGTAGAGGTAATTTCAACAATACGCCCATGATTCTTACCTAGATAATTACCTACCTGTACGTCATGTACTCTCATGTCAGGTGTCTGAACCAAGCCGTACTCTTGACCATTTGGCGCAACAACCTTGCCACGATATACCAATTGAGTCAATTCATAAGCTTCAAGCGGCTCTTTTACACGAGTCTCATCAGGCTTCACAGAAGGTGCTTGCTCAATTTTTCTTTGACGTTCAAGCAAACTCTTCGCCACAAAAGGACTACGAACATTCTGGGCGCCGTAGGTAAAGCCCTCAATTCTAAGAGGTTCTGGCGGCGCCGAGATGGGCTGAGCAGGCGATTTTTGAATCTTTTGCATTTCAGCTTCGGCAAGACTAACACGGTCAGTGCAACCCACCATCAACACACCCATAGCAAGGACACAAGATGTGATTTTAAGAGAATGCATCATTTCTTGCCTCCTTTGTCTTTTTTGTCATCTTTTTTGGGCGTTGCTGCCATTTCCTCCGAGCTCTTAGCGCGATAGGTCTTGGCTTGTATCACAAGTTGCAGTTCAGGCATTCTATCAAGCGAAGGTTGCGGATTCTTAATCTCAAAATCATGCATGGTAATGATTCGAGGCAGTGCAGCTACACCACTCACAAATGAACCAAACTGATGATAATCGCCTAAGCCGATAATTTGGATTGGCTGTTCTATAAAGAACTCGTGCGTAATTTCAGCTTGCGTTGAGATATTCTGGAAGCGAACACCACTGCCACTACCCACCATGTTGATGTCATCAACAAGCTCAGGAATACGCGTGTCTTTTGGCAACTGATTAAGCAGTTTTTCAAATTCAACTTGCATTTGAGCCACTTGCTCTTCGTAAGCCTGCAAATGGCGAGCCTTAGATTCTTTTTCTTTGTACTTTTCAAGCAAGACTGTTTGTTGGGCTTCTGCCGCTTTAATCTCATCAATCTTCTTAGAAATAAGCAAGAACCATGCCAATGCTAAGATGAACGCCACAATCGCCACCAAGATAAAAATCTTTACTGGCACTGGCGCAGAACCATAGTTCTGACCATTAAGCGAGTTTACCTCTGCCATGAACTTTTTAAAATCAAAGGCGGGCTTTTTATTTTTTGGTGCTACTTTCTTGGCTTTGCTTTTAGCTTTTGGCTTGGACGAGCCACCAAAACCCTTGGGCTTAGACAGACTTGACTTGCCCAATTTGAGCTTCTTCCCACCCTCTTCTGGTGTAGCGGTCGTTGTCTCAGCGGCTGTTTTGGATTTTTTCAATGAGAATTTCATTGTTGACCTCCCGCTTGGGCATTACTGTTATCAACCACAGGTTGTGCGTCTTGTGGCGCTACTTGCTCGGTAACCGCAGCAGGTTGATTTGCACTAGCAGTCTCGCCTGCATTTGCTGGGGCAGGAGCAGGCGTATCCGCAGGTGCATTCTCAATGCCAATCGGTGCCACCTCTGGCATCTCTGCCACATCTGTAATCGGAGGCAAGACAACATCTGCATCGCCACCAGTCTGAGACTTGGCTTTTTCTTCTTCAGTTTGTGGGTTTTGAACTTTGGTAACTACCACAAACTCAACATAGCTGTCCTCAGGATAGATAGGGCGTGCCTTATCCGCATTTGCCTGCTTAGGAGCAATGTCTTGATATGCTTCAAGTCGACTCTTGATACTGGAAACCACCGAACCATCTAGCCATTCACTAGCGTTTAGGTTGCGTACCAAAGAAGCGACAACATTAGGGTTGGCAGCAAAACCTGTCAAAGTAATGGTGTCAGCATCTCTCTTGATGCTATTTAGATACATCGCTTCTGGCATGGCTCTTGCAATGTCGTCCCAAACACGCACAGGAATAGAACGGCGACCTTGTAGGTCTTGAACCACTTTCATCTGAGCAATCATTTGGTCGCGTTGAGCTTCTAACTCCTCAATGGATTTTAGTGCCACATCAAGCTGGGCATTAGCATCTTCAATGCGCTTATTGGCATCTTGTTGGTTAGATAAATCCCTACCCAATAATGACAATGCCAACACAGTAACCAAGACCGCAACACCAGCTGTCGCTCCTGCAAGTAGGTTGAATTCCTTGTTCTTGCGTTCACGCTGTTCTTTGCGCCAAGGCAATAAGTTAATACGTGCCATTAGTCAAACCCCCTTAAAGCCAACCCACAAGCCCCCATCAGGCTCGGTGCGTCTTTTTGAAGCATGGTGGCATCAATACGTGAATCAATGGACATGCCCTCGAATGGATTTGCCACTGATACCATACCTCCAACGCGTTGTTGCACCATCTGAGCAAGACCCGGCAGGGCAGACGTACCACCACATAATACAATATGGTCTACATTATTATACTCACTTGATGAGAAATAGAACTGCAACGAACGGCTAATTTGCTGAACGATGTTTTCCATAAAAGGCATTAGCACACTTTCATGATAATCAGCTGGCAAGGTGTACTCATGCTTACCGATGGTTGCATCATGATAAGGAATGCTATAACGAGCTTGAATTTCTTCGGTCAGCTGTGCACCGCCAAAACCTTGTTCGCGGCTATAAATAAATTCACCATCTTTGGCGATGTATAAAGTGGATTGCTTATGACCCAAATCAACCAAAGCCACCACCTGAGGGTCGTTTGGTAGATTATCTGTCATCAAGCTAAATGAACGCTCAATAGCATGAGATTCAATGTCCATTACCTTAGTGGTAAGACCGCCAAGTTGTAGTGTCTCAACACGCTGTTCTACGTTCTCAGAACGAGAAGCAGCAAGCAACACACGCACCAAATTAGGGGCGGCGGTTGATGGTCCTAACACCTCAAAGTCAATATTTACCTCAGAGAGCGGATAAGGAATGTATTGCTCAGCATCCAACTTAATCTGCGCTTCACGGTCAGAATCAGACATGTTATTTTCCATGTCAATAACTTTCGTGATGACCGCCGAACCAGACACCGCCGTTGCTGCGTCTTTTGAACCAGCACCTGAGCGTCTCACTAAGCGAGAAATAGCCTCGCCCACTTCTTCGGCGTTCACGATATTTTTATCAACAACCCAACCCGGCTCAAGTGGCTCAACGCCATAAGACTTCAAATGGAGTCTTCCTTGTTGCTTTGTCAGCTCAACAAGTTTAACAGAAGTGGTACTGACATCTAAGCCGATAAGATGCCGACCCTTAGGAGAAAATAGCCCCACAGACTTCATTCCTTATATTTTTGACCCAAACCAAACAAAAACAGCAATGTTTGGTTATAATAATGGTCCTCTTAAAGTACAATATGCTACCTTTTGCATGCCTGATAACACCAATTTAACAGTTTTGTTAACAGTTTTATCAGAAATCTGCTATACTTAGCGGTAATTTTAACATGAATTTTATAAAATTACACATACTTTGTAACACATTCTTTACACAAAAGATATGATACAACATTTTGGCAACAATTTTAACCACTAGAAGTGCTATGTCTCAAAAAAATACCGCCGTTCGTCTGATTTCTTACCTAAAAAACCTAATTTTGGCAATTTTTGCCTTGATTTTAATCTTGGTGCTTGCCTTTCCTATCGGCTTTTATGGTATGGCAATGTATCTTGAACCGAGCTTGCCCGACATCAAAGATTTAAAACGCATGCCCCTAGAAATGCCCTTGCAAATCTACACAGCAGATAATAAGCTCATCGGTCAATACGGCAACCGATATTCTTTGCCTGTTGCCTATGAAGATATTCCAGAAACGATGATTCATGCGTTTTTGGCAGCAGAGGACGATACCTTTTTTGAGCATAGCGGTATCAGCGTCAAGGGGCTTGGGCGTGCTATCACAGAAATCATTTCATCTGATGGTGGGCAAACAGGTGGTTCTAGCATCACTCAACAAGTCGCCAAAAACTACTTTTTGAGCCCAGAACAAACCTTTGAACGTAAACTCAATGAGCTTTTTATCTCTCGTAAAATCGAAAGCGAGATGTCCAAAAAAGAAATCATGACTTTATATGTCAATAAAATCTATCTTGGACAAGGGGCATACGGCATTCGAGCGGCCGCTAAACGATATTATAGTAAGTCGTTAAATAACCTTACGGTTGCTGAGATGGCAATGCTCGCTGGACTTCCCAAAGCACCTTCTGATTTTAACCCTGTCGTCAATCCAAAACGTGCCATCGAGCGACGCAACTGGATTATTGGGCGTATGCTCAATGAAGGCTACATCACTCAGGCACAGCATGATGAAGCCATTAGTGCAGACATTGGGCTAAATATGTACCAAGAGACGCTTGACCTAAATATGCCCTACATCGCTGAAATGGCTCGCTCATCACTGGTGCATAAATACGGCGAGCAAGTCATGCACAGTGGCTGGCGCGTACAACTTACCATTAATAGTGCTGACCAAATCAAAGCACGCCAATCGGTGCTACAAGGCATTTATAGTCATAACGCCTACACTAACACCAGCTATCGTGGCGTGGAAGCCTTGACGGGGGAATTGGGTTATTTTAAACCTTTTACTTTTGGCGAGGGTGAGAGATTTCCCAACATGCTCCCCGCTAAGGTGGTTGAAGTTAAAAAGGGTCAAATCAGAGCCGAGCTTCAATCAGGCGAGGTTGTCCGTGTCTTTATGAACATGAATTATGCAGGCAAAAAAGGTGGATTTGGCACCAACTTAGTCGCTGGCAAACGCTCCGACCTCAAACCCACTATTGAAGTTGGCAACATCATTCGTGTAACCAAGCGAGACAATAGCTGGTATGTGGCACAGCCACCACGCACGCAAGGGGCATTGGTTTCCATTAATCCCCAAAATGGTGCCTTAGAAGCTGTTGTAGGCGGTTTTCATTTTAACCAAAGTAAATTTAACCGTGCCACACAAGGCTATCGCCAACCGGGTTCTATCATCAAACCTTTGGTGTACTCTGCCACCTTTGAAAACACCAAACTAAGCCCATCAGATGCCATCTCTAACGAAGCCATCAGCATCGGTGGCTGGAAACCCAAAAACGCAGGGGGTGGCTCTGGCGGTATGGTTAGTATTTCTGGGGCATTGGCACGTTCGCTAAACTTACCCTCCATTCGCATGATGCAAAAAGCTGGGGTTGAACAAACCAGAAGCATGCTCTCACAGTTTGGTCTAGAAAAAGACCGTCTGCCCGCCTCTCTTGCACTTGCCTTAGGTGCTGCTGATGCCACCCCCCTACAAATGGCAACCGCCTATGCTACTTTTGCCAATGGCGGACACCGCATTCAGCCCTACTTTATTGAGCGAATTTATGATTTTGATAGCAACACCATTTTTCAAGCGAACCCCGCCCAAGCGTGTGCTGTCTGCTTTAATAAAGAACTTAGCAAAATCAACACCAAATTGCTAGATGGTTTTGGTTTTGAATCCTCATTGGACGATAAAGCAGATAAAAAAGCTGACGATGAATCTACTGACAAACAGACAGCTTCTGACAAAGAAGATGCCAAAGCCAAAAAATCCACCAAAAAGACCAAAGACAGCAAAGAAGTCGATGATGACACCAAAGAACCCCCAAAAACCAAAGACGACACCAAAACCATCATCACTCGTGGCAACGCTGCCCAAAAAGAACTTTTGGCACGTCAAGAGGCTTATCGCAAAGAACACCCAGAGCTTGATGCTGCCCCCATCTTTGACCGCCTAAATCCCAAGCAAGCTGTCCAATATGGCATTGCCGAGCAAGCACCTCGTATTTTATCAGTCAAGACCGCCAAATACATGTCTAGCATGCTAAAAGGCGTGATGACAGGTGGTACAGGTAGCAAGGGCAATTTCCGTTCTGATTTGGGCGGAAAAACAGGTACTACCAACCAAGCTCGTGATGTGTGGTTTGCTGGTATTCAGCGTAACCATGTTGCGGTGGTCTGGGTCGGTTATGATGAACCTGCCTCGCTTGGTGCTAAGGCCTTTGGTGGCACACTCGCCATGCCGATTTGGGTGGATTATATGAGATACCAACTCAAAAATGAGCCGATTGCATGGGTTGCTGATGGCAATATCGCCAAAACCAAAAAATCCACCCAAAAAATCATTGACATTACCAATGACAACGAGGCAGCCGCTCTTGATGAGTTAATTAAACAAGAAGCCGAAGATGCCCTGTCTGATGAAATCTTAGGCAAAAACGTGGACGTTGTCGAAAGTTCAGGCGATGAAATTATCCCTGAGGGCGACGGCGAGGAAATTACCGATTAATCCTACCACTCAAAAACACGGCTTCGGTCGTGTTTTTTGTATCTAATCACACTCAATCATGTCATGATAGTCGCAGAAAAAGTGCTTTTGCGACATAGAGAAATTTGTTATAATGGTCAATTAATTTTATTTAGAGTATACATATGACTACTTTTACCGAACAACGCACTGCCATCACTCACATTGAAGGAGCATTACACGACAACACCAACCTACGCATCGGCATTGCTGTTGGGCGATTTAATGGATTTTTGGTTGAAAGTTTGGTGGAGGGAGCGTTAGATGCCCTGCTTCGTCATGGCGTACAAGGCGAAAACATCACGGTCGTGCGCGTACCAGGTGCGTTCGAGCTTCCTCTGACCGCCAAACGCATGGCTGTCAGCGGTAATTATGATGCCATTGTCGTACTAGGAGCAATTATTCGTGGGGCGACACCCCATTTTGACATCGTAGCAAGCGAGAGTGCCAAAGGTTTATCGCACGTTGCATTACATCACGATATTCCTGTGATTAACGGCATTCTTACCACCGAAAACATCGAACAAACCATTGAGCGTGCTGGCACAAAGGCTGGCAACAAAGGCTTTGAAGCTGCCATGACCGCCATCGAGATGGTTAGCACCCTAAATGCCATCTGATTGACGACTATTTTTTCCGTTGGGTGATGACCCCAGTGTAGTATTATTTTAAGGTAATTTATGACAACTTCCACGCCCCAAAACGACAGCTTTGACATCAACGAAAGCACCTACAAAACCAGCCATACCGCCGTCCGTAAGGCACGCCGTTTTGCTGTACAGGGGCTTTATGAGTGGCTGATGACTGATTATCGTTTTGCCACCCAAAATCGTGATTTGCTCGGTGGCAATGAACCTCACACCATCGTGGCTCGCACTCGCAGCGAAAACGCCATGCACACTGTACATTTGGGCTACTATCACGAACTCATGCGTGAAATCCCTCTAAAATCTGGCGAACTCATCGTGGAGATTGCTCGTTATCTTGACCGCAGTTTTGATAAGTTGGACGTGATTGAGAAGGCGGTTTTACTGATTGGGGCGTACGAGCTCAAATACAGCAAACACATTCCCTATAAAGTGGTGCTGGACGAAGCCATGCAACTTAACACCCATTTTGGGGCGACTGACGCACATAAATTCATTAATGCAGTGCTAGACAGGTACGCCAAAGAAGCTCGAACGGTAGAATACCAAGCCAATAAAGCCGAAAAACAAGCCAAGCAAGACCATCAATAAAACTTAGGGCGATATTTCCGCCCTATTTTTACAATCATTAAAATCAATATGTCCGAATTTTCTTTAATTCACCGTCATTTTAAGCACGCTACCCAAAAACACATCAACACCACCTTAGGCATTGGCGATGATTGTGCGGTAAGTATCATTCCGCCCGATTGTGAATTGGTAAGCTGTATGGATACGCTGGTGGCGGGGCGACATTTTCCGTTGGATACGCACCCTTATGCCATTGGCTATAAATCGGTGGCGGTCAACTTATCCGACATCGCCAGCATGGGGGCGACGCCTTATGCGATTCTATTGGGTTTGTCTTTACCCAGCAATGATGATGAGTGGCTAAAAGAATTTGCTCGGGGCATTGGCGACATTTGCAAAAAGTTTAATGTAGAGTTAATCGGTGGCGATACCACCAAATCAGACATTTTAACCATTTCCATTACCGCACTTGGATTTATCAAAAAAGATAAAAGCATAAAAAGAAATAATGCCAAAATCGGCGATATCATTTGTGTCAGTGGCAATATCGGCTCGGCAAGCTTGGCGTTAAAACATATTTTGGGCGAGCATGGACATTGCAAACATAATAATTCTTTAAATGAATTATCTCCCACTTTACGCAACGCTTTACAATATCCATTGCCACAAGTAGAATTGGGGCAAAAGCTAATAGGGTTTGCCACAAGTATGATTGATATTTCGGACGGCTTGGGGCAAGATTTGGGGCATATTTTAAATAATAGCCAAGTCGGAGCAAAGTTATATTTGGAAAATATTCCTTGTGCTGATGAAGTAAATGCCCTACCCTTTAATCAAAAATATCAGCATATTTTAAATGGCGGTGATGATTATCAGTTGTGCTTTACACTACCCCAAGAGAACTTTGATAAATTTAATCAGCAATATCCCAATTTAATTTATCCCATTGGGGAAATTGCAGAAAAGCAAGGCATAGAAATTTATTATCAAAATCAAAAAATTGATTTTAAGATGAAGGGGTGGGAGCATTTTTGATGAATGATACAATTTCTCCAATTTTATCGACAATCATCTAACAATAGGAATTATTTGTGAAAAAGTTCATATATTTCAATGCTCTATATATCACTGCATTACCAACCATTGCCTTTGCCAACACTGTCAATTTTAGCCAGTTTATCCCCAAAAAATTTAACTTATTAGAACATCATTGCCAAGCAGATTTAAATAAAGATGATAAGAAAGATTGCGTCTTAATCATCAAAGATACCAAAAAATCTGGTTGGGTAAATGACCCTTTTAAAGGTATGATTGATAGAAATCGGCGTGGTATCATTATTCTATTTAAAACGGATAATGGTTACCAAAAAATATTGGAAAATAAAACCTTATTTGCGTCCGAAAACGAAGATGGTGGCGTATATTTTACCCCAGAATTGTACATTGAAACCAAAAATAATAAATTATTGTTAAAGTATGGGCATGGGCGTTATGGGCATTGGTCTTATACCTTTGATTATCGTACGATTAATGGGAAGCAAGATTTTTATTTAATTGGTTACGATTTAAGTTCTAATATGGGACCCTATGTGAATTATACTTATAGCGTCAATTTTTTAACCCATAAATTTCGCCACCAAATGAATATAGACCAAGAACGAATTTCTGAAATTCCAAAACTTAAAACCACTTGGTATGATTTACCCAAACAGGATTTAATCAAACTTTCGCAAATTGCTGATTTGGACGAATTGGGCTATAATTTAGACAAACAACTTTATGAATTGAGTGATGATAATGAGTAATCACAAACCCGACATTCGTAAATCCAACCCCTGTCCCCCTTGTCCAACTTCTGCTACCACTTGGGAAAAGTGTGTTTATTGGCTTGGCATTGGCTTAGGTTCAGGCTTACCAAAAAGAGCGGCAGGAACTTGGGGGACAGTGGGCGGATTGATTGTCGCTTTGCCGATGTTGTTATTGGGATTTTGGGGATTTTTAATTATCACGGTCATTGGCTGTTTGGCGGGCAGTTATATTTGTGGTAAAACGTCTGATTTAATGAATGTTCATGATGACCCACATATTGTCTTTGATGAATGGGTCGGTATGTGGATTGCATTATTGCCAATTTCTTATTATAAATTTCATGACTTCGGAGCAATTATAGAGAGTTATCACGGCTTTAAAATGCATGACATGACAAGCGATTATTTTATTAATGTTTTTACCTATTTTATCATACCATTTATATTATTTCGCTTTTTTGATATTATCAAACCTTTTCCTATTAAATGGGTGGATAAAAATGTCTCTGGTGGATTTGGGATATTGATTGATGATGTGTTGGCAGGAGTGATGGCTATGGTATTGACTTATTTAATCTTTATGATATAGTGATGGTATGTTGTTGGTTATATAAAGTTACTAAGAGAGCAATCGTATGTCAGATACTTATACACAGTTAGAGCAATTATTTAAAGCAAAAAATTGGCAGGGTTGTATTAATTTAATACAATCCCCCCCCCCCCTGCGATTTGACAAACTTAGATGATACCCAACAAAAAAACCATCTTTGGTGGACGGGTCAAGCATATAGACACTTATCACAATACGAAAATTCAAAAAACCAATTTCATGCACTAATTAATAAATTCCCAGACAATCATTTGGGATTTGAGGGACTGATTAATATCGCCCAACAACAAAAAGACTGGGAAAGAGTTATTGAACAATCCTTAGAATTCCAAACCAAATTCCCCAGCCTATGGCACAGCTATTGGTGGCTTGGGCAGGCTTATCTCAATACCAAAGAATATGATAAAGCAGAACAATGGTTTGGTCTGCTAGCCCAAAGATTCCCAAAACAACATCATGGCATTTTTGGGCTTGCCGAGACCGCCTATCACGCCAAAAATTGGGAATTAGCCATTGAACGCAATCTAAAATTACAAAATGAATTTCCTAATCTTTGGCAAGGTTATTGGTGGGCAGGACAGGCTTATAAAAATATCCGTAACTATGACAAAGCCGAAGAGCAATTTCTTCTTATGCAAGATGAATTCCCTAACAGTCATCTAGGCTATGAGGGCATGGTTGATGTTGCTCAACATCAACAAAACAAGCCTCTTGTTATTGAACGAGCAATGATTTTTCAAAGCAAATTCCCCAATCTATGGCATGGCTATTGGTGGCTTGGTCAAACTTATAAAGAATTATATCAATATGAAAAATCTGAAGAATGGTTCCGACTTTTTCAAAAAAATCTCCCAAACGACCATCGTGGGTATGAAGGGTTAATTTTTATTCCCCAGCACAAGCAAGATTGGCAAGAAACCATCAATCAATCTTTAATCTTTCAAACCAAATTCCCCAACATGTGGCAAGGCTACTGGTGGGCGGGGCAGGCTTATAAAAATATCCGTAACTATGACAAAGCAGAAGAGCAATTTTTAATCATACAGGAAAAATTCCCCAACAGTCATCTAGGCTATGAGGGCATGGTTGATGTTGCTCAACATCAGCAAAACAAGCCTCTTGTCATTGAACGAGCAATGATTTTTCAAAATAAATTCCCCAATCTATGGCATGGTTACTGGTGGCTTGGGCAAACACATAAAGAGCTGTATCAGTACGACAAAGCCGAAGAGCAATTTCTGCAATTACAAGAAAAATTGCCTAATGACCATCGTGGTTATGAGGGCATGGTCAATATCGCTCAACATCAACAAAACTGGCAACAAACCATCGCAAAATCCCTAGAATTTCAAAGCAAATTCCCAAATATGTGGCAAGGTTATTGGTGGGCAGGACAGGCTTATAAAACCACTTTCGATTATGATAAGGCGGAGCATTACTTTACACAGCTTACCATAAAGCATCCTACCATTCACCATGGCTATGGAGAACTATTTTCATTCGCCAACAAAAAACAACAATATGAGAAAATGCTGGATTTGGCTTTACAGTTCCAAAAAAATGCTCCTAGTCTTTGGCACGGCTACTCTTGGGCTGGGCAAGCCTATCAATTATTAAAAGATTTTTCCCAAGCCAAAAAACAATTTGAAATCGCAATAAGTGTTGATAAAAACCAAACCAAGCCTTACGAATTATTGATGGAGCTACCTAACATATCCAATGATACTCGCCTAGAAATTATTGAAAAGTATAAAAATCAATTTCCAAAAAGATATTTCAACTATAAAAAATACCATCACATTGCTTCTCTTGAAAAAAATATAGAGAAATTAGAAAAAGAGCTAAAATCAAGACTGGTAAATCAAAATAATAATATTCATCTATTATTACTATTGGTTAATTTTTATTGCCATATCAAAAATGAGCAAAAATTCAAACAATCCATTAAGACCCTTAAAAATTATCCAGAACATCATTTATACTGGCAAGCCAAATACTGCTACCAATATAAAAACTATACCAAGTCTCAAAGAATACTATATAAACTTATTCACGAATACCCTACCTACATTCAAGGATACGAGTTATTACTTGATGTTCTAAAAATACAGAATAATCAAAGCAAATTACTAAAATTACACAACATCTGTAAAAATATTTTTTATGGTTTATACCATGGATTTTCCTATTCCAATGGAGAAAACTCCTTTATAAAAATACAAAATCATTATCTTGATTATATTATCAGATTTATAGAGCCTATTGAGATTTCCGAGCACCATAAAAATATACAAAGCTTGTATTGCATTAATTATGCATTACAAACATATCACAATGATTATGACTTGCAATATAGAAAGATAGAATTGCTATTGCTAACAAACAGATTGCTAGAAGCAGAATATCATTTTATCAAATTTAAAAAAGATAAACACCCGTCTCGCAGATTAGATACACTTGAGCATAGACTACACTCCTATAAAAAAAATTATAAAAAATTGCATGAACTGTGTATAAAATTTTCACAAAAATACCCAGAATATGCCAGAAATGTCCTATTTCCCAACATAAAATCCTTAAACTTCCTAGGTCAAAATCAGAAAATTCACAATGTGTACAAAAACTTTATTAAAGATAAACACTCTCACAATCAGGCATGCTATGTATCCGAAAATACTATTGACTTGCATAGCAATATTCTATCAGGATATTATGCCGATACAGAAAAAGCAATTGTAAGCCCAAAAAAAGAATTGCAAATACCAGAAAGATCATTTGTTAAAATTATAGAAAATGATATAAATTATCCAGTATTATACATTTGTTTTAGTGGATTATTAAATGGAAACTTGGTAAAAAACTATCCAGAATATGATATTGATAATATCATAGGTAAATTTTTGTCATCTCAAAAAGAAATAAACAAATCAGAATTTCCCTATTTGGGTTTTGCCAAGCAATCAAAAAATGCCAACTTCATTATATTCAAAGATATATTTAGGACATCACACCTTGCCAATTTAGAACAGTCCTTATCCATCATCAAAAATCAAATTAACTACTTCAATCCAAAGTATATCGTATGTACTGGTGCATCTGCTGGCGGATTTGCAAGCATTGCCATAGGCAATATGATTAAAGCAAATCTTATTTTCTCTTTTGCACCAAGACATCCCTTTATCATGAATTTTGATAATTACCCAAAAGCCATACAAGAGCATTATAATATAACCAACCCAGATATTATTGATATTGCCCAATTACAAAAATCAAATCATGGATTTGTATCAAAAACCTATATCACTTTGTGTGAGTACAATGATTGCGATATCATATCCGTGCAAAATCTAGACATACAAGATAAAAATCTTAGCATTACCTATTGTCATGGAAGCAATCATGCCATTCAAGAACAACTTGGAACAAAGTCAGTATTCAAAGAGATGGAACGCATTGTTGCATTAGAAATCCATAACAATTTTAATCTACCTATGCAAAGAGACTTTTTGGCAAATTTAACTGCTTTTAAATACAATAGCTTGAGACATTATCCCAAGTAAAAGGTGTTTATTTACCAATCTCCTAAACTTCCCCATAGGTTTTGGGTTTAAGCTGTGCTAAAATAACCCAAAACTTTATTGAGGGAAAACCCATGTCTCTTACCGTTATCATCATGTCCGCAGGCAAAGGCACTCGTATGAAGTCCGCCAAGCCCAAAGTATTGCAACCTTTGGCAGGTAAGCCGTTATTGGCTCATGTATTAACCACCGCCAAAAAATTGGGTAGTCAAAAAAACATCATCATCTATGGCTTTGAAGGGCAACAGGTCAAAGACGCCTTTGCCAATGAAGCGATTGACTGGGTAGAACAAGCCGAACAGCTTGGCACGGGGCATGCGGTGATGATGACCTTGCCTGTGTTGCCAACGGGGGGTAAAAGCCTGATTTTATCAGGCGATGTGCCACTTATCCAAGCCGAAACTCTACAAAAATTGGCGGACAGCGACAGTCCTTTTGCTATGCTGACCATGAATTTGGCAAATCCATTTGGTTTGGGGCGAATTATCCGTGAAAATGGCAAAGTGGTGGCAATCGTTGAACAAAAAGACGCCACAGATGAACAAAAACAAATTACCGAAATTAATAGCGGTGTGTATTGTGTTGCCAATGAAATTTTGCACAAATATCTAAAAAATTTGGATAATAATAATGCTCAGGGCGAATATTATTTGACCGACATTGTCAAAATGGCGGTTGATGATGGCATTGTGATTGATACCGTTTCGCCAGAATATCAATTTGAAATTGAAGGTGTCAATGACCGTGTACAACTTGCCAATTTAGAACGCACTTGGCAACGTCATCAAGCCCAAGAATTAATGAAACAAGGCGTACACATTATTGATCCTACTCGTTTTGATTTGCGTGGCGAATTAAAAGTTGGCAAAGATGTGCAAATTGACATTAATGTCATTTTTGAAGGTAGCTGTGAAATTGGCGATAATGTCCAAATTGGGGCGGGCTGTGTGATTAAAAATACCAAGATTGCCAGTGGTACGGTGATTGCCCCTTATAGTCTTTTTGAAAATGCGGTGGTGGGCGAAAATAATCAGATTGGTCCTTTTGCACGCCTTCGCCCCAATGCGGTTACGGCTGATGAGGTGCATATCGGTAACTTTGTGGAGCTTAAAAATACCCAAATGGCAAGCGGAGCAAAAGCCAATCATTTGGCGTATTTGGGCGATGCAACTGTGGGTCAAAAAACCAATGTCGGAGCAGGCACAATTACCGCCAATTATGACGGCGT
Source organism: Moraxella sp. (assembly GCF_030525845.1). Taxonomy (GTDB): domain Bacteria; phylum Pseudomonadota; class Gammaproteobacteria; order Pseudomonadales; family Moraxellaceae; genus Moraxella. The sequence goes on from NZ_JAUNDY010000003.1 coordinate 141,754, forward strand.
GAATAAATATAAAACCGTGATTGGCGATGAAGTGCGGATTGGCTCCAATGCGGTGCTGGTTGCCCCTGTGATGGTAGGCAATAAAGCCACGATTGGGGCAGGGTCGGTCATTACCAAAGATTGCCCTGAAAATAAACTTGTGGTGGCTCGTGGTAAACAAACCACCATTGATGGATGGATAAGACCTGAAAAACCAAAAAAGGACTGATTAAAGTCAAATGGTTAATGCAAACACCTACAACACTAAAACTCTGATACGAATTTTGAGGCAAATTTAAGTTTACCTCACGACATCTGGTAAATTTGTATCATTTTTAAAACTCTTTTGATACGCAAATCACAGCACAAAAAACAGACCCCCAATTTATTGAGGGCCTGTTTTTTGTTTAGCAATTAAACCAACTGAGCTACACTAATCTTGTCAGATTTTTCGGTATATTCACTCATCTTATCGAAGTTTAGGTAGTTGTAAACTTCAGCTTCCATAGATTGGAGTTTACCAGCATAAGACAGATATTCCTCTACGGTTGGTAGTTTACCAAGTACAGAGGCTACAGAAGCCAGCTCTGCTGACGCTAGGTACACATTGGTATCTTGACCTAGGCGGTTCGGGAAGTTACGAGTTGAGGTTGAAACTGCGGTCGAACCAGGAGCGATACGAGCTTGGTTACCCATGCACAGCGAGCAACCCGGCATTTCGGTACGAGCACCTGCTTGGGCATAGGTATTATAATAACCTTCGTCCATCAACTGACGAGCGTCCATCTTGGTTGGTGGAGCAATCCACAGGCGAGTAGATAGGCTACCTGCTGGTACTTCTTTAAGCAGTTTACCTGCGGCACGGAAGTGACCGATGTTAGTCATGCACGAACCAATGAACACTTCATCAATCTTATCGCCCGCAACTTCTGATAGCAACTTAGCGTCATCTGGGTCATTTGGGCAGCATAGGATTGGCTCTTTGATTTCTGACAAATCAATCTCATAAACACGGGCATACTCTGCGTCAGCGTCCGCTTTTAATAGCGAAGGGTTGTCTAGCCATTTTTGCATACTCTCAGCACGGCGTGCCAAAGTGCGAGCATCGCCATAACCCTCGCTAATCATCCATTTAAGCATGACGATGTTAGAGCGTAGGTATTCGGCAACTTTTTCTTCTGATACGGTAATCGCACAGCCAGCAGCACTGCGTTCGGCAGATGCGTCAGACAACTCGAACGCTTGTTCAACGGTCAGGTCATTTTCCATTTCAGTTAGGTCAATCTCTAGGATACGACCTGAGAAAATGTTTTTCTTGCCCTTTTTCTCTACGGTCAAATCGCCTGCTTTGATGGCATAATAAGGAATGGCGTGAACTAGGTCACGAAGGGTAATCCCCGGTTGCATTTTACCTTTAAATTTGACAAGTACAGATTCAGGCATGTCAAGAGGCATCACACCCGTAGCAGCCGCGAACGCCACCAAGCCAGAACCTGCTGGGAACGAGATACCAATTGGGAAACGAGTGTGCGAGTCGCCACCAGTACCCACGGTATCGGGCAGAAGCATACGGTTTAGCCACGAGTGAATCACACCATCGCCTGGGCGAAGCGAAACACCGCCACGATTCATGATGAAGTCAGGTAGCGTGTGGTGGGTGTGTACGTCAATTGGCTTAGGATAAGCGGCGGTATGACAGAACGACTGCATGACTAGGTCTGATGAGAAGCCCAAGCACGCTAGGTCTTTTAACTCATCACGAGTCATCGGACCTGTGGTGTCTTGTGAGCCAACGGTCGTCATCTTAGGCTCGCAGTAGGTACCTGGGCGAATGCCTTGACCTTCTGGCAGACCGCACGCACGACCAACCATTTTTTGTGCCAACGTAAAGCCTTTACCTGTATCGGCAGGTTGCTCAGGCATACGGAACAAGGTAGATGGAGCAAGACCTAATGCCTCACGTGCCTTACCAGTCAAGCTACGACCGATGATAAGGTTGATACGACCACCTGCACGGACTTCGTCTAGTAGTACGGGGGTTTTAAGCTGACTTTCGGCAATTTGTTCGCCATTTTTAAAGGCAGTAACAGTCGCAGTAGCATGGTCGATTTTTAGGGTGACTTCATCGCCCATGTTCATGTTGGTTACGTCAATCTCAACAGGTAACGCACCAGCATCTTCCATGGTGTTAAAGAAAATCGGAGCGATTTTACCGCCCAAGCACACGCCACCGTCTTTCTTGTTGGGAATGTGTGGGATTTCATCACCAAAGAACCATAGCACAGAGTTGGTCGCAGACTTACGGCTAGAACCTGTACCCACTACGTCACCCACATAGGCAACTTGATTGCCCTTAGCAATCAATTCCTTGATTTGGCTGATAGGACCGACTTCGCCGTGTTTTTCTGGGTTAATGCCATCACGGGTGTTTTTAAGCATGGCGTTGGCGTGTAGTGGAATGTCAGGACGACTCCAAGCATCTTGGGCAGGAGACAGGTCGTCAGTGTTGGTCTCGCCTGTTACCTTAAAGACGGTGATTTTTAGCTCGCTTGGTACATCAGGACGGCTGGTGAACCACTCCGCCTCTGCCCATGATTCTAGCACCGCTTTGGCATTGGCATTACCTGCTTTGGCTTTTTCCTCAACATCGTGGAAAGCATCAAACACAAGCAGAGTCTTTTTAAGTGCTTCGGCAGCCAATCCGCCAAGCTCAGCATTATCAAGTAGCTCGATGAGTGGAGCTACGTTATAGCCACCTAGCATGGTACCTAGTAGATACACCGCACGCTCACGGCTCACAAGTGGTGAAGTTGCCTCACCTTTGGCAATGGCATTTAAAAAGGCAGCCTTAACATAGGCAGCTTGGTCAACCCCTGCTGGTACACGGTTTTCTAGCAAATCCACCAAGTAGGCTTCCTCGCCTGCTGGTGGGTTTTTAAGAAGTGCAACCAAATCGGCAGTTTGAGCATCGCTCAAAGGTTGTGGGGGCACGCCCAGAGCCTCACGCTCCGCAACGTGTTTTCTATATTCAACGAGCATGTCTGACATAACTTTATCTCCGTGTGTGGTCATAAGTGCTTGATAGTAATTATTAAAAATAAATGATTATCAAGTGCCTAGACGTTGATTTTAAAGGCGGTTTCGCCCAAATTTACCCCTGTATAATAACCGATAAAAAACACAAATTCAAAAGAAATCGCATTTATAGCCAATATTTTTTAATAAAATGATGAAACAACACCTATTCTCAATAACCAACACAAAATCGCCAATCGCTTTTTGTCTTGAAATCAGGTAAAATAACCCCAAATTTACTCTCATTCAAAAATACAAAAAAGGCACACCATGACCGCAGTCCAAACTTTTACCCCCAACGCCCGCCCCGCCCCCAAAAAAGCCATTCAAGGCGAGAAACTGCGTGGCTATGACAAAGTCGCTCGCATTCCAATCAAGGTTATCCCAACGGTAGAAACCCCAAAAAAGCCCGATTGGATTCGGGTCAAACTATCCAGCCCTGCCGAAGTGGAACGTATTAAATCCACCCTAAGACAGCAAAAACTCTACACCGTCTGCGAAGAAGCTGCCTGCCCCAACCTACCGCAATGCTTTGGCGATGGCACAGCGACTTTTATGATTATGGGCGACATTTGTACACGCCGTTGTCCGTTTTGTGAAGTAGCACACGGACGCCCCAACCCCCTTGATGTGGACGAACCACGCCACACCGCCGAGACCATTTTGGGGCTTGGCTTAAAATATGCGGTCATTACCAGCGTGGACAGAGATGATTTAAAAGATGGCGGTGCAGGGCATTTCGCCGAAGTGATTACCGAAAGCCGTAAACTCTCCCCAAACTGCCTGCTTGAAATCTTAGTGCCTGATTTTCGTGGGCGTGAGCAAATCGCCCTTGATGTCTTAACTGAAACCGCCCCTGATGTCTTTAACCACAACATTGAAACTGTGCCACGCCTATATAAGGCATTTCGCCCCGGTTCAGACTATGAGCATTCTTTAAAACTGTTAAAAGAATACAAAGCACGCCGTCCTGACATTGCCACCAAATGCGGATTTATGGTTGGGCTTGGCGAAACCGAAGAAGAAGTGTATGCCCTACTTGATGACCTAAAAGCTCACGATGTGGACATTATCACGATTGGGCAATACCTTGCCCCAAGCAAAAACCACGCCCCTGTGGAGCGTTATGTCCACCCCGATGAGTTCGCCCGCTATACCGAATACGGCAAAAAATTGGGCTTTTTTAACATCTGGGCAAACCCAATGGTGCGTTCAAGCTACTTTGCCGACCGCCAATACTATGGCGAAGACTGCCCACCGCCCGTGCGTTCGGCTAAGGCTTTGGCAGAAGAGAAATTGGCGAAAGCGGAAAAAGGCGAGAAGGCTGGGTGTTTTTGATTTTTAAATGGTGATTTTTATAATGGGTAAATTAATTTTGCCCATTGTAAAGTTTAATTCTGACAAAGTAAGGAATTCATAATGGGCAGTTCTAGCGAATACAAAGAAGTTATTGTGGAAACATACGCTGCATCTAGGGCATTAGGCGATACAGGGCGTTCAAAAGTGAGAGTTCGCCCCATTGCAGGTCAAGGCATAGACACCAACCTTAAAGTTGAATGTTCTAAAAAAATGCGAGAAATGTATCCTGTTGGCACAAAGTTCAAACTTTCTCTAAAAACCATTACACCAGCAGACAACAGAGAATTTCTTTATGCTCATTTTAATGCACCTTATGAAGTTCTAACAGATGAAGAAGTAACAAATTTCTTAAATAAGAAAAACTTATGACCCAAAAAACCATTCTCTCCTCCAACGGCGTTCATCGCCTACACCACACCTTTTTTATCCCAAAAAATAAAATCCGTGCCACCCTCCTCATCGTACACGGTATGAGTGAACATAGTGGACGATACGCCAAATTTGCCCAATTTTTGGCGGATAACGGCGTACTTGTGGCGACTTTTGACCTGCTTGGACACGGACAGACCGCCAAGGATAATGGCGAGCTTGGATTTTTTGATGAAAAACACCCCGTGCAGACACTTTGCAAAGATGTCATCATCATGGCAGACAAACTCAAAGAAAAAGTTCGCAGTCTGACCGACCACCCCACCCCTCATTTTATCATGGGACATTCGATGGGGTCGTTCATCGCGCGGACGGTTTTAATTCATCATGCTACAAGTTTTAATGGGGTGATTTTGATGGGGACAGGCAATTCTTTTGGCGTAACAGGACATCTTGCCAGTGCTGGCTTTGCCACCCTAAACCACCTAAATCCCCAATATCGCAACACTCGTTTTGCTACATTTTTTAACCACATGCTCCTTACTCAAATTCACTCGCCGATTAGCTCATCGCCCTTTGCGTGGCTGTCTGAAAACACCGATAACCTCAAAGAATTTGAGACTGACCCTTTGTGCGGTTTTGCCTTTACAAATAATGGTTTTTATACTCTTGGCTTATTCATCAAAAAAGCCACTACCCCAGCTTGGCATGCTCATTTGTCAAGTGATTTTGGGATATTACTGGTTAGTGGCAAAGATGACCCTGTGGGTAATATGGGGCAAGACATTGTTGATTTACAAGATGAATTGATGACAAATGAAAAAAACTGCACCGCCTTGCTTTATCCTAACATGCGACACGAACCGCTTCATGAGGCGGGCAAAGACGGAGTTTATCGTGATATTTTGCGATGGCTACAAAAGCATATTTAAATCATCAATAATTTACCAATAACCGCATTTTTTGGTATAATCAAAATGACGTGTTTTGGTTTGTAAATTGAATAAGTGATGAAAAAATTTAATCTTTGTTTGGCACTCATGGTTGTTTTTGGCAGTCAAATTCCTGCCGTGCTGGCTCATGATGGCGTATCACATCTTTCTATGCAGACTTCGGAGGGCAAGCTACATCAGCTTAGTCAATCTACCACTTGGCATAGATTGCTTTTGTATAAAAACCAAAAATCCTCCCTGCCAAGCCATGCCACTAACGCCAAATTTTTTGTCAGCGGCAAGTTTGACGACCCTCATGCCGAACTTATAGCAAACATCGAAACACTGAGCAATCCTGCCACAAAAGATGTTTTTGCTTGCCAATTTCCTGCTCGCACTCATTGGCTAATCAGTCAGCTGCCCCATCTAAGTAGCGACATTCATTTAGACGACTGTGAAGAATTTAACGCCTTTAAGTCTCAGATTGATGTTAAGCAATTATCCCTCATTTATGCCGAAGAGCATATTAACCGTGTGGGGTCGTTTTTTGCTCATACACTCATTAAAATTGACAATACCAAAAGTCTTGCCACTCATAATAGCGATGACGCCTATTACATCAATTTTGCCACCGATGAGACGGCAGATGATAGCATGATACGCACTGTGCAGGGCAAAAATCCTGCGGCGATGACGGTGGATAAATTCACCGAAAAACAAGCAAGTTATTTGATGACTGATGAGCGTGATTTGTGGGAATTTACCATCGATTTACCCCAAGATGAGCTTGACCAAATCATTCGACATTTGTGGGAAGTTAGGGGCTTGCACCGCTATTATAATTTTTTGGATAATAACTGTGCCAGCGAAATTCTAAGACTCATCGATGTGGCAAATGACAGACATGATTTAGTCAAAGACGCTGGTAAAATTATCTCACCAAATGAGGTGGGGAGAGTATTACAGCGAAATCATCTGCTAAAATCCCAAAATCTGCAACCATCTAGACGCACCATGCTTGCTGAGGGCATAGACGTCGATGAGCAAAGCTACAAACAACTCATGACGGACGGCAATCTACCCCACATTAATAAGCCAAAAAACAACCCCCTCTTATCTAGTCCTGTTCATCGGCTTCATGTTGATGTCCAAAATAGCGACTTTTCTGACACCGCTTATATGCTTGGTTTTCGTGGAGCATATCAGGATTTGCTTGATAGAAATATCGGCAAAAGACAATTTATCCACACCAACATCGCCGAGATAAATCTTGCTTATGATGATAAATTAAAGCTACAAAGAGCGACACTCATTGACTTTTTGGCATTCAACCCCAAAAACGCCCCCCTGTCAAAGGCAAGCTATGGCGGTCATGTCAAGCTAGATAGAGTATCTGACAGAATCAGTAATGATAATTTGGTACTGAGTATGGGTGGGGCGTACGGTGGCTCATGGCAAATGGGTCGTGATGGACTGTGTTATACGCTTGGTACAGGCACAGCACAGGCAGGACAGGTAGCAAGAGGTTATCGGCTTGGTGTGGGTGTGCAAGCGGGGTGTGCGTATCATTTAAACGATAAAACTCGCCTGCATACAGAGTTAAGTCTTCCAATCTGGTATCATGACAAAGCATATCTTACCCCCAAAATCTCACTAGGCGGTCAATATGACGTGAGTAAAACATTGGGCGTACGACTACTGGCGGATTATGAGCGGATTGATGATTTTGACAAAAAGGGCGTGAACATTGGCATTGTGCGGTATTTTGACTAGCTTAATAAATTTTATTTGCCAAATGCCCCAAAATTAGCGATAATAAACAAATTCTATCAAACAGGAAACACACAATGTCTCTACAAAACATCATTGAAACCGCCTTTGACAACCGTGCCAATTTTGGAGCATCTGACTGCCCTGCCGATGTGCGTGAAGCCGTCAATAAAGTGCTTGCAGGGCTTGATAAAGGCGAGCTACGAGTTGCCGAAAAGATTGATGGCGAGTGGGTGGTTCATCAATGGATCAAAAAAGCCGTGCTTTTATCCTTTAAAATCAATGACAACAAGCCAATCGAGTCATGCGATTTACGCTTTTTTGACAAAGTGGATACCAAATTTACCGATTGGTCAGAAGAAGACTTTAAAAACGCAGGTGTGCGTGTCGTTCCCCCTGCGGTCGCTCGCAAAGGCTCATTTGTTGGCAAAAATGTGATTTTGATGCCAAGCTATGTCAATATCGGTGCATATGTGGATGAAGGCACAATGGTGGATACTTGGGCGACTGTTGGTAGCTGTGCCCAAATCGGTAAAAATGTGCATTTGTCAGGCGGTGTAGGCATTGGTGGTGTATTAGAGCCACTACAAGCCAACCCAACCATCATCGAAGATAACTGCTTCATCGGTGCTCGTTCTGAAATCGTGGAAGGCGTTATCGTTGAAGAAGGTTCAGTCATCTCAATGGGCGTGTATATCGGTCAATCCACCAAAATCTACGACCGTGAAACAGGCGAAATCCACTACGGTCGTGTACCAGCAGGGTCTGTGGTAGTGTCAGGCTCATTGCCAAGTCCTTGTGGCAAATATAGCTTATACTGTGCTGTGATTGTTAAAAAAGTAGATGCACAAACCCGTGCCAAAACTTCGATTAATGAGCTGTTAAGAGCGGATTGATTTTTTTTAAAAAGCCAAATAAAAGACGGACTTTGGGTTCGTCTTTTTTATTATGAAAATTTAAGCAAATCTGTTACAATGGTCTAAATTTAACCAAGGAAAAACCAATGATTATTGAATTTGCCACCTTACCTCCTGTGGTGCAGGCGTGGGTAAAAACTTTGCCTATTGAAGGCGAAATTCATTTTATCAAAGAAAATGACAATTTGATTATTCAAGAACCGCTTTTTGACATAGAGCGAATGAAGCAGGCGTTAAAGGGTTGTGAAAGCAAAGAAGAGGCGTTGAAAAATGGGCTGATGTTACCACAAGGTAAAAATGAAACAGAATTACTTGCTTGGCTGGACGAAAACATCCCCAAACATTTGGCAAGCAAGGGGATTGTATGAGAGTGGTATTTGGCGATTGGTTGTCCGCCAATTTTGCTACTTTTGATGATAAATTGCGTCTGCAAGTCGCAAGATTTGCTATACATGTAGAAAAATATGGCGTAAAGGGCTTAAAAGGTCGCAATAAATCATCAGCTGACTTAACTGACACCACCAAAAAGGGTAGAGAGCGGGCTAAATTTGCTCAAAAATATTGTCTTTGGCATTATCATTTGGGTGTGCCGTTTTATATTGAGCAAACCAATGGCGAATTCACTTCGGAATATATTTTGCATTATTGTTATTATGATGATTTGATTGTGCCGGTGGATATTGACACGCACCCGCCATTTTATTTGCCTGATGAATTTAAAATGACACACTCTTAATTTAAAATCATAAAAAAACTTCCCATAAATTGATTATGAGAAGTATTAAATTCATTCTTTATCTTTTAACCATTGATAAGCGTTACCAAATCCTTTTAATTGTATGAAATGGCGTTCATTTTCTATCAATACCCGTTTTAATAAATGCCCAATATCAATCGCGGATTGCTGATGTGTCCATTCTGTCAAATTTTCATGCGTTTCGTTTGGGTGCTCTTTTTTGTAGCGATTATAGCGACCGTGCCAAGCGAGCATTAAAGGCGTGCCATTCCAATAATAAAGTTCACCCCCAATAAAATCTCTTGCTGAAAATGGTTTATCACCACATACTGCACACCATAAATTTACCATACCTTGCAAATATGCCAAAACCAATTGTCTCTCATCATTATTTAGCGTGTGTGGATTGGAAAAATTGTCAATTTTTTCCATATCTTTATGGGTATAAAGCATTTTATTTGCTCCTGTTTTTAATGTGAGTGTTTTGATATTTTTTTGCGGCCCCCCCCCACCATAGAGGTGCTGTTTCACACCCAAAATAATCTATACCCAATCTCTATAAAATCTGTTACAATGATAAATTTTTCCAAAATAATCACAATCTTATGTCCGCTACGCCAAAAAACAGCCCAAAAAACAATCTAAGAAACACCCAAATCCCCACCACTGACCCGTCCGCAGGACTGAAACTCACCGAAATTTTTTATTCCTTGCAGGGCGAAGCCTTGACTTCTGGCTTACCGACCATTTTTATTCGTCTGACGGGCTGTCCCTTGCGTTGCACTTATTGCGATACGACTTACTCCTTTACAGGTGGGGAGCGGTGGGGGCTTGATGAGATTTTGACCCACATTGCAAAGTTTCCCTGCAAGCGAGTGTGTGTTACAGGCGGTGAACCGCTTGCTCAGCCAAATAGCCTTGCCTTGATGAAATTGTTATTAGAAAACGGTTATGAAATCTCCCTAGAAACCGCAGGGGCGTTGTCGGTCAAAGAAGTGCCAAGCGAAGTCTCCAAAGTGATGGATTTAAAAACGCCAAGCTCAGGCGAAGATGGCAAAAATCTGTGGGAAAATTTGGGTTATTTAACCCCCAATGACCAATTAAAAATCGTCATCGCCGACCGTGCCGATTATGACTGGGCGGTAGAAAAATTATGGCAATATGACTTGCATAAAAAATGCGGTGTGGTTTGGTTTTCGCCAATGTTTGAAATTGATGAACGAAAGTCCGATGTGCCAAACATTGCCGTAGAGCTTGCCGAATGGATTTTATCAGACGGCTTACCAGTAC
>NZ_JAUNDY010000012.1 GCF_030525845.1 Moraxella sp.
TTGCCAAGTTTGCCGATGGGGTGATTGTGGGCAGTGAGCTTGTCAAAAACTTTGCCGATGTAGGTTCGGACGCTCAAAAGATTGAACAGGCGAAAGCAAATATTTTGGCAAAAATGGACGAGTTAAGACAAGCAATTGATAATTTGTGAGAAAAATTTGCCAAACCATTTGCCAAATTGACAAAACAACTGTAAACTATGCCTATTTAAGAATTTATAGGAAAATTCATGAGCGAACAAGCCCAAGCAACACCAACCACATGGCTTAACCGCCCTGTACCGTCCATAAAACAAAACCGTGTGGCAATCCCCTCAGCGGTAGAGACCGAGCCATCTACCGAATGCCCTGAGTGCCATACGCTGACGACCAACACCAGCTTGATTTTTAATCAGTATGTTTGCCCTGATTGCGGCCACCACATGACCATGTCGGCACGCAAACGCCTAAACTGGTTTTTTGAGAGTGTGACAGGCGAGCTTGGACAAGAATATCAAGCGGGCGACCCCTTGCGTTTTACCGACTCCAAGCCCTACCCCATTCGCATGGCAGAGGCTCAACGTCAGACAGGCGAGAGTGAGGCTTTGGTAGTGATGAGCGGTAAAATCAAAAATTTGGAGTTGATTGCCTGTGCCTTTGACTTTAAATTCATGGGTGGCTCAATGGGGTCGGTGGTGGGCGACCGTTTTGTAATAGCAGCTGAAAAAGCCCTTGCCGAGCGTAAGCCTTTGGTGTGCTTCGCTGCCTCAGGCGGGGCAAGAATGCAAGAGGGTTTGTTATCACTCATGCAGATGGCTCGCACATCAGCGGTCATTGAGCGTTTACGTTTGGCAGGCGTGCCATACATCGTGGTACTAACCAACCCCGTCTATGGGGGCGTAACGGCGAGCCTTGCCATGCTGGGCGATGTACATATCGCCGAACCAAAAGCGATGATTGGCTTTGCAGGTAAACGTGTGATTGAGCAGACCGTGCGTGAAGTGCTTGATGAGCCATTCCAACGTGCTGAATTTTTGCTTGATAAAGGCACGGTAGATATGGTGGTACATCGTCATGAGCTTGTGGACACAGTGTATCGACTGCTGACTAAGCTGATGAAATTGCCGAATGTGAGTTGATAAATCATGCTATAATACCAAAACTCCACCAAAAGGGGTTTTGGTATTTTTATTGGGTAGCACAAGGCAAATTATGCATTTCTTTATCATCATGATGTTATTTTTATCATCAATGGCTTATGCCAATGTCTCTGACAATATTTCTAATAATACGCCCAGCGATGAATCGGTGGAGCGTTTAATTAAAGTCAAAATGACAAAAGAGCATTATATAAATGCATTTAGTGATGTCATTCCACAATCAGTCATCGTCATTCAAATCTTTCCATTTATTATATCGGAAAATGATGACAAGCAAGCATTAGAACAAAAGCTGGCAATGATGTTAGAACTTAATAAAAAATCCCAAGAGATGTTAAAAAAAGAAATCACGACCGACCCAAATTGGATTGAGCTTATTGACAAAATGTACATACAAACAGAGATTGATAAGACAAAAAGGCTATACAACCAAGAACAAGTAAATGCATTAATTGAATTTTATGAATCGCCCATTGGCAAAAGCATTGCTTTGACCGAATCGTATGAAGTTGAGCATGAATTAGTGGACAACCCTGATATTAATAGCATTATTGAATATGTAGAAAATCATGGTAAAGATTTTCTAGAAAAGTACAATAAAACCAAAGAAGCACAACTTAGAGAAGAAGTGGAAAAACTTTATGAAAACTCACCCACCGTACGGTATATGTATTCAGAAATGTTTAAAATAGCAGAGAATCTTGGTTATGGTAGTGAGCCCAATCCAGAATTTTTAAAAAAATATTGACAGCGAATAATCAATCATGAACACCCTCCAAACCGTCTCCGAGTGGCTCAATTATATGGGTCAAATTCACGTCTCCGCCATTGACATGGGCTTAGAGCGAGTGTTGCCTGTCGCCAAAAAAATGGGGGTTTTAAAAGAGGATTTATCCCATAAGCCCTATATTTTTACCGTAGCAGGAACCAATGGCAAAGGCTCAACCACCGCACTCATCAGCGAAATTTGTACGAAAGCGGGTTTTAAAACCGCCTTATACCAATCCCCGCATTTGGTTAGTTTTAATGAACGCATCAAAATCAATGGCATAGATATTGATGATGACATGCTTATTAAGGCATTTAATGCATGCGAAAAAGCTCGTACCAAATGCAATTTGTCTTTGTCATTTTTTGAAATGACGACTTTATCGGCATTTTGGATTTTTAAAGAATTAAACTGCGATGTTTGGGTATTAGAAATTGGCTTGGGTGGTCGGCTTGATGTCGTCAATATCATTGACCCTGATGTGGGCGTGATTACCAATATAGGCATTGACCATGTTAATTGGCTTGGCGATGACAGAGAAAAAATCGGTTTTGAAAAAGCAGGAATTATCCGTAAAAATATGCCTGTGATATTTGGCGAGGCTGATATGCCAAATAGCGTGGCACAAATCATCACAGAAAAACACGCCCTCTGTCATCAATTTGGCAAACATTATGTCTATCAAGACAATGTTGATGACTGGATTTATTCATCAGCGTCAATAACCCTTAATTTGCCCAAACCAACGATAGCTCTAACAAATGCCAGCAATGCCATCAGTGCAATATTGGCAAGCAAATTAAATATTGGCATTGATGATATTAAAAATGGCTTAACTACTGTCAAAATAGCAGGGCGATTTGACAAAAGAATGATAGACAACAAACAATGGATTTTTGATGTGGGGCATAATGCTCATGGCATGACATTTTTAATGCAATCATTTATCCCTTATTGGCAAAACATTCATCATCAATGCCCTAATACCAAATTACACTTTTTATTTTCCATGCTTGCTGATAAAGACATCGATGAAGTGCTTGCTTTGATTGCTACTTTTGATTTACCCATCACGGCATGGCATATTGGGAGGATTGATAACGTGCGAGCGACCAACGTGATTGACCTAAACGCCAAAATCAGCCATCATGTGCCACACAGCACCATTTTTATGCACAATGATATTGGTAAAGCGGTGGCAAGTGTGGAGAGACTGGCGAGCGATGGTGATGTGGTGTTATGCTTTGGCTCGTTTCATACCATTGGTGAGAGCTTGATTGCGTTGGGATTGGCGGATAATCCAGCGTCCGTTTTGGCGTAAAATATTATGAGTTTTCTAGGCTTTATGATAAAATACCCATATCGGCAACAGATGATGATAACCCCATGATTTCAAAACAGCTCTTATTAGGACTTAGTTTAGCACTGGGCGGTGGCGTGGTTTTTTATGCCATCAATCAAGGTCAGCCAGACCCCTCCCACCAAATGACCACCTCAGCAACCACCCCCAGCCCCGTCAGCGATGACGTGGCTCGCCCTGTTGCTGAACCGCTAACCATTGGCAGAGAAGAAGAGGATAGACTGCTCGCCATCAAGCAAAAACAGCGAGAGACTCAGACGCTCGCCCAAGAAAAAGAGGTCAGAGCACTTCTTGACAAACAAGAAAAAGCCCAAAACTTAGCCTTAGCAAAAGCAGACGCCGAACAAAAAATGCTTGAACAGGCCTCCAACCTAACAGTTGAAACTCGCCCAGAATCTATCGCCAAAGCCAAAGAAGAGCAAATCAAGGCTGATAGAGAAAAACGACTAAAAGCTGAGAAAGCCAAAGCCGAGAAACAAAAAACAGAAAAACAAAAAACCCAAAACAAAGCTGGCGAGCATAAGGTCGTGCGTGGCGACGGTCTGATCAAGTTGTCTCGTCAGTATGGCGTGCCTGTTTCTGCCATTGCCGAAGCCAATAACATGGGGCGTAACGACCCCCTACCACTTGGCAAAACCATCAAAATCCCCTCCAAGTCTCAGGTGGCACGCCTAGAACGTGAAGCCAAAGAGCGAGAAGCGAAGGCAAAGACTAAAACAAAAGAAATCCAAGAAGTCAAAGCCAAAGAAACAAAAACCAAAGACACCAAGTCCAAAGAAAAAGACACCAAAAAAGCCACTGTCGAAAAACGCCCATCAGAATCTCGCCAAAAAGAAAATTCTACCGATGGTAAGGCACGATACAGCGTGCAAGTTTCGCTCGCTGACAACCAGGCCAAAGCAGATGAGCTTGCCAAAAAATACCGTGCTGCTGGTTATAAAGTTACCACCAGCCAAACCAGTCGTGGCGTGCGAGTGTTGGTTGGTTCAGAAAAAAACCAACAGTCCGCCGAAACCCTGCGTGATAAAATCCGCAAAGATAGCCGTGTCGACGGTAGCGGTGCTTGGGTCAAACGCACACAATAACCCTTAGTAGAGAACATCATGACAACCAATTTTTTAGAAGCCCTAACCACACTCGGTGTTAACATCAAAACCGACCAAAGCGACCTTGCTTTTTTTGGCAAAGACCAAACCAAACATTTTGAGCCAAACCCTTGTCTCATCGTTTTCCCCAAAACCACCGAACAAGTTGCCGACATTGTCCGCCTTGCCAACGAACACAAGATTTGCCTTGTACCCTCTGGTGGTCGCACAGGTTTGTCCGCAGGGGCAGTAGCAAGCAATGGCGAGGTGGTGGTGAGTTTTGATAAAATGAACGCCATTGGTACGTTTTATGAAGCTGACCGCATGGTGGAAGTTGAGGCGGGCGTGGTTACCAAAGCCTTGCAAGACTTTGCCGAAAGTCGTGGCTTATATTATGGCGTGGACTTTGCCTCCGCAGGGTCTAGCCAAATCGGTGGTAACATTGGCACGAACGCAGGCGGGATTAAGGTCATTCGCTATGGCATGACCCGTAACCAAATTTTGGGCTTGACGGTGGTTACGGGCAAAGGCGACATTTTGGAGCTAAATGGTGGCATGCTCAAAAACGCCACAGGCTATGATTTTCGTCATCTGTTCATCGGGGCAGAAGGCACGCTTGGTTTTGTAACTAAGGCGTTGATTAAATTAGAAAAACAACCTGTAAACCTGACGGCAATGGTGCTGGGCGTGCCTGATTTTGGTTCGGTGGTTAAGCTCCTTGATAAATTTGGCAAGGCGTTAAATTTGACCGCTTTTGAGTTTTTTGACAACGTGGCGATTGACAAAGTCATCAGTGCAGGACACGCCAAAGAACCTTTTGAAAGCCGTACGCCCTTTTATGTATTGCTTGAATTTGAGGCAATTAGCGATGAGGTGCTTGATACGGCGATGGGCGTGTTTGAAAACTGCCTTGAAAATGGCTTGATTGTTGATGGTGTGATGAGCCAAAGCGTGGGGCAACTTGCCGACTTGTGGAAATTAAGAGAAAGTATCTCCGAAACCATTTCGGTATTTACCCCTTACAAAAATGACGTGTCGGTACTCATCACGCATTTGGGCGATTTTATCAGCGACATTGACAAAATCGTCAAAGACAATTACCCAGATTTTGAGGTATGCTGGTTTGGACATATTGGCGATGGCAATTTACATTTAAATATCCTAAAACCTAATAATCTGAGTAAAGATGAGTTTTTTAACAAATGCAAAATCGTCAACAAATACGTCTTTGAAACCGTCAAAAAATACAAAGGCTCTATCAGTGCTGAGCATGGCGTGGGCATGACCAAAAAGCCTTATTTGGATTATACTCGCTCGCCTGCCGAGATTGAATACATGAAAGCGGTCAAGGCGGTATTTGACCCTAATGGCATCATGAACAGAGGTAAGATTTTTGACCTTTAACTTGTCTGGATATTCTAAAAAAACCGTCCAATACCTCATCAAAATGATGGGGTATTTGGTGGTTTTTATTGTCATTTACACCCTTATTAATCTATGGCGGTCGCCCACCATGCCTGATGATGTGGATTTGACTTACCAAAATTCACACGGACAACTCACCAATATCGCTACCGCCAGTCATGACAAACCAATTCTCGTGTATTTTTGGGGAACATGGTGTCATGTATGTCGTACCACCAGCCCAAATGTCCAAGCCCTGCACGCTGATGGCTACGAAGTGCTGACGGTGGCGGTATCGTCAGGCAATGATGACGAGCTACTCTCACACATGAATGAGCGTGGCTATGATTTTGCCACCATCAATGACACGGACGGAGCGATATTTGGAGCATGGCAGGGGCAAGTTACGCCCTCTTTTGTGATTGTCAGTGACGGCAAAATGGTGCAGAGCTTTACAGGCGTTGCTCCGCTTTGGCTGCTAAAATTAAGATTATTAATGGCTAAAATTTAAAATACAATCTCATATTCATGGTGGGTTCTTAATAAAGATACCTTTTAAACAAATGATGACTGTTAATAAATCAGTTGCTGATATTTTTTATGATAGATATTTGATGACTCATCAGATCATATATTCTCTATCAAGAAATAAAACATAAAATATTTATAAAAAAATAAACTTAGATAAACTATGCCATTGTTGTTGGATTTTATTAATTAGTACCGCATTGTTTTTTAAATAGATATACACAAAAACTGGCTGTAACCTCAAAATTATTTTGGGCTTTTAGGGCTATTTTTTTATCCAATTTAGCTTTATAAGTATAAGGGGTCATATCTATCAAATCGGACAAATTTTGGCTGTCCAAGACCATCGGTGCATCAATTTGCCATTCATCAATCAGGGCAAATTCTGGCGACAGTTCAGTGATAAATTTGGCGGGGTTGTGCAGATTGACAAGCTCAAACAACTGCTCGCGCATCGCGTACAGATGGCGTGGGGCGGGCGTGGCAACCAGCAAATGACCGCCCGCCATCAGCACTCTTAGCATTTCGGCTTTTGGCAGAGGACTAAAAAAGCTTGTGCAAAGTCCCACGCTCTCATCTGCCACAGGAAGCAGCGAGCCTGTACCCACTACCCAAGTGATGTTGTTCCCAACTTCTTGATTTTTATAGGTTCTTGAAGCAGTAATGATAGCGGTTTTGGCGATGTCTAGCCCAATGACAGGGGCGGTTTTGGCAAGCTTGCTCGTATAATAACCTTCGCCACAGCCGATGTCCAGTATTGATGTAGGCGATAGACTGGCAGTAATTTGGCTGATTTTGGTGCGAAGTGGCTCATAAAATCCGCCCGCCAAAAAGCGTCTGCGAGCCTGCACCGATTCTGGCGTATCGCCTGCGGTGTGGCTGTTTTTGTGCTGAACCACGTGTAGATTGACATAGCCGTCCTTGCTAATGTCATAGCTGTGGCGGTTTTGGCAGGTGTAGGTTTTGCCTTGTAAATTTAGGGCAGTATGGCAAATGGGGCAGATGAGCATGGTTTAATTATTCAAAAGCTAAAAAAGTAATATATCACGAATTTGGAAGAATTATACATCTTGACGGTTCTTCTCATAAACAAAGCGCCGACAATCGTCATATTTATAAAAACTGACATATAACCTTATATGGTATAAATCATCAAAATTATAATCGCCCGCCGATATTGCATTTTCGCCAACACAAAACCGCTTTTTAAAAGAATGACTGCTGGTATCATAAGCAGATAATTCCACATTAGCAATTTGTTGAATATTTTCTAGCAATGTTTCAATATCGCTTGTTTTGGGATTATGGTAATGATATGCAATAGAAATGGATTGTGCACTGGTCTTTTTACGGTTATCTCTTTTATCAAATTGTGGCAAGCCGATGGTAATTGTATCCAAGATTTGTTGTAATTCGGCTTGCTTTTTATCATAATCCAATTTGATGGGATAGTAATATTTAGGGTTTTTAAATACATCTATCCAAAAATAAAGCATAATGGGCAACATAAAAACCAAAATGGCATTAGTAAAAATACTGCGAACGATACTTTTAATGTCTTTCATGCCACCCACCTAAAATCAATGCTCCCTCGTACTTCTAAACTCCACCTCTGGATAACGCTCTTGCATGAGTTGCAAATTGACACGACTTGGGGCAAGGTAGGTCAGATAACCACCGCCGTCCAGCGAGAGTTGGTCGTGGGCTTTTTTCTTAAATTTTTCAAAGGCAACTTTATCATCACAATGCACCCAGCGGACGGTGGCAACAGAAATCGGCTCAAAGGCACATTGCACCTTGTATTCTTCTAGCAAGCGATGAGCCACCACTTCAAATTGCAGTACGCCCACCGCTCCCAAAATCAAATCATTGTTGATTTGGGGCATAAAGACTTGGGTTGCTCCTTCTTCTGACAACTGTTGTAAACCTTTTTGTAATTGCTTGGATTTTAGTGGGTCTTTTAGCACCACACGGCGAAACAGCTCTGGGGCAAAGTGCGGAATGCCTGTAAAATTAAGGGTTTCGCCACTGGTGAAACTGTCGCCAATCTGAATCGTACCGTGATTGTGCAAGCCAATAATGTCGCCAGCATACGCCTCTTCAAGGCTTTCACGGTCGCCTGCCAAAAACATCAACGCATCCGACACTCGCACTTCTTTGCCAATACGAATATGGTTTAATTTCATACCTTTTTCGTACTTGCCAGAACAAATCCGCATAAAGGCGACACGGTCTCGGTGTTTGGGGTCCATATTGGCTTGGATTTTAAAGACAAAGCCTGTGAAATTTGGTTCGTCCGCCTTGACCACTCGCTCCACGGCATTGTGGTCTTTGGGGGCTGGGGCGTATTTGGTTAGGGTATCTAGCACCATATCCACGCCAAAATTACCCAAAGCCGTCCCAAACAGCACAGGCGTTTGCTTGCCTGCCAAGAACTCATCAATGTCCCAATCGCCAAATGCCATTTCGGCAAGCTCCACCCCTTCCAAAAACTCATTCCACAAAAGCTCGCCAAGTCGCCCCTTAATCTCATCGTGGTCGTAGCCGTCTAGGGTTTCAATGTCGGTTAATTGTGTGCCAAAGCCCTTTTTATAAAGATAAGTTTTGTTATCAAAAAAGTTATACACCCCCACAAAATCCTGCCCCATTCCAATGGGATAACAAAACGGCACGCATTTGATTTTTAGCACGCTTTCAATTTCATCTAAAAGAGCAAGGGGATTTTGGATTTCACGGTCAAGTTTATTGACAAAACTGATAATGGGCGTGTCTCGCATACGGCAGACTTCCATCAGTTTAATGGTGCGTTCTTCCACGCCCTTTGCCCCATCAATGACCATCAAGGCACTATCAACGGCGGTCAAAGTGCGATAAGTATCTTCACTAAAATCAGCGTGTCCGGGGGTGTCTAGCAGATTGACCATACAGTCGCCATAGGGAAACTGCATCACAGAGGTGGTGATAGAAATGCCCCGCTCCTGCTCCATACTCATCCAGTCGGAGGTGGCGTGTTTGTCGGTTTTACGGCTTTTGACCTCGCCTGCGGTTAAGATTGCCTTGCCCCACAAAAGGAGCTTTTCGGTCATTGTGGTTTTACCTGCGTCAGGATGGCTGATGATGGCGAATGTACGGCGTTTGGCGATTTCTTGGGCTAGGTTGGTCATAGGATTTTCTTAATAAAAATAAAATGGTTATTATACTTGAAATAACCATAAACTTCACACAAAAAAACCGCCATTAGCGGTCAATAATCCAATCTATCCACGCTTGGCAAGTCAAAAGGTGGGTGAGTGCTAATATCCACAAGCACAATCGCATCGTTATAGCGACAATAATGCAAAATATATTCGCTCGTCAAATCACCACTCGCCTGCTCCACATAGCACGCACCGAGATGACAGGGCATGTCCACTCTTTGTATTTACAATGAAAAATGAGAAAAATCACCAGATTTTCAAGGAAAATTCCGCAGGCAATATGAAAATATTGGTAAGGGATTTGACGATGAAAATCAAGATTTAGCCATTTTTCATGTAAAAACATTCATTTTACTTCTGAAATATCGCCGAATACAAATGGTGCTATAAAGGGTAGGCATGCCCTATGCCAAAGACAATATTTTTGGGCAAATTTGGCGTGTCTGTGTTCTTTTTTGGTATGGAGGTTTGGTGGGGCGGAGGATTTGTTGCGACCTTGTAAGTCTTTTAGACCGCTTGTTTCTACATGAGCCATAAAGGACATTACGGCAATTTGAATAGAATCATCGAAAGAATCCAAGTTATCCCTTAACCAATGAGATAGCCGTGCGTTCATACAACCGCCCCTGTTTTGCTTTCGCTCAACCATTGTTTAAAGCTGTCAAGGTTCGCCAATGCCGACTTTGGCACAGGCACGCTGTTTTTTAGAGCTTCCTCCTTACTTTCAAAGCCTTTTAATCGCTCTTGCATCACGTCCATATCAAAGACCATGACATCATCAATATGCTTAGGCGTATCATTTTCCAAAGTGGCTTTGATGGCGTTTAGTATATAGGTCATTGACACTTACACCTTGTTTTTCGGCGGTGATGGTGATGGTTTCTTGCATTTCTGGGGGGTAGGTCTAGGGTAATCATAACTTATTTATCCAAGTGTTTTTGTCATTATCCCAAATTCTCGGATTTTGTCAATATTGAAAAAATGCTATAATCCGCCATCATCACACAGGAAAAATCCATGTCCGAATTTAACAAAACCAAAGGCTTAAAACGCATCATCAAAACCCTATCTTATTCCAAAGATGGTTTTAAAGTTGCCCTAAAAGAACCCGCCATTTTTCAGCTTGTGATTTTGCATTTGCCTTTAATGGGATTGGCGTTATGGCTAGATTTTGCTTTGGCGGTTAAGATGGCGTTAATCATCGGCTCGTTTTTATCTTTAATCGTGGAATTTTTTAATACCGCATTGGAGGCGGCGGTTGACCATACTTCGATGGAAATCCACCCCCTTGCCAAAATCGCCAAAGATGTCGGCTCGTCCGCTCAGTCGCTCGCACTGATTTTGGTGGTGGTGCTTTGGGTGATGGCGATTTTTGGTGGTTAATCCAAATTTGATAAATCCATTTTGGGGTCAAGCTGATACACCAAAAATGTCCCGATCGCCGCCAGTACAGTAACCACCATACCCAGCTTAACCACAGGACTGACATCAAACAAACTCAGCAATAACCCACCAAAAATCCCCACGCTAAACTGAAATGAACCTTGTAGTGCCGAAGCTAGACCTGCTCGTTTTTTTTGGTATGCCAGTGCGATAGCACCAGCATTTGGCTGAGTCAGACCAAGCCCTGCAATACAACAAAAAATAGCCACAAATACCAAAGCAAAAGAAGCCTGCGTACCAAAGGCAAGTACCAAAGCCAGCAGACACACTCCTGAGACAAGTTGCATTAACGCCCCAAAACGTAGCAGTTGCACCAAGCGAAACTTGCTGGTTAAAAATTGATTAACTTGGGTAAGTGCCACAAACCCAAAGGCATTTGCCCCAAATGCGATGGCGAATTGACGCTCAGACAGACCATAGCCCACCATAAACAGCTCGCTAGATATAGATAAATAAATAAAAAATGCCCCTTGTAATAGCCCCCCTGCCAATGCAGGTATGACAAAGGTTTTATCCTTCATGAGGTCAGCATACGCCAAAAATGCTTGGCTCATTGGTTGGGTATTGCGGTTTTGAGGGGTTAGCGTTTCTTTTAAAAACAGCTTAGTCAAAATGATGTTCAACACACCATAACACGCCAAAAACCAAAACAGAGCATGCCAGTTGGCAAATTTTAAAATCATCGCCCCCAAACTCGGTGCCAATATCGGAGCAAGCCCCATCACAAGCACCATCAGGCTAAATGCCCTAGCCCCTTGCACAGGGTTTAGCGTATCACGAATGGCGGCACGAGTTACCACCGCCGTAACACACGCCCCAAGTGCCTGCACCGTACGAGCAATGAACAACATGGTCTCACTGGTGGCTGTTGCACACACCACAGAAGCCAGCACAAACACCGTCATGCCAATATACATCGGCAGTACACGCCCCACCCTGTCAGAAAAAGGACCGTAGAATAATTGTCCAAATACCAGTCCCACAAAATAAAACGGCACAGATTTTGAAATCTCCGAAACACTAACCCCAAACTCGTCCGCCATCTTTGGCAAGGCGGGCAGATACATATCAATAGCAAGCGGACCGATGGCAATCATCAGCCCCATTACCATAATCCATAAAGTCGGAAATGGCTTGGCGTGAGCGGCTTGGGATTGGTTGTTTGAGGGTAGATGAGATGGGTTTGACATGATGTATCGCTTATTTGATGGTCAAGTGATGACAAGAACTCATCATTTTACCATGATTTGCCCATCAAGCAGACAGATATTTTGTACACCCTGACATTTGATAACACGGCTGTACAAAACCCATCATCAACAGCAATCAATACAAAACTACTGCAAAATTAATTATCAGCCTTAACCGCAATCATGGAAAATCGCAATTTGATGGATTGTTGTGGGACTAGTGTTTTGATAAAACTTGTATCGCCCCACCATTTATGATTATAATAACCCTTAACTCCCACACCCATTCATTACCATGAAAAAACTACTTTTTATCACCTTACTTTCCTTGTGTACGCTCGCTCATGCCGAAGACTGGCAATGGGTTTATGATTTGCTCTATGGCAAAAGCTATTATGCGGACGAATACACGCACGTTGAGCATTTTGCCGACACAGGCAAGCCATTTGTAACAACTTGGGAGCGTGGCGTATTTCACGAGCTGGCAGACGGCGTGGCTGAAATGCGAATGTTTTACTATTTTGATTGTACCAAAGAACGCCTAGCCAACACCGCCTACGTGCTGTACGACCAAAATAACAACATTCTTTATGAAGAAGTTGAAGAAGCGATTACCACTTCTACCGACCAACGGTGGGAAAAACTTGACAGAGAAACCATCATCACGCCCTATTTTGACCATGTCTGCAAGGCCGTTGCCAAAAGACAACAATAAAGCTCCATTAAAAATCCGCTTAATATCATATTAAGCGGATTTCTATTTTATCAATGATTATTTAAATTCCCCAAAAAACTCATCAATACACCCCATGGGCATATCATCAAGCGTATGTCGCCATTTTGGGTTTTTGTCTTTATCAATAAGTAAAGCTCGTACACCTTCTTTAAAATCGCCCTTTTCTACGCAATTTGTGGCAACCACCGTTTCTAAATCAAAGATTTGCTTTAAAGAAAAATCTTTTTTCACCGTTTTTAAATCATGATAGATTTTAAAGGTAATGGCTTTGGTGGTGTCTGACCCTGTTTTATAAAATTCAAGGGCGGATTTGATAAAATCGCTCTTGCCTTGATAATTCATCAATGCTTGATGGATGGATTGTAAATCCCCTGCCATCAAATGATTAATTTCATCAAAGTCATTCATGATTTGACCATTTGGTAATATCGATTTGTCATGAAAGTTATTTAAACAAGCGGATAATAAATGATGATTGCTGGCATTATCCTTAAAGTCAATTTGTTGTAAGGCGTTTAACAACTCATCAAATCGTTCATGACTTATCGCAAAATCCGCCACACCCAATTCATAAGCGTCCGCCCCATTAAATCTTGCCCCCGTCAAGCCCAAAAATAAGCCCACTTTCCCTGCCAAATGATTTAAAAAGTACGATGCCCCTGCGTCAGGAAACAGCCCAATGGACACCTCAGGCATCGCCATGAGCGTGCTTTTGGTTACGACCTTATGACTAGATGCCGTAAACAGCCCCATGCCACCACCCATCACAATGCCATGCCCCCACGCCAAAATGGGCTTGGCATAGGTGTGCATGTCGTGCATAAGCCCATACTCATGGGTAAAAAAGTCGTGGGCGGTCGCACCAATCGTGTCGCCGTGTAGTGCCTTGATGTCGCCCCCTGCACACAGCCCCTTTTCGCCCGCCCCATGTAGCACGACCATTGCCACGCTCTCGTCAGTCGCCCACGCACTTAAAAGCTCGCGAGTGGCTTTAACCATGTCGAGATTTTGGGCGTTTAGGGCTTTGGGGTTGTTGAGCGTGATGATGGCAATGGATTTGCCATGCGTGGTGGGGAGAACATGGGATAAAATGGCGTCAGTCATGAGAATTCCTTTTAAAAAACAAGCAAAATTAGGATAACAGATTTGGCAAATACAATCAATAGATAAATAATTTTAATTGCAATTTTAACCATTTACTTTTATAATAAAATTTTTATGATTAGGAAAATGTATGTATTTTTTATTATCCCCTGCCAAAAATTTAGATGAAAAAACCACCATTCCTTTTGATTTGACCAATCATTTAAGCGAGCCTGTTTTAATTGAGCATTCCATTGATTTAATGAAAACACTCAAACAAAAAGACAGCATTGACATTCAAGAACTCATGAGTGTGTCTGATAAAATCGCCCAATTAAATGTAACTCGCAATCAAAACTGGACTTATCCTTTTAATGATGATAAAAAACCTGCTGTTTATTTATTTGACGGGGACGCTTATAAAGGATTGGACGCTTATTCATTAACCACTGATGAGATTTTATATTTAAATCGTCATTTGGGGATTTTATCAGGATTATATGGCATTTTAAAACCGCTTGATAATATGCTCCCCTATCGCCTTGAAATGGGCATTAAATTGAAAACTCCCCATGCCGATGATTTGTATGAATATTGGGGCGACATGATTACCGATGTCATCAATGAACGCATTGCCAAGAGTGGTTCGGACATATTAATTAATTTAGCCTCCAACGAATATTATGGAGCGGTCAAACCCAATAAAATCCATGCCGAGATTATCACCCCCAAATTTTTAGACCAAAAAAATGGTCAATATAAAGTCGTGAGCTTTTATGCCAAACGAGCAAGGGGCATGATGACCCGCTTTGCCTGCGTCAATAACATCCAAAACCCTGATGAGTTAAAAGGCTTTGACATGGAAGGTTATTATTTTGACGAGAGAGCAAGCAGTCATGACGAGTGGGTATTTAAACGAGATGAGATTTTTTAAGTTTTATTTATAAGCTTAATAATTATTTACTGCAACAACGTAAAATTTACCGCCATTTTATCCAAAAAAGTGCTAAAATAGGCAAAATTTTTCACATGAATTGAAGTTAATTTAACACAAATTTTTAAGTCTTATAGGTAAAATCTCATGGCAAAAGCACCCAAAAACCAAGAAACAGACAACGTTGAAGTCAACAAGGAAAAAGCCCTGCAAGTCGCCCTTGCCCAAATTGAAAAGGCATTTGGTAAAAACACCATCATGAATCTGGGCGATGACTCGGTAAAAGTAGATGTCGATGTGATTTCTACAGGCTCGCTGGGACTAGACATCGCACTTGGCATTGGTGGCTTGCCAAAAGGTCGTATCATTGAGATTTTTGGTCCTGAGAGTTCGGGCAAAACCACACTCACCCTACAAGCGATTGCTGAATGCCAAAAGCAGGGTGGCAAATGTGCCTTTATTGACGCAGAACACGCCCTAGACCCCATTTATGCCAAAAAATTGGGCGTAAACCTAAACGAACTCATGGTCTCACAGCCCGACAATGGCGAGCAAGCCCTTGAAATCGTGGACATGCTCGTGCGTTCTGGGGCGGTGGATTTGATTGTGGTGGACTCGGTCGCCGCTCTGACTCCCAAAGCCGAAATCGAGGGCGAGATGGGCGACAGCCACATGGGGCTACAAGCACGTCTGATGAGCCAAGCCCTACGCAAAATCACAGGCAACGCCAAACGCTCCAACTGCATGGTGATTTTCATCAACCAAATCCGCATGAAAATCGGTGTGATGTTTGGCTCGCCTGAGACCACCACAGGCGGTAATGCCCTAAAATTCTACGCCTCTGTACGCCTTGACATTCGCCGTATCGGCTCTGTTAAAGACGCCAAAGATAAAGAGATTGTTCTTGGCTCAGAAACTCGTGTCAAAGTCATCAAAAACAAAATGGCTCCCCCTTTCCGCCAAACCGAATTTGACATCATGTATGGCGAGGGCATCAACCGCTTGGGCGAGATTGTGGACTTGGGAGCAAGTCTTGATATTGTTGAAAAATCAGGAGCTTGGTACGCTTATGGCGGTACAAAAATCGGTCAAGGCAAAGCCAATGCTTGTCAATTTTTGGCGGATAACCCAGCCATTGCCCAAGAAATCGAAGCCAAAATCCGTGAAGCTAAACTCTCAAACGTTACCGCTACCCACTCGGACGATGATGCTGATGACGTGCCAGAATATGTCGAAGGCATGGACGACTAAACCTTTATGGATAAACCCATAAACATCAAAACGCCAGTCATCAAAACATTGGACGAGATTTTAGCAGACATGGGAGAGCCTGTGTCTGCCAAAACTTTTGATAAAAATAGTGATAATGCGGATAATAACAATGCCAAAAAACCCAACATCACAAATAATAAAGACAGCAACACCAAAAAGTCTTTAAAAAAACCCACAACACCGATTAAAAACACCCAAAAACCCATCTCCCAAACCAGCCCAGCCAATCCACCACATAAGCGCCAATCCCAAAAAAGTAACAGTAAGCCATCTGCGGTAGATTTATTATTAAATGACAATACCCAAACGGTGCTTGATGATAATTTATTAAAATTATTAAGCAAAGTTGAGATTGAAAAATTAGCCATTCCTGATAGGCAAACTCGCTATTTGCGATGGCTGGCGTTTTATTATTTGTCCAAAAAAGAACTGTCTCGCTTTGAATTAAAAAATAAATTACTCGCCAAAGATTGCGACAGTGTGGCGGTTGATGAATTACTTAGCGAATTTGCCGAAAAAGGCTACCAATCAGACGAACGCTGTGCCACCATGCTCGTGCGTGAATCAGTACGCAAAGGACGTGGCGTACAGCACCTTGCCAAAATGCTCAAAAAAGCAGGGTTAGACGCCAAAGATTTTGGAGGTATGGATACACTCATCGCCATGAGCGATGTGGAAAGTGTGGCGGACGGCACAATTTTAGAAAATGATGATAGAAGTGATGAAATAGACTGGCTCAAATTGGCGGTTGAGGCTCGCTGTAAAAAATATGGCGACACCCCGCCCAAAGACCCCAAAGAAAAAGCCCGTCAATTGCGGTTTTTGCAATATCGAGGTTTTGACATGGATATTTGTTTTAGGGCGTTAAAAATGACGCTTGATGATTTTGAATGACAATTCATCAAATGCCAAATCTCCTAAATCACACTTGCTTTTCACGATAATCCATTAAGCCATCTGCCACCATATCCAGCACTTCTGCGTCTTGATGTATGGCACTGGCACGAATCAGTCGAGATGGCGAGTGCATGAGTGTATTTGTCAGGCGATAAGCAAATTCATCAAGCACGCTCCCCACGTCATCGCCACAGGATAAGCGATGTTTGGCATGGGCGAGCAGTCTATCTCTATGCGTCTGTGCCAGAGCACGATAATCAGCAATAAGTCTACGTGCGGACAAAAGTTGCATTTGACTCTCTATATTTAGTGCCAGCTGACTGACCATCAGTTCTGCTTCTACCGCCGCCTGTTTTCGTTCGTTTAGATTGCCCTCAATGACATGTTGCAAATCATCTACCGAATATAAATACACATCATCTATGGCTGATACACTTGCCTCAATATCTCTGGGTACTGCCAAGTCTACCAGCAACATCGGACGATGACGGCGGATTTTTTGGGCGTTTTTTATCATTTGATGTGTGATGAGTGCATTCATGCTACCGCTACAACTGCTAACCACGTCTGCCTCAGTAAGCACCTGTGCCAGCTCATCTAACCCCACACATCGCACATGAACCGTTCGCCCTGCGTCATGTGCCATTGTTGTCAGCTCATCTGCCAAAGTCTCGGCTCGCTCCGGACTGCGGTTGGCGATGATGATATTTGTCATGCCCAAACTTGCCACATTATGAGCCACCAAGCGATTCATCTCGCCTGCTGCTACCATCAGCAGTGTGGTATTTTGAGGTTTATCAAAAATTTGTGTAACCAACTTAGCAGTAGCAAACCCAAGTGTTACCGCTTGCTGTCCCACCTTGCTATCACGGCGAACCGTGCGTGCAGCAGCAAAAATCTGCTGGGTTAGCCAATCAAACTCTCGACTCACACCACCAACTTCTTTTGACACGGAGACAGCCTGACGAATTTGTCCAAAAATCTGGGGTTCGCCCAAAATCATCGAATCAAGTCCAGATGCCACACGTAGCCAGTGATTCAACGCCCTATCATTTTCATAAACATATAAAAATGGCGAGATTTCTGACAATGTCAAACCCTTAAAATCCGCCAACCACGCACACAACGGACTTGCTTGCGTGTCAATGACAGCCTCATCATCTGCACGCCACTCATCATCAAACCCCACATAAATTTCACTGCGGTTACAGGTAGAGACAATAACCGCTCCTGATACCGACTCATTTAATGCACGAATGTCTGCTACCGCCTGTGGTAAATCCGAGCCAAATGACAACCTCTCTCGCAGGGAGATAGGGGCAGTTTTGTGATTGACTCCGATGACGGCTAATTTCATGACAGACTAATTAATAATAAAAATAAATCGATACGGTGGATTATTATAACATTTTTTATCAAAAACACCCAAACATCAACCCAAAGCGTGCCAATGCTTGGTTATCAGGCGTTTAAAACGGCAATTTTAGGACTATTCCAAAAATCTAATCATTGCCACACTTAGATTTTTGCCATGCCAGTAGCTGTGCCACATCATGACTTATCCCTTGTTTTAACTCATCAAGACTACCATAACGCCTCTCGCCATGCAGATAATGCGTAAAAATTACCTCTAAGCTCGCCCCATACAAATCGCCCCGAAAGTCAGGCAAATGTACTTCCAAGCGATAATCTGCCCCTTGCACACTAGGACGCATGCCGACATTGACCGCCCCAAATAGGCTGTTTGGGCGTGTGCCTTTAATACCACCATCTGCTTTTGTCGTCTGCCCTACTTGATGAATGATGACATCAGCCCCAAAAACCCCCTGCAAGGCAGGTTTTAGACGACCCAAAGAGATATTGGCGGTTGGGAAATTAAGCGTTCGCCCTATTTTATCGCCATGCACCACTTCGCCTTTGATGGCATAATCACGACCCAGCAGACGGCTTGCTTTTACCAAATCGCCCTGGCTAAGTGCTTCACGCACAGCAGTAGAGCTAATTCTCTCCCCTGCCTCGTTGACGGTGGGTAAATTTTGTACACAAAACCCCAAATTTTGCAAAAACGCCTTATCGCCCATGCGGTCATGCCCAAAACGAAAATCATCGCCAAGCACCAAATGATGCGTCCCAAGTTTACTTAAAATACCTGCAAAATCTGTGGCAGATAACTGACGAAAATGTTCATTGAAGTCCACACAAATAACCAAATCCACCCCAAAACCATCAAGCAGAGCAACTTTTTCGGTAAAATTCGTCAGGCGAGCTGGGGGGTTTTTTGGATTAAAAAATTCTCTGGACTGAGGCTCAAACACCATAACCGCTGTGTTTAGAGCGTGTTTTTTGGCGGTGGCGTGCAGTACATTTAGCATGGCTTGATGCCCCAAATGCACACCATCAAAATTTCCGATGGTTAGCACATGAGGCGGTAGTGTATTTGGCGAGTGCGAATCTAAATGAATGACTTGCATGGGTAAGCAAATTGACAAAATTGCTTATTATAGGCGAAATTGATAAATTTTTCATTTAAAAATTCCGATAATCGCATTAAGAAGTATCCTACAACATCATTCTCGGTGATAGGGATGATTATTGATGATGCTCATCGCACGATAAATCTGCTCGGTCAGCACCACCCTAACAAGCGGGTGCGGCAAGGTCAAATCCGACAGCGACCATTTAAAATCCGCATTCGCCAGCACCTCTGCTGACACGCCGTCCGCCCCACCAATGACGATTGCTATGTCTTGACCGTCCGTCATGGCGTGTTTTAATTTATCCGCTAAGGCTTCGGTAGAGAGCATTTTACCTTTGACATCAAGTACCCACAGCACTTCTTTGGGCTGGCGAGCAGATAAAATGGCTTGCCCCTCAGAGGTTTTGTATTTGTCAATCTCGGCAAGGGACGGATTTTTAATGCGTTTGGCAGGAGGGATTTCCACCATCTGCGTCGTCATCATGGGCTGTACACGTTTTAGGTATTCGCTCACGCCTGTCTGCACCCAAGCAGGCATTTTATGTCCCACGCTTAAAATTCTTAATTTCATGATGTTATCCGATAAATTTTACTGGTATTATAATAAAAACTGGCAACATTTTGTAATTTATTTGGGATTTGTATTTTATGAGAAACATCGGCAACATCTACGAGGCACTGGCACAACAACACCTTATCAATCAAGGTCTTGCCATCATTACCACCAATTATGTCGCCCACCGTATTGGCGAGATAGACCTCATTGCCAAAGACAAAGATACACTTGTATTTGTTGAGGTAAAAGCTCGTAAACGCAGTCAGTTTGGCTCATCGATTGAGTCTGTCACCCCAAGCAAGCAACGCAAAATCATCAATACCGCTAGCCACTTCCTGCAACACCACCCCCAGTACGATGGCATGGACTGTCGCTTTGATGTGATTGGTTTTGATGTTGAACATCAGACATCTGGGTCAAACCAGATAAATCACGAAAATTATCCAAAAATTCATTGGATAAAAAATGCGTTTTTGGTAGAATGATAAGAGCTAACAAAACGAGATAAATGATGTACCACACCCCAAAAGTCTTAGCCAGCATCGTCTGTGCTGTCGCACTACTTACCGCTTGCACCGCCAAGAACACCTCCCAAAGTGGCTACTATGGCGTACCTGCCATGTATCGCACCATACCTGAGAGAATTAGCGATGAGGCCATCGAACGCACCAGCTATAAAAATCTACCAAGCATCCATGGTGTTAGCGACCATAACGTACGCATTGCCGTTGATAGCTTTCGCCGAGAGGTTATTCTGACTGGCGAAGTACCCAGCGAGCAGATTCGACAAGATGTTGCCAACATGATTGCCTCCATCAATGACGTCAAAAAAGTCCATGACCACCTCATCATCTCCGCCACCCCCAAAGCCCAAAGCCATACCTTGCACGAAAATTACCTAAAATCCAAAATCATCGCCAAAATCGTCAGTGCTGGTAGTATCAAATCCTCCCAATATAAATTGGTCGTGCGTAACAACATGGCGTATTTACTTGGCTTTTTGACCGCCGAACAAGAACAAATCATTCTAAATGCCATACAGTCCACACAAGGCATGGAGGGCATTAAGATATTTGGCACCAGAGCAACATTTGCACAGCTTGGCAATCAGCCAGCACTGGATAATCAGGCTAACACAGGAGGCGTGATTTATGGTGGCAACTCCTCGCTTATCCCAGCCACGCCCGTAGGAGGCGGTAGTAGCTACCCAAGCACCACAAACACCTATTCACAAAGTAGCTATCAAGGAGATTACCCAAACGCCACCAACCCCAACGCCCCCATCATAAAAATGGAAGGCTCGCCCACATCAAGCTATGTCGACCTATATAACAACACCGATAAGCCTTAAACCAAACACCCAAAACCCCAAAAAATCTGATATAATGCTTTGTTTGATTTATTAATAAAAGTGAATATTATGAATTCTGATGATTTAATCGCCCTATTACGTCCCACTTTCCCCAATGCCGAGATTCAAGCAGTCAATCAAGGCAACAAATTTGAAGTGTTGATTGTTGATGAGAATTTTGAGGGTAAACGCCTCGTCCAACGCCAACAATCGGTATATGCCGTTGTCAATTCACACATTCAAAGCGGTGCGATGCACGCCTTAACCATTCACGCTCTCACGCCTGCTGAATATCAAGCTCGCCAATCTCATTAACCCTATCATGACAAATGCTTTGTGGGTATTTATCATTTTTATTTTATAAGAGATAACTTATGGATAAATTTAAAATCATCGGAAAAAGTCGCATTGCAGGCGAAGTGGCAGTTTCTGGCAGTAAAAATGCTTCGCTCCCCCTACTGGCAGCCATGCTCCTTCCAAACGATGAGACCGTACTGCACAACGTCCCAACCCTAAAAGACACCGACACGCTCATCAAGCTCATCGCTGGCATGGGTGTCAACATCAAAAAAGAGGGCAATACCGTCATCGCAGACGCTCGCCATGTCGCCAACTACTATGCCCCTTATGAACTCGTGCGTACCATGCGCGCCTCCATTTTGGTGCTGGGGGCGTTGCTTGGGCGTTTTGGGGAGGCAGAAGTCTCACTACCGGGGGGCTGTTCTATCGGCTCACGCCCTGTTGACCAGCATTTAAAAGCCTTTGAGGCAATGGGTGCGACCATCAATGTCGAAAACGGCTACGTCAAAGCCCACGCCCCCGCTGGCGGTCGCTTGATTGGTTGCGATTATGCCTTTGATATGGTAACGGTCGGTGGTACCGAAAACGTCATCATGGCAGCTTCACTTGCCAAAGGGATAACTCGCCTAGAAAACTGTGCTTGTGAGCCAGAAGTGGTAGACTTGGCAAATATGCTGGTGGCGATGGGTGCCAAAATTGACGGCATTGGCACACCCACCATGATTATCGAGGGCGTGGAGAGTCTGCACGGCTGTGAGTACAGCGTCATTGCTGACCGTATCGAGACAGGTTCGTATCTGGCTGGGGCATTGATGAGTGAGGGCGATGTACTCACCACCAACACCTCTGCCGAGCATTTACACCCCGTCCTCAAAAAGTTTGAGGCAATGGGTGCCACCATCACCACAGGCGACAACTGGATTCGTGCCGTGATGAAAGGTCGCCCCAAAGCGGTGGACATTCGCACCCAAGTCCACCCTGGCTTCCCCACCGACATGCAAGCTCAGCTTATGGCGGTCTGCTGTTTGGCGGACGGCACCAGCACCATCATCGAAAACATCTTTGAAAACCGCTTTATGCACGTGCCAGAGCTTAACCGCATGGGGGCAAACATCCGCATTGACGGACATACCGCCATCGTTACGGGCGTAGAAAAATTTAGCCCCGCTCCTGTCATGGCAACCGATTTACGTGCGTCCATGTCGCTGGTTATGGCGGCAGCGTGTGCTGAGGGCGAGAGCATCATTGACCGCATTTATCACATCGATAGAGGTTATGATAATGTCGAGCATAAACTCAAATCGCTTGGGGTCAATATTGAGCGGATTAAAGGCTGATTAGTCGCCAGACCCCATAAAGCCATTTATCATCATTTTGATAAATGGCTTTATTATCATGGCAACTTCGCAGACTTCTTTAAACAGTCGATGATACTCTCTTTACTTTTCTCTCGCTTGATGATATCCCACAATAGTTTTGCCTCATCATAACCACCTGTAAGCATGCCAAGCCACTGCTTATAACGCCCAATCAGCCCGTTTTGGTTATCTGTGTCGTCATTTAAAAATTCAATTTGATAAGAGATGAGCTCCTGCCACGTTAAGCATGCCTTGGGATCATCAATATTGGCAATCAAGTCAGGATAAGTTACCGCACCACGCCCAAGCATCAGATGAGGCGTGTCAGCTTCACTCACGCACCGTCTTGCATCATCGCCAGTCCAAATCTCGCCATTGGCAATCACAGGCATGCCAAGACCTGTAAAATGCGTAATCTTATCCCAGTAGGCGGGCGGTTTGTAGCCATCGGTTTTTGTGCGAGCATGCACCGTCAGCCAGCTTGTATTTGCCTCTTTGATGGCACAGCCAATCTCCTGCATTAAAGAAGTGTCTGTGTAACCCAAGCGAATTTTGGCAGACACAGGAATGTGCTTAGGAACAGCTTGTCTTGTGGCGTGAATGATGGCAAACATGGTCTCAGGCTCATCAAGTAAAACCGAGCCACCCTTGTGGTTATTGACCGTCTTGGCAGGGCAACCAAAATTTAAATCGATGGCACATGCCCCCAGACCTACCGCCACCATCGCACTTTCGCTGATGGTTTGTGGGTTATTGCCAAGTAGCTGAACATGCACAGGCGTACCGCTAGATGTCTTACCATCTTGATGAAGCTCTGGTACAAACTTATAAAACGTATGAGCTGGCAGAGGATAATGAGTAACGCGGATAAACTCACTGACCGTCCAGTCATATCCTCGCCCCAATTCCACAGCAATGTGCGTTAAAATACGTCTCATCAAAGGGTCGGTCAGTCCCTCCATCGGAGCCAGCAGACGCACTGGTTTATCAAACAAATGCCAAAAATCACTCATGTTGGTAGCTTAAATCCATTGGCTAGGCTGACAGCTTTGTCTTTTTGTCCGCTCATCAAAAGCTCTAAGGCATCAATGCCACAGGCGATGGCACGGTCAATGCTGATACGGTCATCTGTGGTTGGCTTAGATAGCACCCAACTGCTGACCTGTGATGATTGCACAGGTCTACCAATACCCACACGCAGCCGCCAAAAGTCTGCACCGATGTAAGGAGTGATGTCCCTTAGACCATTATGCCCGCCGTGTCCACCGCCTTGTTTTAGGCGTAAACTGCCCGCACCGATGTCTAGCTCATCATGCACCACCAAAATCTCATCTGCTTTGACATTATAAAACTTAGCAAATGGTGCAACCGCCATGCCAGAACGGTTCATGTAGGTGGACGGCTTTATCAAACGCACATCTGCCCCAAAGATTGTCCCACGCCCCACATCGCCATGAAATTTTTTGTCGTGATTAAGCGTGATGTTAAATTTATCCGCCAATTCATCAACAAACCAAAATCCTGCGTTGTGGCGTGTGTCCTTGTATTCGTTGCCGATGTTGCCTAAGCCGACAATCAGTTTTATCATAAATTTACCCAAAGTGATTACAAATAAACCCAAATTCAATTTATGCCAATGACACAAAACCGCTCTAAGAGTTGGGTTTTAAAATTTAACCATAACAAAAAAGCCAACAGATGACCCATTGGCTTTTGAGATGGTGGTGCAATTAGGCACGCACAAAATCCACATGTAGTGGAATACCCTTAGATGGGTGGCGTTGTAGTGCCTTGATGGTAACGGTTTCGTTACCACTTTCTAGTGCCAAAGTGATGGTGCTGGTAAAGAACGCATCTTCTTCTAGGGCGCGCACTAGCTCGTTGTTTTTAACAGAGATAGATACAGGCTCGCCTTTGCCATAAACGATGGCAGGGATAAGGTTTTCTTTACGCAGGCGGCGGCTCGCACCTTTGCCCTGCAATTCGGTAGGACGTGCTACCGCATTAAGAATAAAGCTCATGATGAACTCCAAAATAAATTCAATAATCACAACGCTTGCGACCAGCGTTGCAGGAATTATCATCGTGAAGATGAAATATTCATTTTAGCATAGTGTTGGATTTTTGACAAGAAAAACCACCCAATGATGAGCGGTTTTTTAAATTATGAGCGTGGTTGCGGTTTTTCAATGCCCTTTTTGGTCAAGCACGCATCGACTTTGGTGCGTTGCTCGTCTGTCATCTCAAACTTAGGGTGTTTGCCATGTGAAAATGGTGGCTTAATCAGGTTGCCTTGTGCGTCTTTGGGTGGCTCTGGGCGTTCGCCATTCTGGGCTTTTTGGGCACGTTCAGCTTTGGTAGAACGTTCGCTTTTTTTGGCGTCAGTAGATTTGTCATCTTTGTTAAATTCAGGCTTTTTGATGCCAGCTTCTGCCATGCACTCGCCAATGGCTTTATGAAATTCTGGGTTGTGTTTTGGGTAATTGTTGTTGGTGTCGGTATTTGCAAAAGCAAGGTTGCCAGCAAGGAATGAAATGGCGGTCAAGGCTAGGATGGATTTTTTCATGGTTTTTCTCTTTAAAGGGTTGAGGTTTCTGCCGATGCATCTTGCTTGGCATTGAGCGTATGATACGCCAAGAATGTTTGGTAAAAATAAATAATACTTAAAAAGTGTTAGAATTTTTTATCGCAATGAGGGTTTATTGGTAACAAATGGGGGGCTTGGCAAGGATTGATGGCATTTTTTACAATACTTTTGCACTTTTTACAAAACATGATAAAACTTTGCCAATCATAACATTTTTTAGAATTTTGGGCGTATTGTGTCGTCTGGGGGTAAATTTTGGTATAATTTGGGGTTTTATGGTTTTATAAATTTTAACATAAATTGTGCAGACCATCGCACATAAGGATTTTGCTATGAATGGCGTGTGGGTGTCGCTTGCCTTATATTTTATTGGCATGATTGCCATTGGGGTGTATGCCTATTTTAAACAAAAAAATGACGTGGAAGGCTATATGCTGGGCGGACGCAACCTCTCGCCTGCGGTTACGGCACTCTCAGCAGGTGCGTCTGATATGTCGGGCTGGCTACTTTTGGGTTTACCGGGGTATATGTATGGCTCTGGCGTGGTGTCTATTTGGATTGCACTTGGCTTGACAATTGGGGCGTTTGCCAACTATTTGCTCGTTGCTCCACGTTTGCGGGTTTACACGGAGATTGCAAACAACGCCATCACGCTCCCTGACTTTTTTGCCAACCGCTTTGATGACAAATCGCACGCCCTACGGCTTGTGTCGGCGTTTGTGGTGATTTTGTTTTTTACCGTTTATACGGCAGCGAGCCTCGTGGCAGGTGGTAAGCTGTTTGAAAACTCGCTCGGGCTAGGCTACGACATGGGGCTGTGGGTAACGGCAGGCGTGGTTGTGGCTTATACCTTGTTTGGCGGATTTTTGGCGGTGAGTTTGACCGACTTTGTGCAAGGGGTCATCATGCTCATTGCCATGCTCCTTGTGCCTATCGTGGCATTTGATGCGGTAGGCGGGGTAAGTCAAGGTTTGGCGGTGGCAGAATTTGCCAATCCTGATGTCTTTAATTGGACGCATGGCGTAACCACGATGGGCATTATCTCGCTCATGGCGTGGGGTTTGGGTTATTTTGGGCAACCGCACATCATCGTGCGTTTTATGGCGATTCGCTCGGTCAAAGACGTGCCGATTGCTACTGCCATTGGCATGGGCTGGATGATTTTATCACTCATTGGGGCGTTGATGGTTGGTTTGGCAGGCATTGCTTATACCAATGGCAAAAATATCAAGCTTGACGACCCTGAGACGATTTTCCTATTATTTTCACAAGTGCTGTTCCACCCGCTCGTGAGTGGTTTTTTACTGGCGGCGATTTTGGCGGCGATCATGAGTACCATTTCAAGCCAGCTTTTGGTGGTGAGTAGCTCGCTCACACGCGACATTTATAAACTTTTTTTAAACAAAGAAGCCACCGAAGCCAACCAAATCCTAGTCGGACGGATTTCGGTGGTGGTCGTGGCAGTGGTAGCGATTGCCATTGCAGGTGACAAAAATAGCTCAGTGCTTGAACTCGTCTCGCACGCATGGGCGGGCTTTGGTGCGTCCTTTGGACCTTTGGTGCTACTAAGTCTCATGTGGAAACGCATGAACCACAATGGAGCATTGGCTGGCATGGTGGTCGGTGCATTGACGGTCATCATCTGGGTGTATGGGGGGATTACCATTGGGGGCGAACCTGCCAACAAAGTCATCTACTCTATCATGCCGGGCTTTTTGGCAAGTGTCATCGCCACCGTTGTCGTGTCGCTCATGACCGCTCCGCCCAAGCGTGAGATTGCCGAACAGTTTGAAAAAATGACGCACGAACTAAACAACAGCTCACGCTCGTGATTGCCGCCAAAAATTTTGAGGCAATACTTGAAAAAATTTGACTTATCTTTATTAAAGGTATAAAATCTAGTTTCCTCAGCCCACCGCCCCTCCTTCGGTGGGTCTTTTTTTGTCCGAGCATTCACGCTGTTAATGCCAATGGACAGACGCCCCCCCCCCCCCCAAAAAAAATTCTCCCTAAATTTATTTATGACACACTTACAAATATTGCAAGCACATGTCTTTTCATTTTATAATAGGCAAATTTTCTTGCGGTTTTGGTCATGACGGTACAGCCGACACCTAAGCGATTTTTAAAAGCATCTTTTAAAAAACCCCACAAAAAACACCTGCATTCATCACTGCTGGTGTTAGCGGTGTCGTCTTGTCTTTTTATCAAGCCCATACCAGCAGCACAGGCGGGTGTGTTTGACTCTTTATTAAAAATCCTACTGCCCTTTTATGATGAAAGCCATGACACATCACAACCTGATAAAACCCAACAAATAGATAGCATTGACCAGTTCATCGATGACGGTACCGACGAGGGATATCTACCCAACAGCACCGATGAGAACATGCCTACCACTGGCATGTTTGACCTTGATGATGTGATTTTTAATGATGTCTTGACCGCTCATGACAGCACGCCCATGCTTGGCTATCCTGATTTATACGCCTTGTTGTCCGCAGAATTTGGTATTGACAGAGGTCAGGTTCATACCGCCCTGACCATCTACAAAGCGGAGAGCTTTAAAACCAATGCAACCGCCGTATTTGAACGTGCTTTGGCACTGTCCATCGAGTACGAAACCCCCAGCCAGTCGCTCGCCTTTGCCCGTGCATGGCAACGCCAAAACCCAGAGCATATCCCTGCATGGTTCTATGTGGCACATCTTGCCCTAAAAGCAGGGGATTACCACGAAGCCAGCGACGCTATTGGCATGATTTTAGATTATGACAGTCATGCAGATTTGACAGGGATTTTGACAGGCATATTCCCCCAAAGTCCTGATGAGCAACGCTCCTTATTCTACGCCCTACAAATGATGGACGATGATAACCCCTCATTGTCAGTACTAAGAGCAGGTCTGCTCTTACAGCTTGGCGACTATGCTCCTGCTCTTGCTTATGCCAATAAAGCCCTAAAATCCGCCCCCCAAAATTTATCGTTCATTACCCTAAAAATCGACATTCTAAAAGCAAGCGGTCAAGAAGCCAACATGTGGGCATTTATTCGCCAAAAACTCAAAGAAATGCCCCACATCAAAGAATTACACCTATACCAAATTCGCCACGACATCGACCAAGGCGAATTGGGGCATGCATGGGAGTTATTGCAAGTTGCCAACAGGCAAACTCACGACCCTGACGTCTCCTTATTGACTGCTTTGGTAGGTCTTGATATCGGCAAGTACAGCGAAGCCAGAGCCATTTTAACCCCCCTGCTCGACAACTTAGCATTTAAAAGTCGTGCCAACTACTACATTGCCATCAGCTACGAACGCACAGGCAATATGAGTGTTGCCAAAGAATACTACGAACGTGTCCAAGATTATGAACACGTCCTAGACGCACGCACTAAGGTGGTGGGCTTTTATCTTGCCAAAGATGACGTAGATAAGGCGATAGCGACACTCATCAGATTACGTGATGATTTTGAAATTTATACCGTAGATAGCTATTTGTGGCAAGCAGAAATTTTAATGCGTCAAGGCAAAAAAACCGAAGCCCAAAACCTGCTGACCGCCGCCAACCGTGAATACCCTGATGATGACCGTTTACTGTTTGCCAGCTTTTTATTATTAGAAAACGAACTAACAGACGACGACAAGCGTTTTGCCATCGATAAATTATTAGAGCTTGACGAGTTTAATCTTGCTTATCGTTTGGCAGACATCAAGCTACGTCTACACCAAAGCCCCGATGATAAATCCGCCCTATCTGATGCCATTGCCATCAGTCAAATTAAATCGGACGATCCCAATTATGACCCCAAGATACAACTGGACGCTTTGGTGGTATTGGGCAATCACGCACTTTTGATGGGGGATTATAAGGCGGTGTTAGAATACCTAGAAACCCCCTACGAAGTCGCCCCAGATTTAAATGCAGGCATTGTGCTACTACGTGCCTATCAAGGGCTTGGCGAGCACGACAAAGTATATGCCCTACTTAGCGACCTCCAAAATCGCTTTGCTTTTGGTGCCAACAACACAGGCAACGAAGCACAAGAATACTAAATTTACCACCCAACCTGCCAACTTTACCACTTATTATAGGACACCTCCAAAATTTCACTCGGAAAAATTTATGAAAAAACACATCATTGCCCTATCTCTTGCCGTATTAGTAGGATTGCTTAATGCCTGTCAAAGCCTGCCAAAATCATCATCGCCACTCATCACACAAAACACAGACGAGAAAATCAGCTTTACCATCACAGGCAAAATCGGCATTACCACCCAAAATACCAATGGCAAACAGGCAGGTAGTGCGTTTTATGGCTGGACACAAGAAGACGAACGTTTTGCCATTGACCTAACAGGGGTGCTCGGCATCGGAGCTACCCAAATTCGCTACGATGGTCGTACAGCCACACTCATCAGTGATAAGGGCGAAATCACAGCAGATAGCCCAGAGGAGCTACTTTTTAAGGCAACAGGCTGGCACGCTCCCATCAGCCAACTTCCCTACTGGGTCATGGGCAAGCCTGCCACAAACGACACCAGCACAAGCACCGACGAAGGCAAGTTACTACAAAGCACCAACGACAACTGGACAGCGACTTTTGAATACCCCAAAAACAGCTCCCTTCCCAGTCGCCTCATCATCAATCACACCGATGGACATCGTGTCGTCATGACCATCGCTCATTCATCATAGCTAGACACCATGAAAGAACTTACTTTATTCTCGCCTGCCAAGCTCAATCTGTTTTTGCACATCACAGGATACGCAGATAATGGCTATCATCATCTACAAAGCGTGTTTACCGCCCTTGATTTTGGGGATACCCTAACCATTCGCTCCACCACCAGCTCTCAGATGGTTACGCTGATTGGGGGCGAACATTTGACTGATGATGTTAATGACAACCTCATTGTTAAGGCAGTTACCACCCTTACCAAGCGTTTTCCAGCATACGCTTCATCAGTACAAGTTATCCTAGATAAGCGCATTCCCGCAGGGGCAGGGTTAGGAGGCGGTTCTTCTAACTGTGCCACGACACTCATCGCCCTAAATGAGCTTTGGGGACTTCGCTTATCTACCGACGAGCTCATAAAAATCGGTGCCACGCTTGGGGCGGACGTGCCGTTTTTTATTTTCGCTCACGCTCACCAGTCAGGTGCGATTGCCACAGGCATTGGCGAGAAATTAACTCCCATTGACCTACCTCCCTGCCAATACCTGCTTCTCATGCCAGATGAACACATCAGCACCGCCACGCTATTTGCCAGCGAGCACCTAAGACGAGACTGCCCTCTTTACGATACAGAAACACTCATGAATTCCAATTTTTATGAGCCAAATGCCTTATTTGGCAATGTCTTTACCCCCTTGGTACTCGAACTCTCCCCACAAGTAGCAACAGCGATGGGCTATTTAGATGATGTCTCCGCCCAGACGCACACCAAAGCACGCATGAGCGGTACAGGGTCGGCGGTGTTTTTGCCTTTTCCTTACAACATCAATGACACCACCATCGCACAGCTGATTGATAACGCTCCTTGTCCTGCGATATTTACCAAAAATTTATATTAAAAAATAATATATTTCAATAGGTTACAAATTATTTTTAATTTTAAAAAATTTGTCGTTGCAAAATTAAAATTTTTCGGTATAATTGTCGCATTATTTAGGGGCGTCGCCAAGTTGGTAAGGCATCAGGTTTTGATCCTGACATTCGTTGGTTCGAGTCCAGCCGCCTCTGCCATTTTAGCTAATTGTTTAGCACACCGTTATAGGGGCGTCGCCAAGTTGGTAAGGCATCAGGTTTTGATCCTGACATTCGTTGGTTCGAGTCCAGCCGCCTCTGCCATTTAAAAGCCAGTTATCTAGACTGGCTTTTTTGCATTCTGGTTTACCCACACAGATTTTACAGCCCCGAGCCTTTGCAATTAATACAAAAAGTGCTAAAATATGACATCAAACCCAATATCCAATCATAGGATTTTTCCATGTCATATATGGCTGTTTTTTCAGGCAGTGCCAACCCTGAACTCGCCCAAACCGTTGCTGACCACCTTCATATTCCACTTAGCCAATCTAATCTCACACGTTTTTCCGATGGCGAGATTGCCGTTGAAATCAAAGAAAACGTGCGTGGTAAAGACGTTTTTATCCTACAACCCACCTGTGCCCCTACCAACGACCACTTAATGGAAGTAGTACTACTTGCTGACGCTCTACGTCGTTCGAGTGCAGGTCGCATTACCGCTGTGATTCCTTATTTTGGCTATGCACGCCAAGATCGCCGTCCACGTTCAGCCCGTGTGCCAATTTCAGCTCGTGTGGTGGCAGACATGCTATCCATTGCAGGGATTGACCGTGTGATGGTGGTGGATTTGCATGCCGACCAGATTCAGGGCTTTTTTGATGTGCCTGTGGACAACCTGTATGCCACACCTGTTTTCTTGGCTGACCTAAAACAAAAGAATTACGAAAACCTCATGGTTGTCTCTCCTGATGTGGGTGGCGTGGTACGTGCCAGAGCGATGGCAAAACTGCTTGGCGACACCGACCTGGCCATCATCGATAAACGCCGTGCCAAAGCTAACGAATCTGAGGTCATGCACATCATCGGCGATGTGGCAGGGCGAGACTGCGTCATTGTTGATGACATTGCAGACACCGCAGGCACACTGTGCAAAGCAGCAGATGCCCTTAAAA
Source organism: Moraxella sp. (assembly GCF_030525845.1). GTDB lineage: Bacteria > Pseudomonadota > Gammaproteobacteria > Pseudomonadales > Moraxellaceae > Moraxella. Next base: position 32,367 of record NZ_JAUNDY010000012.1, read on the forward strand.
ACAAGGGAGCAAGTCGTGTGGTTGGTTATATTACCCACCCTGTACTGTCAGGTAAAGCCCTAGAAAATATCCAAAATTCCGCCTTAGATGAGATTGTGGTAACAGACACCATTCCTTTGACCGCCGAAGCCAAAGCCTGTCCAAAAATCCGTCAAGTTACCATCGCACCAATGATTGCTGAGAGCCTTCGCCGTATCAACAACGAAGAGTCCATCAGTGCGATGTTTAATTATTGATGTATCACAAAAAATCCCCCTAATACCGTTAGGGGGATTTTATCAACCAATACTATCCAATATCAAGCCCCCCACACGCCATCTCAACCGCTTTGACGATGGCTAGGGCTTTTTTGTTGGTTTCGTCCCACTCGGCAATAGGATTGGAATCCGCTACCACGCCTGCCCCTGCTTGGATATGGACTTGTCCGTCTTTTAGTACCGCCGTGCGAATGGCAATCGCTGTGTCCATATTGCCATGCCAGCCAAGATAACCCACCGCCCCACCAAAGACGCTACGGCGAACAGGCTCAACCTCATCAATAATTTGCATGGCTCGGATTTTGGGGGCACCTGACAGCGTTCCTGCTGGGAAAGTCGCACAAAAAACATCAAGGGCGTCCTTGTCAGCCGACACCGTCCCTTCGACATTACTGGCGATGTGCATGACTTGCGAGTAGCGTTCAATAAACATCTTGTCCGTAACCTTGACCGTGCCAATGTCGCACACCTTGCCGATGTCGTTACGCCCCAAATCAATAAGCATTAAATGCTCGGCAATTTCTTTTTGGTCGGAGAGTAGCTCGGCTTCTAGTGCCAAATCCTCCGCTACATCTACCCCACGACGACGAGTACCAGCCAAAGGTCGCACCGTTACTTTTCGCTGACTATCTACAGTCTCAATGCGTGATAAAATCTCAGGCGATGCTCCCACCACATGAAAAGGCGTGTCATCTGACAGCTCGCCTTGTATCAAAAACAGATATGGCGATGGGTTAAGATAGCGAAGTGCTCGATACACCGCTAGTGGGTCGCCGTCAAACTCGCCTGTCAAACGCTGAGCTGGCACTACTTGCATGACATCGCCTGCTCTGATGTATTCTTTGATGCGTTCCACGTCTGTGCAGTATTTATCCTGCCCTGTTTGTGATACAAAATGTGGCAGGGGCTGTTTTTTGACGGTCAAATCAGGCTTATGGCTAAGCAAGTATTCAATGGTTTCAAGGTTTTTTAGAGCTTTTTTGTAGCCGTCTTTGGCGTTAGTGTCGGCGTACACAACGATGGATAAAGTGTGTTCCAAATTATCAAACACCACCACCTGATTAGATAAAGTCAGCCACATGTCAGGCAAGTTGAGTGAGTGCGTAGCATTTGATTGCCCTACCGATGGTTCAATCACACGTATCATATCGTACCCAAAATACCCCACCAATCCACCGCTAAATGTAGGCAAACTAGGCAATTGTGTTTGGGTGGGCATGTGATAGTTTTTCATAAAATCCCTAAGAAAATCAAAGGGGCTTTGCGTATATTCGGTAGTTACTCCTTTGTGTTTATCCGTCAGTAACACCTTGCCATCATGATACTGGATAATCATATCAGACCCCAGCCCTATCATAGAATACCTTGCCCAACGCTCGCCACCCACCACCGACTCAAACAAATAAGCAGAAGTGTAAAATTTACGCAAATTGGCAAATACCGACACAGGGGTCGAGTCGTCCATGAGGCGTTTTTTAATCAAGGGAATGTGGGTATAGCCTTGCTTAGCAAGTTTGCAAAATTCTTCTTGGGTAAGTAAAGTCATGATGATACCTTGTAGGATTTTTTGCTAAAAATAGCATAATTTTGGCAAATTTTAAAGCAATAATTTAAATCATCTCATCAAAGCAATCCACTGACCACCGCCGACTGATAAAGACGCTTGGCACGAGCACCAGTCCCACAAAATATCAACACAGGCTTTGGCATATCAGACAGCACATGCACAAAATCTCTTACCAATTCCAAATGCAACTGCTCATTTGAAAACGGCAAATGATAATAAGACAACCCCTCACGCTTGGCACTAGATAACAACTCATCGCTTTTGGGCTGACCTGCCGCCTCGTCATCAGGTCGTAAATTGATGATGCTCTTAAAGCCCAGCTTCGCCAATGCTGGACATTGGTAAGGATAGATTTGCTTATAAATGGTAATGACATTTTCCATGATGGCACCTCATTGTTATATTATAAGGATATTATAACCAAAAATCCGTCATCACTCAGCACAAATTTGGCATAAGCATAAAACAAAACTCCGCCATCAGACGGAGTTTATGTTGGGCATCACATAGATTATGCGTCTTTTTTGGCACCCAATTTTTCTTTGATGCGTGCAGACTTACCAGAACGCTCACGTAGGTAGTAAAGCTTGGCACGGCGAACATCACCACGACGCTTCACTTCAATGCTGCCAATGATTGGCGAGTGAAGTTGGAAAGCACGCTCAACGCCCACACCACTTGAAATCTTACGCACAGTAAAAGATGAGTTAAGACCACGATTGCGTTTAGCGATGACCACGCCTTCGAATGCTTGTAGACGCTCTTTGTCGCCTTCTTGAACACGAACTTTAACCACAACGGTGTCGCCCGGTGCAAATGATGGGTGTTCTTTTAGTTGAGATTGTTCGATGTATTGAACAAGAGGGTGTTTATTACTCATGGAAATTCTCCAATAAATGACATAGGCTCATACTTTTTACTAAAAACTAGGTGGCCAAAAAGTCGCATATCATACTATTTTTAATTGATTATTCATCAATCACTATCCGAGCCACACGGAACACATAAAGCCCCCATTATAATAAAAACCCCAAAAAAAATCAATCACAATTTATCACTACGTTTAATAAATACCAGCATTAGCCAGCCAATTATCATCAAAGTGCCGCCGATGGGCGTGATTGCCCCCAGCCATTTTGGCAATCCTAATGCCATTAGATACAGCGTTCCACTAAATATGCCAATGCCGATTTGTAGCGTGGTAGCCACTGCATTTACACGATATGCCGACACCGCATGTAGTGCACCCAACATCAAAAGTCCAAGCCCATGCACAAACAAATACAATGTCGCCGTATGCCAAATATCCAGCTCATAAGGCGTAGCAGTTTTTTTAAGTCCGTGAGCTCCAAACGCCCCTAATGCCACCGCCAATGCCAAATTTAGCCCCGCTATTTTTATCCAATTCATCACACCCTCTTAGTTTAGCCTTAATCAAACAGCACATCGTCCATCGTCATGGCTTCACGAATTTTATCCATGGCGTTTTTTTCGATTTGGCGAACTCGTTCAGCGGAGATGTTATACACCGCCGCCAAATCATGTAAGGTGGATTTTTGGTCGGCAAGCCAACGCTGGGTAATAATGTCTCGTGAACGGTCATCAAGCCCCTGCATGGCAACTTGAAGAGCATTCGCGGTGTTTTCTTCCCAGTCATCATTTTCTACCACCTCAGCAGGATTGATGGCATCTTCTAAGAATAACTGCGGAGCATAACGTCCGTCTTCATCATCAGAGTCTTGCAATTCAAAAGAAGCATCATAACTGGTTAGGCGGGACTCCATTTCAAGCACCTGCTTGACCGTAACGTTTAGGTCTTTTGCGATGGCTTTGGCTTCATCAAGCGTGAGCTGGTTGTTGGATTTTTTTAGGCTACGCAGATTAAAGAACAACTTGCGATGAGCTTTGGTGGTCGCTACCTTGACAATTCGCCAATTTTTAATGACAAATTCATGAATTTCCGCCTTAATCCAATGCACCGCAAAGCTCACAAGACGCACGCCTTTGGTGGGGTCAAAGCGTTTGACCGCTTTCATCAGCCCCAAATTCCCCTCTTGGATAAGGTCAGCCTGCGACAACCCATAACCTGAATAGCTACGAGCAATATGTATCACAAAACGCAAATGACTCATGACGAGCAATCGTGCCGCCTCGACATCGCCATCGTGATAATAACGATCGGCAAGCTCACGCTCCTCCTCTGGGGTTAAGATAGGAATCTGATGAACGGTATTAATATACGCCCCCAAATTCACACCGGGTGTCGCCAAATCAACAGGCATAGCAGGAACAAGCTCACGAGTTGGCATGTTATAGATGGGGGTATTGCCATCATCTACGGTGGTAGAGCGTCTTTTTGAACGTGGAGCACCCACCTTACTAAAATCCTCTTCTAAATCCTCCAAGTCATCATCAAAATCATGGATGTCATGAAAACCTGCCAAATCCTCAGATGCCCCCTCAAAAGGCAAATCCTCCAAATATTCATCAAGCTCGTCTATCTTGCGAGAGCGAACAGGCGTGGCAAATCCCTCATACGCTTCTGTCTCATCGCCATAAAAATCATTATAATCATCGTAATCGTCATATTTTTTGGGCATTTTCTTTACCAAGAATATTTAAACAAGTTCATTGTAAGCCTAAATCCACCCAAATACTAGGGCGTATTTTGGCTGTTTACATAATTTTACAATACCAAACATCAGGGTATTATTTTGTGATGACAAAATAAAAAACCACCTCATGTTGCCACATCCTAATATCTAGCATGTTTTTTTGGCAATACGCCATCAGATCGGTCTGTGAATGCCTATCCGTTGCAAGCAAGCACAAAGACTCACCCTCCGACATGGTTTTTAGGGCGACTTTTGCCCTCAATAGTGGCATGGGGCAAGATACATGACGAGCATCTAAAAAATAATGCACCGCCATCAGCTCCTGCTCACCCAAAGCAGAGCTTAGACCCATTTTAATGACAGTCCCATCCACCTCATCAAGAGTCGCCAAAAAATCATCTAAACAAGAAAGCATCGCCATACCGCACATTTTACTGATTAATTTACCCATAGATAAGGGCAAATCATGAATTTACAATTCTAGCTTGTTACACAAATCATTCAAGAAAATTGTGTCTAAGTACAAAAATTTTGTTAAGATAATGGGGTTTTTATTTTGGAGAAAACTCATGAGCTTATTACAAAACATTGTAACTTCGGTGGTACAAAACGCCATTGCTGACAACACTCGCAACGCACAGCCACAAGGCGGACTTGGTTCTTTGCTGGGCGGACTAACAGGTCAGTCCAACAACTCTGCACTTGGTGGTATGCTTGGGCAAGTGGTAGCAAGCCAACTTGGTGGTAAACAATCCCAAGATGGCTTAGGCGGTGTACTGGGTAGCCTCTTGGGGCAAACCACCCAAAAAACCAATTCAGCTGATTTAGGCAGTATCCTAAGCAGTGTGCTTGGTAGCCAGACCAAGAGTCAGCAAAGCGGTATGAAAAAATCTACCTTATTACTTGCCTTGCTGCCAATTATCCTAGGTTACATTCAAAGCAATGGCGGATTATCAGGCATGCTTGCCAAATTTCAAGGTAATGGCCTAAATAACAAAGCCCAATCTTGGGTAAATATCGACACCGACAATGATGGGATTGATGCCAAAGACATCTTAGGTCTGTTTGGTCAAGACACCATCAACCACGCCTGCCAGCAAACGGGGGCAAGCCAAAATGACGTCTGTCAAGGTATCGCCGAACTACTCCCCCAAATCGTCAACGACCTAACCCCAAATGGAGACCTCTCAAACGAAAGTGAAGCCAATGCCGAAATCAGTCAAATTCTAAAACAGCTACAAGGCTAAGCCCCCTAAACAAAAAGAGCGTCTAATACGCTCTTTTTTATGACGCCAAGCTCAATCTCACTCATTCATCGCAAGCACAGTACCTGTATTGGCAGTTGCATCTAAATGACGAACATCACGCCAGACACTATAACCGTTGTGATTGCGGTAGGGACTAAAATTTGGCTGGCGAAAATCTGACACCCATTGACGACCATCATAAATCTGAATATGTCCATGTGGATTTTTGCTGGTACGATTAAACACCACCACATCGCCTACTTGTGGCACATAGTTATCACTGCTAATGCGTGTAAAACCAGCACTCGCTAACGTACCATTAGCATACATATAAGCTGAGGCCTGTGAGGTAAACTGATAGCCTGCCCCTTGTAGTGCCTTGCGTACATATAACGCACAACGACCTTGGCTACTGCCATGAGCAGCACGAGACGCTAAGCGAGCAGCAGTAGCAGGAGCAGACCCACTCAACGCAGCAACAGCACCAACTGATTGGGAGTGATTTGATGGCGTTAAATTTGAATTCTGTGCCAAACGAGACGTACCAGATGATGCACCCATTAGCTCATTGATAGCATCATCAATCTGAGCATTACTAAGTGTCTGCTGTGCAGGTGGCGGTGCCACGATATTTACTTGACGCTCGCCATTTGCAGATGAGATGGTAATTCTGCCACTTTCTGCATTGGCACTCACACTGGTAAATGTTACTGCTGATACTAGCCACAAGAGTTTTTTCATGAAATTGCCTCGCATGATTCACACGATAACAGCCAATGACTCAGACTGCTTTCTATCTGCATGCATCATGTCTGTTTTGTTTTGATTAAAGCCTCATCTAACGCCATATGCGTCCTAGCATACTTTTTTACCCAACATGATTGGTTTTGGGTGGGTGGCGTGGTAAACTTAGCTCTTGGACACCATGTCCGTCAATTTTGTTAGGTGGTCTTATGAATGATGATTTGTATCTAAAAACCCATTTTCCCAATTATCTTGCCAGTCGCACTGAAAAACAAGCGTCAGCAGGTGCAAAGCTTCCCAAAGCACTTAGTAAGCACTTTGCTCACTTATCACACCTTAGTCATCTGGCTCGCCCCTTACTTGCTAAGGCACTAGACACACTTAGCGATGAAGTGCAGGTAGTGCATGCTCACGATGATAAAATTACGCTAAGCTTGCCAACAATCACGGCAGTCAATCATGCACGCTACCTAAAAAACGACTGTTTGACAGCACTACACCAAGATGAAGCCTTTGGTCAATTTGTAAAAATTAGCTGGGTGGTCAATCCAAAAAACACTCGTCATGGCGATGACATCGCCACAGACACACGCTCAACAAAACCATTAAGCGAAAACACGGTGCAAACTATAACACACAGTGCCAAAATTGTCATCAAAAATAAAAAGTTACAAACGTCCCTTATTCGCCTTATCCAAAACGCTCACACCAAAACACCAGACTGATTTGTTAAGTTTGGGTTTTTTGGCAAGTTTTGTAATTTTATGTAACCAAAACCGTCATATTTTGGCAAAAATCTCCAAAATTTTTTCCACAACCAGCCAGCCAAACCCCCAAATACAAAAGCAAGCCGTATAAGACTTGCTTTTGTTACAGTGTATCCGTCTGCTCTTTGCTTTTCTTGCTGTAATTTTACGGATAGCTTGCTCAATCTAATCATTAATACATAAATGTCTTAAAACTCACGATTAATTTAAGGGGTTTTTGGGCGAAATAAAGTCAATGGGGCAGGTATTTTTGTCATAATTTGTTACAATTTCATAGGCGGTTTCGTCAGCAAGTACCGCACGGATAAGGGCATTATTGAGGGCATGACCTGATTTGTAAGCGTCAAATCGACCAATAATAGCATAACCAATCACAAACAAATCGCCCACCGCATCGAGGATTTTATGACGAACAAACTCATCAGAATAACGAAGCTCGCCATTGACCACCGAGTTCTCGTCCATCACGATGGCGTTTTCCATCGTCGCCCCCTGTGCTAAGTTGTGCTGTTTTAGCTTGTCTAAGTCGGACAAAAAACCAAACGTGCGAGCAGGAGCAATCTCTTTTTCAAAATTTGCCGTACCAAATGCAAAAGTGGCACGCTGGGGTGTGGCTTTAATGGCGGGGTGATTAAAATCAATCTCAAATTGCATGGCAAAACCACCCTCATCAGGGTCAAACCTCGCCCATTTATCGCCATCTGCCACACAGATGGTTTTTTTGATTTTTAAAAATTTTTTAGGAGCAGGTTGCTCTGCTATCCCCACCGAGTCAATGAGTGCCAAAAATGGGGTTGCCGAACCGTCCATGATGGGTATTTCAGGCGAATTTACTTCTATATATAAGTTATCCAACCCACATGCCGATACTGCTGATAGCAAATGCTCCACCGTGCCTACACGTGCCTGCCCTGCCACCAGATTAGAAGACATCATGGTATCTTGAATGGCGGTAGCATGCATGGGAATGTGAGCATTATCCAAATCTACTCGCACAAACACAATGCCTGTATCAATGGGGGCAGGTCTAAGTGTCAATACCACTTCCTTGCCACTGTGTAGCCCCACCCCTGTGGTGGTTACCGATGATACAAGAGTACGCTGAGGATAATAAGAAGCAGGAGAGTGATTCATACCGCATCCACAAATGATGATTTGATGGTATTTTATCATTTGTGGGTGATTTTGTCATCTAAGCCAAAATGCGCTGATTGATTTTGTGGCAACCAAACTCTATCAAATCATGCCTAACTAAAACCTTGCCATAACTCGTTTAATGTCATTGACAGTAGAATAATGATCAGGAGCATACCAAAATAAAATCGCAATCGTTGCGTATAAGATAAGATAATAAATAGGCTTTTTACGCTCAAAAAATTTGAATGCCGTACCTGAGGATTTTTTAAGTTTTAGCCCAAGCACATTGACGCTATATATCTCATCTAGCAACAAATGCACCATCGCACCCACAAACAAAAATCCACCAAACAACCAACTGGCTTTGGCAGTCATACCAAAACCATAAAACGCACCATATACCGCCAAAAGCCCACACATCGCCATATATGGCACCGAATGTACCATGCCACGATGTACCGTCAGATGGCTAAACAATCCAATCATGCCATAACGCACCACCAAAAATGCCGCCGCCCACACCACAAGAGACTGCTTGGCAAGCTGAGAACCACTCTGATAAGAAGCATAATAAGAAGTGTATAAAATAGCGGTTAAAGTCGCAATAAACAGTGAAATCAAGCTAAAAAATCGCTTGGCTGGCGTAGATGTTTCAAGGTCGATGTCGGGCAACAGCCCACCAATGACACCGCTCGCCCAGCAAAAAACCGCCACGCCCAAGCCAAATAATCCGCTCATGAGCCCAAATGTCGTCATGGCAGTACTAACAACAGCAACGACTGTCAGATGTGTGGTAAAATTTGCCATAACCAAAGACCAGCAAACAAAACGAAAATCCCCAAGCCTAAGCTTAGGGATTTGGAATTTGGCACTCCATAGGGGATTCGAACCCCTGTTACCGCCGTGAAAGGGCGGTGTCCTAGGCCTCTAGACGAATGGAGCGCAAGAAAAAAAGTCTTTCAACTCATCAGAATGTAAGAAAATGCCTAGGTGCTTACATTCTTATTAGCATAATTTGGTGGAGCTAAGCGGAGTCGAACCGCTGACCCCTTGCATGCCATGCAAGTGCTCTACCAACTGAGCTATAGCCCCTTTGTTAAGGTGGGCGTATTATATAAACAGAACGACCAAAGGTCAAGCAAATATTTTTAAAAAAGTTAATATTTTTCGAATAAAGTTTGTAACTTATTGATTTTAATAACTTTTAAAATAAGTCATTTACCCACCAAATTTACCATTCTCTCGGAGCGATGATGTGTTCAAGTTCGTCCCCTGTCAGGTTTTCAAAACCATATGCCCGAGCGATGGTCGCAAAATCCCCACCCATGCACTCACGAGCCACCGTTTCAAGCTCGCTGTCGTGTTCGTCAAATTCATCCTCAAGCTCATTGATTGCCTCTACCGCAGGGTAAGAGTATGCACAAAATGCCTCAATGGTGGTGGGTGGATTGGTCTCAATTTGCTCACACATGGTCAGTAGGATTTGCTCAATTTTTGCCACCAAATGATTGGGGTAATAGTCGTCTTGATACATATCCGCCAAAAATTCGTGTCGTTAAAGGGTGGGATTGGTAAGATTTTCTTTGGTTGACATAACTGTTTTCCTAATGTTTGGGCAATTGATAGGTTTTGGTTTGTTATTATTAAAATATCAAACCACAAACCTTACCAACTGCAATTCATCAATAAAAGCATAATGTTTGGCGTTGGCGGATAATAGCGGTTTGTTGTAAAATATGGCGGTGCTGGCGATGAGGGCATCAAACATTTGCATATTATGACTTAAATAGTAATTTTTCACCAATTCCCCTGCATAATTACCAATTTCTTCATTTAAAGGTAAAATATGGTAATTGTCTGTTTTGATTTGTTTTAAAAAGGCATTTAATTCTGCCTTGTTGCGAACGCCTTGCAACACTTCCATATAAGTAATGATAGAAATATATTTAATATCATTATTTAACAACATCTTTTTGGCATTGGCATTATCACGAGCAAGCCAAATCAAAACATCGGTGTCAATCAACATAAAATTGCCGTCCTTGCCTTGATTGTCTGACAAAGTCCTCAACATTCATCTCTCTATCTGCCCACATACCCACAAAGTCCACTTCATCATCGGCTTGGGTTTTGTCAGTTATTTGGCTTAAATATTTTTTTACCAAGTTTTCAAAGATATTTTTTTGCTCATCTTTTGAAATGCTTGTTAAAAACTCTTTACCAATATCATCATCAATGTCAATATCAATCACAAGTTGCATCATATTATCCTTATTTTTAAAAATACGATTGGCAAAATATAATTTTACCAATCGCACTTTTATGCCAATGCCATCACTCAGCACTCAAAAAATCAGGCAAGGCTCTATTGACTTCTTCCAATTTCTTTTGTTTTTTCTTGCCAAGTCCGCCCAAGACTTCAATGGCGTGGCGAAGTCTTGCCAAAGTCATATCCGCCCCAATGACATACATTGAATTCATTACAGGCGTGGAGCTTGATGAGCCTGCAATGGCAATAAAGAAGGGCTGCATAAAGTCTTTTAATTTAATCTCAAAATGTGCCGATAAGCCTTTTAAAGTTTTATAGATATTTTCTTCGCTCCATACAGGCAAACTTTCTAATTGCCAAGTGGCGATTTGTAAAATTTCCAATAACTTTTCATTATCCAAAGATTTATGAGCAAAATCATCGGCGGTAATGTTTGGCAAGTTTTGAAAATAAAATCCCGCCCAATTCACCGCATCGGTCAAAGTATTGATACGAGGCTGGATTGCCTTAGCAATGGCGGTTAATTTATCGTCATTAAACGCCCAAGATAAAATACGAGTTTTTAATTCTTCGGCACTCATCGCTCTTAAATACTCGCCATTGAGCCAATACAATTTTTCAATATCAAATACAGGGCCGCCAAGCGATATGCGTTTAATATCAAAACTTTCAATCATTTCATTTAAGGAGAATATTTCTTTTTCGCTGGGCAAGCTATATCCCATTCGCCCCAAATAATTTAACAACACTTCTGGCAACACCCCTGCATCACGATAATAAGTAATGGAAGTTGGGTTTTTGCGTTTGGAGAGTTTGGATTTGTCGGGGTTACGCAAAAGGGGCATATGGCACAAAGTTGGCATTTCCCAGCCAAAATATTCGTACAGCAGTTTATGTTTTGGGGCGGAATTAATCCATTCTTCGCCACGAATGACGTGGGAAATTTGCATTAAATGGTCGTCCACGACATTCGCCAAATGATAAGTCGGCAAGCCGTCCGTTTTTAACAAAACCTGCATATCCACCGTATCCCAAGGAATGACAATCTCGCCCCGTAGCATATCGTGAACCACGCATTCGCCTTCTGTTGGCACACGCATACGAATGACAAAGGGCTTGCCACTTGTCGCAAGGCGGTCGCTCTCTTCACGGCTTAAATTGGCATAGCGACCGTCATATTTGGTCGGCAAGCCTTGTGCTTCTTGGGCTTTACGCATTTCGTCCAGCTCTTCGGGCGTACAAAAACAGCGAAAGGCGTGTCCTTTATCAAGAAGTTCATTGGCGTATTTTTGGTAAATTTCGGAGCGTTCGGACTGGCGATAGGGGGCGAATTGTCCGCCCACATCAGGACCTTCGCTCCACGACAGCCCCGTCCAACGCAGGGCGTCCAAAATCATCTGCTCACTTTGGGCGGTTGAGCGGACTTGGTCGGTGTCTTCAATGCGTAGGATAAACTCGCCACCGTGGGCTTTGGCAAACACCATATTAAATAAGGCGATGTACGCCGTGCCAACGTGGGGAAAGCCTGTGGGCGATGGGGCAATGCGAGTGCGGACTTTGGGAAAGGGCATAGGGGTTCTCTTTTTAAAGGGGAAATTGGGGGTATTATAGCTTAAATTTTTTATAATTTAAAGTTTAATGGCAAACAGGGAAACGGATTTGCTGTCAGAATTAAAGGTGCGACATTTTCTAAAATAAGCGGTTAATGGTTTTTCTAATTCTTTAATATTTAAAGTGGTTTGGCTTTTAAAAATACGCAGTAAATTGCCATTTCTTTGGGTTATCATAATATGGTTTTGATTATTTAGACCGCCCCATATATAAGAAAAATCCATAATGTCATGCCAAGCCAATTTTATTTCGTTATCATTTAAACGATAAATTAAATGTGTGGGCGTTAATTGGCAATAAAAAATATCAGGTGTTTTATTCCAAAAGGCTTTGATTTTATAATTTTTAATTTCGTAACTTAAAAATAAACCAAAGAAACAAAACCAAGTTGTAAAAAATATAATAAGAGAAATATTAAAATTGCCTTTTGCAAGACTGGCAAATAACACAAATAAACCACCAGAAAAAACCATTAAAAACCAAAATAGCCGAAAAGTCATTTTTGGGCGAATTAGGTTAATTTGGATAATCGGTAAATTTTCTGGATTATCGCAATTTTTGATTTGGGTTAAAATTTCGTCAAGATTATCACGAGTTAAAACAATCATATCATTCATGGTGTTTTCTCATCTAATTATCCAAAACCACCCTAGCCCCTATCGGCAAATGGTCGGAGAGTTCCGCCCATACCCCACCGCCATAGACTTGGGCGGATAATACCGACAAATGACGCACATAAATGCGGTCAAGGCTTAATAGGGGAAATTTGGCGGGAAAAGTGGCAGGATAGTTGTCATGCGTGCTGATAAAGACTTCTTTTAATCCTAATCTTGCCATAAATTCATACGACTTTTTTGTCCAATCATTAAAATCCCCCGCCAAAATAAGCGGTTTGTCCTTATCAATCTCGCCCCCGATATAGTCGGCAATGGCGTGATATTGTTTGGTACGGTCTTTTTCTAATAAATTTAAATGGGCGTTTAATACCACCACAGGCACGCCCCAATCAGGCGGATAAATCTCGCTGTGCAGTACGCCCCGTTTTTCTAGGGTGGACACCGTGATATTGACATTATGGCAGGGGTCAAGGCGATGGACGGATAGCGTGGCGTTGCCGTGATGACCGTGTGGGTAGCGGACATTTGCCCCGTAGCTGGGCGTGAGCGACAGATACTCGCCAAACCAGTCATGCTGGGGGCTGTCGGGGTAGTCATCAAAGGCAAATGCCCGTTTTAGGTTTTGCCCCTGCACTTCTTGCAAGCAAAGCACATCAATGGGCAAAGTCGCCAACGCCTGTGCCATTTTTGGCAAAACCACTGTGCGGTTTAGGGGCGACATGCCTTTATGAATGTTATAAGAGATGATGTTTAGGGGGGTCATGGTTTGACTTGTAAAATGCGATTTGACCCCTATTATAAAACAAATTTTTTAGGAAAAATATCATGACCGAATTTAACATCGATTTTCACGCCCCTAACCACAATGATGGGCTTGACGACCGCCTACATTTGGTGGATTTTGGCAAAACTTCTGCCGACACGCTCAAAGCATTGGTAGAACAGAACTTACAAACGGCAAGCACTTTTTTGGATAACCTACCGACCACCGATGACCCTGCGGTCGCCCTTGATGTTACCGAGCAGTTTAACCGCCTAAATCTTGCCCTAAATCGCAGTTTTGGCGTGCTGTCGCACCTAAATAGCGTGGTGTCTAGCCCCGAGATTCGCACCGCTCATCATGAGGTGTTGCCTGCGTTGTCGGCATTTTCCACCAAAACAGGGCAGTCTTTGCCCCTGTATCAGCTTTATAAACTCATTGCCGATAATTTTGACACGCTGGGTGCGGATACTGCCACACGCCGAGCGGTGGAGCTTGCCTTACAAGGCTTTACGCTGTCTGGCGTGGCACTTGATGATGATAAAAAAGCTCGTTTTGGCGAGATTTCGGCTCGTCTGTCGGTGCTGTCTGCCAAGTTCTCCGACAATGCCCTAGATGCCACCCAAGCCTTCGCCTTACCGCTTACCCACGCACAACTGTCAGGCATTACCCCAAGCGGTCTTGCCCTGTTAAAGTCCGCAGGCGACAACTATAAAGCCAAGCACCCCAACACCGTGCTTGCCACCGACTATGTCGCCACGCTCGATGTGCCGATGTATTTGGCGGTCATGCAGTACGCCGATGATAGAGCCTTGCGTGAGACACTGTATCACGCCTACAACACTCGGGCAAGTAGCGAATGCACTTATGAGGCAGGCAAAGGCTTTGATAACAGCGACATCATGGTAGAGATTTTAAAGTTACGCCAAGAAAAGGCAAAACTTTTGGGCTTTGATGACTATACCCAAGTGTCTTTGGCAAGTAAAATGGCGAACGACAAAAACGAGATTGAGCAGTTTTTAAAAAATCTTGCTCATCATGCCACCCCCTTTGCCAAAGCGGATTTGGCGGACATGCAGATTTTGGCTAAAACGCTGGGGCTGGATAAAGTTGAGCCGTGGGATACACCCTATTTGGCTGAAAAAATCCGCCTAGAAAAATACAATCTCAACAGCGATGAACTTCGTCCTTATTTCCCCCTGCCTGTGGTGCTGGGTGGTTTGTTTGAGATTATTGGCAAATTGTTTAATGTGCAATTTAAAGAACGCACAAGCGATGTGCCTCGTTGGCATGATGAAGTGCAGTTTTTTGAACTGCATGAACATGGCGAGCTGATTGGCGGGCTATATCTTGACCTATTTGCACGCACGGGCAAACGGGGCGGAGCGTGGCTCTCTGGCTTTCAAGAAAAGCACAAAGATAGTCAGATGGAGCAACTCCCTGTGGGCTTTATCGTGGGTAACTTTTCGCCTGCGGTGGGCGATTTGCCAAGCCTTTTGACCTTTGATGAAGTTACCACCCTATTTCATGAGTTTGGGCATGGCTTGCACCATCTTTTGACCAAAATCACCCTAAGCGATGTCGCTGGTATTAGTGGCGTAGAGTGGGACGCGGTGGAGCTACCCAGTCAGTTTATGGAAAATTTTGCCATTGATAAGGACGGTATTGCCCTCATCAGCCGTCATGTCGAGACAGGCGAGCCGTTGCCAGAGGATAAGCTGACCGCCCTTGTGAGTGCCAAAAACTTCCAAAGCGGACTACAAACCCTCCGCCAAATCGAGTTTGGGCTGTTTGATTTGCGAGTGCATGGACAAACGCTCAATGGTTATGAGGATATTTTAAATATCCAAAACGAGGTTCGCTCAGAGATTGCGGTCATCACGCCACCACCCAATAACCGCTTTGCCAACACATTTAGCCACATCTTTGCAGGGGGCTATGCCTCTGGTTATTATTCATACAAATGGGCGGAGCTGTTGTCGGCGGACGCATTTGGCAAATTTGAAAGCATGGCGAGCGATGAGCATGGCGTGTTTGACCCCGCCACAGGCGAGCTGTTTAAAAGTGAGATTTTGCAAAGGGGCGGTTCACGCCCTGCCAAAGAGAGCTTTACCGCCTTTATGGGGCGTGAGGCGGATTTGGCGGCACTCTTAAAACAAAGTGGCTTTGTTAAATAAAAATTTAAAAGTAAGTTACCTAAAACCATATGGACGAATAACGACTTTCCCCCCTACAAGCTTTAACAAACTCATACCAATAGACAAAATCACAAAATGGGAGTAAAATCTACTTCCATTTTTATTTTCAAAAAGCCATGCGATACCAATCCACCCGCCCAAAACGCCAATTTCTGGCTGGGGTCAAATGCACCCAATGCGGTCAAATTGACACCACCGTCCAAGTGCAGATTTTTATCCCAGAGCCTGACGAATATATTGAGTGCGTACAATGTAATCACACCGAACGCCGACCCACCGCCGAAGATTTACCCAATATCCAAACCGAGCGTGGGAACGATGATGTTGGCGTGGTGCGTTTTATCACATCATCACAAAACGAATAAATAATTCAAAGAAAAAAACACGCTTTTTGTCTTAATCTTATTGCAAAAAGCTGAAAATTTTTGTAAATTTTGGTATAGTACAACATTATTTTATTTAGCAACGCATTGCTGCCAATTCACAGTTATTTTAAGGGTTACCATGTCAGAGAAAAAAGACACCAGCGAAATTAATTTTGATGACAATTTCTTGGAGATTGATTTTGGCGAAAAACCAGTCAATAATGCCACAGAAAGCGCAGAAAATATCAGCCTTGACTTAGAATTAGACAATGCCATTGATTTAACAACATCAAATGCTACTTCTGACATTTCATCAAACGACAACCCAACGCAACAGACAGCCCCTCAAACAGAAGCAATATCTGACGATGATTTTTTTCATCAACTAGATGATCTTAATCAAGCGGATGAACCAACTCCAAATTCCGATGGCGTTTCAGAAGAGGTTTTAATGGCAGGTGTAGCCGGCATTGGAGCGGCAGCGGCAACTGACACCAAACCCACCCCAAAAAAGAAAAAATCTCTAAACGAGCTATTTGACAAAAAAGAAAAAACCTCAAAAACTGCCACATCAAAGCCTGGCCGCAAGGCTGACATCGCTGGCGTTCTTAGCGACTCAAAACAACTAAACAAACTCATCTTAGGTGGCATTATTGCATTAGCCTTAATTGGTATGGCACTTTATATGGCAATGAGCAGTGATGATACTCAGCCTACACCACCACCTCAAAATAACAATACAACATCAGCTCCCACACAGCCAAAATCCGCGCCCCAGGCAACACCACCTGCCACACAAGATACTACGCCAGAGGCAGGGGTAAGCTCAGATAATGCAAGCACCTCCACACAAAGCGATGGCGACATCTTGCCAGACATCAAACCTTTGGCAAATCCTGATGAAATTTTAAACGCTGGCATACCTGATGACCCCGCACTTATCAAAGAGGAAATTGACCGTCTAACTGATACAAATAATCAAATTGCTGAGCAGGAAAAACTGATTCAGGAACAACTTGCTATGATGACAGAATTAACCGCAGCCAAAGAAGAAGCTATCGCACTTCTAGAAGCACAAATCGCCCAAGAGCTTGAAAAACAAAAGCCTGAGGCAGCCACCAAGTAAGAGTCAACAAATATGGCTCAAACCTAGATTTGAGCCATATCCCCCCCTAACAACCCCCTCCCTCCGATACACCCTCCCCTGATGTGTCAACACCA